>JANNPZ010000032.1:0-70703 GCA_031400505.1 Paracoccaceae bacterium | reverse complement strand
TGGCGGTGCCATCCAGCTTTGTCATCACAAGACCCGACACATCGGCAATCTTGCGAAAGATATCAACCTGCAACAAAGCATTCTGTCCGGTCGTCGCGTCCAGCACCAGAATCGTGTTATGCGGCGCGGTGGGATCCTTTTTGCGGATGACGCGGACGATCTTGGCCAGTTCTTCCATCAGATCGGCCCGGTTCTGCAACCGGCCTGCGGTGTCGATCATCAGCAGGTCCACTCCGTCGCGGCTGGCCCGTTCCATCGCGTCAAAGGCAAGACTGGCGGGATCGGACCCTTCGGGCGCGGTCATCACCGGCACCCCGGCCCTGTCCCCCCAGATCTGCAACTGTTCGACGGCGGCAGCGCGGAACGTGTCACCGGCCGCGATCATCACGGATTTGCCGGCGGCTTTGAACTGACTGGCGAGTTTGCCGATCGTGGTCGTCTTGCCCGATCCATTGACGCCTACGACCAGAATGACCTGCGGTTTCAGCCCGTAAATCGGCAGGGGACGTGCAACCGGCGTCATGATGCGCGCGATTTCAGCCGCCAGGGCGCTGCGCAATTCTGGTGTCGAAATGCGCTTGCCCATACGGCCTTCGGCGATGTTTGCCGTCACCCTCAGTGCGGTATCCACCCCCATGTCGGCACTGATCAGCACTTCTTCGAGGCTTTCCAGCATCTCGTCGTCCAGCACCCGCCGTGGCGCATCCGATCCGAACAGGCGCCCGAGCAGTCGCGGCTGATCGGCCTGATCAGCCGGATCGTGGGGTGGCTCGGTCTGTGCAACCAGCGATTCGAGCCCTTCGCCGATCTTGTCGGAAGACCGGAACAACCGGTCGCGAAGTTTCTTGAAGAACGACATCGGTGCCCCTTGCCACTGCCCCTGCTTTTCCTAGCGATTTCGATCAGCAAGGGAAAGGCACTGCGACGGACCGCCGCTTTTTCGCCGCATGCCCGGGTGATAAGCTGATGACGATGAGAGGATATGGTGTCAGCACGTTTGCCCTGGCCGCCGCAAGCCCGCTGGCGGTGTTCGCGGCCGGTATCATTCTTGGAGGTTTCTGGCCGCTGCTGGGGTTGTTCTACATGGCTGGTCTGTCGGTGGTGCTTGACCTTGCCATCCGCCAGGGGCTGGCCGACGCGCCGGAGGGCGTGGAGTTTCCTGCGGCGGATGTGTTGCTGGTGGGTCTGGCGCTGGGGCAATTCGTGCTGATGCCGATGGGTGTCTGGGCAATCGCCGGGCCGTCACAATTGGATCCGGTGCAGCGTGCGATGTTGTTTGTAGCGGCAGGGTTGTGGATGGGACAAGTGGCGCATCCTGCGGCGCATGAGATGATCCATCGCGGCCAGCCGGGCCTGTTCCGGCTGGGCGTTGCAGTCTACTGCAGTCTGCTTTTGGGGCATCACGCGTCATCGCATCGGCTGGTCCATCACCGGTTTGTTGCGACAAGGGCCGACCCGAACACGGCGCGGCGCGGCGAGGGGTTCTGGCGGTTCATCTTGCGGGCCTGGGTCGGCAGCTTTCGTGCGGGATATGTGGCAGAGCGGGCACGGCGGGCGGGCCGGCTGCATCCATACGCAATCTACATCGGTGGGGCGCTGGCGGCATTGGCATGTGGGTACGCACTGGCCGGTTGGGCGGGGTTGCTGTGCTGGCTGGGGTTGGCGGCGCATGCGCAGATGCAACTGTTTCTGTCGGATTATGTACAGCATTACGGGTTGGTTCGCGCCGTGCAGCCGGATGGGCGGCTGGAGCCTGTCGGTCCACAGCATTCATGGAATGCAGCGCATTGGTTTTCCGCGCGTCTGATGCTGAACGCACCGCGTCATTCTGACCATCATGCGCATCCGTCGCGTCCCTACCCGGCGTTGCGGCTGCCTGATGCGCAGGACGCTCCGCGTCTGCCGTGGCCATTGCCGGTGGCTTGTGTGCTGGCTTTGGTGCCCCCGGTATGGCACCGCGCCATAAAGCCGCATCTTGCGCGGTGGCGGGCAGCACTCCCCAATCCGTGACTGGCATCTTCCAGAAGTTCAGGCACATTGAACATCTAACCCAGGAGCCTGCGATGCGCCGTCTGTCCTTGATGCTGTGTTTGCTGTCCAGTTCGGTGTCCAGTTCGGCGTTTGCCGAGCAACAAATGACAGCCGCCGAGTTCGAGGCCTATGCGACCGGCAAGACCCTGACCTATGCGCGTGACGGTGCCATCTGGGGCATTGAACAATACCTGCCTGGCCGCCGCGTCGTCTGGGCGTTCACGGCTGACGAATGCCGTGATGGCACTTGGTATGAAGACGAGGGCGCGATCTGCTTTGTCTATGAAAACGACAGTCAGCCGCAATGCTGGAACTTCTACAGGCAAGCCGCCGGACTTGTGGCGCGTTTTGTCGGGGACGTCGAAAGCCTGCCGTTGAACGAGGTAGAGCAGTCGTCGGGTCCGATGCCCTGTGCCGGTCCGGCGGTTGGCGTCTGACAATCCAGAACCAAGGCGTGGCGTGCAAGTGAATGGCCCCGGGTCTTTTGAAGGCTTGCGGGGTACTTGTCGGCAGGTCGGATCAGCCTTACGCGCGCGAAACCGCGCATCGACTACAAAAGGGTTCCCTGTTCCGGTTCGCTGATGGTCCGCTGTTTTCTGGACGGTTTTTCAGAGAGGGCCACGCGCCCCGCCAACCGGCCGTCATGAAATTGCAAC
This sequence comes from Paracoccaceae bacterium, assembly GCA_031400505.1. Taxonomy (GTDB): domain Bacteria; phylum Pseudomonadota; class Alphaproteobacteria; order Rhodobacterales; family Rhodobacteraceae; genus JAIYDJ01. The sequence continues at coordinate 68,016 of JANNPZ010000032.1, read as the reverse complement.
TCCAGCGTTCCAGCCCGTGCCGCAGCGTCACGGGACGTCATGACCAGCCCGTCGCCGCGCACGATGACAAAACCGCGTTTCAGCGTCTCGTTCGGGCCGAGCGTCTGACGCAGCCGGTCAAGCCGGTCAAGCCGGTCGCCCAAAGCCGCAAACCGTCGCGCAGGGGCCATCTGCAGGCGCGCATCCAAGGCCGCCAGCCGGTCACGACCGCGACGTGTTTCGCGCAAGGTGTCAGCCAGCAGCCGCGCCATCGCCGGGTCCAGCCGGGACGACCATTTGTCATGGCCGTTGCGCGCACCGACCAGTTGCCGGTCAATCCGGGTATCCAGCGCGGCAAAGGCAAGGGCCAGCCGATCCCGCCGTCGCACGATCAGCCCGGCCAGCAGATCAAGTCGCAATCGCGCCGCAAGTGCCCCCAACCCCGCCCGCTTGCGCGCAGAAGCCAGGCCCAGGGCCCCCGCCAGCCGTCCGGCCCAAAGATCAAGCCGCTGGCGTGGTCCCCCCAGCAACCCGTCCAGCCGTGGCAGCGCGCGCGCGAGATCGGCCACCCGCTGCCGCCGCAGCGCCATCCCGCGCGCAACCGCCGCAGACAGCCGCGCCGCCCGCCCGTCAAGCCCCGCCAAAAGGTCGAGCCGCACGGGAACGGCCAATTCGGCTGCGGCCGTCGGCGTTGGCGCGCGCAGATCCGCAGCGAAGTCGATCAGCGTGGTGTCGGTTTCATGCCCGACAGCGCTGATCAACGGAATGCGCGAACCCGCCGCCGCGCGCACCACGACTTCCTCGTTGAAACCCCACAGATCCTCAAGCGAGCCGCCGCCCCGCGCCACAATGATCACGTCCGGGCGCGGGATCGGACCGCCGGGGCCTAAGGCGTTGAAACCGGTTATGGCCGCCGCAACCTCGGCTGCGCAGGCCTGCCCCTGCACCGCCACCGGCCAGATCAGGACATGGCGCGGAAAGCGGTCGCGCAGCCGGTGCAGGATGTCGCGGATCACCGCACCAGAGGGCGAGGTGACCACGCCGACCACCGACGGCAGATACGGAACCTGCTTTTTGCGCAGCGCATCGAACAGCCCTTCGGCCGCCAGCGCCATACGCCGCCGTTCCAGCAGGGCCATCAAGGCGCCGGCCCCTGCCAGGGCCACATCCTCGACAATCAATTGATACTTTGACTGGCCGGGAAAAGTCGTCATGCGCCCTGTGGCAATGACTTCCATCCCTTCTTCGGGGCGGACCTGCATCTTGGCGACCTGCCCTTTCCAGGATACCGCATCCAGACTGGCCCGGTCATCCTTCAGCGCAAAGTAAAGATGCCCCGACGCAGGCCGCGACACCCGGCCAACCTCGCCCCGCACCCGGACAAGGCCGAATTCGCCTTCGATCACTCTTTTGACAGCGCCCGACAGTTCCGAGACTGTGAATTCGGGGCTGTTGCCCGGCAGGGGGTCGTCGATCAGGTTCATGGCGGTTGCCTCCTTGGTGTGATCACCCTAGAACGCCCCCATTCAAAGGCCAAGCGGGGTGCGGCATGAACATTCTTATCCTCGGGTCCGGCGGGCGCGAACACAGCCTTGCCTGGGCGGTCAAGCAAAACCCGAAATGCGACCGCCTGATTGTGGCACCGGGCAACGCCGGGATTGCGTTGCTGGCGGAATGTGCCGATATCGACATTCTGGACGGGGCAGCCGTGGTGGTGTTCTGCGAAGAAAACGCCATCGATTTCGTGATCATCGGACCCGAAGCCCCGCTTGCGGCAGGCGTCGCCGATGCGACGCGCACGGCAGGTTTGGTGACCTTTGGCCCTTCGGCGGCGGCAGCACAACTCGAGGCGTCCAAAACGTTCACCAAGCAGATTTGCGATGCTTGTGCCGCGCCGACCGCAGCCTACACGCGGTTTGTCGACCCGGACGCCGCCCACGCCTATGTGCAGGCACAAGGCGCGCCCATCGTGATCAAGGCCGACGGTCTTGCGGCGGGAAAAGGGGTTGTGGTGGCGATGACGCTGGCGCAGGCGCATGCCGCAATTGACGACATGCTGGGCGGCGCGTTTGGCGCGGCCGGAGCAAGCGTTGTGATCGAAGAGTTCATGGCGGGCGAAGAGGCGAGCTTCTTTGTCCTGACCGATGGAACCCACGCCCTGCCAATCGGCACTGCGCAGGACCATAAACGTGCCTTTGACGGCGATACCGGCCCGAACACCGGCGGAATGGGCGCCTATTCGCCGGCCCCCGTGCTGAGCGACGCCATTGCCGCGCGCGCGATGCAAGAGATCATCGCGCCTACGATCCGCGAAATGGCCCGACGCGGCACGCCATATCAGGGGGTGCTTTATGCGGGGTTGATGATCGCGGATGGTCACGCGCGGCTGGTCGAATACAACGCCCGCTTTGGCGACCCCGAATGTCAGGTGCTGATGATGCGGCTCGGCGCACAGGCGCTGGACCTGATGCTGGCTTGTGCCGAGGGGCGGCTGGACGAGGCACGGGTCAACTGGGCGGACGATCACGCGCTGACCGTGGTGATGGCGGCGAAAGGCTATCCTGATGCCTATGCCAAAGGCACCGCGATCGGTCTGCCCGGCGCCCTGCCCGAAGACAGTTTTCACATGCTGTTTCACGCAGGCACCCGCGAACAGGACGGCCAGATCATCGCAAACGGCAGCCGCGTTCTGAACGTGACCGCGCGCGGGGCGACCCTGATCGAGGCGCGCAACCGCGCCTATGCCATGGTCGATGCCATCGACTGGCCCGATGGCTTCTGCCGCCGCGACATCGGGTGGCGCGCCCTGAACCCGAACAAGGAGGCCTTCGAATGACCACCCTTATTACCGGTGCAACGCGGGGCATCGGCCTCGCCCTGTTCGACACCTGCGCGGCGCGTGGCGATACCGTGATCGGCACCACCCGCCACCCGGTCCCCGGCATCGGCACCCCCGACACCGGCTCATGGCTGCAAGCCGACTTCGCCGATCCAGACAGCATCGCCACCCTCGGACCAGCCCTAGGCGACCGCCCGCTGGACCTTCTAGTGTGCAATGCCGGCGTCTACCTTGACCGGGGCCAGACGATCAACACGGGCTATCAGCCTGCCCTGTGGGCCGACAGCTTTAACGTCAACGTGATGGGCGTGTTCCTGACCATCCAAACCCTGCTGCCGAACGTTCTCGCAGCGCGTGGCAAGATCGCCATCATCTCGTCGCAGATGGCGTCCAGCACCCGCGCGCCGGGGGGCAGCTATATCTACCGCGCGTCAAAGGCCGCCGTGCTGAACCTTGGCCGCAACCTCGCCACCGACCTGAAACCGGCTGGCGTCGCGGTTGGCATCTATCACCCCGGCTGGGTCCGCACCGACATGGGTAGCAACGATGCCGACATTTCGGCGGACGAGGCGGCGGGCGGCCTGATGGCGCGCTTCGACGCGCTGTCCCTGGCCAACACCGGCTGTTTCCAGACCTGGGACGGGCGGGACCTCCCGCTTTGACCCGGCCCCTTGCCCTTGGCCGAACCGACCACTAAGAAGCCCGGCAACATGGGGCAGGGCCGCGGGAGTTACGGATGCCGCTTCTGGTGATGAAATTCGGCGGCACATCGGTGGCCGACCTTGCGCGCATCAAGAACGCGGCGGCAAAGGTCAAGCGCGAGGTGGAGCGGGGTTATGACGTAATCGTCATCGTCTCGGCCATGTCCGGCAAGACCAATGAACTGGTCAGCTGGGTCGAACAGACCTCGCCGCTGTTCGATGCCCGAGAGTATGACGCGGTGGTTTCCTCTGGCGAGATTGTGACGGCCGGCCTGATGGCCTTGACCCTGCAGGAAATGGACATCCCCGCACGGTCTTGGCAGGGCTGGCAAGTGCCGATCCAGACCACGTCCGCCCATTCCTCGGCCCGGTTCGTCGCAATCCCGCGCGCAAACATCGATGCAAAATTCGCCGAAGGTTTCAGGGTTGCCGTCGTTGCGGGCTTTCAGGGTGTCAGCCCCGAAGGCCGCGTAACGACGCTGGGTCGCGGCGGGTCCGATACCACGGCCGTCGCCTTTGCCGCCGCCTTTGACGCGGAACGCTGCGACATTTATACGGACGTAGATGGCATCTACACCACCGATCCGCGCATCACATCCAAGGCGCGCAAGCTGGACCGGATCGCCTTCGAGGAAATGCTGGAACTGGCATCGCTTGGGGCCAAGGTCTTGCAAACCCGGTCGGTTGAACTGGCCATGCGCTACAAGGTGCGGCTGCGGGTGCTGTCGTCTTTTGAAAATACCGACGAGAATTCTGGAACGCTGGTCTGCGACGAGGATGAAATCATGGAATCGAAAGTTGTGTCTGGCGTCGCCTATTCCCGCGACGAGGCGAAAATGACCTTGGTCAAGGTCGAGGATCGCCCCGGAATTGCTGCCGCCATCTTCGGTCCGCTGGCCGATGCGGGGGTGAATGTCGACATGATCGTGCAGAACATCTCAGAGATTGAAACGACCGGCGACAAACGCCCCTACACTGACATGACGTTCTCTTGCCCGACCAATCAGGTCGCCCGCGCCCGCAAGGCCATCGAAGAGGCACGCGATGCCGGAAAATTCGCCTATGCCGATCTGGTCAGCGACACCGAGGTGGCAAAGCTGTCTGTTGTGGGCATCGGGATGCGGTCACACGCAGGTGTTGCGGCCACCATGTTCGCGGCATTGGCCGCCGAGAATATCAACATCAAGGTCATCACCACTTCCGAGATCAAGATTTCGGTGCTGATCGACCGGAAATACATGGAACTGGCGGTCCAAGCCCTGCATGATGCCTTCGAGTTGGAAAAGGCGGCCTGACCTAGCCGGGGGACCATGCCAGAACGGACCGAGAGCGACAGTCGCAAGCTGCTGCGCCGTTTGCGCGATAGCCTCGCCATACCCGGAAAGGGCCAGGACAGGCTTGACCGGATCACGAACCTGATAGCGGATTCGATGCAGGCCGAGGTTTGCTCGATCTATCTGTTCCGCGACGCCGAAACATTGGAGCTTTGCGCGACCGAAGGCCTGCGCAAGGCCGCCGTCCACCAGACCCGCATGAAGCTGGGCGAGGGTTTGGTGGGCCGCGTCGCGCGTCTCGGCCAGCCAGTGAATACCGCGAATGCGCCCGCTGAAAAGGGTTTTCGGTTCATGCCCGAAACCGGAGAAGAGATTTTCTCGTCGTTTCTGGGGGTGCCTATCCAACGGGTCGGCGAAAAACTGGGCGTGCTCGTGGTACAGTCCAAGCTGGCCCGCGCCTATTCCGATGACGAGATCGACGCGCTGGACGTGGTCGCCATGGTGTTGGCCGAGATGACCGAGCTTGGGGCCTTTGCTGGCGAAGGCGGGGCTATGGGGGCCAAGCACAAGCAGCCCGTTCTGATCCGGGGCGGCACCGGGCAGGAAGGCGCTGCCGAGGGCCGCGTCTGGCTGCACGAGCCGCGCGTCGTGGTGACCAACCCGGTTGCAGATGACCCGCTGACCGAAATCGACCGCATCCGCGCGGCGGTGGGCGAGTTGCGGGTGTCGGTCGATGACCTTCTGGCCGCCGAAAGCCTCGACAAGGATCAAAAGGCGGTCCTTGAGGCATACCGGATGTTCGCTCACTCGCGCGGCTGGCTGCGCCGGATGGAAGAGGACATCCAGCGCGGGCTGTCCGCCGAAGCGGCCGTGGAAAAGGAACAATCCGCCGCCCGCAACCGCCTGGAACAGGTGCCCGACGCCTATCTGCGCGAACGGCTGCACGATCTGGACGATCTGTCGAACCGGCTGTTGCGCATCCTGACGGGGCAAGGGGCCGACACGGGTGCCGAGATGCCGGAAAACCCGGTCCTGGTGGCGCGCAATATCGGTCCGGCAGAATTGCTGGAATATGGCCGCAAACTGCGCGGCGTGGTGCTGGAAGAAGGCTCTGTCGGCAGTCATGCGGCCATCGTCGCCCGCGCGCTGGCCATTCCGCTTGTGATCCATGCCGAACGCATAACCACCGAAGCGTTGAACGGCGACCCGATTCTGGTGGACGGCGATCAGGGGCTGGTGCACCTGCGCCCCGACGAAACCGTGGCTCGGTCCTTTCGCGACAAGATCGCCATGCAGGCCGAGGCGCAGAAACGCTATGCCAGTTTGCGCGACCTTCCCGCCACAACGCGCGATGGCCAAACGATCAGCCTTATGATGAACGCAGGCTTGATGGCCGATCTGCCCAGCCTCGAAGGATCAGGGGCCGAAGGCGTGGGACTGTTTCGCACCGAATTGCAGTTCCTGATCCGCAACCGGATGCCGCAACGGGCCGAATTGGCGCAAACCTATAGCAAGGTGATGGACGCGGCCAAAGGCCGCTCCGTTGCGTTCCGCACCCTTGATATCGGGTCCGACAAGGTGCTGCCCTACATGAAGCCAAACGACGAACCCAACCCGGCGATGGGTTGGCGCGCGATCCGGGTCGGGCTGGACAAACCCGGCGTACTGCGCATGCAGTTGCAGGCGCTGCTGCGGGCAGCGAACGGCCGGGCGCTGAGCATCATGTTTCCGTTCATCTCGGAACATGGCGAATTCATGCAGGCGCGGTCGCATACGATGCGCGAAATTCACCGCGAACGCAGCCTGGGCCATCTGGTGCCTGACAAGATCGAAATCGGCGCGATGCTGGAAACCCCCAGCCTTGCCTATGCACCACAGGCGTTTTTTGATCTGGCCGACTTCATCTCGATCGGCGGAAACGACCTCAAACAGTTCTTCTTTGCGGCCGATCGCGAGAATGAACGTGTTCGCAAGCGGTATGATTCGCTGAACCTGTCATTCCTGTCGTTTCTCGAACTTGTGGTGCAGCGCTGTGCTACGTCAGGAACCCGGCTGTCATTTTGCGGCGAAGATGCCGGTCGGCCGATCGAGGCGTTGGCATTGGCAGCGATTGGTTTGCGCGCGCTGTCGATGCGGCCGGCATCGATTGGGCCGGTCAAGGCACTGCTGCGCCGCGTCGATCTTGGTGGCGCACGCGCGGTGATCGAGGCCGCCCGGTCAGCGGGCGAAGAAAGCGCGCGACCGGCTTTGATGGAATGGCTGGCAAACAACGCCGAATGATGCGTATTGCCTTGTCCGGACCGTTTGCACGTCGCCCTGTTCTCCCAGGCGAAGGCGAACTGCGGTGACCCACGGCCCGCTGCTGCGCAGCTAGTCTTGCGCGCGCAAGACTTGCGCTGGCCGCGCAGAGAGCGGCCCCCAGGCAAAGGCGAGCCCGGCAAGCAACGTGGCCAACACTCCGCCAAGCACGATGGCAATGGCCGATGCGAGTTCAAACCTGTAATCCGCTTCCATCACCCAGACCATCACCGCCCAACCCGCAACCGCGCCCGCCAGCACCGCAACCGCGCCTGCCGCCACCCCCAGCAAGGCCGAACGCAGCGCAAAACTGAACAGGATCCGCCCGCGCGACGCCCCCAGCACCTTTAACAGCGCCGCCTCATAGATCCGTGCGCGCGTGCCCGCTGCAGCCGAACCGATCAACACGACAAACCCGGTCAACAGCGTTACCGACGCAGCCCAGGCAGTTGCCTGCGCGATTGCACTCAGCGCCTCGGTCACCCGGTCCACCGCGTCACGTACCCGGATCGCCGTGATGTTGGGGTAGGTGCGCGACACATCGCGCAACAGCGCCGCCTCGGCGTCAGGCGTCGTGTAAACCGTTGAAATATAAGTGTGGGGCGCGCCTTGCAGTGCGGTCGGGTTCATCGACAGCACAAACCCCATCCCGGCGGTCGAAAAATCCACCAACCGGAAACTGGTGATCTCTGCCTCGATGTCGCGCCCAAGCACGTTGACGGTCAATGTGTCGCCCAGTTTCAGGCCGATCTCTTCGGCCTCTTCCGCGGCAAAACTGATCTGCGGCGGGCCGGTGTAATCCTCGGGCCACCATGCACCGGCCGTCACTGTCGCATTCGATGGCGGCAGTGCCGAATAGGTCACGCCGCGATCCCCGGTCAGAACCCAGTGTTCCCCGCCCACATCGCGCGCAGGCTTGCCGTTGATCCGGGTGATCACGCCCCGCAGCATCGGCGCATTTTCGGATTTCGTCACCGCAGCATCGCCATTCACCCGGGTCAGAAAACCGTCGATCTGGTCGGGCTGGATATCGACGAAAAAGAACGAAGGCGCGCGGGCCGGCAGATCGCGGTCAATAGCGTTGCGCAGGTTGGCGTCGATCTGCCCCACCGCCGCCAGAACCGACAACCCGAGCCCCAGCGACAAGACCACCGAAACCGCTTCCGAAGCAGGCCCGCCGATTGCCCCAAAGGCAAGTCGCCACGCAACCCGTCCCCGCAAACCACGCGTCAATCGCCGCGCCAGCACCCGCAACCCCAATGCGGCGGCTGAAAGCGCCACCAGCGACACGATCACACCGCCCGCCGCCCCCAGCGCCAGCATTGCGGTTCCCGAAAACCAGACCGCCCCACCGACCAGCAACACCGCCAGCCCGGCAATCGCCACCAGCGCGCCGCCCCCTGGCCAGCCACCCGCAGCACCGCGATAAAGCGCCGCCGCGCGAACATTGCGGCTGCGCGCCAGCGGCCACAGCGTGAACAGGAATGCAGTCGTCAAACCGTAGAATGCGGCCTCGGCCAAAGGCACCGGATAGAGCGCGATATCCGCCGGAAACGGCAGCGCCGCCTCGATCAGCGGGGCTGCGAGCATAGGCACTCCGGCGCCAAGGATCAGCCCGATTGCCACTCCTAAAGTGGCCAAAGCCCCGATCTGGATCAGATAAACGGCAAAAACCAGGCTCCCTTCCGCCCCAAGAACCTTCAGTGTTGCGATGGTTGCGACCTTGCCTTCCAGATAGGCACGCACTGCGCTGGCCACCCCCACTCCGCCCACCGCCAACCCGGCCAACCCCACAAGGATCAGGAACGCGCCGATCCGATCCACAAATCGCTCCACCCCCGGTGCCGCACGTCGGCTGTCTGACCAGCGCATCCCCGCGTCGCGAAACTGTGCCACCGCTGCAGCTTCAAGCGCGGCCAGATCGACGCCCTCAGGCAGCCGCAGCCGGTAGGCCGTCTCAAACAGCGTCCCTGGTTCCAGCAGACCCGATTCTGCCAACCCCGGCGTCAGCACGATGGTCCGCGGACCCAGCGCAAAACCGCCCGTCGCGCTGTCGGGTTCGCGCAGCAACACCGCGCCCAGACGAAACTCTTGCTCTCCAAGCCGAAACCGGTCGCCGACCTTCAACAGCAGCCGATCCACCAGCACCTTGTCCATCACGGCACCCGGCAGACCATCGGCCCCGGCCAGTGCCAGACCCAGATCTCCGGCCTCCAGCGTCACACTGCCTGCCAGTGGGTAGGCGCCATCGACCGCCTTGACCTGCGTTAGCGCTCGGTCTTCGTCATTGCCGGCACCTGTGACCACCATCGACCTGAAATCGACGATTTCCGAAACTTCTGCGGCAATCCCCGCCATGTAGTTGCGCTCTGCTTCCGTCGCAAAGCGATAGGTGAATTCCATCTGCGCGTCGCCGCCCAACAAAACCGCGCCTTGATCGCGCAAGCCAGCCTCGATCGCCGCGCGCACCGTGCCCACCCCGGCAATTGCCGCAACCCCCAGCGCCAGACAGGCCAGAAACACCCGGAACCCCGCCAACCCGCCCCGCAACTCTCGCAGCGCTATCCGCGTCGCGAGGCGCATCATGCCTGCCCCTCGCCCACGATCCGGCCGTCTGCCAGCCGCACCACCCGGCTGCACCGCGCCGCCAGTTCCGGCGCATGCGTCACCATGATCAGCGTCGCCCCGTGCCGGTCGCGCAGGCCGAACATCAACTCCATGATCGCAGCACCATTCGCGCCGTCCAGATTGCCGGTCGGTTCGTCCGCCAGCAAAATCGCCGGTCGCGGCACCACCGCGCGGGCCAATGCCACGCGCTGCTGCTCGCCCCCCGACAACTGGCTGGGGTAATGATCCATCCGCGCACCAAGACCTACCGCTTGCAATTCCGCCTCTGCACGCGCGAATGCGTCCTGCACGCCCGCCAGTTCCAACGGCAGCGCCACGTTTTCGTGAGCGGTCATCGTCGGAATAAGATGGAAGCTTTGAAATACCACCCCCATATTCTGCTGGCGGAACCGTGCAAGGCCGTCTTCATGCATCGCAGATAGGTCCCGCCCCAATGCCATCACCTGCCCTGTAGTTGCCCGCTCCAGCCCGCCCATCAGCATCAACAGTGAGGATTTCCCCGATCCGGACGGCCCCACCAGCCCCACAGTCTCGCCCGCCTGCACGGTCAACGAGATCGCTCGCAATATTTCAACCGGGCCCGCGTTGCCCGCCAGCGTCAACCCGACGCCGTTCAGTGAAAGCACCTGTTCCATGAGTCCTGCCGCGAAAACTGTTGGCCTTGCCCTTAACTTCCCATATGGCGCACTGCGCGCAATGCGCAACGCCGCATTTGCACTGCTTTTGTTCGACGTTCCGGTGATGGCGCAGACCAAAACCGTTCTGGCCCTCGGCGACAGTCTGACCCAGGGCTATGGGCTGCCACAAGAGCAGGGGTTTGTGCCGCAGTTGCAGAACTGGCTGACGGCACAGGGGGCGGATGTCGAGGTGATAAACGCCGGAGTGTCGGGCGACACCACTTCGGGCGGCGTGTCGCGACTGGACTGGTCCCTGACGCCCGAGGTTGACGCAATGATCGTCAATCTGGGCGGCAACGATCTGCTGCGCGGCATTGATCCGGCCAAGAGCCGCGCAAACCTTGACAAGATCCTTGCCACCGCCGATGCGCGCGACCTGCCGGTGCTGCTGGTCGGCCTGCGCGCGCCGGGCAACTACGGCCCCGACTTCAAGGCGGCTTTCGATGCGATGTACCCCGAGCTTGCGGCCACTTATGGCGTTGATCTGGAAATGAATTTCTTTGCGCCGCTGATGAACCCCTCGGCAGGGGGCTTTGCCGCCGATACCATGCAACCCGATGGCATCCACCCCAGTGCAGCGGGCGTCGCCCTGATCGTGCAGGGCATCGGGCCGAAGGTTCTGGCGCTGTTGGACCGCATACCCGACTGATCCCCCTTGCACTTGGCAGCAAGGCGACCGATCACTTTGCAAATGCCGGAGCGTGAGCCATGACCCTGATCGCCGACCTGACCGCCGCCCTTGGGGCCGACCATGTGCTTACCGGCGACGCGCTGGCCCGGTATCGCCCCGACTGGTCGCAGCACTATACGTCGAACCCCTGCGCAGTGGCGCGGCCTGCCGATACGGCGCAGGTGGCACAAGTGGTGCAAGTCGCCGCCCGTCACGGCGTTCCTGTGGTCGCAGTGTCCGGTCTGACCGGCATTGTGGGCGGGGCGATGACCGAGGGCGGGTTGATGGTGTCAGTCGAACGGCTGAACCGCATTCGCGCGTTGCGCGCCGATGCAAGGGTCGCGGTGGTCGAGGCCGGCGTGATCCTGTCGCATCTGCATGACGCCGCCGAGGCGCAGGGGCTGTATTTTCCGCTATGGTTCGGCGCGCGCGGCTCGGCGATGATCGGCGGGGTTTTGTCCACCAATGCGGGTGGGTCGAACGTGCTGCGCTATGGCTCGACCCGCGGTCTGTGTCTGGGGATCGAGGTGGTGCTGGCGGACGGACGCGTCCTGAACCTGATGTCGGAACTGCACAAGGACAATTCGGGCTATGATCTGAAAGACCTTTTCATCGGGGCGGAAGGCACGCTTGGCATCATCACTGCGGCGGTGATGAAGCTGGTGCCTGCCCCCTTGGCCCATGCCACGGCAATGCTGGCCACCCGCAACCTGCCCGATGCGCTGACCCTGCTGAACCGGTTGCAACAGACGACGGGTGGGCGGGTAGAGGCGTTCGAATTCATGCCAGACACCTACATGCGTCGTCTGGCCGAGGCGCGCCCCGACATCCGGCAGCCCTTCGCCACCCGCCACGGCGTCAACATCCTGGTCGAGATTGCCACCACCGCCCCGCGCGATGCCACCCCCGGCCCAGATGGGGCTGTGCCGCTGGTTGATCTTTTGCAACAAACGCTGGCCGAGATGATGGCAGATGGCGCGGTCATTGAGGCAACAGTTGCCCAAACCGAACAACAGCGCCGTTCGATGTGGCATGTCCGCGAACTGGCGGCGGAAATCACCTATCACCGCAAACCCGCCATCGACACCGATGTCGCCCTACCGCTGGAACGGGTCGCAGCGTTTCTGGACGCGATCCATGCCCGGCTGCCGGCGCTTGATGCAGGGTCTGACACGCTGACCGTGGGGCATCTGGGCGACGGCAACCTGCATTTCACGGTGTTTCCGACCCGCGACGACCCGGTCTTGCAAGACGCCGTCATCGCAGCCATCGAAGACGAGGTTCAAACCTTGGGCGGCACGTTCAGCGCCGAACACGGCGTCGGCCTGTCGAAACTGCCGTCGATGGCGCGACGCAAGGACCCGGTGGCACTGGCCGTGATGCGTAGCCTGAAGGCAGCGCTTGACCCCGGCAACCTGCTGAACCCCGGCAAGGTGATCCCGCCTAGCGCCAGCTGAAGAACCCCGGCGGCACTTGCGCCAGCAGCTGATCGGCCAGCGCCTGCCCCATCGCCGCCCCATCCGCCACCGGCCCGCGCAGATCGCCGGTGATCACCTCTGACCCATCCGGGCGCAACACCTCGCCGCGCAGCCACAATGCAGCCCCCTCCAGCACCGCAAGCCCGGCAATCGGCGTTTCGCACGACCCGTCAAGCCGTGCCAGAAATCCCCGCTCTGCCGCCAGCCGCTGCCCCGTCGGGCCATCATGGATCGCCTCCAGCAGACCTGCTACACGTCTATCCGCGCTGCGCCTTTCGATCCCGATTGCCCCTTGCGCCACGGCAGGTAACATCTCTTCGGGGGCAATCGCGCCTCGCGCCATATGCGCCATCCCCAGCCGGTTCAGCCCCGCCATCGCCAGAAACGTAGCCACCGCAACGCCTTCCTCCAGTTTCTTCATCCGGGTTTGAACATTGCCGCGAAACTCTACCAGATGCAGATCCGGTCGCCGATGCGCCAGTTGCGCCCGCCTCCGCAAAGACGACGACCCCACCACCGCGCCTTGCGGCAAATCGGCCAGCCCCGCCACCCCCGGCGACACGAAGGCATCGCGCACATCCTCGCGCGCAAGGTAGCAGTCCAGGACCAACCCCGCCGGTTGCATCGTCGGCATGTCCTTCATCGAATGCACCGCAACGTCGATCTCATCCGCCGCAAGGGCGTCTTCGATCTCGCGCGTGAACAACCCCTTGCCGCCGATGTCCTTCAAAGCGCGGTCAAGGATCTGATCGCCCATCACCTTGATCACAACGATGACAAAGGCCGCCTCGGGCAGATGATGCGCCGCCATCAGGCAACGACGCACCTCATGCGCCTGCCACAGCGCCAAGGGCGAGCCGCGCGTGCCGATCCGCAGGGGGGCGTCGGGGGTCGGCAAGGTCATCGCACTATCCTGTCACTGCATCCTGACACTTCCTGCCAAACCGCCGTCGCCTTGACAAGCCACGCCCGACAGGGAACGTAAGACGCGAACCCTGCCGGAGGCCCCGATGACCGCCAACAAGACCATCCTGCGCGCCCTGTCCGGCGAAACCCTGCCCACCCCGCCGATCTGGATGATGCGGCAGGCCGGGCGGTTTCTTCCCGAATATCGCGCGACGCGGGCGCAAGCGGGGGATTTCTTGTCGCTGTGCTACAATTCGGAATTGGCCGCCGAGGTGACGCTGCAACCGATCCGCCGCTTTGGCTTTGACGCGGCCATCGTGTTTGCCGATATCCTGCTGTTGCCGCAGGCCCTTGGGGCGGACCTGTGGTTCGAGACCGGCGAAGGCCCGCGGCTTTCGACCATCACCACGATGGATGGCGTCAAGGCGTTGAAACCAAAGGGCGATATCCACGAAACCCTTGCGCCGATCTACGAAACCCTGCGCATCCTGCGCCGCGAATTGCCGGTTGAGACGACGTTGATCGGCTTTGCCGGCGCGCCCTGGACCGTGGCCACCTACATGATCGCCGGGCGCGGGTCCAAGGATCAGGGGGCGGCACATGCGTTGAAAGCGGAGGACCGCGCGGCGTTCAGCGCGCTGATCGACGTGATCACCGAAAGCACCATCGAGTATCTCTCGATGCAGGTGCAGGCGGGGGCCGAGGTGGTAAAGCTGTTCGACAGCTGGGCAGGCAGCCTCAAAGGCCAGGATTTCACCGATTTCGCCGTCAAGCCCGCCGCCCAGATCATTGCCGCGCTGAAATCCCGCCACCCTGACCTTCCGATCATCGCTTTCCCGCGCGAGGCGGGCATGGGCTATGTCGGCTTTGCCGCAGCCACCGGGGCGGATTGCGTGGCGCTTGATAACTCGGTGACGCCGGAATGGGCCGCCGAGCATGTCCAGATCTCGGGCTGCGTTCAGGGCAACTTGGCGCCCGAACATATGGTTCATGGCGGCACCGCGCTGGACGAGGCGACGCGGCGGGTGGTCAAGGCGTTTTCAGGCGGCCCGCATATCTTTAACCTCGGCCATGGCATCACGCCCGACGGCAATCCCGACAACGTGCAGCGGATGATCGACGTGGTGCGGGGCGGCTAACCCATGCTGTGGCTGTGGGCGACACTGGCGGCGGCGGCCACCCAGACGGCCCGCAATGCCGCGCAATCCTCGCTGACCGCGCGGATAGGCACGCTGGGGGCGACGCAGGTGCGGTTTCTGTTCGGCCTGCCGTTTGCCGCCGTGTTTCTGGCAATGGCGGTTTGGCTGACGGGGGAAAGCCCGCCGCCCATCCCGTGGCGCGCGGCGGGGTTTATTGCGGTCGGGGCCATGGCACAGATCGCGGCGACGGCTTTGATGCTGCGCGCGATGGCGGGGTCAGGGTTTGCCATCACCACCGCCTGGATCAAGACCGAACCGATGTTGGTGGCGGTCTTTGCAGCCGCCATGCTGGCCGAACCGCTTAGCCTGGCCGCACTTGGGGCCATTGCACTCGCCACAGCAGGGGTGCTGGTGATGACGCTGAAACCGGGGCTTGCGGGGCAAATGGCGCAGATCGGCGCGCCGGCCTGGATGGGTCTTGCGGCGGGCGCGCTGTTTGGGGTTGCGGCCATCGGGTTTCGCGGCGGGATTGTTGGCCTGCCCGAGGGTGGTTTCCTGATCCGGGCTAGCACGGCATTGGTACTGGGGCTGGCGTTGCAAACTGCGGCTTTGGGGCTGTGGATGGCGCTGTTTGACCGGGCTGCGATCCGGGCCTGCCTTGGGGTGTGGCGCGCCTCGCTGGGGACGGGGTTTCTGGGGGCGCTTGCCTCGCAGCTTTGGTTCGTAGGCTTTTCGCTGACCACGGCGGCCAATGTGCGTACCGTAGCCTTGATCGAGGTGCTGTTCGCCCAGATCGTGGCGCATGTGGTGTTCGGCCAACGCGCGACCTTGCGTCAGGTGATCGGCATGGCCGTTCTGATGGCGGGTGTCGGGCTGTTGCTGCAGGTCGGATGAACCGCGCCGCCGGTCAGGTCTTGATCACAACCCAGACGGCGACGCCCACCAGCCCCAAGGCAAGACCCCGACGCACCTGCTGCGCACGGGCGTCATCCTGCAAGAACCGCTGTGCGAACCCGGCCGCCGTGACAATCCCGGCATGGATCAGCGTCGCCACCGCGACATAAACCGCCGACAGGGTGATGGCATCCAGCGCCGTTGCGGCCTTGGGCAGAAACCCTGGCAGAACAGTGACATAGAACATCGCCGCCTTAGGGTTCAGCAGGTTGGTGATCAGACCCCTTCGAAAGTACACGCCCGCTGTCGATCCGGGCGCTGCTGCATCATCGGCACTGCCCGCCCCCCGCCAGCCGTCCCACGCGAGCCACAAAAGATACGCCACCCCTGCCCAACGCACCGCCTGATAGACTGTCGGCGTTGCCAGAATAAACTCTGACACTCCCAATGCCGCCGCAGCACCGATCGTCGCGAGCCCGAAGGCCACGCCGGCCACCGCCGCATAGCCCGCGCGCCTGCCCTCACTTGCCGACAACAGTGCCAGATACATCATGTTCGGCCCCGGCGTCAGTTCGATCAGCAAGGACGTCAGGGCAAATCCGCCAAGTTCCGCTGCACCGATCACCCGATCACCGCCAGCACACCCAGCAGAAACCCGATCTCGCTGCACTGCTGCACCGCCCCCAGACAATCGCCGGTATAGCCGCCAAGGCGCGCCTCGAACCGCCGCCGCATCGCGTAGTGCCCGGCCACCAGCCCCGCAACGCCGGCCATGGCAGCCCAAACCGGCACCACCCACACCACTGCGAGCACCACCGCAACAAGGGTCCACCCGATCACCGCAAGGCCCTGCGCATCGATCCCCCCCGCCACCGGCCTTCCCGTGCCATGGTCGCGCAGATAGCTTGACGAGGCGATGATCCACACTGCCGAGGCGCGGCTGGCCGCATGCCCCGCCACCAACATTACCGGCACCACGGCAGGCGGAAGGGCCGCCAGCACCGCGATCTTGCCCCCCACCATCAACCCAAGCCCCAGCGTGCCATAGGTCCCCAACCGACTGTCGCGCATGATTTCCAGCGCGCGCTCGGGCGTCCGACCGCCGCCCAGCCCGTCACAGGCATCGGCAAACCCGTCTTCGTGAAACGCGCCGGTAATCAGCACTGACGCCACCGTGCTGATCAGCGCCGCAATCTCCGGCGGGAACAGCAGCGAGGCCCCCCACCAGATCACCGCGACCATCGCACCCACCAGCACCCCGACCGCCGGATACCAGCGCGGCGTTGCCTCCAGCCGTTCGGGGGTGAAATCGACGGTGACGGGCAACCGGGTCATGAACTGCACGGCCAGCAGGAAAACCGGCCATTCTGACCTGATCCAGCGGCCTAGGTCCATTTGGCAATCGGCGGCAGGCTCATCAAAACGGCGTTCGCATCATGCCCGGTTTCCAGCCCGAATTTGGTGCCCCGGTCATAGACGAGGTTATATTCGGCATAGAGCCCGCGATGGATCAACTGCGTCTCTCGGTCGGCGTCGGTCCAAGGCATGTCGATCCGCCGTTCAACCAGCGGCACGAAAGCCGGCAAAAACGCCGCCCCCACATCGCGGGTCAGGGCAAAGT
Source organism: Paracoccaceae bacterium (assembly GCA_031400505.1). Classification (GTDB taxonomy): domain Bacteria; phylum Pseudomonadota; class Alphaproteobacteria; order Rhodobacterales; family Rhodobacteraceae; genus JAIYDJ01. The sequence continues at coordinate 50,912 of JANNPZ010000032.1, read as the reverse complement.
CTGCCTCCCAGTCGCCCGAATTGCGGTCGTCGTAAAAGATACCGCCCACCCCACGCGCGCGGCCCCGATGCGGGATGAAAAAATACTCATCCGCCCAGGCCTTGTATTTCCCATAAAGATCAGCGCCATGCAGGTCACAGGCCGCCTGCATCCCGGCATGGAAATGCGCCGTATCCTCGGGGTACTCGATGCAGGGGTTCAGATCGGCCCCGCCGCCGAACCACCAGGCATGCGGGGTCCAGAACATCCGCGTGTTCATGTGCACGGCGGGGCAATGCGGGTTGACCATGTGTGCCACCAGACTGATCCCGCTGGCCCAAAAGCGCGGATCGTCGGCCATGCCCGGCACCCCGCGCGCGGCCATCGCCTTTTGTGCCCTTTCCCCCAGCGTGCCATGTACTTCCGAGACGTTCACGCCGACCTTTTCGAACACCCGGCCGCCGCGCATCACACTCATCAATCCGCCACCACCATCCGCGCGGCTGGTCGGGCTGACGTCGAACCGCCCTGCCGTGCCCGTCCCGTTGGCATCTTCCAGCGCCTCGAAAGGCGCCACGATCCGGTCGCGCAGGGTGCGGAACCATCCAGCCGCCTGCCGTTTGCGGTCATCGAAATCTGGCGTCATCGCGGTCTCCCAACTTGTCTGCCCCTAGCTAGCAGCCCTTGTGGCGGCTGCCAACCAGCCCCGGCGCTGACAAGATACGGAATTGGATTGGCATTTGCCGTGTCAAAGCCTAACCTTCACCTCGGTCAAGGAGCGACACAATGAACCGTATCTGGTGGCTTGCCGCATTGGGTATTCTGACGGCATGCGGCACCCCGCAAGAGCAATGCGTCAGCAAAGCCACCCGCGATATCCGCGTGGTCGACCGCCTGATCAAAGAGACAAGCGGCAATCTGGAACGCGGCTATGGTTATGAATACATCACTGTTATCGAAACCGACTATGTCGATTGCGGTACGGATACGGAACCGGACCGGGTCTGCGTGATCCGCGTTCCGGAACAGGAGCGCATCCCGGTTGCCCTGGATCTGGCCGCCGAACAGCTCAAACTGGAACAGTTGCAGGCAAAGCGCGCCGAGAAGATCCGCAGCGTGGCTCCGGTTGTCGCGCAGTGCAAGGCCGACAACCCCGAATAGGCGCAGCCAGACCCCGATGCGCCTAGTGTGCCTGAACGTCCACCACATCCAGCAGGCTGCGCCCACCGTCCACCGTCAGGATTTGACCCGTCATGAAACTCGCGGCATCCGACGCCAGAAACTGAACTGTTTCAACAAGCTCTGACGCCGGCGCGATCCTGTGCAGCGGCGTTCCCGCCTCGATTTCGATCAGATAATCGGGGTTTTCCTTGATCGCGGACTGCAAACTGGCACTCATCACCGACCCGAAAGCCACAGCATTCACCCGGATGCCGGCGGGCGCATATTCCACCGCCAGACTGCGGGTCATCTGTTCTATCGCCGCGCAACTGATCGAGTATCCCAAAAGGCCGGGCCTCGTGCGCGTTGCAGCAATCGATGACAGGTTGATGATCGAACCGATGCTGCCATCCGCCTCGCCTTGGGTTCCGGCGCGCTGGATCATCCGTTTGGCCGTCATCTGCGACAAGCGCAGGGCGGTGAACAGGTTTTGCTGCAACAACTCTTCCACTGCGTCGTCTTCGGCGCATAATCCTTGGGAAATGCACATCTGCCGGCTGGCATTGACCAAAACATCGACGCGATCAAACGCATCAATCGTTGCCGACAACAGGTTGATCGCCGTCAGTTTTTGCCGCAGATCGCCCGCAAAAAGCCTTATCCGGCCCTCGCTGCGCGCTTCGGCCCCGACCTGCGCTTCAAGCCGAGCCTCATCCATGTCGACAAACATCACATTCGCGCCCTTGTCATGAAAATGACGGGCGATGGCCAGGCCGATGCCGTTGGCGGCCCCGGTCACGATTGCAGTCTTTCCAACGATTGACAGGGTCATGCAGCGGCCTTTGTTATGCGTCAGCGTACCCGGATCGGGGCGGTGGCGCGGGTCAGACGGAACGCGGCATCGCCGCCGATTTCTTCAACACTGCGAAACAGACTGGTCAGCAGTCGATCATAGGGCAAATGCCGGTTGGCGACCAGCCAAAGACTGCCATCTGGCGCAAGTCCGCGATGGGCCGCCTGAATAAAGGCCATCCCCACGCCGACGTCCGTCGCACGCCCAAGATGGAACGGCGGATTCATCACCACCGCCCCCCACAGACGGTCAGGGCGGAAGGTGGTTGCATCCGCCCAGTGAAAGGCCGCGCGCGGATCGGACAGGTTGGCACGCGCGCAGTCCAATGCCGCCGCTTCGGCCTCGACGACATCCAGATGCTTTACCCCAGCCCGCGCCAGAACAGCACGACCAAGATAGCCCCACCCCGCCCCTAGATCGCCAACTTTCGCGGGCATCTCGGCCGGTAGAACCGCTGCCAGCATGGCAGATGCCCGGTCTATCCCGTCGGCGGAAAACACCCCCGGCGCGGTTACGAAGCCCGCCTCGATGCGCTGCGGCGACGCCGCCCAATCCGCAGGAATTTCCCCCGCAGGAAAGCAGAACAACTTGCCGTGTGCCTTGGATACCGGATCAACCAGTGAAGGCAGAGCGGCCCGGCATTCCCTGAACACCGCATCGATCCCGTCGGTTTTTTGCCCGTCAACGGCGACCATCGCGCCCGGCATCACGGCGCTGGACGCATGGGCCAGCATCCCGCGCGCCAGGGCCTTTGCGCGCGGCAGACAGACCAGCCCACTGGAAAACGCCGCGTCGCCGCCCATCCGATAGCCAAGAGCTGCGAAATGATCGTGGTCAGGCTTGAAGCCGGTCTGTACAACCACGCGTCCCTTTGGGAGCGCCGACAGATCATCCCCCGCCACGGGACGCCAGACGGCGATATCCCCCGCCGCAGGCAAAACCCAAGCACCACTCGTCAACGCCATGTCAAGCCGGGAAGATCGCATGATCAGCCGCGCAGGCGGCCTAGTCCTTTTCCATCGTGCATTGCAGTGGGTGCTGATGACGGCGGGCGAAATCCATCACTTGCGCCACTTTGGTTTCTGCCACTTCGCAGGAAAACACCCCGACGACCGCCAGACCCTTCTTGTGGACCGTCAGCATGATCTCAAAACTTTGGGCGTGGGTCAGACCAAAGAACCGCTCCAGCACATGTACGACAAACTCCATCGGAGTATAGTCGTCGTTCAGCAACAGCACCTTGTACATCGGCGGTCGCGCGGTCTGGGTGCGCGTCTTGGTCAACACCGAAGTGTCGTTACCCGGCCCTTTCGGCGTATCCGACAATTCAAATGGAAACAGCGGCACGAGGATGCTCCGAGAAAAGAACGCCGGTGGCGGGGTTGCACGGGACCGACCCGTTGATATGAATATAGACGATTCTGGCCGGCGGAAAAGACCCTGCTCTGGCAGAACGGGGGGAAAGATGACAAAGCTGGCCTGCATCGGCTTTGATGCCGATGACACGCTGTGGCAGAACGAGACGTTCTTTCGCATGACGCAGGACCGTTTTCTGGCTTTGCTTGGTGACTATGCCGACCCTGACCATCTGGAAGACCGGTTGCTGGCGGCCGAACGGCGCAATCTGGGTCACTACGGCTTTGGAGTGAAGGGGTTCGTTCTGTCGATGATCGAAACCGCGATCGAGGTGACCGACGCCCGTGTCGAGGCATCAGTCATTGGCGAAATCATCGCGTCCGGACGCGACATGCTGGCACACCCGATTGATCTGCTGCCCTATGCGCGGGATGCGGTTACGGTTCTGGCTGCGCAGTACCGCGTGATCCTGATCACCAAGGGCGATCTGCTGGATCAGGAACGCAAACTGGCACAATCTGGTCTGGGCGATCTTTTTCACGGGGTCGAAATCGTGTCGAACAAGACCGCCCCGGTTTACGCATCAATCTTCGCGCGACATGGGTATGGGGCAGAGCGCGCGCTGATGGTCGGCAATTCGCTCAAATCGGATGTGATCCCGATGATCGAGGCCGGGGGCTGGGGGGTGCATGTGCCGCATGGGCTGACCTGGGCGCTGGAACATGCCGAGCCGCCAGTCGGACATGCAAGGTTTCACGTGCTGCCTGATCTTTCCACTTTGCCCGGTTTGGTGGCCGACCTCACGCTTTGACCCAACTATTGGGGCGCGTTTGCACGGCGCGCACAACATCTGCCTGTTGTATCTGAGAGTCACCGCAAAACCCGTTGAATCAAAGGGCTTTTCCGAAGGAAACCCCTGTGCTAACCTGTCCTCAAGCGCCGCATATGACGGGGCATGAGGCAGATTCGAGGCAAAACGTGGCATCCTTTTCGGGGCAGTTCGTCCGCAACTTCCTGTTTCTTCTGGTCGTAGGTGTTATTGCGGCTTGTTCCGGGCCGCAGCCAACCGGTGCCGCACCCTTTGCGGCATATGTGATGGATGCCCGAACGGGGGCGACGCTTTACAGCGAAAACGCCGAAACCCGACTGCATCCGGCTTCGTTGACCAAGATGATGACGCTCTACATTGCGTTCGAGGATATCGAGCGGGGCAAGCTGTCGCTGGATAGCATGATCACCGTGTCGAAGAATGCCGCGGCCCAGCCGCCTTCGCGCCTGGGGTTGAAGGCGGGGCAGAAAATCCAGTTGCGGTATTTGATCCGTGCCGCAGCCGTCAAATCGGCCAATGATGCGGCGTCCGCAATCGGCGATCATATCGGCGGCAGTCAGGAAAAATTCGCAAGCAGGATGACCCGCACCGCCAAGGCGCTGGGAATGAAGAACACCACCTTCAAGAATGCCAACGGCCTGACCGCAAAGGGCCACCTTTCTACCGCACAGGACATGTCGATCCTTGGGCGGCGGTTGTTTTATGACTTCCCGCAGTACTACAACATCTTTTCGCGCCGTAGCACCGACGCAGGTTTGGCCACCGTCGCCAATACCAACCGCAAGTTTCTGGATGCATATTCCGGCGCAGACGGCATCAAGACCGGCTACACCGATGCGGCAGGCTTCAATCTGACAGCCAGCGCGGAACGCGGGCAAACCCGGATCATCGCGACGGTGTTCGGCGGGGCGTCAACCGCAAACCGCAACGCAAAGATGGCCGATCTGATGGACCTTGGGTTTCGCAAGGCGCCAAGCGATGCCCCCACCAATGCCCCCGCGCCCCCGACCTATGCTGCCGACGAAGAGCTGATCGCAAATACCGATCTGGTTGAAGAGGAAGAAGAGGGCAATTTCCCCGCCAAGACGCTGCGGGCACAGTTTGCCCTGAAAACCTCGCCGCGGCCCTTTCGCAGGCCGGCTCAGGCAGAGGCTACCGAACTGGTCGTAGCCGCGATGCAGGCCGACATTGCCGGGGCCCTGGCCGAAGCAACCGCCGCCCCGCCGCCCGACGGGACGCTTGAAGCGCAGGTTCTGGCCCTTGCCGCCCCGACCGAGGGTCTGGTCATCAAGGCGACACCCGGTGTGACGCCTGTGCAGTTGTCCGCCACCCCGCGCCCACCCAAACGCAACCCACCGATCTACGACACCGTCAAGACGGTGCAGGTCGAGGCCCCCGCCCCGCAAACCGTAACGTTGCTGTCCACATCGGGCAGCCGTCATTGGGGCGTGCATCTGGGCAAATACGCGACCTACAGCGAAGCTGAACGGCTGCTGATGAAGACCCAACTGCAAGAAAGCGTGACGTTGGGCACCGGGTTGCGCAAGGTCATCGAAAAGAAGGGCGGCTTTGACGCGAACTTCATGGGGCTGACCCAGGATCAGGCCGATCTTGCCTGCCGCAAGCTGACCTCGCGCGCGATGCAGTGCTTTACGATGAGCCCCTAGGCCCCGGGGGGTTTGGGGCGGTCGTCCCATTCCTTGGTCAGGATGCGGTTGGCGTCACCCTGCGGGTCGTCGTACTGCCGCGCCTTCATGGTCCAGACAAAGGCAATCAGCCCGATGGCCCCAAGAAACAGTGACACCGGGATCAGGATCGACAGGATCTCCATCAGCGCAGCCGCAGCGCGTTCAGTGAAACGGTGATCGACGACAGCGACATCGCCAGCGCCGCCGCCAGCGGCGTGGCCATCCCCATCAGGGCCAGCGGCACCGCAATCACGTTGTAAGCGGCCGAGATGCCAAAGTTTTCCACCATCCGCCGCGATGCCTGCCGCGCGATCCGCAGCGCATCGGGCAGGGCTTGCATATCCTGGCCCAGCATCACGATATCCGACGCCACCCGCGCCGCATCCAGCGCAGAGGCCGGGCTGATCGAGACATGCGCCCCTGCCAGTGCCGCCGTGTCGTTCAACCCATCCCCGACCATCAGCACCCGTCGGCCCTGCGCCGTCATTTGCGCCACCGCCGCCGCTTTTTCAGCCGGCAAGGCGCCTGCCACCCAATCGGTGATCCCCAATCGAAGCGCCATCGCCGCCACCGGCCCCGCCGCGTCGCCCGAGATCAGCCGCACCGCCAATCCCTGCGCCCTAAGCCCCGCCACCGCCACCTCGGCTCCGGGGCGCAAACTGTCGGCAAAGGTAAAGACATGGGTTGAACCGTCCGGCAGTGCCAGATAGGTCGCCGTCACATCCACCTCTGCCGCACCGCACCACGCCGCCCGACCCAACCGAACACGCGCACCCCGCCAGGTGCCTTCAATGCCGTAGCCGGGCACCTCGTGCAGATCGGTCACGTCCGCGGGCGGGGCAGCATCCGTCAGCGCCATCGCCAAGGGATGCGACGATCCCTGCGCCAACGCCACCGCGACCTGCAAGACATCCATGGGGTGATCGGCAAGATTGGCGGGTTGCGGCGCGCCAAGCGTCAGCGTGCCTGTCTTGTCGAACACCACCGTATCGACCTCGGCCAGCCGTTCCAGCGCTGTGCCGTGCTTGATCAGGAACCCCTTTCGGAACAGCCGGCCACTGGCCGCCGTCACCACCGCAGGCACCGCAAGCCCTAGCGCGCAGGGGCACGTGATGATCAGCACCGCCGCCGAGATGTTGATGGCAAACCGCAGATCGCCGCCCGTTGCATACATCCAGTAGCCGAACGCCGAAAACGACAACAGATGCACCAGGGGCGAATACCAGCTTGCCGCGCGTTCGGCCAAACTGGTGTAGCGGGTCTTGGCGCTTTCCGCGATGGCAACCAGATCGGCGATCCGGTGAAGCGAACTGTCGCACCCCGCCGCCGTCACCCGCAGCACCAATGGCCCGGTCAGGTTGACCTCTCCGGCGGCCACCACTGAACCTGGCCCGGCATAGACCGGCAGGCTTTCCCCGGTCAGCAGTGCTCGGTCCACCTCGGACGCACCTTGCACCACCACACCGTCAACCGGCATCCGCCCCCCGGGCCGCACCCGCACCAGATCGCCCACCGCAACCTCGGAAATCGCGCGCACCACCTCGGCCCCACCTGTCAGAACCGTGGCGCGTGGCACCTCGAGTGCGGCCAGTTCCTGTGCCGCAGACCGCGCAATTGCCCGCGTGCGGTGATCAAGATACCGCCCCGCCAGCAGGAAGAACGACAGCATCACGGCGGCATCGAAATAGGCGTGATGCCCCCCTGCCCAGGTCTCGTAAAGGCTGATCCCGCTGGCCAGAATCAACGCGAGAGAGATCGGCACATCCATCCCCAGACGGAACACCCGCAAACTGGCCCAGGCCGATTTGAAGAACGGCTGCCCGACAAAAGCGACCGTCGGCAGTGCAATCGCCGCCGAAATCCAGTGAAACAGCTCCCGCGTCGCGTCTTCGGCCCCTGACCAAACCGCGACCGACAGCAGCATGATGTTCATCATGCTAAAGCCTGCCACCCCCAGCCGCATCAACAATTCGGCTCCCTGTCGGTCCGTTTCGGTCGCAGACAACAGGCCGGGGTCCAGCTCGTGTGCCTCATAGCCCACACCCGCCAGAACCGGGATCAGCTCGGCCGCCGTGACGTGGGCCACAGCGTCAACGCTGACACGACGCATCGACAGATTGACCCGGGCTGACCGCACCCCCGGCACCGCCTGCAACGCCGTCTCGACCGTGACCATGCAGGCCGCACAATGCGCGCCGGGCAGTGACAACACCAGCCGCCCCTCGCGCCCGGCGGCCAATCCCGCCAGTCTTTCTGCCGATGGCGCAGCGGCGCAGGCAGGGCAGGCAGAAAGCGCTACATGCGTCGCGTGGGTCATCGGTCAGCCTTTCACGAACAAATCGATCCTCTGGCGAAACGCTGTGCCATCCAGCGCGCGTGCATCGACCTGCATCATCCATTTTCCGGGGTTCAGGGCGGCATCTCCGACATAGGCCCCTCCTACCCGCGCAAACTCGGGGCGAATGTCATCGCGTTTTTCGGTGGGACGCCCGATCAGCACTGCCAGCCCGCCAAGCGTCACCGGGTGCCCCCGCGCATCCATGAAGGTCAGCCGCACCTGGCCATTGTCATAGCTTGGGCTCAACACCCAGCCTAGCGCCAACTGTGCTTTGCGGTCCGCATCGAACACCTGACTGGCGATGTAGGAATTCTTCACTTCCAGCCCGGGAAACGTACTGACAGCCTTGTAGGCCAACAGGAAATTCACCGCGATAACGACGGAAAACGCCCCCACCGTGATCGCCAGAACATGCTTGCCAGTCAACTCGGCCATCTCAGTCACCCTTTCCAAAGAAGATCGTATCGTGATGCACCCGGCTGGTGGATTTGGTGTCGGAAATCCACAGGCGCACCTCGCTGCGCTCGGCGCTCGCGGCCTCCGACCCCGGTGCCGCCTCGATGTAGACACGCGTGGCCAGAGTCTGATCCGCCTTGATCCACACCAGCGGGCCTTCGACCCCCTCGATCGAATGGGTCACGCCGTCCGGCCCCACCATCATGATCGCAAACTGCGTGTCGTTATGGGTCATGTTGCGCAGCCGCAGATCATAGCTGTTGCGGATCGAGCCGTCCGACATCGTGACGTTGACCGGATTGCGCACCGGGCTGACGTTCACCCCGATATCGGTGCGCACGAACAGCGCCACCACCAGCCCGATCCCGACCCCGCCCCACAGCACGGTGTAAAGCACCGTCCGAGGCCGGAACACATGTTTCCAGATCGACTTGACGGGTTTGCCGGACCGCTCTGCCACCTCGTCGGTCAGCGCAAGGTAACCGATCAGATCGCGCGGCTTGCCGATCTTGTCCATCACATCGTTGCACGCGTCGATGCACAATCCGCAGGTGATGCAGGCCATTTGCTGGCCGTTCCTGATGTCGATCCCCATCGGGCAGACGTTCACGCAGGCCATGCAGTCGATGCAGTCGCCCTGGGTTTCGGCCGGGGTGCTTGCGCCCTTGTGCAGCTTGCCGCGCGGCTCGCCCCGCCATTCGCGGTAGGCGATGGTCAGAGTGTCCTCGTCCATCATCGCGGCCTGAATGCGCGGCCAGGGGCAGGCATAGATGCAGATCTGTTCGCGCGCGAAGCCACCGAAGAAGAACGTGGTCGCGGTCAGCACCGCCATGGTGATGTAGGCCACCGGATGCGCCGTGCCCTGCACCAGATTTACCGCCAGCGTCGGCGCGTCGGTAAAATAGAACACCCAGGCCCCGCCTGTCGCCAACCCGATCAGCGCCCAAAGTGTGAACTTGATCGCCCGCTTGCGCAGCTTTTCCCCGTTCAGCTTTTGGCGGTGCAGGCGCAGCCGCGCGTTGCGGTCGCCCTCGACCCAGCGTTCGACCAGGATGAACAGGTCGGTCCATACCGTTTGCGGGCAGGCATAGCCGCACCACACCCGCCCGGCGGCCGAGGTGAACAGGAACAGCCCCAACCCGGCCATGATCAGCAGGCCCGCGACGAAATAAAACTCATGCGGCCAGATCTCGATCATGAAGAAGAAGAACCGCCGGTTGGCCAGATCCAGAAGCACTGCCTGATCAGGCAGGCTGGTGCCGCGGTCCCACCGGATCCAGGGGGTAACGTAGTAGATCCCCAGCATCATCGCCAGAAGCCACCATTTCAGCGTGCGAAACGTGCCCTTGACCCGGCGCGGAAAGATCGGCTCACGCGCAGAGTAAAGTGAAGTCGGGGCGGGGTTTTCGGAATGTGTCACGGCAGCTCCGGATCAGATGGGCAGATGCCGACCAAACATCTGCCGACTATGTGTCAGGCGCGCCGGGGGCGCGCCTTGACCTCGATCAATGAGGGGCACGAGGCTACTCGCCGCCACCCAGACTGTGAACATAGGCCGCAACCGACCGGATTTCATCCTCTGTCAGGCGCGGAGCCCAAGGCGGCATCACTCCGGCACGCGCGTTGACAATGGTATAGGTCAGCGCCTCGCGGTCGCCACCATAAAGCCAGATCGCGTCGGTCAGGGTCGGAGAACCCAGTTCGCGGTTACCTTCGGCGTTTTCGCCATGGCAGGACGAGCAGTTTTCGGCGAACAGCACAGCACCTTCAGTGGCAAGCGCCGCGTCATGCTCTTGCCCGGACACCTGCAGCACATATTCGACGACCTGCCCGATCTGCGTCTTGTCCAGCAACTCGTCCACCCCGAAGGCCGGCATCAGCGAATAGCGCGCATCCTCGTCCAGAGTGTTGCGAATGCCATGGGTGATCGTGGTGTGGATCGCTTCCATGTCGCCGCCCCACAACCAGTCGTCATCCAGCAGGTTGGGATAGCCGCTGGCCTTGACACCCGCAGCACCCGAGCCGTGACAGGTGGCGCAGTTGGTGCGAAACACCGAGGCGCCCGCCGACGTGGCATAACTGGCAAGCTCGGGATCGGTTGGGATCGCGGTAAGGTCGGCCGCCACCAGCCTCGCCTTCATCGGCGCCAAGGCTTCGTCAAATCGGGCAATGTCAGCGGCCACATCGGCGCGTGTCGATGCCCCCAGAACTCCGGGCGTTGCGCGGGTCAGCATCGGCCAGGCCGGATAGGCGATCGAATAGAGCAGCGCATAGGCGATGCAGGCGTAGAACGTCCACAGCCACCAGCGCGGCATCGGGTTGTTGAACTCTTCGATCCCGTCCCAGCTGTGGCCAGTGGTTTCAACCTCGCCGGGCTTGGCTTTTTTCACGCGTTCAGCGCACATCGCGCATCTCCTTCACAGTCCGGCCGGACAGATCATCGCCCGAGGCCAAGGGTTTCTTTTCGTTGCGAAAGATCGAATGCGCGGCATCGTCCTGCGTCGTCCGCGCGGCGGGGCGAAACACCCACAGCACCATCCCGACAAAGAACATCATCAGCGCCAGAACCATCCAGCTGTCGGCAAAGGCGCGCAGAAATGTATAGGTTTCCATGTTCCCGCCCTCCTATCGGCTGACATCCGGGGTGAAGGTCGAGAAGTCGACCATCGTCCCCAGAACCTGCAGATACGCGATCAGCGCATCCATTTCCGTAAGCTCGGGCTGCCCGTCAAAGTTCGACACGACGGCGCCGGGATAGCGGGCCAAGAGCGCCTCGGTGTCGCCGTCAGGATCGACCTGGGCCGCAAAGTCCGCGCGCGCCACCTCGATCATCTCGGACGTATAGGGCACGCCGACCACCGAATGGGCCCACATCACATCGCCCATCCGCTCGCCGGTCAGCGGCGCATTTGCAAGGAACGCATAGCGCGGCATCACCGATTCCGGCACCACGGCCTTGGGGTTCATCAGGTGGTCCACGTGCCAGGCATCCGAATACCGCCCGCCAACCCGCGCCAGATCCGGCCCGGTGCGTTTGGACCCCCACTGATGCGGATGGTCATACATCGACTCCGCCGCAAGGCTGTAGTGGCCATAGCGTTCGACCTCGTCGCGCATCGGGCGGATCATCTGGCTGTGGCAGACATAGCACCCCTCACGGATGTAGATGTCACGCCCCGCCAGTTCCAAGGGCGAGTAGGGACGCACGCCCTCCACCTTTTCAATCGTGTTCTCAAGGTAGAACAGCGGCACGATCTGTACCAGTCCGCCGATGCTGACCACCAGCAAACTCAGCACCAACAACAGCGTGGCATGGGTTTCGATGGTCTTGTGTTTGTCAAGAAAGGCCATTTGCGTCTCCGATCATTCAGCGGGGACAGCGGAGTTCATCGTAGCCGTTTGAGGCTGCGCGCGCACCGTCATCCAAAGGTTGTAAGCCATGATCAGCGCCCCTGCGAGGTAAAGAACCCCGCCCAGACCGCGCACCACATACATCGGGAACTTGGCGGAAACCGTGTCGGCAAAGGCGTTCACGAGGAAGCCGTTGGCGTCAACTTCGCGCCACATCAGGCCTTCCATGATCCCCGACACCCACATCGCAGAGGCGTAAAGCACGATCCCGATCGTCGCCAACCAGAAGTGCCAGGACACCATGGTCAGGCTGTAAAGCCGCTCGCGGTTCCACAGACGCGGCGTCAAAAAGTAAAGCGCACCAAAGGTGATCATCCCGTTCCAGCCAAGGGCACCGGAATGGACATGCCCGATGGTCCAGTCGGTATAGTGGCTCAGCGAGTTGACGGCCTTGATGCTCATCATCGGGCCTTCAAAGGTGGACATCCCGTAGAACCCGATGGAAACCACCATCATCCGGATGATCGGGTCGGTGCGCAGCTTGTCCCAGGCGCCCGACAGCGTCATCAGCCCGTTGATCATGCCACCCCACGACGGCATCCACAGCATGATCGAAAACACCATGCCAAGTGTCGAGGCCCAGTCGGGCAGTGCGGTGTAGTGCAAATGGTGCGGACCGGCCCAGATATACAAAAAGATCAGCGACCAGAAGTGGATGATCGACAGTTTATAGCTGAACACCGGGCGTTCGGCCTGCTTGGGCACAAAGTAGTACATCATCCCAAGGAACCCGCCCGTCAGGAAGAAGCCGACCGCGTTGTGGCCATACCACCACTGCACCATCGCATCCTGCACGCCCGAATAGACCGGCACCGATTGCGAGCCGAAGATCGAGACCGGGATCGACACGTTGCGCACCACATGCAGCATCGCCACCGTGATGATCATCGAAAGCAAGAACCAGTTGGCGACATAGATATGCGGCTCGCGGCGCTTGATCAGCGTGCCCATGAACACCGCCAGAAACGCCACCCAGACCACGGCGATCCAGATATCGATGTGCCAGGCGGTTTCGGCGTATTCCTTGCTCTCGGACCCGCCCAACAGATAGGACGTCGCGGCCAGCACGATCATCAACTGCCAGCCCCAGAACACGAACCATGCAAGGTTGCCGCCCCACAGCCGCACCGCACAGGTGCGCTGCACGATGTAGAACGACGACATGATCAACGCGTTGCCGCCAAAGGCAAAGATCACCGCCGACGTGTGCAAGGGGCGCAACCGGCCAAAGTTCAGGATGCCCTGCACCCCGTCGATGTTCAGCGCCGGAAAGGCCAGCTGAAACGCGATGACCACGCCGACGAGGAACCCGACGACCCCCCAGAATGCCGTCGCGATCACCCCCGCGCGCACGACATCGTCCATGTACTCGGCCTGATTGATCGTGCGCGGCGCGTCCATCGTGCGCAGCGTGAACACGAAGATGCCGGCCGCCGCCAGCATCACCACCAACGCATTCACCTGATAGGCGATGTCATGCGCGTAATTGGCCGCAATCGCGGCCAGCACGGCCGCGACCCCCAACGCGATCAGTTTAGCATAATCCCACATGCCATTTTCCCCTGTTGTCCCGGCAGCAGACCGATCCGGCCCGAACAGGGAACTCCTGCAATGCTGCCTGTCTGTGCGGTCACGGCCTTGGCCGCCTTGATTCATGTCAAGTTTGCCAGACGCTTGTGTAAACCACCCTGCCCCCGGTCTTGATCCGGATCAAGGTGCGACACCAACCTCTGCGGCAAGATGGCACGATCCGCAGCGATCAGGAGTTTCGGCCATGGCCTACAAATCCGTGTTTTCCGTCATCATCGCGCCCGCACAGGCAAAGGCCGCGGTCGCCGCCTGCGCCCAGCTTTGCGCGGCCCACGGCGGGCATCTTGACGTGCTCGCATTGGGGATCGACCATTTGCAGATGGGCTACAGCTACATCGGCGCAGACATGGTGCTGATGGACGCCACCATGGCGCGCGCGACCGAAGAGGCCCGGCTGACCGAGGCCGCAGCGAAAGCCGCCCTAGCCGAACCCGCACCCGGTCTGCGGTGGGCCCTTGAAACCGCAGTTGTACAAATCGGCATGGTGGGCGATCTCGTCACCTCACATGCGCGCTTTGCCGATCTGGTGGTGTTGGCGCGCGACAGCGATCCTGCAACCGCCGCGAATGCCGATACCGTGCTCGAGGCCGCCCTGTTCGGCGCCCGCACGCCGGTGCTGCTTGTGCCTGTGGGCAGTGACGCCGTCGTGCTGCCACCCCGCCGCATCGTGCTCGCCTGGGACCAAAGCCCCGAGGCGCTGACCGCGACCCGCGCCGCCCTGCCCTTTTTGCAGTCGGCCGAACAGGTTGTGATCACTATCGTCGATCCGGGCGCATATGGCGCGGAACGGTCAGACCCCGGCGGCCTCTTGTGCCAGATGCTGGTGCGGCACGGTGTTCGGGCCGAGGTGTCGGTGCTGGCCAAGACGCTTCCGCGCGTGTCGGATGTGCTGGCGCGGCAGGTGCAGGATACGAATGCCGACATGCTGGTGATGGGGGCTTACGGGCATTCCCGTCTGCGCGAGGCGATCCTGGGCGGGGCCACCCGCGATACGTTGCATGCAGCGGTCGTGCCGGTGTTCATGGCGCATTGAACCGGTTTCGAACGGGCTACGCCGGCATCCCACCATCGCTGTCGTCGCCCGTCACTTCCATCAGCAGGTTGAAATCCGGGATGGTGACGCGCCGGTTACCCTCGATGGTAATCAGCCCGTCGCGTTTGAGCGCGCTGATCTGGCGGCTGACGGTTTCCAGCGTCAGCCCCAGATAATCCGCCATCTCTTCGCGGGTCAGCGGCAGGTCGAACACCGCCGAAGACGAAGGCGCGCGCGCCTTCAACACCGCCTCGCGCCGCGCGATGATGGCCAGCAGACTGGCGATCTTTTCCCGGGCGGTCTTGCGGCCCAGCAAAAGCATCCATTCCCGCGCCGCGTCCAGCTCGTCCAGCGTCATTTCCAGCAGACGCTGCGCCACATGCGGGGTCCGCGCCATCAGGTCTTCGAAAGGCTTCTTGCGGAAACAGCACATCACCACATCATTGACCGCCGTGACGTCATAGGCCGCCACCTGCCGCCCCGGCCGCCCGACGAAATCCGATGGCATCAACAGCCCCACCATCTGCCGCCGCCCGTCTTCCATCGTCTGGGTCAGCTTGGCGATGCCGGTCACCACCGACGCCACAAAATCCATCCGGTCGCCAGACCAGATCACCGTCTGCCCCGCCTCGAAGCTGCGATAATACTTCATCTGGTCCAGAACGGCCAACTCGTCCGCATCGCAGCGCGCGCAAACCGCCCTGTGGCGGATCGGACATTCGCCGCACTGTCGCATGTCGTTCGGAGGAGAAAGTTGTGCCATCGTGGCCCGATCCGTTTGATCTGTGTCAAGGCGATCCGACACCGTTCGCACAAATCTAATAGAATGACAGTACATACACAACTCACCCGGCTGGGTCTCTTTGATGCCCGTGTGCCGCGCTATACCAGCTATCCGACGGCGCCGCACTTTGCACAGATGGACAAACCGGCGCAGGTTGCCGAGTGGATCGAGGCGATCCCAACCGGCAGCGAAGTATCGCTTTACCTGCATGTTCCGTTCTGCCGTCGGCTGTGCTGGTTCTGCGCTTGTCGCACCCAAGGCACCACGTCCGACACGCCGGTTCTGTCCTACGTCAAGACTTTGCAGGCCGAAATCGCCTTGCTGAAGGCACATTTGCCGCAGGGCGTGCGGCTTTCCCGGCTTCATTGGGGCGGTGGCACGCCAACCTTGCTGCCCGAGGACGCGATCCGCAGGCTTGCTGCCACCGTATTTGACGCCATACCGATGGCACCGCGCGCAGAGTTTTCGGTCGAGATCGACCCGAATGAAATCGACACCGCCCGGCTTGATGCGCTGGTGGCATCGGGCATGAACCGCGCCTCCATCGGGGTTCAGGACTTTGATCCCGAGATTCAAGCCATTATCGGGCGGATGCAAAGTTATGACCTGACCCGGCAGGTCGCCGACATGATTCGTGACCGTGGCATCACCAGCCTGAACGCCGACATCCTGTTCGGCCTGCCCAAACAAACCCCGGCCCGCCTGGCCTTATCGGTCCAGAAGCTGCTGTCGCTGACCCCTGACCGCGTGGCACTTTACGGCTATGCCCATGTGCCGTGGATGAGCCGCCGTCAGCAGATGATCCCGTCGGGCGACCTGCCATCCGCACAGGACCGGCTCGCGCTGTTCCAGGCTGCGACCGATCTTTTCACCGCCCATGGCTATGACGCGATCGGGATCGACCATTTCGCCCTGCCCACCGATGGCATGGCCATGTCCGCCCGCGCAGGCACACTGCGCCGCAACTTTCAGGGCTACACTGACGACACTGCCCCGGTGCTGATCGGGCTTGGTGCCTCGTCGATCTCGCGCTTTCCCCAGGGTTTTGCCCAGAATGTCAGCGGAACCGCCGAATACACAACCGCCGTGCGCGCGGGGCGCCTCGCCACCCATCGCGGCCATGTCTTTGCCGGCGAAGATACCATGCGCGCCCGGATCATCGAGGCGTTGCTCTGTGATTTCCACGTCAGCCGCGCCGAGATTCTGCGGGATTTCCCGATCGCCGCTGCTGCGCTCGATGCCCTGTTTTCCGGGGTCGCTGCCGAGTATGACGGCCTCGTGCGTTGTGATGCGCGGGGCCTGACCATCCTGCCGCAAGGGCGCCCGCTGGCGCGGATGGTTGCGCGCCAATTTGACACCTACGATCACTCGAAGGCCAAACACTCGGCTGCGGTGTAGCGCCCACTACGCAACCAACCGTTCCACCAGCCCGATCATGCGCGGCAGGCACACTGACCGCAGATCATAGCGGTCCTGTGCGGTTTTCCGCGCCGCCACCCGCAGCCCATCAAACCACGCAGGTTCAGCCAGCGCGCGCGTCAGGGCCGCCGACCAGCCCGGCACATCAAAGAAATCGACCAGACTGCCATTCACCCCGTCCTGCAGCACTTCGCGCACCGGAGCCGTGGCCGACCCCACCACATGACACCCCGCCGCCATCGCCTCCAGCATCGACCAGGACAGCACGAACGGATAGGTCAGATAGGCATGCGCCCGGCTGACTTGCAGCACCTGCTTGAACACCGGATAGGGCACCTTGCCCATGAAATGCACACGGTTCAGGTCCAACTGCCCCGCCACCTCGGCCAATATCTGGTCCTTCCAGCCCTTCTGCCCCTTGGGCGCCGCCCCGTAGGAAACCTCGTTGCCCCCCACGATCACCACTTCGGCCCCGGGCCGCGCCGCCAGAACCGCCGGCAGCGCCCGCATGAAGATGTGATAACCCCGGTAGGGCTCAAGATTGCGGTTAACAAAGGTCAGAACCTCGTCGCCCGCTCGCAAAACCTTGCCGTCCGGCAGGGATAGAATGGCCGCCGCATCCGGGTGCACCGATCTGGTATCGATCCCGTCATGGATGACGTCGATCATGCGTCGCAATGGCTGTGGATAGGTCGAGGCTTGCCACTCGGTCGGCGAAACCCCGGCATCGGCATGAAGCAACGCCTGGCCCAGATGCGTGGTGCGGCCTTGGGCAATCATCACCTGATCGAAACTGGCGGGGTTGAACTCTGGGTCAAACCCCACATCCGCCCCGCGCCCGCGATAATAGAACTCGGCATAGATCAGCAATTTGGCCTCGGGCCATACTTCTTTCAAGAAAAGCGTCTCACCCCAGCCGGAATGGCCGACAATCATATCAGGCACATAGCCGTCGTTCTGACGCAATCGCAGAGCCGCCCGCGCCACCGTGACGCCCCGGTCGCTCATGCCGGTGTAGTTGCGCCCCAGGCGCGCCGCCGCCGCGTCGATTGCTTGCGGTGTATGGTCGTAGTTCACCACGGGGATGCTTGAAGGCCGTCGATTGGACCTGTCGGTCATCGCCAGACAGTCATGCCCGCGCGCCATCAGTGCCGGTGCCAGATGCAAGAACTGGCCCGGAAAATTCTGGTGCACGAACAGGATTTTCACGCCTGATTGCCAAACGCCGCCGCCAGCAGTGCCCGCGTATAGGGGTGCTGCGGATCGGCAAACACCTGCCCACTCGGGCCCGCTTCGACCACATCACCACGCTGCATGACCATGACCTTGTGCGCAAGCGCCCGCACCACCCGCAGATCGTGGCTGATGAACAGATAGGCCAGCCCCCATTTGCGCTGCAAATCGCGCAAGAGATCCACGATCTGCACCTGCACCGTCATGTCGAGCGCGCTGGTAGGCTCGTCCAGCACCACCAGCTTGGGCCGCAGGATCATGGCGCGCGCGATGGCAATCCTTTGCCGCTGCCCGCCCGAGAATTCATGCGGATAGCGCGGCATCGTAGCGGGGTCGAGGCCGACCTCTGCCATGATTTCGGCCACCATTTCGCGGCGGTTGCGCCCCGGATCGACGCCGTGCACGCCAAGACCCTCGGCGATGATCTGTTCGGCCGTCATCCGGGGCGAAAGGCTGCCGAACGGGTCCTGAAACACCACTTGCATGTCGCGGCGCAATGCCCGCAACCCAGCACCCCGCAGGCCTGCAATGTCACGCCCCAGAAACCGCACGCCCCCCTTGGCGTCCAGCAACCGCAAGACGGCCAGCGCGAGTGTCGTCTTGCCCGATCCCGATTCCCCGACAATCCCGAGTGTTTCGCCCGCACGCACGCTGAGCGTGGCGTCATTGACCGCCTTCACATCACCCACATGCCGCCGCATGAGCCCGGCCTGAATCGGAAACCAAACGCGCAAATGGTTGGTGGCCAACACTTCTGGCGCATCGTGCGGCAGCGGTTCAGGCCGCCCTTTCGGTTCTGCCGCCAGCAGTTTTTGCGTGTAGGGATGCTGCGGATTGGCAAAAATCTCTGCCGTCACACCCTGTTCGACGATCTGACCGCCCTGCATCACGCAGACCCGGTCCGCAATCCGCCGCACGATCCCCAGATCATGGGTGATGAACAACAGGCTCAACCCTTCGCGCGCCTTGAGGTCCGCCAAGAGGTCAAGGATCTGCGCCTGTATCGTCACGTCGAGCGCGGTGGTCGGCTCGTCCGCGATCAGCAGTTCCGGCCCGTTCGCCAGCGCCATAGCGATCATGACCCGCTGCCGCTGCCCACCCGACAGCTGATGCGGATAGGCACCCAGCCTGCTTTCCGCTTCGGCAATCCCGACCTTGTGCAGCAGGTCCACGATCCGCGCCCGCGACGCCTCTCCGCCAAGCCCTTGATGCAGCGCCAGACTTTCGCCCAATTGCTTTTCAATGGTGTGCAAGGGGTTCAAGCTGGTCATCGGTTCCTGAAAGATGAAACTGATGTCATTGCCCCGTACCCGCCGCAATTCGGGTTCCGACGCGCCCACCATCTGCGCACCAAGATAGGTCACCGACCCATCGACCTGCGCAGATTCCGGCAACAACCCCACAGTGGACAACGCCGTGACCGACTTGCCTGACCCGCTTTCCCCAACCAGCGCGACTGTCTCGCCTTTGCCAACCGTAAAACTGACATCACGCACCGCATGGATCACCCGACCATCCTGCCGGAACCGCACATTCAGCCCCGCCACCTCCAGCACGTTCATTGGAAGGTCTTTCGCGGATCGAACGCGTCGCGCACGCCTTCAAAGATGAACACCAGCAGCGAAAGCATGATCGCAAAGGTGAAAAACGCGATGAAGGCCAGGCTTGGCACCTGCAGGTTTTCCTTGGCCAGCCGGGTAAGTTGCCCCAGCGACGGCAAACTCGCGGGCAATCCGTAGCCCAGATAATCCAGCGCCGCGAGCGACCCGATTGTCCCCGCCACCACAAACGGCAGCATGGTCAGCGTCGCCACCAGGGCATTCGGCAGCACATGGCGGAAGATGATCACCCGGTCGGGCACCCCCAACGCCCGCGCCGCCCGCACATATTCGAAATTCCGCGCCCGCAGGAACTCGGCCCGCACGAGGCCAACCAACCCGGTCCAGCCGAACAGCACCATCAGCCCGACCAGCAGCCAGAACCCCTTTTCCCACACCGCGCCGACAATGATGATGACATAAAGCGACGGCGTGGACCCCCAGATTTCCAGCACACGCTGAAAGATCAGGTCGGTCAGACCCCCGAAATACCCCTGTACCGCCCCCGCAAGCACCCCCAGCACCGTCGTCGCGAATGTCACGATCAGCGCAAAGGTCACCGACAGCCGCACGCCATAGATCACCCGCGCCAGCACATCCCGCGCGGTGTCATCGGTCCCGAACCAATGATCGGCATCGGGCGGCGACGGGGCCGCCCTGCCGCCCAGATCGGCAATCGTCGCATAGCTGTAGGGGATCGGCGCCCAGACCATCCAGCCGGGATGGGCGTCCGGCCCCTCTAGCCGCCCCAGATCGGCCGCCTCAATCAGGGTGTCGGGGGTGTCATAGCACTCGATCATCCCGCCGGTCTTGATCAGACACTTCACCTCGACCGACCGGTAGCTGGCTTCGGTGCGCAGATCGCCGCCGAAATCAACCTCGGAGTAGAACTGCACGAAGGGCATCCGCCATTCGCCGCGATAGCTGACCAGCAGAGGCTTGTCGTTAGCCAGAAGTTCGGCAAACAGCGACAACCCGAACAGCACGCCAAAAATCCACAGCGACCAGAATGCCCGCTTGTTCGCCTTGAAATTCCGCCAGCGCCGCTGGTTCAACGGGGAAAGCGCCATCATCCCCTCCGGTTGAAATCGATGCGCGGATCGACCCAGACATACATCAGATCCGACAGGATCCCGACCACCAGACCGATCAGCCCGAAGGCAAACAGCGTGCCGAAAATCACCGGAAAATCCCGCTCAACGGCCGAGCGATAGCCAAGCTGTCCCAACCCGTCGAGCGTGAAAACCGTTTCGATGATCAGGCTTCCGCCGAAAAACACCGACACGAACAACCCCGGAAAACCGGCAATCACGATCAGCATCGCATTGCGAAACACGTGACCATACAAGACCCGTCGTTCGGTCAGCCCCTTGGCCCGCGCGGTCATCACATACTGCTTCTTGATCTCGTCCAGAAAGCTGTTCTTCGTCAGCAAAGTCAGGGTTGCAAATGACGAAATGGTCGATGCCAGCACCGGCAACGTGATGTGCCACAGATAATCGCCGACCTTGCCCAGCGCCGACAACTCCTCCCAATTGTCCGACGCCAAACCTCGCAGCGGGAAAATCTGCAAGTACGAACCGCCGGCAAACAGGACCAGCAACAGGATCGCGAACAGGAATCCCGGGATCGCATAGGCCGCGATGATCACGCCGCTGGTCCAGTTGTCAAAGCTTGATCCCTCCCGCATTGCCTTGCGGATCCCGAGCGGAATCGAAATGGCATAGGCGATCAGCGTCGACCACAGGCCCAGCGTGATCGACACCGGCATCTTTTCGATCACCAGTTCCAGCACACTTTTCGACTGGAAATAGCTGGTGCCAAAGTCAAGCGTCAGAAACTTGCCCATCATGATGAAGAACCGCTCGGTCGCAGCGATCGCCTCTTTGCGACATTCGGGCGCGTCGATCGACGGCTTGCCGGCAAAGCCGGGTTCGCAAATGAAACGCGCAAATCCGAACTCGACTTCAAGCTTTGCACGAAAGTCCGGCGGCAGCCCGCGCGCGCCGACATAGGACCCCTGACTGCCATCCTCTCCTGCGGCTGCGTCCGCGCCACTGCCACCGGTCACGGCGGCAATCGAATCGCCGTCGCCCTGCAAGCGGGCCTCGATCTGGTCCAACGGGCCGCCGGGGACCAATTGCGTCAAGGCAAAATTGACCACCATGATCCCGAACAATGTCGGAATGACCAGCAGCAACCTGCGAAGGATATAGGCACCCATCCCCTCAGACCATCAGCGCAGCGCGCCTGCGGCCTTCAGCGCCGCCGCTTTGTCCGCGTTGAACCACCAGAAACCCAGTTCTCCCAGCGCATAGGGGGGCAGGTTGGCGGGGTGTTCGTACATGTCATAATAGGCAACCGTATGCGTGCCCTTGAACCATTGCGGCACCCAGAACCGTTCGGCGCGCAGCACGCGGTCCAGTGCCCGGGTTGCAACTGTCAGTTCGTCATTCGACTTGGCCGCCGTCACCACTTCGACCATCCGGTCAACGGCTGGCGATTTCAGGCCCATCACGTTGAACGCAGACACATCTGCCGTTTGCGACCCGTAGTACTGCTGCAACTCTGACCCTGAAATATAGCCCGACCGCGCATTGCCCGTGATCATGTCGAAGTCATAGCTCGGCGGGCGGGTCCGCGCCTCCATCTGGGCCTGATCGATGAATTCCATGCGCGCCTCGATGCCCAGGGATTTCAGGTTTTCGACATAGGGATTGATCACCCGGTCAAAAGACGGGTCGTCGTTCAGTATCGCCACAACCAAAGGCTCCCCTGCCGCATTGCGCCGGACACCGTCAGAGCCGGGCAGCCATCCCGCCTCGTCAAGCAGCGCCGAAGCGCGTCGCAGGTTCTTGCGGTCCAACTGGGTGGTGCCTGATCCGGGCGCCATCACCGCCTCGTCAGTCAGAATGCTGGCGGGCAAGACCCCCTGATCGACAAGGGGCTGCAACAGCGCCACCTCTTCGGGCGCAGGCGCACCCACCGCCGCCAGCCATGAATTTTCCCAAACCGAGTTGACGCGCGCATATTGCCCGTAAAACAGGGTTTCGTTCGACCATTCAAAATTGAACATCAGGGAAACCGCTTCGCGAACCCGCGGGTCTTGGAACTTTTCGCGCCGCAGGTTGAAGAGAAACGCCTGCCCGCTTGCCTTGGTGCCCGAGGGCAGTTCCGCCTTCACGACATGCCCTTTCCCCAGTGCGGGAAAATCATATTGCGTGGCCCAGACCCGTGCCGAATTCTCATTGCGAAAGGTGTAGGCCCCCCCCTTGAAGCCTTCGAAGGCCACTGCGCTGTCGCCGAAATACTCGATCCGGATGCGGTCGAAATTCGAGGTGCCCTTATTGATCGGCAGGTCGCGACCCCAATAGTCCGGATTGCGCCGGTATGCGACCGATGTGCCGCCTTCGGCCTTTTCCAGCACATAAGGCGCTGAGCCCAGAAACGGCGTCATGCTTTGTTCTTCAAGGTCCAGCTCGTTCGCCTCGTAATGCGCCTTCGACAAAACCGGCAGGCCACCGACATCTTGCGGCAGATCGCGGGTCGGAACCCCTGCCCGGAACGTGAACTTCACCTGATGCGGCCCCAATGCCACGGCGCTTTCAACCTGTTGGGCGAATACCGTGCGGAAATCGGTTAGCCCCTTGGCCAGAAACGTTTCATAGCTGAAAATCACATCGTCCGCCGTCAAGGGAGAACCATCCGAAAACCGCGCTTCGGGACGCAGATTGAAGATGACGTAGGACCGGTCGGCGGGGTATTCCATCGTGCTGCACAGCAGGCAATAGGCCGAACCGATCTCGTCCGATACCCCGGTCAGGATGCTTTCATACGCGGCAGACGCCAACGCCGCTGCTCGACCTTTGACCGAATAGGCGTTCATCGAGTCAAAACTGCCAGGTGCCCAAACGGCGATTTCGCCACCTTTGGGTGCATCGGGGTTCACGTAGTCGAGATGGGGAAAATCGGCAGAGTACTTCAACTCGCCAAAGGTAGAAATGCCATGGGCGACAATCAACTCCTGTGCCCGCGCCAGCCCCGCCGCAAGTGTCAAACCCACGATCAGCGCCCCGGTCCAAAGCCAGCGGCCGAAGCCCTGCCGTACCGTTGCCCGCCCGACCGCCCGTTTGCCCATGCCCACCTCCACTTGCGATGCAGTTATCCCGCATCAGGGTTAACGCACCCTAAAGCACAATTTACATGGCTCACAAGTTGCGATTCTGTGAAGCATGCGCGCGACTACGGTTTGCGCGCGGCGATAATTCGTCCGCGACGAAAGGCAGTCACCTTTCCGTCAAGCGGCGGATTGGGCAAAGGCCCGATCGGATCAGTTCAAGGATGCAAGATAGGCAATCAGGTTGGCGCGATCTTCGATTTTGCCCAGACCGGCAAAGGCCATTTTCGTGCCCGGCAGATATCCCTTGGGGTTTTCAAGAAAGCCGTTCAAGTTTTCCGGGGTCCAACTGTCGGACGCAAGCTGCAGCATGGCGTCAGAGTAACCAAAGCCGCCAACCCCCCCCTTGGCGCGATTCACCACCCCATTCAGATGGGGGCCCGTCCCGTCGCTGCCATCGACCTTGTGGCATGCTTTGCACTTGCCAAAGACCTTTTCGCCGGCACCTGCATCAGCGGACGCGAAAACAACGTCAAAGGCCGGGCCTTCTTCGGCTGCGGTTTCTTCAGAGGCCTCGGCCCCTGCCACCTCGATCACGTAAGCCTGGGCATGTTCTTCGCCGTGCGCCTCGCCTCCGACATGGTACAACGCGTCGCCAGCCCATGCTCCGAGCAGATAGACCAGCAAGGCGCCGCACACGGAACCGGTTACTTTGGTCAAGGTCATCGTATCGAACATCGGGCACCCTCTGCGTTTGCGCATCTGCAGCGCCGTTGTACCCGCTTCACCCCGTGCCTTTCAAGGTGTACTAGCGCGGCGAAACGCCCCTGTTCGGGCCAAATCGACGGAGTTTTGCAAATGACCGGCCGCATCGCATTTCAAGGAGAGTTGGGTGCCTACTCGCACGAAGCGTGCCGCAAGGCCCGCCCCTCCTTTGATGCCTTGCCCTGCCGTACCTTTGAAGATGCCATCGAGACAGTCCGAACGGGTCAGGCCGACCTTGCGATGCTTCCGGTGGAAAACTCGACCTATGGCCGGGTGGCCGACATCCATTCGTTGCTGCCCGGATCGGGGCTGCACATCATCGACGAGGCTTTCGTGCGCGTGCATATCGCGCTCTTGGCCTTGCCCGGCGCTTCTTTGGGCACGATCACCCAGGCGATGAGCCATACGGTGTTGCTGGGCCAATGCCGCGACTTTCTGAAAATGCACAATCTTCGCGCATTGGCCGGGGCAGATACTGCGGGCTCCGCCAGGATCGTGGCCGAACGCGGCAATCCGAGCCTTTGTGCCCTGGCCTCGGAACTCGCTGGCGAGATTTACGGGCTGAACGTCCTTGCCCGCCAGATCGAGGATCAGTCGAACAACACGACCCGATTTCTGGTGATGTCGCCGGTGCCCGACGCATCCCGGCGCGCCGCGCGGATGATGACAACCCTTACTTTCCGCGTCCGCAACATACCTGCGGCACTTTACAAGGCGATGGGCGGATTTGCGACGAATGGCGTCAACATGACCAAGCTGGAAAGCTACATGGTTGGCGGGTCGTTTACCGCGACCGAATTCTATGCCGACATCGAAGGTCACCCTGACGACGAACCGGTGCGCAACGCACTGGAGGAGCTGCGCTTTTTTACATCTCAGAATGACATAATCGGGGTCTATCCGGCCGACCCGCGCCGCGCGTAGGGCATTGCGGGTGGGCAGGCACCACAAGCCGGATACTGGTGCCGGACCTTGACGCAGCCGCTGCCTTGCCTGGGGCGCGGTGATGCTAGGCCGTCTCGCGGCGATAGCGGTCTTCAATTTCGGCAGCCAGGCTTGCCGTGCGTTTTTGCAATGCACGCTCGACCCGCCCCTTGGCCAGCCTCAACGTCTGTACATACAACCGCGCGGTAATGCTTTTGGGTTTGATGTCGATGTCAAAATGTACGCGCGTGCGTTTGCTTGCCATCTCCAGCAGATCAAGTTTGCACTGGCCTTCAACCACTGGCGAAAACACCGCCATCGCCAGATGAACCGGTGCATCCATCGCGTCTACCCGAACAGAGGTCGTGCGCTCTTTGCCGCCATATGCAAATCTGGCAAGCCACGTCATCCCGGGTCCGGGTTGCCGCAGCTTGTCGGTGCGGTTCACGTCTGCGCCGCGCCGCATCGCATGGCGTTCCCATCCGTCGAAATCGGTCAAGGCCATGTAGACAAACGCGACCGGTGCATCCACATCCTGCTTTGCCTTCATCTTCATCGCGCGTCTCCCGCAGTCGGTCTGCACGCACGCGATGTGCGCCTTTGCCAACTGATCGGAGTTTTCCGGTCAATCAAGCTGATCTGCAAGCCAATTGCGGATCAGAAACTCGGCAATCGCGCCACGGCGTGGCGGGCGCAGGCGCGGATGGCTGCCCGACAGCACCGTGACCATATCCTCGCGGCTGACCCACAGGGCTTCTTCCAGTTCCAGGGGATCCAGCGTGATCTCTTCGCTGACCGCCTCTGCCGCGCAACCCAGCATCAGCGACGCCGGAAACGGCCACGGTTGACTGGCCAGATAGCGGACCGCCCCGACGCGGATCCCCGATTCCTCGAACACCTCGCGGCGCACGGCGGCTTCGACCGTCTCGCCCGGTTCGACAAAGCCCGCCAGCAGCGAAAACATCCCCTCGGGCCACCCGGGGCTGCGTCCCAGCAAGACCGCGTTGGCCCGCGTGACCAGCATGATCACCACCGGATCGGTCCGCGGAAAATGCTTGGTCTCGCAAACCGGGCACCCCCTTTGCCAGCCTGCCTGCTGGGCCTCGGTGCGCGCGCCACATGCAGCGCAGAACCCGTGCCGCCCATGCCAGTCGCATAGCGCGCGCGCGGTCGCTGCCAGCTCTGCCTCACGCGGGGTCAACGCAGTCATCACCGACCGCAGGTCCTGAAATGCGGAACCTTCCGGCATTTCCGGGTGCAATTGCACGGCCGGATCGAAGAACCCGGTCGATTGCACCGCAAGATCCGGCTCCCAGCCAGAAATATCCTGTGCGAAAACCCCGATGCCGTCCTGCAACCCCAGAAAAACCGGCGGTTGTCCCGCAGTCAGCACCGGATGATCCCGGTTCAGCCAGGCCAAGGCGCCCTCGGTCATGATCGCAGGCTTGCCGCGCCAGACGGCCAGAACCCGACCCGCCGCCGCGAGCTGATCCATGCGGCCTGCATCCCCGCGCAACTGCGCCGCGCGATCCAGCCCGGACCCGCCAAACGTCACCGTTTCCGCAATTTTCATCAGATTCCTCCACTGCCGATCGGTCCACCGCAGGCCCAACCCATGCCACGCCCGCCCCGGCATGGCAAACCAATGAGGCCATGGCAAAGGCGCAACAGCCTCTGGCATTTTTGCAACCCTAAGATGAAAAGCGCCACATTGCCCTTTCAACCACCGGTGCAAAATGGAAAGCTGGCGAAACAAACCACGTCAAAAGGAATGCGCGAGGCGGGCCGGAAGTGACACTACGAACGACGCTGCGGCTTTGCCGTGTCCGACGCGCTGGTTCGCAGCGATGATGGCATCGCCCAAAGCAAACGCCACCGTGACGCTGCGCCTGCTGGCAACCTCTGACTTGCACAGTCAGATCATGCCGTGGGATTATCTGGCCGACTTGCCCTGCGCGTCCCGCGGTCTGTCGCGGGTTGCCACGCTGATTGCGCGCGCAAGGGCCGAAATCAGCGATTGCCTGCTGCTGGACAACGGTGACTTCATTCAGGGCAGTCCCATGAGCGACCTGGTGGCGGCCAAAGGCATGCAGGCCCTGCATCCGATGATCGCGGCGATGAATGCGCTGGGGTTTGATGCGGCGACGCTTGGCAACCACGAATTCAGCCACGGCCTGCCGTTTCTGAACCGCGCTTTGAACGATCTTGCCTTTCCCGTGGTCTCGGCCAACATCTTTGCCTTGCCCGACTGCGGCCCGATTGTGCCACCCTTCGTCCTGCTGACCCGTCAAATCTCTATCGACGGCGCGCTGCATCCCTTGCGGATCGGGATCATGGGGTTTGCACCGCCGCAATTGGTGAAATGGGACCATCAGCACGTGGCAGGCCGCATCGCCACCACAGATATCGTCACCGCCGCCGTCAGGACTTTGCCCCTGCTGCGCGCGGCTGGGGCGGATCTGGTGATCGCCCTATGCCATTCCGGCATCGGCGACGCCATTCCTTGCCCTGAAATGGAAAATGCCAGCACCGCGATTGCAGCGCTGCCCGGTGTCGATGTCGTGGTTGCCGGGCATACCCACCAGACCTTCCCGGCCGCCGGCTCAGCTGGCACGAAACTGGCGGGCAAGCCTGCGGTGATGCCCGGCTTTTTCGGATCGCACCTTGGGGTGATCGACCTGACGCTGACCCGCGACGCAGCGGGCTGGCGCATCCTGCATACCCACAACGAACTGCGGCCGATCTCGCAGCGCACAGCGGACGGTCGCGTCACAGCGCTTGTGCCATGTGACCCGGCAATCGTTGCCATTGCGGCCCAAAGCCATGCCGATACGCTGACTTGGGCGCGCAAACGCATCGGTCACAATGCGGCCCCCCTGCACAGCTATTTCGCGTTGATCAGCGCCTGTCCATCCGTGCGCACCGTGGCGCGGGCCCAAACCGCGCATGTTGCGCGGGCGATGGCAGGAACCTCCCGCGCCGGGTTGCCGATCCTTTCGGCAGCGGCCCCGTTTCGTGCAGGAGGGCGCGGCGGCCCCGACAACTATACCTTTGTCGCGGTCGGCGATCTTGCAATGCGGCATATCTCGGATTTGTACCAGCACCCCAATACGCTGACAGCGGTGCAAATCTCGGGGGCGGAACTGGCCGATTGGCTGGAGCAGAGTTGCAGCATCTTTTTTCAGATCAAGCCGGGTCTTGCCGATCAGACCTTGATCAATCCTGCGTTTCCCAGCTTCAACTTTGACTGCATCGATGGCGTCAGCTACCGCATCGATCTTACGCAACCGCCCCGCCACAGCTCAGAGGGTGCCATGCAAAATCCTGCATCACACCGGATCAAGGACCTGTGCCACAACGGCGCTCTGATCGCCGCCGATGCGCAATTCGTGATGGCGACCAACAGCTATCGCACGGGCGGATCAGGCAAATTCACCGGGGCTGAACCACAGCGCGTGATCTATGCCTCGGGTCGGCTGAACTCTGATGTGTTGCTCGACAACATCCTGGATCAAGGCGGCATCGCAGCGCCGGGTCCGGCAAACTGGCACTTCATGCCAATGCCGGGCACGACAGTGCTGTTTGACACCGCACCTGCCGCTGCCCTGTTCGCCACCGATCTTGCTGACACCGCGCTCGAGCCGGTCGGTATGCAGACCGACGGCTTCTTTCGGTTTCGCCTGCACTTGTAGCGCAAACCCTAAAGCGCGATCACCTGCCCGGGGTCCAGTATCCAGGGTGCCACGATCCCGCACGTGTCGGAGAGGGGCAGCAAGCAATCGGGCACATCCATCCCGATCACACCGCGCATGAAATCTGCCCGTGCGGCACAGCGCGCCGCCACTGCGGGGAACTGCGCCACGAGTTCTGCCCGCAATGCTTCATCGGCAATCACATAGCCGTCCTCCATCCGGGCAGAGCCGTAGACCGGGTGCGCCGGTATCACGTCCATCTGCATCGCCATGCCACTGGCGATCACCTCGGCCGACCCTTCATAGATTGGTGAAGACATCCATTCATCCAACCCGATCAGGTGGCCGGGGTTCAGGAACAAACCAAACATGTCATGCGGCAATGACGCCTGCATCGCTGCCCAAACCTCGCCACCCGCCACGCCAGGGCGCATCAGCGCGCACCAATTTGACATCGCGGCGACATATGGCCCGGCGAAAACACCCAGATAGGCGCGCGCCGCGAGCGGCAGGTCTTCCGGACCCGAGGCGACCCAGGCAGATCGGCAGATGTTGCTGCCCCAGTGACCGATGTTGAACGAAATCGGCAGGCCCAGCCGCAAGATCTGCCCGGTTGGCCCTGACAGCCCCTGATCGGCCCGCGCACCCGTGGCAAAGGTCAAATGGCACCCCAAAGGCAAACCGCCGACCGCCGCCGCCTGAACGGCGTCGAAATCCGTCATCCCTTCGCGCAAGGCAAACACCATGCGGGTCAGTGCCTTGGCCGCCATCTGGTTGGCAAACTCCAGCCGTGCAATATCGGCCACGTCAACCCGTGCCCGTACCCCGTGCGACGGATGCATGAAAAGGTCGGTCGCATCGACCACCGATCCCGCGATCGCCCGCACCGGATCGGCCAGGAAAGACGGCACGGACAAGGCCTGCGACGGGTCATCCACCTCGGCCGGCCCGAACCACTTCCAGCCGACCATGCCCACGGCTGCCCCGGCCGGCACCGCATCGGCCAGCCAATCCGCCAGACGCCGCCCGGGTCGCGGTTGCGACGGCAAAGACAGGCTTGCGCACAGGCCCACCCGCACATCGCCGGCCGTGACCAAAGGCGAGATGCCGGTATAGGGCAGGCATTCATTTCCGGCCAGCAGCAGCGCGTCCCGCGCTGTCACCACCATGACAGCTTCTTCAAACCGCGGATCAAAACCGGTCAGCCACTGCAGGTTCGCCGCATGTTCGCGGTCGCCATAGATCACCAGCGCCGCCTGCCCGCGATCCGTCATCGCGGCCCGCACCAGACCCAGGCGCGCGCGGGCCTGGGCAAGCGTCATCTCTGGTGGCAAATCCGGCATGCCGAAATCAGGCCAGTCGATGCGGGTAAGACGGTGCATGGGGGACGCTCCGGTTGGGATTTGCGCGAGCCTAGGCGATGATCTGCGGCCAGACCACCGAATTTCGCCGCGCGAAAGCATTGAGATGCCCGATCCCGTCAAGGCCGAAATCCTTTGGCCGCAGGACCCGCTGGCGCAAGGTCGCGGCGCAGTGCAGGGCCATCAGGCGCCACACGGCACTTGGCGGCACCATCTGGTCGTCCGACACGGCGATCACCGTCATCGGGCACTTGACCGCACCAGGGTCGGGCATCGGCAACACGTTGCCCACTTCGGCCAGAAAGCTGCCACGCCGCAGGCACCAGCGCCGCCACTGCCAATAGACCCCGGCGGGCAGGTCGCTGCCAAACCCCACCAGACGGCCCGGAAGATACCCAACAGCGGCCACAAGCGCGGCAATGCCGGTCCAAAAGAAGGCAGCCAATGCGCGGTACGGCCACGGGTGATCCGACAAATGCACCAGTCCGCTGCAAAGCGTGATCACCCGCGCGACACCCGCCATGCCGGGATGAAATCCCAACATCATGCCACCCAGCGAATGCCCGATGACCCAAACCGGCGTGTCGGGCACGGCAGCACGCAGACAGGCCAGCGCCGATGACTGATCCGAGATTCCCCAATCCGACAGCCGCGCGGGCGACAAGCTTGCCGATTTGCGCACCGAGGCCCCGAAGTCGCGATAGTCATAGATCAGACAGGCATAGCCCTGATCCGAAAGCCAGGCCGCGAAACCGCGATAGAACCCCATCGGCACTCCGACCGCGCCATGCAGAACCACTGCGGCCTTTGGCTGCCCCGCCGGGCGAAACAACTGACCCGTCAAACCCGACCCAAAGCGATGATCCTCTTTTCCCGCCAGGACCGGCCAGCATTCTGTTGCCATGATCGTCATCTCTGCCTCTGATTGGACCGAGCGGTCTAAATTCATGAATAGACCGTTCGGTCTAGTCTTTCCGCACGACGTCCGACCCCCTATACTCGGCCCATGATGCAGTCCGACCGATCGACCAAGAACCGCCTGATTGCCGTTGCAGCCCTGCTGTTTCGGCAAAAGGGCTATCACGCCACCGGCTTGTCCGAAGTGCTGGCAACCGCACAGGTGCCCAAAGGATCGCTTTACCACCACTTCCCGGATGGCAAGTCCGACCTTGCACGGGCGGCTGCCGACTGGACGGCCACACAGATCATCCAGATCATGGATGACGCCTTTGTCCCCGCGCCCGACTTTGCCACCGGCGCCACCACACTGTGCTACAAGCTGGCTAAGCTCTTTGATCTTCAAACGACGGCAGCTACCTGCCCGATCTCGGCACTGCTGTTCGATGGCCCGGAAAGCGAATCCTTCCGGGCCCATGCCGAAGCGACCTTTGACCGCCTTGCTGCGCATCTTGCGCACCACGCGCAGCGTCAGGGCCTGTCCGAAGCTGACGCCACCGCCCGCGCCGAAACCTTGCTGATCGCCATCGAAGGCGGCTGGACGCTGGCACGCGCACGTCGCGATTCGGCCGTGCTGCGCCGTCTTGCGCAAAGCCTGTTTGGCGCAGGCTTGCGAATCCCGCCAGCCGCGCCTATGTAACGCGTGAGAGGTTGGCGCGGGTAAGCGCCTCGCCAACCCGGTCAGGTCCGGAAGGAAGCAGCCGTAACGAGCCCCGCTTGGGTCGTTGTCAGCCTCTCACCCCTCCCTGTCAGTCACGCAACTGTGTAGCCAGCGCGCGACAGAACCGGCGCTTCCGGCGTATAACAGTACACACCGACAAAGGACGCCGCGTTGAAAACCATCTGGATTGTCATGAGCCTTGCCTTGATCGGCGGCGGCTATGTCTACTGGGAATGGTCGCGAGCCGAAGCGACGCAACTTGCCACACCGCCCGCCACCGTGACGGTTGAAACCGGCGACGTGGAACGGCTTGTGCTGGCCTCGGGGGTGATCGAGGCGGGCAATCTGGTGTCGGTCGGCGCACGGGTGTCCGGGCTGATCGAAACGCTGACGGTCGATCTGGGCGATAGCGTCGCGCGCGGCGATCTGATCGCGCAGATCGAGTCGCTGGACCAGCAGAACGACGTGTTGCAGGCTGAAGCCGATCTTGCCCAGATTGCGGCGCAGATCGTGGCCGCGGGCGCATCGCTGCGCGAAGCCGAACTGGCGTTGGACCGTGCGCTGCAACTGAACACCAAGAACCTGATGTCCACTGTCGATCTGGAATCCGCCCAAACCGCGCTTGCCGTGGCACGTGCCAACAGCAAGGCGCTGGCGGCCCAACAGGCCCGCGCCGATATCGCCGTCACCTCTGCGCGCCTTGCCTTGGAACGCACCCGGATCACAGCCCCGGTGGCGGGTACGGTGGTTGCCGTCGTCACGGCACAAGGCCAGACCGTCAACGCCGCGAACTCGACGCCAACCATCGTGAAAATCGCCGATCTGAGCCGGATGATCGTCAAGGCCGATGTGTCGGAAGCCGACATAACGCGGGTCGCCCCCGGACAGTCCGCGACACTGACCCTGCTGGGCGAACCCGACACTCCGATCGATGCGACCCTGCTGGCCATCGAACCCGCGCCTGCGTCGATCAAGACATCCGACAAGGTCGATACTGACAAAGCCATCTACTACATCGCGCGTTTTGATGTCGATAACCCGGACCGAAAGCTGCGCATCGGAATGACGGCCGAGGTGCGCATCAGACTTGCCCGCGCGACCGGCGTGCCGGTGGTCCTGATGTCTACGCTTGGCCCCCAGCAACCTGACGGCCGCTATATCGTCGAGGTCTGGCATCCGGCGCGGGAAACGCGCGAAACCCGCGACGTGACAATCGGCGTGTCAGACAACATCACGGCCGAAGTGATATCGGGGCTTGTGGCGGGTGATCTGGTCGTGGCCGACCGCACGTCCGGGGTCTCTGCCGCCGCATCCATTCGCGGATCCCGAGGGATTTTCTAGGTGGACGGGTCGGCCCAGGCCACCGTCGGAAACCCGGATCAGTCCCCGGATTGCACCGTACCGGATCAGCCGTTGATCTCTTTGCGGCGCATCACGCGACGCTACTTTGCAGGCGATCAGGCGACGACCGTGCTGGACGAGATCAGCCTGGACATCCACGCCGGCGAAAGTGTTGCCGTCATCGGCCAGTCGGGGTCGGGAAAATCGACGCTGATGAACATCATGGGCTGTCTTGATACGGCGTCAGCAGGCACCTACCACTTTGCAGGCCGCGATGTCGCCGAGATTGACGAAAACAGCAAGGCAGCCCTTCGACGGGCGCATTTCGGATTCATCTTTCAGCGATATCAACTCCTTGCCGATCTTGACGCGCTGTCGAATGTCGAAATGCCCGCCGTGTACAATGGCGCGGCGCGCGGCAAGCGTCGCCGCGATGCCGCGCGCATCCTGGCGCAACTGGGCCTTTCCGAC
This sequence comes from Paracoccaceae bacterium, assembly GCA_031400505.1. GTDB lineage: Bacteria > Pseudomonadota > Alphaproteobacteria > Rhodobacterales > Rhodobacteraceae > JAIYDJ01. The sequence continues at coordinate 16,895 of JANNPZ010000032.1, read as the reverse complement.
CGCATCCACCACCGGCCATCCGAACTGTCTGGTGGACAGCAACAGCGCGTGTCGGTCGCGCGGGCCCTGATCAACGGCGGCGAGGTGATCTTTGCCGACGAGCCGACCGGCGCGCTTGACAGCAAATCGGGGGCAGATCTTTTGGCGCTGCTGGATGATCTGCACGCCCGCGGTCACACGATCATCATCGTCACGCACGACCCCGCCATCGCCGCCCGCGCCGGGCGGGTGATCGAGATCAAGGACGGCCGCATCATCAGCGACACCCGCAAGGGCGCGCGCGCACACGGACCGCGCCTGACACTGCCGAGGGCAGTCACCGGCATCGGCGCGGCACTGGGCCGCTTGCGCGAGGCGGTCCGCATGGCGATGCGCGCGATGATCGCACACAAACTGCGCAGTTTTCTGACCATGCTTGGCATCATCATCGGCATCGCGTCGGTGGTGTCGATGGTGGCCCTTGGCACCGGCAGCCAAAAACGCGTTCTTGCAAGCATCTCGTCGATCGGCACCTCTACAATCGAAATTCGCAAGGGCACCGGCTTTGGCGACCGAAGGGCGGGCGCGATCACCACGCTGGTGCCCGCCGATGCTGTGGCGCTGCAAAGCCAGCCCTATGCAAGCTTTGTGTCGCCAGAGGTCAGCACCGCCGTGCCAGTGACCCGGCGCGCCGTGACCTCGACGCTGCAAGTGCGCGGGGTGGGGGGGGACTACTTTACGGTTGGCGCCTTCACGCGATTGGCAGGAACAGTGTTCGGGCCGGAGGCGCTGGCGCGACGCGATCAGGTGGTGGTGATCGACCGCAACGCCGAAACCACGTTCTTTGCCGATGGCAGCGATCCGGTCGGGCAGACGCTGTTGCTGGACCGGGTGCCGATGCAGGTGATCGGTGTGGTGTTGCCTGCGGGATCAGGGCTGGGGTCTTCCAGCCCGCGGGTCTATCTGCCCTACACCACCGCCGCATCGCGCCTGACCGGGCAGACCACGCTTGACAGCATCTCGGTCCGGGTGGCCGACAGCTATGACATGCAAGTGGCCGAACAATTGATCACCGATCTGATGTTGTCGCGACATGGCGTGCAGGATTTCTTTCTGGTCAATTCGGACACCATTCGCAATACGATCACAAGCACGACGCAGACGCTGTCGCTGCTTGTGGCGGCGATTGCCGTGATAAGTCTGGTGGTCGGCGGGATCGGGGTGATGAACATCATGCTGGTCTCTGTGACCGAGCGCACCCGGGAAATCGGCGTGCGCATTGCCGTCGGAGCGCGACGGTCGGACATCATCGCGCAGTTTCTGATCGAGGCGGTGCTGGTTTGCCTGATCGGTGGGGCGCTTGGGGTTGGGCTTGCAATGGGGGCGGGGTATCTGGTGTCACAGGTGTCGTCGCTGTTCACACTGGAGTTTTCCCCCGCCATAGCTGCGGCAGCCTTTGGCGCATCGAGTGCGATCGGCATGCTGTTCGGCTATCTGCCGGCACGCTCGGCATCGCGACTGGACCCTGTGGCAGCGCTTGCGCGGGACTGAGCACAGTTTGGGGATAGTCGAGGGGCCAAGCCCCCCCGGTATCGCCTGACATGGGGGCCAGCCCACAGGGATCGCCAGACCGGGGGCCAGCCCCCGGGCCCCCGGGATATTTCCGCCAAGATGAATGACGCGGGGATGGTTTACCTCTTGGGGTCAGGCCGATAAACTGAAAGGAACGAGGTGACCCGATGACAGATGTTCCGGCGTATCAGGTGCTGGCCCGAAAGTACCGCCCCGCGACTTTTGCCGATCTGATCGGGCAAGACGCGATGGTGCGCACGCTGAAGAATGCCTTTGCTTCGGACCGGATCGCGCAAGCCTTTGTAATGACAGGTATTCGGGGCACGGGCAAAACCACCACGGCACGGATCATTGCCAAGGGGTTGAACTGCATCGGTCCGGACGGCGCGGGCGGGCCGACCACCCAGCCATGCGGGGTTTGCGAGCCTTGCGTGGCGATCAGCGAAGGACGGCATGTAGATGTGCTGGAGATGGATGCGGCAAGCCGGACCGGCGTGGGCGACATCCGCGAAATCATCGATTCGGTACATTATCGCGCGGCGTCGGCGCGCTATAAGGTCTACATCATCGACGAAGTTCACATGTTGTCGACCAATGCCTTCAACGCCTTGCTGAAAACGCTGGAAGAGCCGCCGGCGCATGTGAAGTTCATCTTTGCCACCACTGAAATCCGGAAAGTGCCCGTTACCATCCTGTCGCGATGCCAGCGCTATGACCTGCGCCGGATCGAGCCAGAGGTCATGATGGCGCATCTGTCGTCGATCCTGGCGCAAGAGGCCGCCGTGGTTGCCCCCGATGCGTTGGCGCTGATCGCACGGGCCGCCGAAGGGTCGGTGCGCGATGCGCTGTCCCTGCTTGATCAGGCGATCGGGCAGGGGGTGGGCGAAACCTCGGCGGGGCAGGTCCGCGCCATGCTGGGCTTGGCCGACCGCGGCAGGGTGCTTGATCTTTTCGATATGATCATGCGTGGCGATGCGGCAGGGGCGCTTGCGGAATTGTCGGGGCAATATGCCGAAGGGGCCGACCCGATAGCAGTGCTGCGCGATCTGGCCGAGATCACCCATTGGCTGTCGGTGATCAAGATCACGCCTGCCGCGGCAGACGACCCCACCACCCCGCCCGATGAACGCGACCGGGGGCGCGACATGGCGCAACGTCTGCCGATGCGGGTGTTGTCGCGCAGCTGGCAGATGTTGCTCAAAGCGTTGGAAGAGGTGGCACTTGCGCCCAATGCAATGATGGCGGCCGAGATGGTGGTGATCAGGCTGACCCATGTGTCCGACCTGCCCGACCCCGAAACGCTGATCAAACGTCTGCAAGGCAGCCAGCCTGCAGCAGCAGTGGCGGGTGCTCCGATCGGCACGGGCATGTCTGCGGCCCCATTGCCCCGCGCAGAGCGCAGTCAGGTCACATCGTCCGGGCAGGTCACAGCGTCCGGGCAGGTCCTGTCTGTGCAACCAGCACCGGTTCTTGCAACGTTCGACGCCGTTGTCGGGCTGATCCGCGCGAAACGTGACATGACCCTGCTGGTTGAGGTCGAGGCCAACCTGCGGCTTGTCCGCTACACTCCGGGGCGCGTCGAATTCGAACCCGGGCCGGGGGCCGCCCCCGATCTTGCTGCCCGGCTTGGTCAGCGTCTGCAGGGCTGGACCGGCACCCGGTGGGCGGTCAGCGTGGTGTCAGAAGGCGGGGGTGCGACAATTGTCGAACGCCAGCAAGAGGGACGGCGCGCGGCCGAAACCGAAGCGATGGCCAATCCGCTGGTACGCGCGGTGCTTGCTGCCTTTCCCGGCGCAAAGATCACCGACATCCGTTCGCCTGCCACACTGACGGCGGCTGCCGTGGCTGCAGCCTTGCCCGAGGTGGAGGATGAATGGGATCCTTTCGAAGACGACTGATCAAGGCCAGGGCAAAACGTCGGGGGTAGACATTCGCAGACCCTATCTCTCGCAGGCCCATGGGCTGAGCCCGGCGGGTCGGCGTAAACTGGCCGCAGTCTCGATTGGGTCATGCAGCCCCTCTACCGCGCGTGTCCACCCCCCCCCCGGAACTGCGGCCCTCACGATCGGCAAAACCCCGGCCTCTCGCAGCACGAATTTTTCGGGCCGTTAGTCTTCTGACACGGCAAATCTCCGGTCTGCCGTCATTTCTTGCCTCCCATAGGCAGGGTCAGCGATCTGACAGGCGCCGCAGCACCTGCGTGCCAGGGTTTGCCCGATCCGGCTCTGCCGTTCGACGATCGCGCGACCCGGGCGCTGCACCCCACAGCAAGGGATCGTCGGTCGTCGGATCGGCGGGCCAAATTTGATCCGGGGTCAGAAAGCCTGACACAGCGACGGTGATGGATGCAAGGCGCAGCAACATCTCGCGGTCCGCTTCTCTACATGCAGGTTCGGGACACGGTTTAATGCAGCGCGATGTGTCCTGTTTCTGATTTGATCACCAGCGTTTCTGCCCCCGGATGCTGCCACCTCGACCGCGCGCAGGCACAGGCCGCGCCGGGGGCCAAACCGCTTCCTCTTGTCGTGGTGCAACAGGCCCCTTACGATAAGACTGCAGGATGCCAAAGGAGAACGGTTTATGCTGAAAGGTCTGGGTGGCCTTGGCGACATGGCCAAAATGATGAAAGCAGCGACCGAAATGCAGGCCAAGCTGGCGAAACTGCAAGACGATCTCGCGCAAACAGTTGTCACGGGCGAAGCAGGGGCCGGGCTGGTCAAAGTGCAGGTCACCGCCAAGGGTGATGTCATCAGCCTTGATATCGACCCGTCAATTCTGGTGGCATCCGAAAAGGAGGTGGTCGAAGACCTGATCCTTGCCGCCATCCGTGACGCCCAAACCCGGGCGGCGGCGCGCGGGCAGGCAGAAATGGCCCGCCTGACCGAAGGCCTGGGCCTGCCCGCCGGCATGAAGCTGCCGTTCTGAATGACCGCAACGCCCCGCGACATCGACGCCCTGATCGATCTTATGGCCCGCCTTCCGGGCCTTGGCCCCCGCTCTGCCCGCCGCGCCGTGCTGACCTTGCTGAAAAAACGCAGCACCCTGATGGCCCCTTTGGCGCAAGCCATGGCAACGGTGGCGTCAAGCGCGCACGATTGCCTGACCTGCGGCAATATCGGCACCGCGGACACCTGCCCGATCTGCGCCGATGATGCGCGCGCGGGCGGCACGCTTTGTGTTGTCGCAGACGTGGCAGACCTTTGGGCGCTGGAACGTTCAGGCGCCTTCAAGGGCCGCTATCACGTGCTGGGCGGCACGTTGTCGGCGCTCGACGCAATCGGACCGGACGAATTGCGCATCCCGCGCCTGATCGACCGGATCGGTGATGAAGGCATCCGCGAAGTGATCCTGGCTCTGAATGCGACCGTCGATGGGCAGACCACGGCACATTACATCGCCGAAGCGCTCAGCATCACCGGCATCCCCGTCACGTCGCTTGCCCAAGGCGTGCCGATTGGCGGCGAACTGGACTATCTTGACGACGGCACAATCAGCGCGGCAATCCGGTCCCGCAAGGCATTCTGACAATCCGGCCACAGAGACCTGCGCCCAATTCATCTTGGCGCAAATATCCCACGGGGGTCCGGGGGTGTGAAACCCCCGGCGACCGCCAAAAAAACCTGCGCAAAAACGTTGTGGAGAAATCCTGCGCAGGGCAGCCGGCTTTCTAGCGACGCGGCCCTGCGTCTTCGTCCTCGTCGTCTTCGGCATCCGGAAGGTTGAAAAAACTCTCGGCATCCGAGAAATCAGACGCCTTTTCCTCATGCTCGGCAGGCGCGAACCCGGCAAAGACCGGCGCATCATCCGACATCTTCGGCGCGACATCCATGCCCAGGGACTGCTCGGTCGACACCAGTTTGCGGCGCTCGTCATCGCTCATGACAACACTCCCCGCCGCCTTCTTGCGCACAGCCGCCTGCACCGCGCTGTCCAGTTCCGATTGCCGGCACAGCCCCAGCGCTACCGGATCGATCGGCGTGATGTTGTTGATGTTCCAGTGGCTGCGACTGCGGATCGACTGGATCGTGGGCTTCGTCGTCCCGACCAGCTTGCCCACCGCACCATCCGACAGTTCCGGGTGAAATTTCACCAGCCACAGGATCGCGGCCGGGCGGTCCTGCCGCTTGGACAAGGGCGTGTAGCGCGGACCGCGCCGTTTTTCCTCGCCCACCGCAGACGGGTTGAACTTCAGCTTCATCTTGTACAACGGATCGGCCTGCGCGCGGTCGATCTCGATCTGCTCCAACTGGTTGTTGCCGACCGGATCGAACCCCTTCACCCCCGTCGCCACATCACCATCGGCAATCCCCTGCACTTCCAGCTCATGCATCCCGCAGAAATCGGCGATCTGGCGAAAGTTCAGCGTGGTGTTGTCAACCAGCCAGACAGCCGTGGCTTTCGACATCAGAGGGCGGCTCATCGGATCACTCCTTTACAAATCTCTCCCGGGCCGGGAAAACGGCTGCGACCTGGGCCGCGGATCGTCTCGTTTTCGGGAATTGACCGTCGTATAGTCCCCTTTGTGATAGGAGGAAAGTGAAAATGCGCACCCTCGCCCTGCTGGCCTGCCTGAGCCTGCCCCTTCCCGCCCTCGCCGAAGGCGACCCCGCGGGCGATTTCGACTATTATGTGATGGCGCTCTCATGGTCGGCCAACTGGTGCGCGCAGATCGGCGACGACCGCCGCGATCCGCAATGCGACGCCGGGCGTGGGCTGACCTTTACCCTGCACGGGCTTTGGCCGCAGTTTGAAGACGGCTGGCCGAGCTACTGCCGGACCACACAGCGCGACCCGTCCCGCAGCGCATCCGACGCCATGGCCGACATCATGGGCGGGTCGGGCCTTGCGTGGTATCAATGGAAAAAGCATGGCCGCTGCACCGATCTGCCCGCCCTCGACTATTACGGTCTGATGCGCCGTGCCTATGCCGGGGTGACCATTCCGCCGGTCTTTGCCAAGATCTCCAAGGACCTCGAAGTGCCAGCAGAGGTCATCGAAGGCGCGTTTCTGGAAAGCAACCCGCAGCTTGCGCGCGATCAGGTTACCGTCACCTGCCAAAGCGGCATGATCCAGGAAGTCCGCATCTGTCTGTCCAAAGACCTGTCCCCCCGCCGCTGCGGCCCGGACGTGATCCGCGATTGCACCTTATCTGACGCCGGCCTCGACGCCGTCCGCTAGGTTGCGTTTCGACAAGCTTTTCGTGCTGTCATCTCGTGCTGTCAACTTGGACTGCAGCACACCGCAGAGTTGTCGAGCGCGACCGTTTTCGCAGATGGCCACACGAAAAGATCGGTCCTTGGCGTAAAGTCGAGCCGCAGCAACGCGGCGCCGCAGCCACTTCGGCCACCTGTTCCAATTGTCTTGGCGGGGGCGAAATCCGGGCCAACAGGCGGTTTTTTCAGGGAATTCCTGATGTACCCACATCAGAAAGGCGCGATAATGCGTGGATATTCACTGAATTCCCTAACGAATCGTTAATTTGAGGTTCGAACCGCATTCATCTTCAATTTGCGCTTATGCGCAGATCTCAGGGAGGAGGCTGAATGAAACGAGTTTTGGGAGTTATGGCTTTGACCGTGGCCTCGTTTTCGGCACAATCCGCAGTTGCGCTGGACCGGCACCCGGTCCTTGACCTTGCAACAGCACAGGTCATGGCGCAGGCTTGCCTAGCACATCAGGTCGCCACCAAATACATGCCAATCAACGTCGTCATCGTGGACAATGGCGGAAACACGATCCTCGTGAACCGGCAGGACGGGGCGTGCAAGGCTTGTGAAGCGATCGCTACGAACAAGGCCAGAACGGTCGCCCTGTTCAACAACACGACCCGCAACTTCGAAACGCTGTCCTATGGCGACGCGAAGGATGGCGTTGGCGCAGACCTGCCGGGCATTGCGCTCGTGCCCGGTCTGGTCGCCTTCCCCGGCGGCCTGCCGATCGTGGTTGACGGCGTTCCGATTGGCGGCATCGGCGTCAGCGGTGCCAGCGGTGACGAGGACGAGCTTTGCGCCCAGGCCGGGATAGACGCCGCTGCGGACTTGCTGAAGTAAAGCCTGCAGCCCACTTCGCAGGCTTGCGCGCGGCGGGGGTAATCCCGGTCAAAGACCGGATCAACAGGCCCGGCATCGGTCTGCGTCATCCGCCGTCCGACTCCCCAAGCAGGGCCGTACCCTACTGCTCGACCTTCAGCACGATCTTGCCGACATGGCCCGGTGCCTCGATTCGCCAATGCGCTGCCGGGGCTTCGGACAGCGCAAATTCACTGTCCAGCACCACTTTGACCTTGCCCACAGCGATCATCGGCCAGACATGGGCCTCGACATCTGCGGCATAGCGCGCCTTGGCGGTGTCAGACTGCGGGCGCAGCGTGGACCCGGTGATGGTCAGCCGCCGCATCATCACCTCGGCAAAGTTCAACTCCACCTTCGCCCCCTGCAGGAACGCGATCTGCACGAGGCGCCCGTCATCGACCAGGGCCTTGACGTTGCGCGGCAGGTAGGGACCCCCGACCATGTCCAGGATCAGATCCGCACCGCCCGCCGCCCGGACAATCTCGACAAAATCCTCGGACCGATAGTTGATCCCGCGCTCTGCCCCCAACCCCTCGCAGATCCGCGCCTTCTCGTCCGACCCTGCGGTTGCGAACACCCGCGCGCCTAGCGCATGGGCAATCTGGATCGCTGTCGTGCCGATGCCCGATGTGCCGCCATGCACCAGGAACCGCTCGCCTGCCTTCAACCCGCCGCGCAACACCATGTTCGACCAGACGGTGAAACATGTCTCGGGCAGACAGGCCGCCTCGCGCAGCCCCATGCCATCTGGAATGGGCAGGGCGTGACTGGCGGGACAAGCCGCATATTCAGCATAGCCGCCGCCTGGCAACAGCGCGCAAACCCGGTCCCCGATCTGCCAGCGTGTGGCCCCCGGCCCCATCGCCACCACGGTGCCCGACGCCTCCAGCCCCGGCAAGGCTGACGCATTCGCAGGCGGCGCATAGGCCCCGGCGCGTTGCAGCGCATCGGGCCGGTTGACCCCGGCATAGGCTACCCGGATGACGATCTGCCCATGCCCCGGCACCGGCACCGGCACCGAAACCGGCTTCAGCACATCCGGCGCACCGAAGGTCGATATCTCCATCGCCAACATGCTGCCTGCCAATTTCATGGCCGTCTCCTCAATACCCGCGCCCCGGCAAATCCTGCGGCACCTTCGGCATACGCACCTTTCCAAAACCTTTCAACGGACCCTCCGCCAACGCGCGCGCCAAGGGATTGTTGCGAAACCGTGACTTCACCTTCTCGAAGGCCATCACATTTTCGATCCGCCGGTCCAGAAACGCCCATGTCGCCGCGCGATCCTCGCTGTCATCGCCCAGCCAGTAAAGCACCGTCGCGCCGTAAACCGCCGACAGTGTTGCCCGCTTGGTATACCAGTTGATGTCGGTGCTCGTGTCGCCCAGCGCCACCCAGATTGCATTCGCCGTGCTCCAGACAGCCTTGGCCCCGTCCGCTGCATGCTGTGGCAGCGCAAACAGCGCCGCCCCCCGCCGCACCGCCTCGCGATCCGAAACAGCCTCCAGCCGCAGGCGCACCGCCAGTGTCACGCGCTCGCGGAAGCGCAGGCTGCCAAGGTCCCGCTCTGCCAGTGCTGCGGTCATCGCAACGTCACCCCGTTGATGATAGGCCAATGCAAGGTCAACGCCACCGCGCGCAAACAGCGCCCGGGCCAACCCCGGCGCAACACCCGAATCGGCGATGCCCGCACGAAAGCTGACCTCGGACCACCCGTCGAAGGCCACATGCGGCAAAACCGCATCCAGCAGCCGGTCTTTTGCCTGATCCACCCCGTTTTCGCCCTGCATGTCCGCCTCCGTTCGCCCGGCTTGTCAACCGCTGTGCGTTTTGCTATGCGGCCCTAGCCTGCACATATAGTGCAACTCAAACTTAGAAAGGTGGTGAAAACCACATGCAGGTCAGCGTACGCGACAATAACGTCGAACAGGCCCTCCGGGCCCTCAAGAAAAAGCTGCAGCGCGAAGGCGTGTTCCGCGAAATGAAGCTCAAGCAGCATTTCGAGAAACCCTCCGTCAAGAAAGCGCGCGAGCAAGCCGAAGCCGTTCGCCGTGCGAGGAAACTCGCAAGGAAAAAGCTTCAGCGTGAGGGCGGCCTCTAGCCGATCCGCGACACTGGGGGTGCGTCTGTATGAAGCGCCTCATCCGATCAACCCCCGTCCGAGAAGGCCGGGGGTTTTTCGTTTTGCAGCGCCTTTCACTTCCTTCCGCCCGGAATCAAGGCGCATTGGCGCCGCCGGGCAGCGCCCGACCGCCCCCTGGGGCGGGCGCTCCTCACCCGTTCCGCACAGAACTCCGGGGGAGGCAAACCGCACCATAAACCGCCCAGAACCGCTCTTGAAGCGCCCACCCGGCGGTCCGGCGCAACCCTGTGGGGCATCCGCAGAGCGGGGTTCACCCCCGCCGTGCCGCCTCGATCTTTGCCACGTCGATCTTGCCCATTTCCATCATCGCCACGAAAGCACGCTTTGCCTCTTCGCCCCCGGCGGCCATCGCCTCGGTCAGGGTGCGGGGCGTGATCTGCCAGGAGAGCCCCCAGCGGTCCTTGCACCAGCCGCAGGCACTTTCCTGCCCGCCGTTGCCGACAATGGCGTTCCAGTAGCGGTCGGTCTCTGCCTGATCCTCTGTGCAGATCTGGAACGAAAACGCCTCGCTTTGCCGAAAAGTCAGCCCGCCATTCAGACCCATACACCGCAAGCCACAAACTGTGAAATCCACGGTCAGCACATCGCCCGCCTTGCCAGACGGAAAATCGGCGGGCGCGCGGAACACCGCGTGAACCGCACTGTCGGGAAAGGTCTCTGCGTAAAAATGCGCCGCTGCCTCGGCATCCTTTTCATACCACAGGCAGATCGTGTTCTTCGCCAGTGCCATCGAGCGTCCTTCCGCGTTTGCCTCGTCCGGACCAACTATCCTGCCTTGCGGCACTTGGGGCAAGCGCAGCATGCATGCGCTTCACACCGCCAACGCCGTCGTCTTCACCACCGTCCGCAAAGAAAACGAAGTCTGCATCTGCCGCACGCCCGGCAACCGCGACAGATACTGCCGGTGGATCCGCGCGAAATCCTCGGTGTCTGCCGCCACGATCTTCAACAGGTAATCCGCCGTCCCCGCCATCAGGTGGCACTCAAGGATATCGGGCACCCGCGCCACCTCGCGCTCGAACGCGTCCAAAAGGTCATCCGCCTGCCCCTGCAAGGTGATCTCGACGAACACCACCGTCGGCCGCCCCATGCGACGGGCATCCAGCAGCGCCACGTAACCGGCGATAAACCCGTCTTCCTCCAGCCGCTGCACGCGGCGGTGGCAGGCCGAGGCTGACAGATGCACGATGTCCGACAACTCGGCATTGGTGATGCGCCCCTGACGCTGCAACACCGCCAATATCCGCCGATCCGTTGCGTCAAGATCCGACATTGCGAAAATTCCTTCGGCCGGGAAAGCCCCGGCCGAAAGGTTCTGCCAAATTCACACAGCGCGCAAGCCCTGCGGGATCAGGCCGCGACTTCGCCGCCGTCCAGACGCTGGATCGCCACCACTGCCGGGCGCGGCAAACCGCCCTCGGCGAAATCCGGCCACAGGGTCGAGGCGGTGGCAAGGGTATCGCTGTCCTCGGCGGGGTGCTGCACGCTGACAAACAGCGTGGTGCCGTCCGGGGTAAAGCAGGGCCCTGTCGCCTCGGCACCGATGGGCGAAGCGAAAAGAAGCTTCGGCAACCCGCGCGCCGGGCCTTCGGTGTCCACTCCGTAAATCCCGTCGGCGATGTCGAAATCATTGGCCCCGTCGGTCGCCACGAACATCCGGCCCTTGGGGTCGAAGGTCAGGTTGTCCGGGCACACAAACCAGCCGTCCTCGCTGGTCTCGGGGTGGAACGCGGCGCCATGCACCGGGTCCTTGGGGTTGCCGGCCAGCACGAACAGATCCCAGGTGTAGGCGGCGGCAGTGTGATCGGCATCGGCACCGGCGCCCGGCGGGATCATCTCGACGATGTGGCCGTAGAAATTCTCGGGCCGGGTGTTGACCGGGTTCAGCTTTTCGGCGGTCATCTTCTTGTTCTTGGTCATGATCGCATAGACGCGACCGGTGACCGGGTTCGTCTCCATATCCTCGGGGCGGTCCATCGGGGTGGCCCCCACCGCATCGGCCGCCAGACGGGTCTTCAGCAGCACCTCGGCCTGATCGGCAAAGCCGTTCTCGGCGGTCAGCGGCCCCTGGCCATGCACCAGCGGCAGCCAGTTCACCGTGCCATCGGCGGCAAACTGCGCGACCGACAGGGTGCCCGCATCCAGAATGTCCTTGCCCGACGCGGGGTTGGTGGCGTCATAGGCGGCATCCGAGACAAAGCGGTAGACGTATTCAAAGTAATCGTCATCGCCCATGTAGACCACAACGCGACCATCCTTGTTCACAACGACGGTCGATGCCTCGTGTGCCATCCGGCCCAATGCGGTGCGCTTGACCGGCGTGGTGGTCGCGTCATAGGGGTCGATCTCGACCACCCAGTCGAAATGGTTCGGCTCGTTCGGCTCTTTCTCGACGTTAAAGCGGTCCTCGAACCGCGCGCGCCCGTAATAGTCCGACCCGTCATAGCCATAGCGTTCCAGCACATCGGCGAAGGGCGTCTTGGCGATGTCGCCGCCAAACGTATCCGACGCCCCCTCTTCACAGGTCAGAACGGTGCCCCACGGGGTCATCCCGCCACCGCAGTTGTAGTTCGTGCCGCGCGCGGTCTTCCCCTCTGGGTCGGCCGAGGTCTTCATCCACGCATGTCCTGCCACCGGGCCGGAAATCGCCATCGCGGTATCCATGGTGATGCGGCGGTTCATCGGGCTGTCCTGCACGATCTTCCAGACCCCGGCCTCGCGCTTGATTTCCACGATCGAATGGCCGATCGCAGCATTGCACAGCGCGACCTGCTCGGCGGTCATCTTGGCACCACCCTCGCCGTCATCGGCCAGATCATCGAACATCACGTTGAAGCTGACATATTCGTTGTTCACGCACAGCAAACCGTTGTCCGAATTCTGCGACCCCTTGGGCAGCGGAAGATAGGCAATAAAATCGGCGTTGTAACCAAACCGGGTGGCCTGATCGGCGGCGGTCATCTTGCGCAAATCAGGCGCGCCTTGCCCCGCCTGCATCGCATCACCCCAGGCGGCGACCACATCGGCCTTGTAGCCTTCGGCCACGTGATGCGTTTGGTCGTAGACGCGCTTCAACTCGGTGAAGGTCAGGCTCGACGCCGCAGCCTGCGCATGGGCAGCACCCGAGAACAGCGAACCGACAAAACCGCCCGCCGCAACTGCGGTGATCCCGGCCCCGGAGCCGAGCAGAAAGCCGCGGCGCGACACGCGCTCGGCAATGATGGTGCGAATAGGCTGGCTGGAATTCTGGCGCATGACTGGCTCCTTTGACGTGGCTGCGAACAGGCTAAGCAGCGTTCAAGACAGGCGCGTGACCGCTGGGCGACATCGCGCCAATGTCACGGAACCACGGCAAGTCTTGCCATGTGCCGTGTATTTTCGCGCCAAACGGCCAGAAATGCGAATTTTCTTGCGCGAATGCGCTTCGGCTTGCCCAACAAACCAAGCACCTTGCGCACGCTCGGTCGCACCATGCTTGGCAGAGCCGCAGGGAGGACATCATGAAAATCGGTTGCCCGAAAGAGATCAAGCCGCAGGAATTCCGGGTCGGGATGACCCCCAACGCGGCACGAGAGGCCGTCAGCCACGGACACACGGTCCTTGTGGAAACGGCGGCCGGCAACGGTGCCGGCTTTACCGATGCCGACTACATTGCTGCAGGCGCCACGATCCTACCAACGGCCGAAGAGGTCTTCGGCCTGGCCGAGATGATCGTAAAGGTCAAGGAACCGCAGCCGGCCGAGCGTGCCCGCCTGCGCGAAGGTCAGGTCCTGTTTACCTATCTGCACCTTGCACCCGATCCGGAACAGACCCATGACCTGATGAAATCGGGGGCCACCTGCATCGCCTATGAAACCGTGACGGATGACCGGGGCGGCCTGCCCCTGCTGGCCCCGATGTCCGAAGTTGCGGGCCGCCTTGCCCCGCAGGTCGGTGCCTGGACGCTGCAAAAGGCCAATGGCGGGCGCGGTGTGCTGCTGGGCGGCGTGCCCGGTGTGCTGCCGGGGCGCGTTCTGGTGATCGGCGGCGGGGTTGTCGGCACCCATGCCGCCAAGATCGCCGCCGGGATGGGCGCGGATGTGACCGTGCTTGACCGCTCGATCAACCGGCTGCGCTATCTTGACGACGTGTTCGGCGGCACGTTCAAATCGGCCTACTCCGATGCGGCGACCACGATGGAGCTTGCTCGTCAGGCCGACCTGATCGTCGGTGCCGTTCTGATCCCCGGTGCAGCCGCCCCGAAACTGATCAGCCGCGCGCAACTGTCTGAACTCAAACCGGGGGCTGCGCTGGTCGATGTGGCCATCGATCAGGGCGGTTGTTTCGAGACAAGCCGCGCCACCACGCATCAGGACCCGGTCTACGAGGTGGACGGGATCATGCACTACTGCGTGGCCAACATGCCAGGCGCTGTGGCCCGCACCTCGACGCTGGCATTGGGCAACGCGACGATGCCCTTCATGCTGGCGCTGGCCGACAAGGGCTGGCGGCGGGCCTGCCGCGATGACCGTCACCTGCTGGCCGGTCTGAACGTGCACGCAGGTCAGTTGACCTATGCGGCCGTCGGCCTCGCGCTCAACTTGCCGACAATCGCGGCAGAGCAGGCGCTGGAAGTTTGAAATGATAGCCCCCAGATCACTCCGGGGGCCATCTGACAGATCACTTCGCCAACGAATCGCGGATCTGCATCAGCACATCCAACTCGGTCGGACCGGCAGGCACAGCCGCCACTTCCGGGGCTTTCTTCGACGTAGCGTCCTTCAGCTTGTTCACCGCCTTGACGAGCAGGAATACGACGAACGCGATGATCAGAAAGTTGATCACTGCGGTGATGAACGCGCCATAGGCGAACACCGCAGCCCCCGCATCCCGCGCCGCCTGCAGGCCCACGCCATCCGGCACGGTCCCCTTCAGAACCACGAACATGTTGGTGAAATCGACGCCGCCCAGGATCAGACCGATGATCGGGTTGATCAGATCGCTGACAAGGCTGCCGACGATGGCGGTGAACGCCGCCCCGATGATGATCCCGACCGCGAGATCCATGACATTGCCCTTCGCAATGAAGTCTTTGAATTCGTTAATCATTCCACTTATTCCCTCGGTTTTGTCGGGGCTTTTCCGCCCCATCTGGTCTCGCCTCACGGGCGCGAGCGAGAGTATTACGCCGATCGTAACAGGATTTCATGGGAAAAATCCCGCCTCCTGCCCCCGCGCATGAAAAAACCGGGACGCAAGCGCCCCGGTCTCTGCCGTGTTTATGGATCAGACCGCCTCGCCGACGGCCTTTTCCGCCGCCTTGATCGCAGCTGCCCGCTTGGCAATCGCACCACCCACCGGCGGGCCTTCAAAGCGGCGGTTTTCCACCGCGACCCACAGCACCAGCGCAAGCGCTACAAAGCCCAGCACGACCCACAGCACCCGCTCGTTCGGCGGGGCGACCGCGATGAACAGGATCACCGCCATGCCGATCACCGCCAGAACGGTCACCAGCTTGTAGGTTCCCGCACTCAGCGCCCAAGGACCGGGGTTAGGCCATTTTGCAGTGCCAAAGGCAAACATCGCCGCCACCAGCGGAATGGTGAAGGACAAGAACAGGAACACCAGTGTCGAGTTCACCACGATCACATAGATCGACGTGCCATCCACCTTGATCGACAGCGCGAGCATCACATAAAGCACGCACAGGATGGCGCTGGTCCAGATCGCGGCCACCGGCGTGCGATAGGTCGGCGACACACCCGCCAAGGCCTTGGACCCCACCGGCATCCCACCGTCGCGCGAAAACGCGAACAGCATCCGGCTGGCCGATGTCACCGTGGCCAGACCGCATAGCAACTGCGCAATCAGGATGCCGGCATACAGAACCGTTTTCAACCCGGCCGGCATGATCGCATCCATCGTGCCAAAGAACATCGTCCAACCCTGCGAGGCCGCCACATTCATGTCGGGAATGGCCAGCGTGATCGAACAGATCATCAGCCAACCGACCAGCGACGAGGCGATCACCGCGTTGATGATCCCGCGCGGCACCGACATAGCGGCACCCTTGGTTTCCTCGGCGGTATGGGCCGACGCATCATAGCCGGTGATCGTGTAAACCGGCAGCAGCAGACACAGTAGGAAGAGATAGCCCACGTTGTCAGACTGCGGGAAAACCCCACCGCCCGCATCGCCCGAATAGTTGGAAAAGGTCCACAACCGGCTGATGTCGATGGCGGGCGCAAAGTACAGGCACGCCACCACCAAAAGGGCCGTGGTCGCAAAGATCAGATAGCCCGAAAGATCGGTCAACAGCGTGGTGACCTTGATCCCTAGATGGTTGAACAGCGCCTGCGCTGCCGTGATCACCGCCACGAACACCACCACCTGCATGTCGGTGCCACCAAACCCGATCAGTCCGCCAAAGGTGCCGGCAAAGAAATACGCCGTCCCGATGTTGATAGCGCCCAGAACCGTGATCAGGCCCAAAAGGTTCAGCCAGGCCGTCAGCCACCCCCAGAACCGGTTACCCAGGATTGATGCCCAGTGATAAAGCCCGCCTGCGGTCGGGAAAGCGCTCGCGATCTGTGCCATCGCCAGGGCGAACATCCCCGACAGCACGCAACCCACGATCCAGCCGATCCCGGCCCCCGCCCCGCCCACCGAAGAGATCGCCTGCGCGAAAGAGTTGATCCCGCCCGACAGAATGCAGATGATGCTGAACGAAATCGCGAAGTTGGAAAACTTGCTCATGCTGCGCGACAGTTCCTGCGCATAGCCCATGCCGTGCAGGACCTTCAGATCCTCACGCTTGTCCTTGTCGGTGTAATCGTCGGCTGCCATTGTCGTCCCTCCAGACCGTTGGTTGGTCGTGTTTTGCCTTTCGGCGGTTTTCCGCCTGAACCATTAGAAAATGCCAATTTTTTCAGTCTGGCAAGTCTTGAATAGAACTTTACAGCATTCCGACCCGTGCAATATCGCTCCGTGTCGCGTTTGCAGGCACTGCAGGTCGAAATCCGGCTGGCCACGGCATCCCTGACGCTCTACCTCTCGTCCGCACCTCGGACTGACTTGCGGACAAAATGACCCTGCCCGTCTCCCTTTCACATTGGTCCAAATATCCCACGGGGGTGCGGGGGTGTGAAACC
>JANNPZ010000092.1:0-110426 GCA_031400505.1 Paracoccaceae bacterium | reverse complement strand
CTGGGTGTCCAGCCGCGCTGAGCGGTCTCACACAGACCAAGTGTCGGGCGAACGCTTCTTCGTGGTCCGAATGGAGGAGAAGCCAGAGCCGTGAGCAACGCGACAGACCTTGGAGAAGGGCAGCCACGCTACCCACGGGTCTTGAGGCCCATGTCCAGCACATGACTGCTGCGGTCAGCGTCGTGATTCCCGCTTACAACGCTGGGCGGTTCATCGGGGCAACACTGGACAGCCTTCGAGCGCAGACCTTCCGCGATTTCGACGTGCTGGTGGTCGACGACGGCTCGAGTGACGACACCGGCGCGGTGGTCCAGCGATACCCGGAGATTCGCCTGATAAGCCAGCCGAACGCCGGTGTGGCGGCGGCGCGCAACCGCGGGATTCGCGAGACCCGATCTGAGTGGGTGGCCTTCCTCGATGCGGACGATATCTGGGAGCCTTCAAAACTTGAAAAACAGGCAGAAAAGGGACGAGCAACCGGCGCTGGCGTGGTTTTTTGTGGCCTGAAGACGATCGACGCGGAAGGCCGGGAGATTCCGGAAGCGGAGGGAACCATATCGCTGGAGATGGAACCCTTGCTTCTGCACGACGCATCCATTCCGCAGGGCACATCGTCAACCATCCTGGTGCGCCGGTCGCTCCTTGAAGAAATCGGCGGATACGACGAGACCCTCGCAACCATGGCCGACTGGGATTTGATGATCCGGCTTCGGCAGGTGACGGAATTCGGCGCGCGGGGCCAGTTCCATGGCATCGACCGTCAGTTCGATATCCATGTTCCCCTTCACCTTGCGGCGACCCTGGCTGTCGGTGTATTCCTTGGCCGGTTTGGTGACCATGGTGAAGCCGTTGTAATGCAGCCAGTCGACCAGTGGGCGAATGGGCGAGTATTCATCATTTTCCAGCAGAGCAGTGTAGTAAAATGCCCGCAGCAATTTGCCGCGACGCATGAACTCCTGGCGCAACAGCTTGTAGTCGATGTCAAAGCCCAGTGACTTTGCCGCCGCGTACAGATTGGAGCCATCTATGAACAACGCTAGCCGATCATCCTTGTAAAACATTCCGCTTTCCCCTCAAACATCGCGCCAGTCGAATTTCACGAGACAAAATAATTCAAGTACTACGCTCCCGCACGATGGGTGGGAATATCAGTCGCCAGACGTCGGCTTCAAGGGCTAATGGAGGAAAGAGAGGCCATGTCACAAGACTGTGCAAAAAGTGTGCTTGTGGCCCTCGGTGGGAATCTGCACAGAAGCACAGAGGCACCTGAAGTCACAATTTCCCGCGCGCTCAAAGCACTTGATGTTCGTGGACTGCCGGTTCTGAGGGCAAGCAAACTCTACCGAACGCCCAGTTTTCCGGCCGGAAACGGGCCTGACTATGTCAATTCAGCGGCATGCATGACGTTGCGTCAGGATCAGTCCGCGCAAGATATCCTGACAATTCTGCATGAGATTGAGGCGGAATTTGGCCGAACACGGACGGAACGCTGGGCGGGGCGCACGCTTGATCTGGATCTTCTCGCGATGTCCGATTCGATCCTGCCCGATCGCGAAAGCCAGGCGAGGTGGCGCGAGCTTTCGCTGACCGACCAGATGCAACAGTCCCCTGATCAGTTGATCCTGCCACATCCACGGATGCAGGACCGGGCCTTTGTGCTGGTTCCGCTGGCCGATGTGGCGCCAAACTGGGTACATCCGGTGTTGAACTTATCGGTCTTGCAGATGCTTGCCAGGTGTCCAGCCGAAGATGTTGCGCAGGTCACCCCGTTTTCTGCACTGGCGCAATAGGCGCTTGTCAAGTTCGGGCATCCCCCGTACAAGAACGCGCTTGTGATTTACCTTTACTGGAGACGTCCATGGCCCGCGTGACGGTTGAAGATTGCGTTGACAAGGTTCCGAACCGGTTTGACCTGGTGATGCTTGCGGCGCATCGCGCCCGCGAAA
Source organism: Paracoccaceae bacterium (assembly GCA_031400505.1). Classification (GTDB taxonomy): domain Bacteria; phylum Pseudomonadota; class Alphaproteobacteria; order Rhodobacterales; family Rhodobacteraceae; genus JAIYDJ01. Next base: position 108,480 of record JANNPZ010000092.1, on the reverse strand, counting down.
TCCAGGCAGGTTCGCCCGCTACGGTTGATCGTGACAACGATAAGAACCCGGTCGTCGCTTTGCGCGAAATTGCCGATGAAACCCAACCCGCGATGGCGCTGAACGAGCGGATGATCGAAAGCCATCAAACCCAGATCGAAGTTGACGAACCCGAGGAAGACCAGATGGCGCTTCTGATGTCGGGCGAGATTGACCGTCCGATGCAGGACGACATGTCGGAAGAAAAGCTGCTGCGCGCGCTGATGGAAGCGCAGGGTGATAACTGATCTGCGCAAGCAATTGCTGCACAACACCGGTCGGATCAGAGCATAGGTCGTGTCGCGGCCATCGCTCTGTTGGCACGACATGGGGCTAAAGCTGGTGTTCGGCTGTCTGCCAGACCGATTGCAGGTCCAATCTGCCTGCCGGGCCCAATAGCACGATCGCCGTTCCCGCCTGGCGCAGGGTGACGGCGTCGAATTCGTCAAGGCGCGCTGTATTGGGCTGTTGATCCGGTTGATCCGGTCGCGGGGTCAGGCACAGCGCAAAGACCGAACTGTCTTGCAGCGTGTAAACCAGTTGCGCCACGGGCGCGCCCGATGCAACCAGCAGTCGAGCGCCCCGATAGCTAAGCCCATGTTCGGAAAGGTCGGGTATCGCAAATGCGCGTCCAATCCTTGCTCCCAGCCAGGCGCGAACATGGTCGGATTCTTCTGGCCCGACCTCTACCAGATGACGGTCCTCTTTTGCGTAGACACGATGGTAGTCCGCGATTTCGTCGGTCCAGGTGCGGACTGCGGGGGCGGTCGGCAGCGCGATCATGAAAAGCGCGCTCGCAACCAGCGCGCCTGCGGCGGCGCCGGCAACTGCGGACCAGCCGACCGATGCCGATCCGGCCCAAGACCGCCCTTGCTTTGCGGCAATGGCGCGGGCCAGGGCAAGCGGCACCGGTTCCTCTAGCAACGCTGCCAGGCGACGGGCTGCAAATGCATCGGCACCGCGCAATGCTGCCAACCGGTCACACAGATCGGGGTCGACGGCCAGCAGTGCATCTATGTCCCGCATCCGGTCGGCGGGCAATTCGCGGTCGAGAAATGCGCTCAACTGTTCGTCGCTGACTGTCATCGCGGTGCCCCCTGACGTACGACGCCAAGAGCAGTTGCGATCTGCTGTCTGGCCCGGCTCATACGGCTCATCACGGTTCCGACCGGGATGCCCAGAATGTCAGCGGCTTCCTGATAGGAATAGCCCTCGATGCTGACAAGCACGATCACACTGGTCAAGCCGTCGGGCAAGGACAGGATGGCATCCGTCACGTATCTCGCCTCCAGCAACGCCGCCCCATCATCGGAGTGCTGATGTTCGGGGGCCTCGGTCACGTCGACCGTACCCGCACCCTGACGCACGATCGCCTTTCGGTGCGTGTTGACCCATTGGTTGCGCATGATCGTGAAAATCCAAGCGTCCAGCCGTCGACCGATCTGAAACTGATGCGCCCGCGAAATTGCGATGGCGCAGGTTTCTTGCAGCAGATCGTCGGCGTCCGACACGTTCTGGGTAAGGCTGCGCGCAAACCGCCGCAGGCGCGGCAGCAAGGCGATCACGTCCCGCTGCAGGTCGGCTTGGCGCATCAGGCGCACAAAGTCCTTTTAGCTGATTGCCCAAGTCATAAGTGCGGGCGGGCAGAGGCGTCAAGGTCTCTGCCCGCCCGCATCTCGATGTTGGCGCGTTCACGCGGGTCGCGTTGGCGTCACGTGCGGGTGCGTCGGCGAACCAGCCCCAGGCCAGCCAAAGCAGCCAGCAAAAGCGGCAGCCCGGCTGGTAGGGGCACCGGTGCCACCGCGTCAAAATTTCGCTGCGTAAAACCAGGCAACGCCGCGATAGCATCAGCACCAGTCGGATTTTCGATCCGCGCCAGGATCGCAAGATCTGCCGTGTTGACGTTCAGATTGGTCGAAAACACAAGACGGTTCACGCCCAGAACCGAATTGAAATACACAAAGAAGCCCGCGGCATCTTCGGTCAGGGCAGACGCGATCACGTTCGCCGCGACACCTGCATTGAAGGCCGTCGCCGGGTTGGCGTCGTTGTCACTGTCTTGCAACACAATGACATTGATACCGTCCGTCAGGCCGGAGGACAGGCTGTTGAGAAAACTGATCGGACCGGCCAGGCCAAACGCAGCGAGGTCAATCAGGAAGGTGTCGCTGGCGATGTCGAAGGACGGCAGTTTGAGTTCGGCAGTGGAATCAACTTGCCGTGTGGAGTCGTTCAGATTGACGGTCAGCGAGGTGGGCAACGGGTTTTGCAAAATCGAAACAGTGGCGGCCGACGCGGATTGCGAGCCGAGAGCAAGGACCGCGGCGGTGATGGCATTGGCGGCGATGGCAGTGGCGGAACGAAACAGGCGCATGGCAAAAACCTTTCTGGGGACGTGGTTAGGGTGACATTGGCAGACCCCGATGCATCGCAGGGACATCAGGGTTACGCTTTGGCCCCACGAATTATTCACGCTATTCGCGTCATTCTTGTCCCCGGGTTCGCGGGCGGGTATGTCTGTTTGTCTCGTCGGGTTTGATCCAACGGAAAAGGAGATTGCGCTGGGACTGTCTGTTGTCTTGTTCGTTTGTAGCCAGCCTCGTGCCCGAAGCGTCGTTGTGCGGCCTTGCGGCATGGCGCACTGTCTGGCAGCGTACGGATGATGGAAGTCGAAGACCTGATTGCGCTTGTTCACAACTACAACCCGCGCAGCAATCAAACCCTGATCCGGCAGGCCTACGCTTACGGGATGCAGATGCATGACGGTCAGTTTCGCAAATCCGGCGAGCCGTATTTTACCCACCCGGTCGCGGTGGCAGCTATCCTGACTGAGCAGCACCTTGACGACGCAACCATCGTCACCGCACTGCTGCACGACACCATCGAGGATACCAAGTCAACCTACACCGAAGTCTCGCGGATGTTCGGCGAAGAGGTTGCGGAACTGGTGGATGGCGTCACCAAGCTGACCAACCTGCAATTGTCATCTGCGGAGTCGAAGCAGGCCGAAAACTTTCGCAAACTGTTCATGGCAATGTCGCGGGATTTGCGGGTCATTCTGGTCAAGCTGGCGGATCGTTTGCACAACATGCGCACGATCCGCAGCATGGCCCCTGAAAAACAGGCGCAAAAAGCCCGCGAGACGATGGAGATTTACGCCCCGCTTGCCGGTCGCATGGGTATGCAGTGGATGCGCGACGAGCTTGAGGATCTGTCCTTCAAGGTTCTGAACCCCGAAGCACGGAACTCGATCATCCGCCGCTTCATTACCCTGCAACGCGAGGCAGGCGACGTGGTGCCCAAGATCACCGCTGATATCCACACGGAACTGGAAAGGGCCAGGATCGAAGCCGATGTTTTTGGCCGCGCCAAGAAACCCTATTCGATCTGGCGCAAGATGCAGGAAAAGGACCTCGCGTTTTCGCGGTTGTCCGACATTTACGGCTTTCGCATCATCACAAGCGATGTGGCGGATTGCTATCGCATCCTCGGGGTGATCCACCAACGCTGGCGCGCGGTCCCGGGGCGGTTCAAGGACTACATCAGCCAGCCGAAATCCAACGGCTACCGCAGTATTCACACCACGGTTTCGGGCCGCGACGGCAAGCGGGTCGAGGTGCAGATCAGAACGCGCCAGATGCACGAAGTGGCCGAAGCCGGGGTTGCGGCCCACTGGTCTTACCGCGAAGGCGTGCGGGCGCAGAACCCGTTCGCCGTCGATCCTGCAAAATGGATCGCCGCAGTGACCGACAGGCTGGACGACGAAGACAACGCCGACTTCATGGAAAACGTGAAGCTTGAGATGTTCACCGATCAGGTGTTCTGCTTTACCCCAAAGGGCGATGTCATTCAGTTGCCGCGCGGGGCGACGCCGCTGGACTACGCCTATGCCATCCACACCCGAATCGGCAATTCCTGCGTTTCGGCCAAGATCGACGGCATCCGTGTGCCGCTGTGGACCCGGTTGAAAAACGGCCAGTCGGTCGAGATCATCACGGCCGAAGGCCAGCGCCCGCAAGCTTCGTGGATTGATATCGTGACCACCGGACGCGCGAAGGCCGCGATCCGGCGCAGCTTGCGCGAAGAGGATCGCGGGCGGTTCGTCAAGCTTGGCGCTGAACTTGCTCGGGTGGCCTTTGATCACGTGGGTCGCAAGGTTTCGGACAAGGCCCTGCGCACGGCCGCCAAGATGCTTGGCATTGCCGATGAAAACGACTTGCTGGCGCGGCTGGGATCGGCCGAAATCACTGCGCGCCGGGTGATCGAAACGTTGTACCCCGAACTTGCGCTGTCAAAGGCCGAAGAGGTTGACGCAAAACGCCCTGTCGTCGGACTGACCGCCGATCAGAACTTTCGCCGCGCCGACTGCTGCCAGCCGGTGCCGGGTGAGCGAATCGTTGGCATCACCTACCCCAAACGCGGCGTGATCGTGCATGCCATCGACTGCCCCGCGCTGGAAGAATTCGAGGAAAAGCCGGCCCGCTGGGTTGATTTGCACTGGCATGCCGGGCGGCACGCGGCGGTGCATACGATCAGTCTGGAAATCACCATTTCCAACGACGCTGGCGTGTTGGGGCGGGTCTGCACCCTGATCGGTCAACAGCGCGCGAACATCTCGGATCTGCAATTCACCGAACGCAAGCCGGATTTCTACCGTCTGGTGATTGATGTCGATCTGCGCGACGTGGAACACTTGCACATGGTCATGACGGCGCTAGAAGCTGAAAGTGATGTTGCGCAGGTTTCGCGCTATCGGGATGTCACGCGGAAGCCCTGATTTCGCGACTTGGAAGGAACCGGCCGCCTAACCATGTTCAAGCGTCGCACACCCCGGACCTGGCTGCATGCGGCCCGGCAGATGATCTATCCGGACGGCGGGTTTCGCCGGGCGACGCAGTATTTCGTGCATCGCATGCGCCGGTTGCCGGATGCGCCCCACAAAGTGGCGCGCGGGGTGTTCGCTGGCGTCTTCATTAACTTTCCGCCCCTGTTCGGCGTGCAGATGATTGCTGCTGCGATGCTGGCATGGGTGATGCGCGGCAATATCCTTGCGGCTGTGTTGTGCACGTTTGCATCAAACCCGCTGACCACACCGTTTATCGCGGTGGGTTGCCTCGAATTGGGTCATTGGATGCTGGGGATCAAGGTGCCGCTGACGCCGCGCATGATCGGTGACGCATTCGGCCGGGCCGGCTACGAGTTGTGGGCAAACTTCCTTGCGATCTTTTCCGATGCCCCTGCACAGTGGGGCGGGTTGGTGAATTTCTGGCAGACGATCTATTTTCCCTATTTGGTCGGTTCAATCCTGCCCGGGTTGGTGTTTGCCCTTGGGTCGTATTATCTGACCATCCCGCTTGTGCATGCCTATCAGAATCTACGGGCCAACAAGTTGCGCGATGCCGTGGAAAAACGGCGCAGGATCAAGGCGGCGGTGCTGGAGGTCAAGCAACGAGAAGAAGCGGCGAGGCTTGGCGCTGCGACAAAGACCGACGATGACGGCGGCGCGCCGACCGCGTAAACTGCACTTGGCAAAGAAAGCAAGGTATCCCGATGACCCCCCTTGGAAAACTGCGGCTTGGCGTGAACATCGACCACGTGGCGACCTTGCGCAACGCACGTGGCGTTGCCTGGCCCGATCCGCTGCGCGCGGCGTTGCTGGCAGAGGCGGCTGGTGCCGACGGCATCACTGCCCATTTGCGCGAAGACCGCCGCCACATCCGCGATGCCGACATCGAGGCGCTGATGGCCGGAATCCGGGTGCCTTTGAACTTTGAATGTGCCGCGACGGCGGAAATGCAGGCGATCATCCTGCGCCATCGCCCGCACGCAGTGTGCCTGGTGCCCGAAAAGCGCGAGGAACGCACCACCGAAGGCGGGCTGGACGTTGCAGGCGACGACAACCGGTTGGCGGACTTCATCGCGCCGTTGCGCGAATTCGGGGCGCGCGTGTCGATGTTCATCAGCCACGACCCCCGTCAGATCGAGGCATCGGCCCGCATCGGTGCCGCAGTGGTGGAACTGCACACTGGCCACTACTCTGACTTGCACGCCGAAGGCGCTGCAGAGGCCGCCGTGTCGGAACTGGCAGCCCTGGGCAAAGGCGCCGCGTTCGCCCATTCGCTGGGCCTTGAAGTGCACGCAGGGCACGGGCTGACCTATGACAACGTGGCGGCGATTGCCGCAATCCCGGAACTGATGGAGCTGAACATCGGGCATTTCCTGATTGGCGAAGCAGTGTTTCGCGGGCTGGGTGCCGCCATCGAGGATATGCGCCGCCTGATGGACGAGGCGCGGAAACCCGCCGGATGATCCTCGGGATCGGCTCTGATCTTTGCAACATTGACCGGATCGAGGCGACGCTTGCCCGGTTCGGCAACCGTTTCCTGGCCCGCGTGTTCACCGACTGCGAACAGGCCAGGGCCAACAGCCGACCGCGCAACATCGCCGCCACATATGCCAAACGCTGGGCCGCCAAGGAAGCGTGTTCCAAGGCGCTGGGCACCGGGTTGCGCATGGGCATCGCGTGGAAGGACATGGCGGTGTCGAACCTTCCAACCGGTCAACCCGTGATGCATCTGACGGGATGGGCCGCCGACAGGCTGGCCCAGATGACGCCGCCCGATCACCTGGCCGTGATCCATGTGACCCTGACCGACGATGCCCCTTGGGCGCAGGCCTTTGTCGTGATCGAAGCCCGCTCAATCGCCCCCGCAATGCCGGGGCAAACTTGACTCCCCGCCTCGCCCCGCGCATGTAGCCCACGAACCAACCGGAAAGCACCCCCATGGCTGCGAAGTCGAAATCCGAAGGCGGCATCGTCGAAACCGTCAAGACCGTCGTGTATGCCTTGTTGATCGCGGGGGCCTTCCGCACGCTGCTGTTTCAGCCGTTCTGGATCCCGTCGGAGTCGATGAAGGATACCCTGCTGATCGGGGATTTCCTGTTCGTCAACAAGATGGCCTATGGCTATTCAAAACACTCGTGTCCCTTTTCGCTTTGCCCGATCACCGGACGGATTTTCGCATCGGAACCCGAACGTGGCGATGTGGTAGTGTTCCGCCACCCGGTGAATGGGCAAGATTTCATCAAGCGGTTGATCGGCCTGCCAGGAGATACAATCCAGATGACCGATGGCGTCGTGTCGATCAACGGCACGCCCGCGCTGCAATCCCCTGACGGCGTGTTCGAAGAGGTGATGGAGGCGCAGGGGCCGATGTCCAACCGTCCGCGGTGTGAAAACGGCCCGGTCGGCGAAGGCGGGCTGTGCACCAAGACGCGCAGCACGGAAACGCTGCCGGGCGGGACCACCCATGCCGTGCTGAACATCGACACGAACGGCTATGGCGACAATACCGACGTGTTCACCGTCCCCGATGGCAAATACTTCTTCATGGGTGACAACCGCGACAATTCGCAGGACAGCCGCTATAGTCAGGCCGCCGGTGGCGTTGGCTTCGTGCCCGCCGAATACCTGATCGGCCGCGCTGACCGGATCATCTTTTCGGCGGCAGGGCGGCGGTTGTTCTATGTCTGGACCTGGCGCGCCGACCGGTTCTTCAAGGCGGTTGAGTGAGGCTTTCGGCGGATCTTCAGGCCTTTTCGGGCCGCATCGGGCATGTTTTCCGGCAGCCCGAACTGCTCCTGCGCGCGGTCACGCATGCGTCGATCTCGTCTGACACGCGACCCGACAACCAGCGGCTGGAGTTTCTGGGCGACCGCGTGCTGGGCCTCGTGATGGCCGAAGCGCTGCTGACTGCCGATCCGGGGGCGACCGAAGGCCAGCTTGCGCCCCGCTATAACGCCTTGGTGCGCAAGGAAACCTGTGCCGATGTGGCGCGCGATTGCGGCTTGGGCGAGGTCCTGAAACTCGGTCGGTCCGAGATGATGTCGGGCGGGCGGCGCAAAGAGGCGCTGCTTGGGGATGCGATGGAGGCCCTGATTGCCGCCGTCTATCAGGATGCAGGCTACGATGTCGCCCGCGCGCTGGTGCTGCAGTTGTGGGGTGACAGGGTCGGTGCGGTGGCGCAAGATGCCCGCGATGCCAAGACCAGCTTGCAGGAATGGGCGCAGGGCAGGGGCATGCCGCCGCCCGCCTATACAGAAACCGACCGCAGCGGCCCCGACCACCAGCCCATCTTCACCGTGACGGTGACGCTGGACAACGGCCATGCCGAAACCGCCCGTGCCGGGTCCAAGCGGGTGGCCGAACAACAGGCGGCGCGGGCGCTTCTGTCCCGGATGGAGGCGACACATGACTGATGATCTGGGCCCGGACGACATGCAAGGCGGGCGGGCGGACGGCAACCGGGCGGGGTTCGTGGCGCTGATCGGGGAACCCAACGCGGGCAAATCGACGCTGCTGAACAAGATGGTCGGGGCCAAGGTCTCGATCGTCACGCACAAGGTTCAGACCACCCGCGCCCGTATCCGGGGTGTGGCGATGCAGGGCCAAAGCCAGATCGTGTTCGTCGACACACCGGGCCTCTTTCGTCCGCGCCGCAGGCTGGACCGGGCGATGGTGGCGGCGGCCTGGGGTGGGGCGGCGGATGCCGACATCATCGTGCTGCTGATCGAGGCGCATCGCGGGTTGACCGACGGGGTGGCCGCGATCATCGACAGCATGCGCGACCGTATCCCGCAGGGTCAGCCGGTGGCACTGGCGATCAACAAGATCGACCGGGTCAAATCCGAGGTTCTGCTGGCTCTGGCGCAAGCCGCGAACGAGGCATTTCCCTTTGCCGAGACGTTCATGATTTCGGCCGAAAAAGGTTACGGCGTCGACAAGCTGAAACAGTGGCTGGCGGGTCAGGTGCCGGAGGGCGCGTGGTTCTACCCCGAGGATCAGATCGCCGATCTGCCGATGCGGATGATTGCCGCGGAAACCACCCGCGAAAAGCTGACGCTGCGGCTGCATGAAGAACTGCCCTATCAGTTGACCGTCGAGACGGAAAACTGGGAGGATAAAACCGATGGTTCGACCCGGATCGACCAGATCATCTATGTGATGCGCGACGGGCATAAAGGGATTGTTCTTGGCAACAAGGGCGAGACGATCAAAAGCATCGGGCAGGCGGCGCGGGTCGAGATCATGGAGTTTCTGGGTCGCCCGGTGCATCTGTTTTTGCAAGTCAAGGTGCGCCCGAACTGGCTGGAAGAGCCCGAGCGCTATACCGAGATGGGGCTGGAATTCAAGGACGGCAACTGACGCCAGATGCGCGCGAAAGAGGGCAGCGGATGAACAGTGTTTTGATGGAAGTCTGGCAGACACCCTTTGGGCTGCCGCCCTTTGGCCAGATCACAGATGCCGATTTTGCGCCGGCCTTCGATGCCGCTCTGGCAGAGGCGCGCGAAAAAATTGCGGCGATTGCGGCTGACCCGGAGCCTGCGAGCTTTGCAAATACGGTTGCCGCGCTGGAATTGGCCGAGGGTGCCCTCGACCGGGTGTCAGGGGTGTTTTACAACCTCGCCGGGGCTGACAGTACGCCTGCGCGCGAAGAACTGCAGCGCGATCTGGCCCCAAAGATGAGCGCCTTTGCCTCGGAAGTGACCAACAACAAGGCCCTGTTCACCCGGCTAGAGGCGGTCTGGGCTGATCGCGATACCCTGATGGGCGAAGAGCTTCGGGTGCTGACGCTGTACCGCCAGATGTTCGTGCGGTCGGGCGCGCTGCTGGAGGGGGCCGAGGCTGCGCGGCTGACGGATGTGAAGGCAAGGCTGGCGGTGCTGGGCACGGCGTTCAGTCAGAACCTGCTGGCCGAAGAGCGGGACTGGTTCATGGAACTGGCCGAGGACGATCTGGACGGCTTGCCCGCCTTCGTTCTGGACAGCGCGCGTGCGGCAGGGGCCGAAAAGAGTTTGGGGCCAGTGGTCACGCTCAACCGCTCGCTGATCGTGCCGTTCCTGCAATTTTCGTCGCGCCGGGCGCTGCGGCAGCGCGCCTACGAGGCTTGGACCGCACGCGGGGCGAATGGCAATGCGTCCGACAACCGCGCTGTGACCACCGAGATCCTTGCATTGCGGGCAGAACGCGCGGCCGTGTTGGGCTATGCCAGCTTTGCCGACTACAAGCTTGAACCCGAGATGGCCAAGACTCCGGGCGCGGTGCGCGCGCTTTTGATGCGGGTCTGGCAGCCCGCACGGGCCAAGGCGTTGCAGGATGCCGCCGTGCTGGAGGCGATGCTGCACGCCGACGGCATCGCCGGGCCGCTGGAGCCCTGGGACTGGCGCTATTATTCCGAGAAACGCCGCCGCGCCGAGCATGATCTGGATGAAACGGTGCTGAAGCCGTATCTGTCGCTGGAGGCGATGCTGGCCGCACAGTTCGATTGCGCGAACCGGCTGTTCGGGCTGGAGTTTCATGCGCTGGATCTGCCCCTTTATCACCCGGATGCGCGGGCGTGGGAGGTGACGCGGCATGGCGCCCATGTTGCGGTGTTCATCGGGGATTATTTCGCGCGGGGATCGAAACGCTCGGGTGCCTGGTGCTCGGCGATGCGCAGCCAGCGCAAACTGGGGGGTGATCAGCGGCCCATCGTTGTGAACGTGTGCAACTTTGCCAAAGGCACGCCAAGCCTCTTGTCCTATGACGATGCGCGAACGCTGTTTCACGAATTCGGCCATGCGCTGCATCAGATGTTGTCGGATGTGACCTACGGGTTCATCTCGGGCACCTCGGTGGCGCGGGACTTCGTCGAACTGCCGAGCCAGCTTTACGAACACTGGCTGGAGGTTCCCGAAGTGCTGTCAAAACACGCGCGCCACCATGCGACAGGCGCGCCGATGCCCGCTGACATGTTGCAGCGGCTGCTGGACGCCGGGACCTATGATCAGGGATTTGCGACAGTCGAATTCCTGTCCTCGGCGCTGGTTGACCTTGCCTTCCACGAAGGCGCGCCGCCCGCAGACCCGATGCAGAAACAGGCCGAGGTTCTGGAGGCGCTGGGAATGCCGCGCGCAATCCGAATGCGCCACGCGACGCCGCATTTTGCCCATATCTTTACCGGCGACGGCTATTCCAGCGGCTATTACAGCTACATGTGGTCCGAAGTGATGGACGCCGATGCTTTTGCGGCGTTCGAGGAGGCGGGCGATCCGTTTGATCCCGCGACGGCTGCGCTTTTGGAAAAGCATATCCTGTCTGCGGGCGGGTTGGAACCGGCCGAGGTCCTGTATACCCGGTTTCGCGGACGGATGCCGGGGGTCGAGCCTTTGCTGAAGGGGCGGGGATTGCTTGACGTCGCGTAGGGGGCCAGCAGCGCGCATGGCCCCCCGTCGCGCGTCTGGCCCCCGTCACCCAGCGTCGGCCAGAACCAGTTCGGCACCCTTCCAGCCCATCATCATCGCGGGACCGTTTGTGTTGCCTGCCATCAGCTTGGCAAACGACGACGCGTCGATCACCCGCAGCCCCGTCACCCCATGGACGCGCAATCTGGCATCCACAACCGAAGTCGCGGGGTCGGGGCCCATCCGGCACGTGCAGCTTGGGTGGTACACCGTTCCCGACCTGCGCCGGAAATCGGTGATGATTTCGTCATCCGTCCGCACTTTGCGCCCTGGCCGCAACTCTTCTTCCATCAAACGCGAAAAAGCCGGTTGATCCGCGATGCTTCGCAGGAATTTGCAGGCCAACAGCATCTCTTCGACATCATGATTGGTAGAAAAGGCATTCGCCGTGATGACCGGATGCGCAAATGGGTCCGGCGAGTTGACCCGGATGTGACCCCTGCTGGTCGGGCGGCAGTTCGACAGCCCCAGCGACAAACCCTGGAAAGGGTCCGGCGTCAACAGGGGCCGTTCGCCGTCTTTCGGGATCAGCGTGGAAAATGCCTGCATGTACAACTGCATGTTGGGCCGATCAAGGTCGGGCGAGGTCTTGAAGAACCCCCCTCCGTGGTTGATCGACTTGGCCAAGGGCCCCCCCCCGGTGAACACGTATTGCAGCCCGACAAACAGCTTGCCCCACCAGGGGCGCAGCATCGAGTTGTAGGTCGCGACTTTCATTTTCCAGGTGTAATTCAGCCCCTGGTGGTCGCTCAGATGATCCCCGACATTCGGGTTATCCACCACAACCGGCACGCCCAGCCCGGCCAGCAGCGCCCCCGGCCCCACCCCCGAAAGCTGCAACAATTGCGGCGAGTTGATCGCCCCGCCCGACAGGATAACTTCGCGCCTACAGCGCAGCGTCACCATTTCCCCTTTGTGGCGATACTCTACCCCCACCGCGCGGCCATCCTCGAAGATAACGCGCACGACATGGGCCCCGGTCAACACTTGCAGGTTCTTTCGCCCCATCGCCGGCCACAGGAACGCCCGCGCCGCAGAATTGCGCCGCGCGTTCTTCACCGTCAGTTGATAGGTCCCGGCGCCTTCCTGTTCAGCCCCGTTGAAATCATGGTTATACGCCAGCCCCGCCTGCCCGCAGGCCGCGATGTAATCTTTCACCAGCGGATGCAGACCCTTGCGGTTTTCCGAAATGAACAGGGGCCCGCCCGTGCCGCGCCAGGCGTCTCCTCCGGCTTCGGTATCTTCCATCGCCATGTACGCGGCCCGCACTTCCGGCCAGCCCCAGCCGGGATTCTCGGCCCCCCATTCGTCATAGTCGGCCTTGTGTCCGCGAATGTATACCATCGCATTGATCGAAGAAGAGCCGCCAAGGATCTTGCCGCGCGGCCAATAGTCCCGCTGCCCCAACAACCCCGGATCCGGTTCGGTCTGGTACATCCAGTTCACCTTGGGGTTGTAAAAAAGCTTGCCATAGCCCAGCGGCAGATGCACAAAGAACCGTGCGTCCGTTCCCCCTGCCTCCAGCACCGTCACCCGATGCTTGCCACTTTCCGAAAGCCGGTTCGCCAGCACACAGCCGGCAGACCCTGCGCCCACGATAATGTAATCGGTGTCCATTCCGTCCCCGCGCCACAGCATTGCCGTCAGCGTTATCGGGTGTCTTTCCCGAACGCGGTGTAAAATGCGACTTTGACAGGTCGCTTTTGCGAGGCGGTGACCATGCATCCGGGTTGCCGCGCCAGCCAGCCCTTCCGGTAGCCAAGGGCACACCCTTTGAACGAAGGCCCGTCATGGCAAACAGCGCCAAAGTCGCCCTCTCTGGCCGTGGAGGGTGCCGCCCTGTGCCGCCCCGCACATCAGGTGATCCGGCCCGAATCGTCTTGATCCTATAGCTCAAGTAAGGCACCTGTGCGGGGCGCAGCGCAGGTCAGCGCCATCGCATTTTGTTTGGCAACTAAAAGATTGTGCGAAATTGTTAGAACGGCAGCACGAACGGCCAGTCCTTCGCGAGGTGGAAACCGGCACGCGGATTCCCCGCATCATTAACCAGATCTACTTTGACGGTTCTGCCGCCCAACCCGCCGAAGTGCAGGCCAGTATCGCCACGATGCGCGCGGCCAATCCCGAATGGGAATACCGCTTTTATGACAGGGCCTTGGCCGAGCAGTTTATCGGCGACTTCTACGGCCCACAGATGCTAGCGACCTACCTGAGCATCGATCCGGTCTACTATGCCGCACGCAGCGACCTGCTGCGGTATCTGCTGTGTTATGCGCATGGCGGCCTGTATCTTGACACGAAGTCGGCGACGACCCGTCCGCTCGAGTCCGTTCTGCTGCCCGATGACAGCTTCTTGATCAGCCAATGGGCAGAACTGCGTGACTTGCCCGCAGGCAAGGGCAATCACCGCGAAACCGCGCATATCCAAGGCTGCGAATACGTGAACTGGTTCTTGTGCACGGTGCCGGGGCATCCCCTGCTGCGCGCCGTGCTCGGTTCGGTGCTTGACAACATCACGAACTACAACCCATTGCGCCACGGGGTCGGGCGCATGGGAGTTCTGCGGATGACCGGGCCGATCGCCTATACGCTGGCCATTCACCCGCTGCGCGCGACTTATCCGCATCGCTATGTCCGTTTTGAGACGGACATCGGCCTTGCCTATTCGATTTACGGCAATCCGTTCAGCCACCGTACTACGTTCGGCAAACATTACTCGCAGGAAACCCGCCCGATCATCGCAACCGGGCCATTGATGAACCGCGTGACTGAATTCTATCACGCAACGGCAGTCCCCTTCGCGGACCGGGTAAGAAACAAGCTGGCCCGCTTGGCCGGCCGCGCCAACTGACCCCGTTGACCTGCCCGGTGCTAGCGGCCCTTCCAGACCGGGTCGCGCTTTTCGGCAAAGGCGCGTGCGCCTTCAAGCTGATCCTCGCTGGAGTAAAGCCGGTCCACCGTCGCGAGTTGCCGTTTGGTGATCCGGTTCATCGCATCCTGAAACCGCATCGCTTCAGCTTCGCGCACCACTTCCTTGATCGCCGCATAAACCAGCGGCGGGCCACTTTCCAACAGCCGTGCAAGGTCCCATGCCTTGCCGAGCAGGTCTTCGCCCCGGCACACCTCTTTGACGATCCCCCAACGCAGCGCCTCTTCGGCATCAAACCAGCGCCCGGTCAGCAATAGATCCATCGCGACGTGATAGGGAATGCGCTTTGGCAGCTTGATCGAGGCCGCATCCGCCACTGTACCTGACCTGATCTCTGGCAGCGCAAAGGTGGCCGAGTCCGCGCACAGGATCAGATCGCACGACAAGGCCAGCTCCAGCCCGCCGCCACAACAGATTCCGTTGACCGCCGCGATCACCGGTTTGTTCAGATGCGGCAACTCCTGCAACCCGCCAAAGCCACCCACGCCATAGTCGCCGTCCACCGCGTCGCCGCCCGCTGCCGCCTTCAGATCCCAGCCGGGGCAAAAGAACTTGCTTCCTTCTGCCCGCAGGATTGCCACCCGCAACCCGTCATCATCGCGGAACGCGCGGAACACTTGCCCCATGATCCGGCTGGTCGCGAGATCAATGGCGTTGGCCTTCGGGCGATCCAGCGTCACCTCCAGCACCGCGCCTTCTACCCGCGTTCTGATCGGTCCGTCTGCCAACATCTCCATCACACCTTCCTGATCAGCGCGTCTACCGCGACCGCCCCATTTGCCCGGACCAAGACCGGATTGATCTCGATTTCTTCAAAATCGCCGGTCGTCATCAACGCCGCCACCTGCACCGCCATCGCGGCCACGGCACCGACATCCGCCTTCGGACGCCCGCGATAGCCATCCAGCAACGGCCACAACTGCAGCTTGCGCATTGCCTCAAGGACCTGACGCTCGGACACCGGCAGAACCAGCGTCACCACATCCGCCAACAATTCCGCCGCAACCCCGCCCATGCCAACGGTCAGCGTCACCCCATAGACCGGATCGCGCCGAAAGCCGATCAGGACTTCGGCCAGCGAACCTGTCACCATCTCTTCCGCCAGATACCCGGTGGCGCCCGGGATTTCTGCCTGCCCCGCCAAAGACGTCAGCCCCAACCGCACGGCCCCAGCCTCGGTCTTGTGGGCAAACCCCAGCCCTTTCAGCGCAAAGGGCGGCGTCAACCCTGCCACATCCAGCCCACGCAGCGTTTTTGCGTGCACCCCACGCGGGACAACGACACCGGCCTTTGAAAGGACCGCTTTGGCCTCGGCTTCGCTTAGAGCCCGACCTTCGCGTTGGGGGAGCGCTGTCAGGGGTGCCCAGTCTGGCACCCCCGGGGCAACCTGCGCTGCGCAGATCGCAGCAAGCGCCGTCTCGAGCCCCATAAGTGTCACGACGCCTTGCGCCATAAGTGCGGTGGCTCTGCTCTCGTCAAAATTTTCAGGAAGCGATGCCACCGGAAAGGCGGGTTTACCCGTCGCTTGCGCCGCCGCCACAATCGCCTGCAAGGCCGGCTCATAGCCCGACGGATCACAGCGATCCGGGCGCGGCGGGTCGATGATGAACATGCCGGCATCATATTCACGCAGCATCACGGTGAACACATCCGTGGTCCGCGGCCTGTCGCCCCAGATGAAGGTATGATAGTCCAACGGGTTGGAAACTGTCACGATCGGCCCCAGAATCTCGGTCAGCCGTACCCGCTGCGCGTCCGAGGGCGGCGCAAAACCGATGCCGAACGGCGCCGCGAGGTCGGCGACGAGCCCCGCCTCTCCGCCCGAACAGGACAACGAGCAGACCCGCCGCCCCAGACCAGGCCCGTGCACATGCAAGATCTTCAGCGTTTCGATCAATTCGGCCGGGCTCGAAACCTCTGCCACCCCGATCTGGCGCAGATAGGCGCTTGATGCGGCACCACCCCCGGCCAACGACGCCGTGTGCGACGCTGCGGCCGTCCGGCTGAGGTCGGTCTTTCCCGATTTGATACAAACAATTCCCTTGCCGGCCGCCCGCGCGGCCTGCGCCAGTGCGGCAAACGCCGGGGCGTCGTCGATGCCTTCCACATAGAGGCCCAGTGCCGTCACCCGTTCGTCGGCCAGCAGCGCGCCAGCCAGTTCCGCCAATCCGACCACTGCCGCATTGCCCAGACAGGCGACATAAGCCACTGGCAAGGCGCGCGCCTGCATGCTGAGGTTGATCACGATGTTCGACGACTGGCTGAGCAAGGCCACGCCACGGTCAACCCGAACGCCGCCATGCTGATCCGGCCATAGAAGTGCCCCATCCAGATAGTTGATCACGCCATAGCAGTTCGGCCCAAGAATCGGCATATCCCCTGCCGCCGCGATCAGCTGCGCCTGCAACTCAGGTGCCCCGGCTTCAGTCCAGCCGCTGGCAAAACAGATTGCCCCACCTGCGCCGACTGCTGCCAGTTCTGCCACCACATCAACAGTTGCAAACCTGTTGACGCCGATGAACGTGGCGTCGGGCGGTTCGGGCAGGTCGGCAATGGACGCATAGGCCGGCAGACCACCAATCGTTGCCTTGGTGGGATGGACCGGCCAAACCGAACCGGAAAAGGCCATCTTTGTCGTCTGCTCGATCACGTTTTCTGCCCATCCGGAACCCAGAACGGCGATATGGCGTGGGCGCAAAAGGCGGTTGATACGCGCCATCACCAAGCCTCGCTTTCGCTGCGAGCGCCGGGGGTTTCACACCCCCGGACCCCCGTGGGATATTTGGGCCAACGTGATAGAAGAACAGTTTTCTCTGCTCTCACAGACGAGAGCAGGGACTTATCACCTGTTGCCGTCATCGGGATCCCTCCCTGTTCGGCCGGTTCAGTGCTGCGGTGCAAGGTTAACATCCGGTTACTTCATCTGTTCAAAAACATCCTCGGGGGGTAAGGCGCGCAGGCGAAGAGGGGGGCAGACAGCCCCCTTTCTCTTTCCGTCTACCCCCCGTGCCGTCTTAACAATTCGCGGCTGATGATGTGACGCTGGATTTCGGACGTTCCTTCCCAAATCCTCTCTACTCTCGCATCACGCCAGATGCGTTCCAACGGCAGATCGTCCATCAGACCCATCCCGCCGTGTATCTGGATCGCCTCGTCCGCAATCATGGCCAGAGCCTCTGTGGCCTTCAGCTTGGCCATGGCCATGTCGGCTTCCGATACCGTTCCCATGTCATATTTCCACGCGGCCTCGCGCGTCAGCAATTCGGCTGCCTTCAGTTCCATGGCCATATCTGCCAGCTTGAACGAAATTCCCTGAAACTTGCCGATTTGTTGTCCGAACTGACGGCGTTCAGCCGCAAAGGCGATGGCCAAGCCCAAGGCGCGTTCCGCGCGGCCCAGACAGGTTGAGGCCACTTGCAGTCGCGTCGCCCCAAGCCATTTGCCCGCCACCTCGAAGCCCTGATGAACATTGCCGAGTATTTGCGACGCCGGCACCCGGCAATCGTCGAATTCAAGGATCATGTTGTTGTAGCCGCGGTGCGACACGTTGCGGTAGCCGTCGCGTATGGTGAACCCCGGCGTGCCCTTGTCCACCAGAAAGGCGGTGATCAGTTTTTTCGGGCCCCGTGGCGTTTCCTCTTCGCCGCTCGCCATCCAGACGATGGCGAAATCGGCGACATCGGCGTGGCTGATGAAATGCTTGGTGCCATTGAGCACCCAATCGCCTGCATCTTGGCGCGCTGTGGACTTCATCCCGCGCAAATCTGACCCTGCTTCGGGCTCCGTCATCGCCTGGCAGTCGTGCCGGGTCCCGCGGATGCAGGGGAACAGGTAGCGCTCACGTTGTTCGGGCGTGCAGGCCAGCAGGATGTTCGACGGGCGGGAAACGCAGGTCCAGTGCAGGGCGTAGTTGGCCTTGCCCAGCTCTTTTTCGTAGAGAAGCCACGTGAGTGTATCAAGACCGGCACCGCCGACCTCTTCGGGCATGTTGGCGGCATAAAGCCCGGCTGCGCGGGCTTTTGCGGCGATCTCTTCGCGCAGTTCGGGGCGCAGCACGCCGGTGCGTTCCACCTCGGCTTCGTGGGGATAAAGCTCGGTTTCCACGAAGGCGCGGGTCGCATCGACGATCATCTGCTGTTCGCTGGAAAGGCCGAAATCCATTTTCACACCTGTGGGTCTGTGTTGATGGTAAAGCCATCGACGGCTATTGCCTGACCAGACACCATCCGCGCGCCGTCCGAGGCAAGAAACACGGCCATATTCGCGATGTCGCTGGCATCGACGAGTGACCTCAGGGCTGTGCCGTCTTCATAACCCTTGCGAACGGCCCCTGGCGTCATGCCCTTGGCTGCCGCCTCGTCGGCAAAGACCTTGTCGATGCGCGGGCCATTGACCGATCCGGGCAGGATCGCGTTCACCCGGATGCCTTTCGGTCCCAGTTCCATGGCCAGCGTCCTGGTCAGCCCGATGACAGCCCATTTCGCCGCCGCATAGGGGCTGCGAAAAGGAAAGCCGTAAATTCCGGCAGTTGACGAGGTGAACAGCACTGTCCCCCCACGGTCGATCAGCGGCACCGCGTGCTTTGCCGTGATCATCGCGCCGTCGAGGTTGACGGCGAGACATTCGCGCCAAGCATCCAGCGGCATGTCGACCACCAACGCCGTCGGCCCCTTGATCCCTGCGTTACAGCAAACCACGTCAAGCCCGCCCCATTCTGTCCGAACGCGCGCCAGAAGGGCGGCCATGGCAGGTTCGTCCGCGACATTGACCACCTCGCCACGGATACCGGGTGGCAGCGCCGCGACGGCTTCCGCATCGATATCGGTTACCCAGACCTGCGCGCCGGTATCGGCAAAGGCCTGCGCCATTGCCAGGCCGATCCCGTTCGCTCCCGCCGTGATGAAAACACTTTTCACTTTCTTTGACCCACATAGCGGCCTGCGGCGGCGGGACGAGGCAGCGCCTTGTGTGCCTCAACCAACGGCATCAGCTTGTCGAGAATTGCTGCGGGCGCAGACACGGTTTTGCCCGCCTTCATGTCCACATGCAGCAGCATCTGTTCAACCGTAGCCACTGGCGCGCCATCCCGTTCGATCGACAGGAACAGATGAACGCGCTTTTCATCCGCACTCAGAACCTGTGCCGTGCCCACCAGCGCATCGCCAAGCTTGGCCTCACCCAGATGCATCACATGGTTTTCCGCCGTGTAATAGCTGTGGCCCGCCTTGACATACTCAAGGTCCGCCCCGATCAGCCGCAAGAAGGCATCGCAAGTTTCCGACCCGGCAAAAAGGTACCGGCTTTCGGTCATGTGGCCGTTGTAATCGATCCAGCCCGGCAGCACCTGCATCCGCGCCAGAACCAGCGGTGCGCCCTGTGGGTTCTCGTGAATTGCCACCCGTCGCCGCGCGTCATGTTCCAACAGCACCTTGCCGGCGCCCCAGTTGCGATCCTTCAGCGCGCGCAGGAACCCGATCAGGTTGCTGTCGCGGATCCGCTCCAACTCGCGGATCGTGTGATGCCCCGATTGCGCATCCGACTGCCCGGCGATGAGGTCCACCAGCTCGTCGTTGAACTCGGGCACATCCATCAGCTTGGTCCAGGGCCAGGTCAGGCACGGGCCGAACTGCGCCATGAAATGCTTCATCCCCGCCTCGCCCCCGGCCACGCGGTAGGTCTCGAACAGGCCCATCTGACCCCAGCGCAGACCAAACCCCATGCGGATCGCCTCGTCGATCTCTTCGGTCGTGGCGATGCCGTCCTTGACCAGCCACAGCGCCTCGCGCCAGACCGCCTCAAGAAACCGGTCCGCGATATGCGCGTCGATTTCCTTGCGGATGTGCAGGGGGAACATCCCCAACTCTCGCAGCGTTTCCTTTGCACGCTCCACCAGCGCCGGATCGGTTTTCATCGAAGGCACGATCTCGGCCAAAGGCAGCAGATAGACCGGGTTGAACGGGTGCGCGACAAATATCACCGAAGGGTCCGCCGCGCCTTCCTGCAACTCGGACGGTTTGAAACCGCTGGTCGAAGACCCGATCGGCACCCCGTGGCTGGACTGCTGGATCTGCGCGAATACGCGGTGCTTCAGGTCCAACCGCTCGCTGACCGACTCCTGAATATACTCGGCCCCCTCGACGCATTCGGTGATCGAGGCGGCAAAGCTTAGACCCCCCTCGGCAGGCATCGGCACATCCGACAACGCAGGCAACGCGGCGCGCGCATTGCGCATCACCTCGGCGATCTTGCGTTCGGCTTCCGGGTCGGGGTCGAATACGCAGACGTTCCAGCCGTTCAGAAGGAACCGCGCGGCCCAGCCGCCCCCGATCACGCCCCCGCCGATGATTGCCGCCTTGCGTGTCATGCGCGCGTCTCCGCCACTGTTTCATCCGTCAGTGCCACCCGCACACCTGCCCGGATCACGGCCGGATCATAGGCCTTGCGCGCGAAAACCCCGCGCACCATGCCGCGAAAGAACTCAAGCGGCAGCGCCTCGTATTCCGGATCAAAGCTGGACTGATCCCACTCTTCGCAGAACTGCGCGCAATCGTCATGGTAGGCGTGGTCCCGAAACCGATCCCGCGCATGGGGGTTCCCGCCCAAGTGATGCGCATAATAAAGCTTCTGGAAATCGCCGTGCTTTTCGACCACCCATGTGACCTGCTCGCGCACGAACGGCTTCAGGATCGCGGCGGCATATTCGTCGTGGTTATAGGGCGCATAGATGTCGCCGATGTCATGCAGCAGCGCCGCCACCACCCAATCCTCATCCGCGCCCGCCCGCCAGGCCCGCGTGGCCGCGCGAAGGGAATGGCCCAGCCGCGTCACCTGATAGCCCGAAAGGCCCTCATCGAGCTGCACCATCGCATCCAGCAGCCGGTCCGCCGTGCCCGCTGCATAGGCCCGCTCGTGCCCGTCCAGCAGCGCGTAATCCGCGGCATCGCCGTCCTTCATCGCGGTGAACTTGACCTTTTCCAACACTACCTCCCCACCGGTGCCCGCTTTTCCAGTTTTAGTCGCGCGCGCACCTCGGCCGGGGTGATCACCCGTGCGCCCAGGTTCGAAATGATGCTGACCGCCCGTTCGACCAGTTGCGCATTGGTGGCCAGCACACCCTTGTCGAGCCACAGGTTATCTTCCAGCCCCACCCGCACGTTGCCTCCCGCCAGCACCGCCGCCGCGACATAAGGCATCTGGTTGCGCCCGATGGAAAACGCGCTCCAATGCCAGTCGGCAGGCACGTTGTTGACCATCGCCAGGAAGGTGTTCAGATCGTCCGGCGCGCCCCACGGCACACCCATGCACAATTGCACCAGCGTCGGCGCGGGGATCACGCCCTCTTTCACCAGCTCTTTGGCAAACCACAGATGGCCGGTGTCGAACGCCTCGATCTCGATCCGTGTGCCGCTGTCGCGCATCCGCGCGCCCATGTCGCGCAACATGCCGGGCGTGTTGACCATCACATAGTCGGCCTCGTTGAAATTCATCGTGCCGCAATCGAGCGTGCAGATCTCGGGCCGGCAGGCCAGCACATGCGCCACCCGTTCCGCCGCACCTGCCATGTCCGACCGCGCGCCCATCCGCCCCATCGCCTCGGTGCCGTCAAACAACAGATCGCCGCCCATTCCCGCCGTCAGGTTCAACACGACATCCGTGGCACTGTCGCGGATGCGCTCGGTCACCTCGCGATACAGGGCCAGATCACGGCTCGGCTTGCCGGTCTCGGGGTCGCGGACATGGCAATGCACGATGGCCGCACCTGCCTTGGCTGCTGCAATCGCACTGTCGGCGATCTGCTGCGGGCTGCGCGGCACATGCGGGCTGCGATCCTGCGTCCCCCCCGATCCGGTGACGGCACAGGTGATGAAAACCTCGCGGTTCATGGCCAGGGGCATAGGGCATCCTCCAGATTGCGAGGCCCACCTTACACCGCTTGCCAACCTGCGCTTGACGTTTTACGCAAGATGCATGGCACATCACGCAACAATCTTTGCGCAAGCTACGGCCCCGCTGACACTCGCTCTGCTCGTGCTGCCGCAATCTTCGATCCTGGAGGTGGCCGGCACTCTGGACCCGCTGCGCGCTGCCAACCGCCATCTGGGAACCGAAGCCTACCGCTGGCGCGTGGTTTCGCCGGGTGGAAGTGCCGTGCCATTGACCTGCGGGATCGAGTTGCCCTCGAACGGCCCCATGGCCGCCGCCGACGGTGCAGATGCGCTGATCGTTATTGCAGGCTTTCGCCAAGCCGAGGTGGCAACAGCCCCGCTGATCCGTGACCTGTCCCGCATGGCACCCCGGTTTGCAGCCATCGGAGGCATCGATGCCGGTGCATGGGTGCTTGCGCGGGCTGGGTTGCTTCGCGGGTACCGCGCTACCGTACACTGGGAGGATCTGGAGGATTTCACCGCAGCCCATCCAACCGTTGACGTTGCGCCCGACCGCTATGTGATCGATCGCAGCCGGTTCACCGCCGCGGGTGCTGCCCCCGCCACCGACCTGATGCTGCATCTGATCCGGGCACGCCACGGCGCTGGAATCGCTTTGCAAACCGCGGCCAGCTTTCTGACGACTGCCCGTGACGGGTCCGAGCCGCAGATCAGCCCCGCCCCGCACCTTGATCCCCGCCTTGATCCACGCGTCGGCTCGGCGATCGCCCGCATGGAAACCCATCTCGACTCGCCCGAAACCACCGCGCAGATCGCCAAGGCGCTATCGCTGTCCACCCGCCGTCTGGAACAAATCTTTGGCGAAGGTCTTGGCATCACACCCGCTGCCTATGCTTTGTCACTGCGCCTCGCCGCTGCGCGCCGCTTGATCACCGACACACGACACCCCCTGGCCGAAATTGCCCTGCGCACCGGATTTTCATCGCCCAGTACCTTGTCGCGTGCCTTTCGCACCCGATATGGCCACCCGCCAAGCAACTTGCGCTGATCCTGGTCAGACAAGGCCGTGGTCTGGGAAGCTTTCGGCCCAAGGCAGCAACCGCACCTATGCAAACGCCCCATTCAAGGCGCATTTGCAGCCCGTCGGACAAGACACTTTTCAGCGCGCGTGGCTGCGCTGGTTCAGAAAAGCCGTCAGGGGTTACTCGCCGCGGGGGAAACGTTTTTGGTCTTCTAGGATGTTCAGATCCATGTGGTTGCGCATGTATCGTTCCGACGCTTTTTGCAACGGCTGATGGTCCCATGGGTAATAGGTCCCATTGCGCAGCGCCGGATAGACGATCCAGCGCCGAGCCTGGGATTGGCGCACTTCGGCATCATAGGCAGGAAGGTTCCAGCGTTCGTCCTTCTGGGCGGTGAACCAGGCGAGCACTTCGGCGGCGCGCGGATCACCGGCGAGGTTCATCCGTTCTTCAGGGTCGGCGGCCAAGTCGTAAAGTTGGTCTGGATCAACCGGGCAGTGGATGTATTTCCACGCACCCCGACGCAATGCGACCATGGGCGCAATCGAGCCTTCGGCGGCGTATTCCATCGCCACGGTGGTATCGCGGTCTTGTCCCATCGCAAGCGGGATCAGGCTGGTGCCGTCGGTCCAGGGCAGGATGTCGGTCAGGTCAAGCCCGATCAGGTCGCAAAGCGTAGGCACAAGGTCTATCGTGGACACCGGGGTTGCCACCATCCGGGGTGTCAGGCCGGGGGCTGACAGCATCATCGGAACGCGGGAGGCGCCTTCGAAGAAGTTCATCTTGAACCACAATCCGCGCCGACCCAGCATTTCGCCGTGATCAGAGAGGAAAACGATAATTGCCTCTTGCCGGGTGTCTTGCAGGGTCTGCAAAATCTGACCGATCTTGTCGTCGATATAGCTGATGTTGGCAAAATACCCCTGTCTCGCCCGCCGGATATGGTCATCGGTGATGTTCAGTGACTGCCAGTCGCAGGCATCCATCAGTCGTTGGCTGTGGGGGTCCATTTCCGAATAGGCCATTGCGGGCGGCGGTTCCAACTCGGGACTGCCGGTATAGAGATCCCAGTACTTGCGCCTTGCCACGAATGGGTCATGCGGATGGGTAAAGCTGACGGTCAGGCACCACGGGCGGGGATCGACCTTGCGCGACAGATTATAGAGTTTCTGGTTGGCCTGATGGCCCACATCGTCGTCATACTCCATCTGGTTGGTGATTTCGGCCACGCCAGCCCCCGTCACCGAGCCCAGGTTGTGATACCACCAATCGATCCGCTCTCCCGGTTTGCGCCAATCGGGCGTCCAGCCGAAATCGGCGGGGTAGATGTCGGTGGTCAGGCGTTCTTCGAACCCGTGCAACTGGTCGGGGCCGACAAAATGCATCTTGCCCGACAGCGCAGTATAGTAGCCCGCACGGCGCAGGTGGTGCGCGTAGGTCGGGATATCCGAGGCAAACTCGGCGGCATTGTCATAGACGCGTGTGCGGCGCGGCAACTGGCCCGACATGAAAGCTGCGCGGGCGGGCGCGCAAAGCGGCGAGGCCGCATAGGTGTTGGCAAAGCGCACCGACCGGTCTGCCAGCTGGCGCAGGTGGGGCGTGTGCAAGAAATCGGCGGGACCGTTGGGGAAAAGGGTGCCGGTCAACTGGTCCACCATCAGGATCAGGATGTTGGGTTGGGTCGTCATCAGAACCTTCATGCGCTGTTTTGTCATCGGTGAGCCCAAGGGCAGCCTTGCGCAAGGGGGATGCGGGGAGTGATGTCGCAAGTGTTATGCAAAGCGGCGGAAATGGCCTTGGCTTTTGGATGCGGGGGCTTTTGGATTGGCAAAGGCCATGGTGGGCGCAATTTGGCAGTCGTTTCGGAATTTCCCTTCGCTGTTGTGGACGACCCCGATGCGGGGATCGTGCTGTCGGATGGTTGCCGGTTGTCGGCGCGGATCTGGCGGCCGGATCCCGCAAAACCGGGGGCAGGTCCTGTGCCTGCCGTGCTGGAGTACATCCCCTACCGCAAGCGCGACGGGACGTTGCCGCGCGATGAGATGATGCATCCTTATGTGGCGGGGCATGGCTATGCCTGCGTGCGGGTGGACATGCGGGGAAATGGCGATAGCGACGGGGTGATGGAGGACGAGTACACCCCGCAAGAGCTGGCGGATGCCTGCGAGGTGATTGCCTGGCTTGCAGCACAGCCCTGGTGCAACGGGTCTGTGGGGATGATGGGCAAGTCCTGGGGCGGGTTCAACTGCCTGCAGACGGCGTGGATGCAGCCGCCCGCGCTGAAGGCGGTGATTTCGGTTTGTGCGACGGCGGATCGGTTCGCAGGCGACATTCACTTCAAGGGCGGCTGTCTGCTGGGCGAGAACTTTGGCTGGGGGGCGGTGATGCTGTCGTATTCGTCGCGCCCGCCAGACCCGGCGTTGCGCAGCGATTGGCGCGAGGTTTGGCTGGCGCGACTTGAGGCCGAGCCGTGGCTTGCGCCCCGATGGGCGGCGTTGCAGGAGCGGGGGGATTACTGGCGGCACGGGTCGGTCTGCGAGGATTATGCGCGGCTGGCAGTGCCGGTGCTGATCTGGGGCGGCTGGGCCGACGGGTATATGAACACGGTAGCCGAGTTGGTGGAGAAGGTGGCAGCCAAGGGAATCGTCGGCCCCTGGGTGCATCAGTATCCCCATACCGCTGTGCCGGGGCCGCAAGTGGGATTTCTGGACGAAGCGGTGCGGTGGTGGGATCGCTGGTTGAAGGGGGTCACCAACGGGGCCGAGGATGATCCGGCCTACCGCGTGTTCATGATGCATTCGGCACCGCCGTATGCGTCTGCGCCGATGCGCGCGGGCCATTGGGTGGCCGTAGCAGAGTGGCCCTTGCCGCCTGGCGGGCGTCAGCTTTTGCATCTGGGGGTTGCGGCCTCAAGGGCGGGGGTTTCACACCCCCGCACCCCCGTGGGATATTTGGGAACTGATGATGGGGAAGGTTTCGCCGTCCGGGTCGCTACGCCGCAACATCTGGGGATGGCGGCAGGCGAGTTCTTTCCGATGGGCCTGAACGCCGAGATGGCGGGGGATCAGCGGTTTGACGATGAGATGTCGGCGTGTTTTGACGGCGAGGTTCTGGCGGAGGCGCTGGAGTTGCTGGGGGCGGCGCGGGTTCGGTTGACCTTGTGTTCGGAGCAGGCCTTGGGGTTTGTGGTTGCGCGGTTGTGCGATGTGGCGCAGGATGGCAGCTCGGTGCGGGTCGCGCATGGCATGTTGAACCTGTGTCATCGCCGATCGATGGCCGAGCCCGAGCCGATGGTGCCGGGGGCTGTTGTCGAGGTTGAATTCAACTTGGATCAGATGGCTTATCGCGTGGCTGCTGGGCACCGCCTTCGGCTTGCCTTGTCCAACAGCTACTGGCCATTTGTCTGGCCTTCGCCGGTTGCGGGGGGGGTTACGGTGCGTGCCGGCAGTGTCGATTTGCCGGTTCATGCGGGCGACAGTGCGGGCTGGGAGCCGCCCGCCTCGCGCCATGCCAAGCCTTGGGCACATAGTGTGGTGCGCACAGGGTCAGTCGCGCGGCGCATTGAGACCGATCTGTTGAACGGGATTTCGGCGCTGGTCGTCGAAGAGGACAGCGGGGATGTCGAGAACCTAGAGCATGGGTTGGTCAGTGGCGAGACGATGCGCGAGCGGTGGGAAATTCGTCCGGGTGACCCGCTGTCGGCGAAGGCCGTGCATGTCTGGGAACAACGGTTGTCGCGCGGCGATTGGACGGTGCGTACCAAGGCTTGGGCAGAGATGACAGCGAACGCCGGACATCTTGTAATGCGTGCTCGGTTGACGGCCTGGGAAGGGGACGTGCTGGTGTTTGATCGGGTTTGGGACGATGCTGTCGAGCGGCGATTTGTTTAGCGATTTTCAGGCGAGTGGCTAAAAAGCGTTGCCTGAAAAGCAAAACGCGGGTTATTGATTCGGCAATCAACAAAAAAGGCTGCGGCCAGTTAGGGAAACGAAAATGAACGAACAGATGAACTATCTGCTGGCGCAAGCCGCCAAGGGGCGGATGTCGCGCCGGGAATTCATGGGGCGCGCAAGTGCGCTGGGGGTTTCGGCGGCTTTGGCCAGCTCGATGCTGGCGACGGCTGCACGGGCCGAGGGGCCGGTGAAGGGCGGCACGTTGCGCGCGGGCATGCAGGGCGGCGAAAGCACCAACACGCTGGACCCCGCACTGGCGGCATCGGAAGTGCCGTTCATGGTCAACATGACCTGGGGCGAGATGCTGGTGGATGTGGCGCCTGACAACACCATCGCCTACCGCATCGCCGAAGAGATCAGCTCGAACGCCGATGCGACCGAGTGGAAGTTCAAGATCCGTCAGGGCGTCGAGTTTCACAACGGCCAGACCCTGACCGCCGAAGACGTGATCGCCACGCTGAAGCGGCACACCGATGAAAAGTCGCAATCGGGTGCCTTGGGCATCGTGCAGGGCATCAGCGAGATGACTGCAAGCGGCGACATGGTCACGCTGAAGCTGTCGTCGGGCAACGCCGACTTGCCGTTCCTGATGGCGGATTACCACCTGGTGATCCAGCCGGGCGGTGGCATCGACAACCCGGCGGCCGGTATCGGCGCGGGGGCCTATAAGGTCGTCGCCAACGAGCCGGGCGTGCGGCATGTCTTTGAACGTCATGCGAACTATTGGGATGCGGCCAATGGTGCGCATGCCGACACGGTCGAGGTTTTGGTGATCAACGACAGCACCGCCCGCACCGCCGCCTTGCAGGCCGGCCAGATCCACATGATGAACCGTGTCGATCCGAAGATCGTCGATCTGTTGACCGGTGTTCCGGGCGTGTCGATCCAGAAGGCGGCGGGTCGCGGGCATTATGTTTTTGTCATGCATTGCGACAAGGCCCCATTCGACAATGTCGATCTGCGCATGGCGCTGAAGCTGGCGATCAACCGCCAAGAGATGGTGGACAAGATCCTCGGCGGCTTCGGCACGGTCGGCAACGACTTCCCGATCAACGCGGCCTACCCCTATTTCGACGAGACCATCCCGCAGCGTGAATACGATGCGGCCAAGGCGGCCGAGCATTACAAGGCGTCCGGCCATGACGGCAGCCCGATCGTGCTGCAGGTCGCAGCCGGTGCCTTCCCCGGTGCGGTCGAGGCGGCGCAACTCTTCCAGCAGTCGGCACAGGCGGCCGGCATCCCGCTGGAAATGAAGCTGGAGCCCGATGACGGCTACTGGTCGAACATCTGGAACGTGGCCCCGTTCTGCGCCAGCTATTGGGGCGGGCGTCCGGTGCAGGACCAGATGTATTCGACTGCCTATCTGTCGACCGCCGACTGGAACGACACCAAGTTCAAGAACCCCGAGTTCGATGCGACCCTGGTCGCGGCGCGGGCGGAACTGGATGCCGGCAAGCGCAAGGCGCTTTACTCGCAACTGGCCAACACGCTGCGCGACGAGGGCGGCCTGATCTGCCCGATGTTCAACGACTTTGTCGAGGCGCGGCGCGAAGAGATCGGCGGCTGGCTTGTCGATCCGAATGGCGAGTTGATGAACGGCAAGGCCCTGATCAAGTGCTGGCTTACCGCGTAAGGCGGGGCGCGTGCACCCGGTTCTGATCCTTGTGACCCAGCGCGTTGCGCTGGGTCTTCTATTGCTGCTGGCGGTCTCGGTGGTGATCTTTGCCGGCACCGAGGCATTGCCCGGTGACGTGGCGCAAGCCATTCTGGGGCAATCGGCAACACCCGAGGCGCTGGCGAACCTGCGCGAGAGCCTGGGGCTGAACCAACCGCCCCTGACGCGGTATTTCAACTGGATCGGCGGCGTTCTGACCGGCGATCTTGGTGTGGCGCTGACCAATGGGCAGGACATCGCGCAGGCCATCGGCCAGCGGATGGGCAACACGATCTTCCTAGCCGCCTGTGCGGCGGCAATCTCGGTGCCGCTGGCGATCCTGCTGGGGCTGGTGGCGGCGCGCTACAACGGGCGGTGGCCTGACAAGGTGATCTCTGGCATCACCCTTTCGACGATCAGCCTGCCCGAGTTCGTGGCGGGGTATTTCGTGATCTATCTGCTGACGCAGGTTGTGCCGATCTTTCAGCCGGTGGCGATGATCTTTCCGGGCATGACGTTCTGGGCCAAACTGCATGCCGTGGCCCTGCCGGTGATCGTGCTGGTGCTGGTGGTGCTGGCGCATATGATGCGTATGACGCGGGCGGCGATCCTGAACGTGATGCAGTCGGCCTATATCGAGACGGCTGAGCTGAAGGGCCTGTCGCCGATGGCGGTGATCTGGCGGCACGCGCTGCCCAATGCGATCGCGCCGATCATTTCTGTCGTGGTGATCAATCTTGCCTATCTGGTGGTGGGGGTGGTCGTGGTCGAAGTGGTGTTCAGCTATAACGCCCTTGGCAAGTATCTGGTCGATCATGTGGCCAAGCGCGATCTGCCGGTGGTGCAAGCGGTTGGGATGATCTTTGCCGCCGTCTATATCGGGTTGAACATCCTGGCCGATGTGGTGTCGATTGTTGCCAACCCCCGGCTGAGGCACCCGAAATGAAGATGCCGCTGTCTGCCCTGCTGGGCCTGATCTTTACGACCCTGTTCTTTCTGGCCGCGATATTCGCCAATCTGCTGGCCCCCTATCCGATTGATGCGGCAGTGGGCGGCGTGTGGGAGGCCCCCTCGGCCACCTACTGGCTGGGCACCGATACGATTGGGCGCGATATCCTGTCGCGGTTGATCTATGGCGGGCAGGTCACGATTTTCGTGGCCACCGCGTCATCTTTGCTGGCGTTCACGTTGGGGTCGGTTCTGGGGTTCGTTGCGGCAACCCAAGGCGGGCTGGTGGATCAGGTTCTGTCGCGGCTGGTCGATCTGATGATGGCGATCCCGGCGTTGATCATCGCCCTTGTGGTGCTGGTGGTGCTGCCGCGCAGTCTGATCACGCTGATCCTGCTGATGGGGCTTCTGGACGCGACGCGGGTGTTCCGGCTTAGCCGGGCCGTGGCGGTGGACATCGCGGTGATGGACTATGTCGAGGCGGCGCGGTTGCGCGGCGAGCGGCAGGGTTGGATCATCTTCCGCGAGATTTTGCCCAACGCCCTGTCGCCCTTGGTAGCGGAACTGGGGCTGCGTTTCATCTTTGCGGTCCTCTTCATCTCGACGCTGTCGTTTCTGGGCTTGGGCATCCAGCCGCCCCTGGCCGACTGGGGCGGAATGGTGCAGGAAAACAAGGGCGGGCTGATCTATGGCAAGGCGGCGGCGCTGATGCCGGCGCTGGCGATTGCGGTGCTGGCGATCTCGGTCAATCTGGTGGCGGACTGGGTGCTAAGCCGCACCACCAGCCTGAAAGGCGGGCGCGGTGGATAATCCTCTGCTGGAAATCAAAAATCTCAGGATCGAGGCGACGGCCTATCCCCCGGGCGAGCCGCCCCGGCATGTCGTGCTGGTGGATGACGTGTCGGTCAGCGTTCAAAAGGGCCGGGTTCTGGGGCTGATCGGCGAGAGCGGGGCGGGCAAATCGACCATCGGTCTGGCGTCGATGGCCTTCGGGCGCGGCGGCGTGCGGCTGACCGGGGGGCAGGTGTTGCTGAACGGGCGCGACATTCGCGGGGCAGATGCCGGCACGCTGCGCGCCCTGCGCGGGCGCGAAGTCACGTATGTCGCGCAATCGGCGGCGGCGGCGTTCAACCCGGCCAAACGGCTGATGGAGCAGGTGATCGAGACGACGCTGCTGCATGGCGTGATGGGGCGCCCCGAGGCAGAGGCGCGAGCGGTGAGCTTGTTTCGCAAGCTGGGCCTGCCGAACCCCGAAATCTTCGGCGCGCGCTTTCCGCATCAGGTGTCAGGCGGCCAGTTGCAGCGCGCGATGACCGCGATGGCGCTGTGCCCTAAGCCCGAACTGGTGGTGTTCGACGAACCCACCACCGCGCTCGATGTGACCACGCAGATCGAAGTGCTAGCGGCGATCAAGGAGGCGATCCACGATACCGGGGTCGCCGCCCTTTACATCACCCATGACCTCGCCGTTGTGGCGCAGGTGGCCGATGACATCCTGGTGCTGCGCGGCGGCAAACGCGTCGAATACGGCACGACGGACCAGATCATCAACACCCCGCAAGAGGCCTACACGCGGGCTTTGGTGTCGGTGCGCTCTATCGACCATGTCGAAAAGCCGCTCGCGGCCCCGATCCTGTCGGTTGCGGGGGTAACGGCGCGCTACAAGGGCATCAGTTTCGATGTGCTGAAAAACGTGACGGTCGATCTGGCACCGGGCCAGACACTCGCCGTGGTCGGCGAAAGCGGGTCGGGCAAATCGACGCTGGCGCGGGTGATCACCGGGCTGCTGCCGGCGGCGCAAGGACGCATCACCTTTGCCGGGCGACAGTTGTCGCCGGACCTGGCAAGCCGCACCAAGGACGACCTGCGCGAGTTGCAGATGATCTACCAGATGGCCGATACCGCGATGAACCCGCGCCAGACCGTCGGCACCATCATCGGGCGGCCGCTGGAGTTCTATTTCGGCCTGAAGGGCGAGGCAAAGCGCGACCGCGTGCAGGACCTGCTGGACCAGATCGAAATGGGCAAGGGCTATATTGACCGATACCCTGCCGAGCTTTCCGGAGGGCAAAAACAGCGGGTCTGCATTGCCCGCGCCTTGGCCGCAAAACCCAAGCTGATCATCTGTGACGAAGTGACATCCGCCCTCGACCCGCTGGTGGCCGATGGCATCCTGAAGCTGCTCTTGAACCTGCAGGCGCAGGAAGGGGTGGCCTACCTGTTCATCACCCATGATCTCGCCACGGTCCGCGCCATCGCCGACCGGATTGCGGTGATGTATCGCGGGGCAGTGGTGCGCTATGGGTCGAAAACCGATGTGTTGACCCCTCCGTTCGACGACTACACCGACCTTCTGCTATCCTCGGTACCCGAGATGAAGCTTGGCTGGCTGGAGGGTGTCTTGCTAATCCGCAAGATGGAAAGTGCTGGAAACTGAACCGCGGCCCCTTCGCTGCGTCCGAAAATGTCCGGATTTCATCTTGGTCTAAGTATCCCCGCCGGAGGCGCTGCCTTCTCGGCCGGTGGGACGGCGCAAGATGACCCGAAGACCGCTCTTGACCCCGCTTGACGGTGTGACCGATGAAAAAGGGCGGCGGTTGCGCAGCAATCCGGAAGGCTGGCTACGATGGGGCGAGGTCGCGTCAAGCGGACAAGGTCGGTTCTGCGGTCGACGGGCGAGGCTTGCCAGGCTTTGATCCGCGCCGAGGTCTCGCTGTCGCAGGCACACGGGATTTTGGGCATCGCGGCGTCACGGAGCTTGCAGGTGTCTGATGTGTTTTCTGACGTGGCGCGGGCAGGGGATCGCGGTTTACCACTTTGATGTTGCGATGTTGCCCGCGCCTGACGCAGTGCCGGAACAGCGAGGATTGGCAGGGCCCGGAACGATGGAGGTTGCGCCCTTCATGGGCAGCAGAACGGGGGGCTGTCTGCCCCCCGGCGCGTTCCGCGCCCCCCCCCCGAGGATACTGTTGCCAAGGTGAAATCAGGCGGCGTAGTCGCTGCCTTCGGCGTCGAGCAGAGCCTTCAGTTCGCGGAGATGGGCGGTGGCGAAGCCGGGGTAGCAGTCCCATTCCTTTGCGGTCTTTTCGGCAATTTGTTCGGACAGGACGCGCAGGGGCCGGCCGGTTTGTAGGGCGCGGATATAGGTTTCTGCGCCGCGTTCGAAGTAGGTCAGCCGGTTGAAGGTTTCTGCGACGGTTTGTCCGATGATCAGGACGCCGTGGTTGCCCATGATCATCGTGGTGATGTTCGGGTCGGACAGAAGGGCGACGCAGCGGGCAGCTTCTTCGCCAAGGGCCATGCCGCCGTAGTGGTCATCGACGACATGGCGATTGTGAAACATCGCGGTATTCTGGTCGATGGCAGGCAAGCGGCTGTCGGCCAGAGAGGCAAGTACAGTTGCGTGCATGGAGTGCACGTGCATCACGCAGCGCGCGTGGGGAATGGCGCGATGGATGGAGCCGTGCAGGCCCCAAGCGGTAGGATCGGGCGCGTTCGGGTGGCTCATCGTGCCCGGGTCGTTGGCGTCGATTTCCAGCAGATCCGATGCCTTGATACGGGCAAAATGGCGGCCATTCGGATTCATCAGAAACCGCGTGCCAGCGTCGTTGACCACAACTGAGAAGTGATTGGCAACCGTTTCGTGAAGGTTGAGTTTCACTGCCCAGCGGAAGGCGGCGGCGAGGTCGATGCGTAGGGAAAGATGGGTCAGGTTGCTGTGGGTGTTCATGGCGCGTCTCCGTTCGGCCACTGGCGTGCTGCAAGGGCCGAAATGGCTTTGGTGATCCGGCCGAAACTTGCGGCGGCGCGGGGGGTCATGTGGCGGGCACGCAGGTAGCCATGCACGAGGCCGCGTTCCACGATGCGGTGTGCAAGGTTGCCTGCGGCGGACAGGCGGGCGCAATAGTGCAGGCTGTCGTCCGCGATGGGATCGCATTCGGCGCTGAAGGCAACTGTCGGGGGCAGGCCTGACAAGTCGGTTTCCAGCAACGGCAAAGCCGTGGGATCATCGGGTGCCGCGCCACGGATACCGGAAAAAAACAGAACATCGTCGCGCGTCAGCATGGGCGCCTGGGCATGGATCAGATAGCTGCCCGAGTTCGGGTCACCGCCCAGTCCCGCATAGATCAGCACCTGCCCCAGCAGCCCTGATCGGCGCAAGGCATGGGTTGCTGCCGCCGCCAGATTGCCCCCTGCAGAATCGCCGACCAGAACCACCTGTCCCTTTTCGAGCAGGGTACGGATCACCGCCACGGCATCATCAAAAGCCGCGGGATGGCGGTGTTCTGGCGACAGGCGGTAGTCAACACTCACGACAGCAAGGCCTGTAGCTGCGCAAATCTCGGCACAGACATCGTCGTGGCTGTGCAAGCCCCCCACCACGAATCCGCCACCATGCAGATAGACGACAGTGGGCCCGCGGCCTGCGTATTCACGACATGCGACGCCAGAAATGGAGATGTCTTTCACCCGAACTCCGGGCGGATGACCGTTGTGGAACGTCGCGCACATCGCGTCATAGATCCGCCGCTGTTCGGCAATCGATGCCCCTGCCGTGTCGTCTGGATAGCTTTCGGCGGTCTTTGCAATGAAGTCCCATGTCGCAGAGTCGATCAGGGATTCGTAATCGGTTTGCGTCATTCTGTTCCTGTCGCGGGGCGATCCTTGTGGGTCTTGGTCAGTCGCCCGGGGTCATACTGTCGTATTGTAGCCGGAATTCATGCCAGTCATGCCCAAGTTAGCACAAATTTTCGACGTTTCCTGAGTGTATCGAAACAATAAGGGACAATGATGGGGTAAATCATGCGGCTGATACGATCATTCGAGCAAGACAACTTTACCCCCGTCGGGTTCGGGCTGCGCGTCATGATAGTGGCCCTAGGGGGCGGCATTGGCGAGATGTCACAACGTGTGGCAGGGCTTGGTGGTCAGGTCGAGGATTTTGACGAACTGTTTACCGGTTTGTCGCATCTGATCGACGATCCATATGGATATGGGCTTTGCGTTGTGGATTGCGATGCATTCGGGGGGCTGGATTTAGTTCGCCGTGCGTGTCAGAGGCTAAGCGACGAAGCCGCGCGGGTGCCGGTGATGCTGATCAGCCGCGATTGTAAGACCCAGATCTTTCCGAATGACCGCCATCTTCCGGTCGTGCTGCGCGCACCGGTTTCTGCCGTGTCGTTTCGTGTCGGCTTCGAGCATGCTTTGCGCGATCGACTTGCCTTGCGCGTCACGTGACGCAAAACGGGGCATGCAATGACATGCCCCGCATCTTCAGGCTCCATAGCGCCTGTTTCGGCGCGACGCTTAGGAAAGCGACAGATTGGTCGCCGATTCGCGACCATCGCGGCCTGACTCGATATCGAATGTGACCGGCTGGCCGTCTTTCAAAGAGCGCAGACCCGCACGTTCAAGTGCGGTAATATGAACGAAAACGTCCTTCTTGCCGCCTTCCGGTGCAATGAAGCCGTAGCCTTTGGTTTCGTTGAACCATTTCACGGTGCCCTTAGCCATCGTGAACTCTCCTGTCTTGTCTGCCGCCCGCGGAAGTGCGGCGGCCCGGCCCCGTCAGCTGAGAATCGAATGCTGCGGCCGAAAACTGCAGACAGTGGTCGATAGAGATAACGTCGCGACCCTTCTTATGCTGGAAACAGGCCCGAAAATCAAGATGGTTGCCGGATCAGGCGCTTTCGACCTGGCGGATGGCAATTGGCTCGCGATGCGAAAGCAGCGCAGTGGCGGTCGCGCAGATCAGGACAGCAAATCCGCTGGACGTCCAAACAAGCAAGGCCTGCAGCAAGCTGGCGTCGAACAACAGCAGGGCCATCACCGCCGACGTGAATCCAAAGCAACCGCAAATCAAAACCAGAACAACAGCCATTTCGCGCCTCATTGTTTCTGTATTGGATACTGAGCGCCAACTTAGGCAATTCTGTGGCGATAGCGCGTTAGGTAGGTGTTGGGCAGCTAAAGGTTAAAAGAAACACATCTTGGCCGGAAAGCCCTCAAAACGGCTGCAAAACCGCCAGATATCGAGAGCAGACAAGAAGCACCCTCGGTCAGTGTGGCGGTATTGTGCAGCGGCAATCACGATCTTTGGCTGGCAAGCCGAACAGAAGGCCAAAACCCTGCGTCGCGCCAATGGCTGTGATTGCGGACAGGCCGATGCGCGTGGAAAACAAAAATGCAATTCGACGCGCTGACACCAAACACCGGGTCGGGCCTTCGACGGCGCGGGATGCTGATCCGGAAACAGTATGGCCTGCAAGGCTGGTGGGTGATGACGGACTCGAACCGCCGACCATCTCGGTGTAAACGAGACGCTCTACCAACTGAGCTAATCACCCGCTGCCCTGCGTTTAGCTATCCCGCGCGCGTTTCGCAAGCCGTCAGATCACTTCGTCTTCGTCGGGAATATCCACCTCGGCGTCCTGCTCTCCGCCGTCCAGCGGCAGATCTGCAAGATGAAACAGCGCGTCGCCTTCGTTGACCAGCGGCAGATGTGCCCGGCCCAACAAGATTCCGGCGCGCGGTGCTGCAAGCTCGACTTCGGTTTCGCCGAACGGGTCCGAAATCGACGCAAGCACTTGCCCCGCCACGACGCGATCACCGATGTTTGCGCGCAAAGTCATCAAGCCTGCGCCGGGTGCCCGCAGCCAATCGCTGTGCGGACAATGAATCGTGGCGTTTCGACTGCGCGGCGCGGCACTGGCCGGCAGCATCCCGACGGCGGCCATGGTCCTGAGGATGCCAGAGATCGCAATCCGCACCGCGGCCTCATCGACCCGAAGACCTTCTCCGCCTTCAAACAACAGCATTGTAACTTTGGCTTGGGCCGCGGTCGCGCGCAAGGACCCGTCGCGCATCTTGCTGGTCAGCGTGACCGGAGCAGCAAATGCCTGTGCCAGCCGCATCGCGTCTGGCTGTCCCGGAGAAACCCGGATCTGCGGCAGGTTGCTGCGATGGATGGCCGCCGAATGCAGGTCGATGCCAAAGGCCGCCCGCGCCAGCACTTCGGTCCGAAACGTAAAGGCCAACCGCGACGCAAGTGAACCCGAGGCAGACCCCGGAAAGCTGCGGTTCAGATCGCGGCGGTCGGGCAGATACCGCGAATGGCTGAGAAAGCCGAAGGAGTTGACGATAGGCACCGCCAGCAAAGTGCCCGCCACACTGTTCAGGGCGGGGTGGCGCAGCAGGCGGCGTACAATCTCGACCCCGATGACCTCGTCCCCGTGAATCGCGGCCGAAACGAACATCACCGGGCCGGGTCTTGCCCCGTGCACGACATGCACCGAAAGCGCGACCGGGGTGTGGTCGGGCATGTTGGTCATCGGCAGCGCGACCGTTTCGCGCCGCCCGGGCGGTATGCTGCGCCCCGCTATCTGGAAATTCTCGCGTTTTGCCATGCCTGTCCCCGATCAACCATCAGGCGTAGCGCGGGTTTGTGACAGTCGGACAACGGTTTTGCGACGGCTACTGCGGCTGCTTGGCAAATCGCAGGTAGGGCAGCTTGATGTCCAGAGGACCGAACTTCTCCATCGCCTGTTCGTCGTTCAGCGACAGCGCCACGATGACATCCTGCCCCGGCACCCAGTTTGCGGGCGTGGCAATCGGCACGCCATCGGTGGCCTGCACGGCATCAAGCGCCCGCAGAATTTCGGCGAAATTTCGCCCCACGCTCATCGGGTAGGCCATCGTCAGACGAATTTTCTTGTCCGGCCCGACGATAAACACCGTGCGCACGGATGCGGTATGGGCCGGCACCCGGCCATCGGGCAAATAGGCGTTGGCAGGCAGCATGTCATAGGCTTTGGCAACCGCAAGGCTGGTATCGTCGATGATCGGGAAATCGGCGGGGTTGCCTGCGAACGCCTCGATGTCGCGCCGCCATTTCTGATGATCACTTACCGAATCGACAGAGACACCGATGACTTTGGTCTTGCGCTTGGCAAATTCGCCCGCGAGTTGCGCCACGGCCCCGAACTCGGTCGTGCAGACCGGGGTGAAATCCTTGGGGTGACTGAAAATGATGGCATAGCTGTCATCGATCCACTCGTGAAAGTGAATCGGACCGGAGGTCGAGTCAGCCGTGAAATCGGGGGCTATATCGTTGATGCGGATGGACATGGGGAACTCCTTTGGTTCGATTGCCATGACCATATGCGATCGGCATGGGTGCTGCCTACCCCAACCCGTCATCGGTCTGCGTTCGTCGAACTTTGCAAGGCGCATCCGCGACGGGCCGTGTCGGAACCGCGCTTGCGGTCGCCGGCGAGGAATGCGACCCTATGCCCAACATCACGGAGGTGGTCATGCTGTTCAAACGCGAGTTCTACATCAACGGTCAGTGGGTCGCCCCCGCCGCACCGCGCGACTGCGAAGTAATCGATCCGTCCACCGAAGACGCCTGCGCCGTGATCAGTCTTGGTGGCCAGGCTGACACCGATGCTGCGGTGGCGGCAGCCAAAGCGGCTTTTCCGGCTTGGGCTGCGACACCGCCTGCCGCGCGCCGTGCCGTGGTGGTGCGCATTCTCGAACAGTATGAAATGCGCAAGGAAGAATTGGCTCGCGCCATTGCGATGGAGATGGGCGCTCCTCTGGACTTTTCGCGCAATGAGCAGGCCACCTGCCTGCCCTGGCACCTGACCAACTTCCTGACCGCCTTCGATGCGATCGAATGGGTGCGCCCGCTGGGCCCGCATGCCCCTGCAAGCCGCATCGCACTGGAGGCGATTGGGGTAGTCGGGCTTATCACGCCGTGGAACTGGCCGATGAACCAGATCGCGCTGAAGGTCATTCCGGCACTGCTGGCCGGCTGCACATGCGTTCTGAAACCTTCCGAGGAGTCGCCCCTTGACGCGATGATCTTCGCCGAGTTCTGCCACGATGCAGGTGTGCCGCCGGGTGTGTTCAATCTGGTAAATGGCGATGGCATGGGCGTGGGCGCGCAACTGTCGGAACACCCGGACGTCGCCATGATTTCGTTCACCGGATCGACGCGGGCGGGCAAGGCGATTTCCAAGGCCGCCGCCGAGACGTTGAAGCGCGTGACGCTGGAACTGGGTGGCAAAGGCGCGAACGTCATTTTTGCCGATGCCGATGACCGTGCAGTGGAACGAGGCGTCCGGCACATGATGGCGAACACGGGCCAGTCGTGCAATGCGCCGTCGCGAATGCTGGTCGAACGTCCGGCCTATGACCGGGCTGTGGCGATTGCCGCCGAAGTGGCCGCATCGATCAAGGTCGGATCCGCGCATGAAGCGGGTGCACATATCGGGCCTGTGGTGAACAAGCGCCAGTGGTCGCAAATCCAGGGGTACATTGAAAAGGGGATCAGTGAGGGCGCGCGTCTGGTTGCGGGCGGGCCAGGCCTGCCCGAGGGGTTCAACCGCGGGTTCTATGTCAAGCCGACGGTCTTTGCCGATGTGGTGCCGGGAATGACAATCGAGCGCGAAGAGATTTTCGGCCCGGTTCTGTCAATCATCCCGTTCGATACAGAAGCCGAAGCGGTGCAGATCGCCAACAATACACCCTATGGATTGGCCAACTACGTTCAGTCGCAAGACGGTGCGCGGCGCAACCGCCTCGCTCGGGCGTTGCAGTCCGGCATGGTCGAGATGAACGGCAAATCGCGCGGCGCAGGGGCACCTTTCGGCGGGGTCAAAGCCTCGGGCCGCGCCCGTGAGGGCGGGCATTGGGGGATCGAAGAGTTCCTTGAGGTCAAGGCGATCTCTGGTTGGGATGGCGCGCAGGACGTCGCGGCAGAGTAGGCCTTCGGCGCATTCCGTGTTTCGGGATGCGCCGGTTTACCTCAGGCGACTTTGTCAAAGCTGGCGGCCTGGCTCAGCCGCCACGCGTCATAATAGATCGGCGACAAGATACCGTCGGTCAGAAGTTGGCCCGGCTTCAACCGTTCGTAAGCTTCCGCATAAGACACGACTTTTTCCGCACCGATCCGGCGCAAGAAGTGGTGCGGGCTGATTTCTGATGCGCGGCTCAGACCGGACGCCGAGATCAACTCGCCAAGGGCGTGCACGGTGTTCTTGTGAAAATTGTAGACCCGTTCTGCCTTGTCAGGCACGACGATGGCGCGCTGCCTGGCCGGGTCTGCGGCGGTAACGCCGGTGGGACAATGCCCTGTGTGGCAGGCCTGCGCCTGAATGCAGCCAACCGCAAACATGAATCCGCGCGCCGCGTTGCACCAATCGGCCCCGAGCGCCATGACGCGCGCCATGTCAAAAGCAGTCGTGATCTTGCCGCTTGCCCCGATCTTGATCCGGTCGCGCAAACCCACGCCGATCAGGGCGTTGTGCACAAAGTTCAGCCCCTCGCGCAGCGGCATTCCGATATGGTCCATGAATTCAAGCGGCGCAGCACCGGTTCCGCCTTCCTTGCCATCGACCACGATGAAATCCGGGGTGATTCCGGTTTCAAGCATCGCCTTGCAGATCGCCATGAATTCCCAAGGATGACCAATGCACAGCTTGAAGCCCGCAGGCTTGCCACCTGACAGTTCGCGCATTTGCGCCACGAATTCCAGAAGACCGACCGGCGTGGAAAACGACGCATGCGCAGCCGGCGATACGCAGTCCTGTCCCATCGGCACACCACGGATTGCCGCGATTTCCGCCGTGATCTTGGCCGCAGGCAGCACGCCGCCGTGGCCGGGTTTTGCGCCTTGGCTCAGTTTCAACTCGACCATCTTGATTTGCGGGTCCCGAGCCGCCGCAGCGAACTTTTCTGGTGAAAAATTGCCCGCATCATCGCGGCAGCCGAAATAGCCGGAGCCTACTTCCCAGACCAGATCGCCACCATGTTCCTGGTGGTAGGGCGACACGCCGCCTTCGCCGGTGTCGTGAAAAAACCCGCCTTTTTGTGCCCCCTTGTTCATCGCGCGCACCGCGTTTGCCGACAGGGCTCCATAGCTCATGGCAGAGATGTTCAGCAGGCTTGCAGAATAAGGGTGCGTGCAGGCCGGCCCGCCAATCACCACACGCATGGTGTCATCATGCGGTGTCGGTTTTGGGGCCAGCGAATGGTGCAGCCATTCATACTGATCGGCATAGACGTCGTATTGGGTGCCGAAGGGCCGCTTGTCGAGGTCCTTCTTGGCGCGCTGATAAACGATCGCCCGTTTGTCGCGCGGGAAAGGCGCGCCATCCTTGTCCCCCTCGAAAAAATACTGACGCATCTCCGGCCGTATGGTTTCCAGCAGAAACCGCAAGTGCGCGGCGACCGGATAGTTGCGCAAGATTGCATGACGCGTCTGCGTCAAATCGTGCAGGGCCAGCGACAGCACGCCGGCGCAAACCGCAAACAGTATGAACAGGCCCCACCGCCAATCCGGCAGCATAATGGCGAGGACAAATGCCAGCGCCCCGATCACCGCAGGCCAGGTTAAGAAGGCAAAGCGCGCCTCGAGTGCCATGGTGATCAGCCGCATGTTCAATTCTCCTATGTTCGAATCAGTGATAGGCCACCGATCATTGCAATTCTGCGACAGTTGCCCCCAAGCCCTCAAATCAAGGTTAACGCAGTTGCCCCGAGACCTGGCCTTAAAACGGGCAGGGGGCGTGAAAACTGCTCAGCAGCTTTGTGATCGGGTGGCGCAGCGACAACGTTTCGGCGTGCAGCATCAGGCGGGGATGATCGTCGGGGTTGGGCGCATAGATAGGATCGCCAAGGATCGGATGCCCAAGCGCCAGCATATGCACGCGCAACTGGTGACTGCGCCCGGTATGGGGCGTCAGGCGGACGCGTGTTTCTGTCGCGCTGCGGGCAAGGACGTGCCAGTCGGTCTGGGCGGCGCGGCCGTTCGGATCGACCTGCTGGCGTGGGCGGTTGGGCCAGTCGGCAGCAAGCGGCAGGTCGATCTGGCCACTTTCTTCGGCGATCACCCCTGAAACACGGGCGATGTAGGTCTTTTGGGTGCGACGCTGCTCAAACTCCTGCCCCAGGAACCCTTGCGCTGCTTTGGAGCGGGCAAAGATGATTACCCCCGACGTGTCGCAATCCAGCCGATGCACCAACAGCGACTCCGGGTGTGCGGCGCGCAGACGGGTTTGCAGACAATCGCTGCGCCCGGTCGTTTTGCCCGGAACCGACAGCAGGCCCGACGGTTTATCCATGACCAGCACGGCTTCGTCGCGGTGGATAAAGACCAGCGGTCCCTGTGGCGGGTCATAGTCGAAGTCGATCATCCGATCTGATGACCGGCATCGCGCAAAGCCTTGGCCAGCGCGCGGATATGCGCCGGGCCAACCTCGCAGCAACCGCCAAGGATCGTGGCGCCCTGCGCAACCCATCCCAGCGCGAATTCGACGTATTTCTCTGCAGAAAGGTCATGGCGGTGCGTCAGTTCACGTACCGTCGCGGCATCTTTCAGGAAATTGCCCGAGATATGCGTGAAACCGTTGGCATAGGCACCGAACGGCAAGCCAAAGCTTTTCAGGGCCGCCAGTGCATCGCCCATCGCCTCGGGGACCGAGCAGTTCGCGAGGACCGCCGCAACAGGATGTGCGGCCGTTACCTGCGCAAGGTCGGTGACAGGTTCACCGGACCGCAGCCGGGTGCCATCATGATCGTCGACGGTGACCGAGAGCCAAACCGGCTTTCCTGCCGCCAGCGCGCCTTTCACCGCTCCCATCGCCATTTCAACCGAGGCCATCGTCTCGCACAGGATCAGATCGACATGCGGCCCAAGGATCACTGCGATTTCGGCATACTTGGGCGCGGCGACCTCGACCGGCTGCGTGACCTCGGGGCGATAGCTTGCCACGAGAGGACCCATCGCACCGGCGATGCGGCCAGCCCCATGCGCAGCACGGGCCTCGTGCGCCTCGGCCAAAGCCCTCAGGTACAGCGCGTGAAACATCGGATCGAGGCCGAAATGATCAAGCCGGTCATGGTGGATGGCGTAGGTGTTGGTCGTAGCGATTGTGGCACCGGCAGCGAAATAATCAGCGTGAATGTCGCGCACCATGCCGGGATGATCCATCATCACGCGGGTAGCCCACAGCGGTGTCGGGTCATCGCCCGAACGCGCCACCAACTCCTGACCCATGCCGCCGTCAAGAAGCGTAATCATTGCTGCGCCAGTGTGACCGGGGGAAGCTGGTAGTAATCCCCCGCAGTGTCAGTGTGCCAATGACTGTCGATTGCAAGCCCGGTTGCACCATCCAGGGTGCCCGCCCCGATACTGATCCTGGCCTCCGCAAGCTTTTCCCAAAAGAGGCTGGATCCGCAGACTTTGCAAAACCCGCGCCTTGCTTGGTCCGACGACGCGAACCAGGTCAGACTTGCGGATCGGATCAGCCGAAAGCGGTCATGGGGCACTGACGTTGCCGCCCAGATGTGCCCGGACGTCTTTCGGCACCGCATGCAATGGCATAGGATGATATCGCGCAAGGGTCGGTCCACTTCAAACACCATGTCTCCGCACAGGCAGCTTCCGCGCATCACGACGCCTCCGCAAACACTTTGGCCAAGAGCGGCACCAGAAACGCTTCGTCTGCGTCGGTAAAGGCAGCGGGCGTATCGCTGTCAAGGTCAAGAACCCCAAGCAAACGGCCCTTACCATTCCAGACCGGCAACACCAGTTCGGATTTGGTAGAGGATGCACAGGCGATATGACCAGGAAAAGCATCGACATCCGGCACATTCAGCACCCGCCCAGAGCGGGCCGAGGCGCCGCAGACGCCGCGTGAAAAGGGGATGACGAGGCAGCCGTGCCCCCCCTGATAAGGACCGATCTTCAGCAATTCGGGTTCGGTGACGCGGTAAAACCCGGTCCAGTCCGCAAACGGGTGGGCATGATGCAACTCGCAGACAACCGTGGCCATCAGGGCCACCGTGTCTGTCTCGCCGTCGGTTAGCGCAAGAATAGTCCTTTCAAGGCTTTGAAAATCCATTTCAATATCCCAGTGCGCAACCATCCTTGCGCGGATCGGATGCGCCGATCAAAACACCCGATCCATCAAGTATCACGGCCTGTGCGCCGCCCAACGCGACGTCCGGGATCGATACCTTGTGTCCGATGCCGGCCAAGGCGGACCTGACGCCGTCAGAGTAGCCGCGCTCTACCTCCATCGGGCCTAGGGCGCCAAAACTGCGCGGGGCGTCGAACGCCGCCTGCGGGTCCATGCCGAAATCGACCATGTTGGTCACGATCCGGGCATGCCCGTTCGGCTGATAGGCGCCACCCATGACACCAAACGCCATGGTCACCCGGCCATTCTGGCGGACCATGCCGGGAATGATGGTGTGCATCGGACGTTTCGCCGGTCCCGCTTCGTTCGGATGTCCGGTCGTCAAGGAAAAGCCAGCACCTCGATTCTGGAAATTGATACCAAACTTGGCTGACGCAAGACCGGAACCAAAGCCGTGGTAGATCGAATAGATCAGCGAAACCGCCATAGCGTCACGATCAACCACGGTGATCAGGATGGTGTCCTTGTGCACCGCCTCGGACACCGCCGCAGGGTCCGCCATGGCGCGTGCCGGATCGATGAGAGCCGCCAGTCGAGTCGCGGTTTCCTCTGACAGCATGTGATCCAGCCGGGGGGAATTCTCGGCAATGAACCGGTTGCGGGCGTCGTAGGCTAGCTTTGCAGCTTCGGCCTCGATATGCGCGCGCATCGCCCCCATTGGGTCCATCGCCCCCAGATCGAAATGCGACAGGATGTTCAACAGCAAGATGGCGGTGGCCCCTTGGCCGTTCGGTGGATGCTCGATCAACTCTACCCCGTGGTACGTGCCGCTGATCGGGGCGCCGTAGTCACAGGACACAGCCGCAAAGTCAGCCATCGTATGCGTCCCGCCGAGCGAGTTCAGGCTGGAAACCATGTCTTCGGCCACTTCGCCGGCATAGAACCCGGCGCGACCCTGTGCCGCAATCCGGCGCAACACCTCGGCCTGTGCCGGAGCACGAAAGATTTGGCCGGGTTTGGGCACGCTGCCTTCCAGCAAATAGAATTTGCGGGCATCGCCGGTCAGGGATGGCTCGCTGCCCGCCCAGTCAAACGCAACGCGCGGGGCCACCGGGACACCTTCATCGGCATATCTGATGGCGGGGGCAAGCAGACGGTCGATCCCAAGCCGTCCATAGTCCGACGATGCCTTGCAGAACGCGTCTACCGCACCCGGCAAGGTCACGGATGCAGCGGC
Organism: Paracoccaceae bacterium; assembly: GCA_031400505.1. Taxonomy (GTDB): domain Bacteria; phylum Pseudomonadota; class Alphaproteobacteria; order Rhodobacterales; family Rhodobacteraceae; genus JAIYDJ01. The sequence continues at coordinate 63,622 of JANNPZ010000092.1, read as the reverse complement.
GTAAAGTGGCATCGTGGAATGGCCCGCGTCTCGCAGCGCCCGGGCTGACAGGCCGGCAGGCGCGCGGCCCGATCCGTTCAGCGCGATAACCTGCTCGCTGCCCGCCGGTTTGATCAGCATGAAACAGTCACCGCCAATACCGGTCATTTGCGGCTCGCAGATCCCCAGCAGAACCGCCCCGGCGATTACGGCATCCATCGCATTGCCGCCGGACTTCAGGATGTCGATTGCAGTTGCAGCCGCCAGCGGGTGCGAAGTGGCGCACATTCCGTTGCTTGCATAGGTGGCCGAGCGTCCAGGCAAGTGAAAATCGCGCATTTGTCTCTCCAAGATCGCTGTTCAGCCTATGGGCTGATGTCCGGGATTCCAAGTGCGATCAGAACAGTGGCGCAACGAAATGGGTGGTCTGTCATCCTCAGCGCAAAGGCAGGCCATGATATGCGAGAGAACGTCAGTCTTCATCACCCGGGCGTGAACTTTGGCCGCAAGGCTATCGGGCGGCGTCAGGCGTGGTCACGCGACTTCCATCCAGAAAGCCAACATGTTGCGATCCGATCTGCGATGATACACCAGACCGCGCGTCAGACTGCGGATCAGGAACCACCCGAACCCCCCTTCGGGCAAATCGTCATTGCCGTCGATCGGCGACAACGCGCCAGCCGGAAGCGTCTCTGCCGGCATGGCCAACCCGGTATCGACGACCTCGACGCTGAGAGTTGGGTGTTCGAAATCAAGCGTAAGGTCGATATGCCCCCCACACTCGGCATAGGCGTGTTCGACGATGTTGTTCAGAACCTCGGCCAGCACGATTTCGACCGATCCGCGTGCGTCGTCCGAAAAATTGCAAAAAGGGACCATGGCCAGCAACGTGCACAAGCCATCTCGAACCGCTTGCGGATCGGACTGCAGTTGCATCTTGGTGCGGCCTGCTGCGCTGATTGGATGGTCCATGTAGGGAACCCTCCACCCTTCAGCTTGCATGTCGAAGATCAAGTGGCAGGTTGTCATGGATCTTGAAGACCTGCTCCATCCGCGTCAACCGAAACACCTTGTGGACAGTTGGCGTCAATCCGGCCAGTTCCAGTTTGCGTTGCGGTGCCAATGCCTTGAGTACCGCCACGATTGCGCCCAACCCGCTGCTGTCGACAAATACCACGCGCGAAAGATCTAGAACGACGCGTTGGCTGGCGGTCAGCGTCAACTCACGCATCCGGTCCTTGAATTGTATGACACTGGCGGCATCGATGCGTTCATCGAAGATATCGATGACCAGAACATCCCCATGCAACTCGGCTGACAGATCCATATTGGTCTTTCCTTTTCGATATTGGCAAGGAAAGCCTACCGAACATGTCTTACCGACAGGTAACCAGACGCTGTCAATTCATCTGAAATTGCAGCGGGTATCGTCCATCGGTAAAATCGCCGAACAGGTCGGGCAGATCGGGGTGGCTTACCGGCTCCCCGGTCTCGTCTGGTACGAGGTTCTGTTCGGACACATAGGCCACATAGTAGCTTTGATCATTTTCGGCCAGCAGGTGGTAGAATGGCTGGTTCTTCGAAGGGCGGCTCTCTTCGGGGATGTTCTGATACCACTCGTCAGTGTTGGAAAACATGGCATCCACATCGAACACAACGCCGCGAAACGGGTGCTTGCGATGGCGAAGCACCTGTCCAATATGATACTTCGCAGCAGTTCTCAGCATTCTTGCCTCCCAAGTGCATTCAATAGCGCTGTCAGTCGGTGCTTGTCCACAGGATGCAGCACAGGACATGGAAACAGTCTGTGTTGCTGCAGCGCCCATCGGATGTCCGGACTGTTCGCGCAGAACTGATCGGGCGTGCCGTTGTTCCCCATTTCCCCCGGTTGAATTTTCGCCTAAGGTGACCACAAAACAAGACGTACGAGGGGCAGATGAGCAGACTTCTCCGTGCGCAGGTGCTGCTGCTGTTCCTTGCCTCGTGCGGGGGTGGTAACTTTTCTGCGCCGCGCGACCTGGACAACGCCTGTGCCATTGTGGCGCAGCGGCCGGAATATCTGAAGGCAATGCGCGCAACCGAGCGCAAATGGGGCATCCCGGTGCCCGTTCAAATGGCTGTGATCCATCAGGAATCCAAGTTCATTGGCAATGCGCGTACGCCACATCGGTTTGCCTTGGGTGTGATCCCGATGGGGCGGCAGTCGTCGGCCTATGGATACAGTCAGGCGCTGGATGGCACCTGGGAGGAGTACCAGGATGAACAGAACCGCGGCAACGCGCGACGGGACCGCATCGATGATGCGACCGATTTCATGGGCTGGTACATGAATGCCAGCAACGAGCGTCTGGGGATATCGCGAGGCGATGCACAGAACCAGTATCTGGCCTATCACGAAGGCCGCACCGGTTTTGCAAGTCAAAGCTATCTTGAAAAGCCCTGGCTTGTCGAAGTCGCGGCCAGTGTCGGCGCGCGGGCCACGCTCTACGCCAGCCAGCTGGATGCCTGCCGGCGCTAAGTCTTGCAGCGCTAATTGTTGCGGCGCTCGGCTTCGGCATCGATGCTGAACAGAGACGGTGGATAGTCGCTGCCGGTCTTCATTTCCTCAAGAACAACCGTGGTCTGCTGTCCAAGGTCATCGGTGATCACCCATTGACGCAAGGTGATCGGGTCGGCGGTGAACATCAGGTCGATGGTGCCGTATTCCGGGTTGTCGGGATCTTGGGCGCGCACGATGGTGGTGGGGCCATCCTCGATATGCCCGACCACCATTTTCGCCCGGTCCAGTTCGACGTCTTTGGCAAGGATCAGATTGAGCGGCGTGCGCCTGAGCGGGTATTGTTCGGGCGGCTGGTTCGATTTGGCGTCAAAGATCGCGACCGAGCCACTGCTTGCCAGCACCAGCGAGAGGTCGGGCGGCGCGTATTCGAACCGCATGCGGCCCGGTCGCTTGATGTAGAGCTTGCCGGTAGAGGTGGATCCGTCGGAGTTGACTTGCGTGAATTCGGTTTCTGCAGTGGTCAGGCTGTTGAAATAGTTCGACAATTCCGCAAGCGGTATCTTGTCTGCCCAAGCAGGGACAAGGCTCACGAGAAGGATCAGCGGGGCCAGAATGGCGCGAAGCACTTGCATCTCGGCACTATAGCCACTCGGCGTCAACGCCGCATCCCCTGAGACGATCACATGGCGATGAGGCGCCCGTCACCGCTCCTCCACCAATATCTCGCGCTTGCCCACATGGTTTGCCGGCGTCACGACGCTGTGCTCTTCCATCTGTTCCACCAGCTTGGCCGCCTTGTTGTACCCGATCCCCAGTTTCCGCTGGATATAGCTGGTCGAGCATTTGCGGTCCCTGGCCACAATCGCCACAGCCTGATCATAGAGGCTGTCGTCCAGCCCATCCGCGCCCATGCCCAGAACAGCATCGATATCCGCTTCACGCTCGTCGTCCACGCCTTCGACAACGCCCGACATATAGACCGGCGGGCCGTAGGATTTCAGGTGGTTGACGATTTCCTCGACCTCTTCGTCCGAAACGAACGGCCCGTGAATACGGCTGACCTTCCCGCCGCCAGCCATATAGAGCATGTCGCCCATGCCCAGCAGCTGTTCTGCCCCCTGTTCGCCGAGGATGGTGCGGCTGTCGATCTTGGATGTCACCTGAAACGAGATCCGGGTCGGGAAGTTCGCCTTGATCGTGCCGGTGATGACATCGACCGACGGGCGCTGGGTGGCCATGATCAGGTGGATGCCGGATGCCCGTGCCATCTGTGCCAGACGCTGGATGCAAGCCTCGATTTCCTTGCCCGCGACCATCATCAGGTCGGCCATCTCGTCAACCACCACCACGATATAGGGAATGGTCACCGGCATGTATTCGTCCGTCTCGAACACCGGCTCGCCGGTGTCATCGTCGAACCCGGTCTGGATGGTGCGGCGGAACATCTCGTCCTTGGCCAGCGCCTCGCGCACCCGGCCGTTATAACCTTCGATGTTGCGCACGCCGAGTTTCGACATCTTGCGATAACGGTCCTCCATTTCGGAGACGACCCATTTCAGCGCGACCACCGCCTTTTTCGGGTCGGTCACAACGGGAGACAACAGATGCGGGATGCCGTCGTAGACGGAAAGTTCCAGCATCTTGGGGTCGATCATGATCAGGCGGCATTCATCGGGCGAGAGTTTGTAAAGCAGCGACAGGATCATCGTGTTGATGGCCACCGATTTGCCCGACCCCGTGGTGCCTGCGATCAGCAGGTGGGGCATCTTGGCCAGGTTGGCGATGATCGGCTCGCCCCCGATATCCTTGCCAAGTGCCAGGGGCAGGCGCATGGCGCTGTCGCCAAAGTCGCGGGCCGACAGGATTTCGCGAAGCACAACCTTTTCGCGGGTGGCGTTGGGCAACTCGATCCCGATTACGGTGCGGCCTGGCACGGTAGATACGCGCGCGCTAAGCGCCGACATCGATCGCGCAATGTCGTCGGCAAGACCGATCACGCGCGAAGCCTTCAGCCCGGGCGCGGGTTCCAGTTCATACATCGTCACCACAGGGCCGGGCCGGACCGAGGTGATTTCTCCCTTCACGCCATAATCGTCCAGAACCGACTCCAGCATCCGGGCGTTTTCCTCAAGCGCATCGTGCGACAGCGTAAAGCGTTGGACAGTCGAAGGGGCGGCGAGCAGGCTGAGTGGCGGGAGTTCATATGCAGCAGCACTATCGCCAAAGGGTAGGGCGGGTTGCGCCTCGGCCTGCGCCTGTTTCGATGGGGGCGTCGGCTTTTTGTTGGATGAAACGACCACTGCGGGGCGTCTGGGTTCGTCCGACGGGGTCTGGTGCGCCGGCCGGCGTGCATCGAACGGCGGAAGATCGGTCTGCCAATCGGCTGCAATGGCAAAGTCTTCGTCGTCGTCCAGCAGCGCCTCGTCCGGGGAAAGATCGCCGAGTAAGGGTGGTTGCACGTCGCCCAAAGGCGCGCGGCGCGAAACCCCGTCGAGCGAGGGTCGATCATGAAAAGGCCGGGTATCGGCAATCAAAGGGGCCGGACCGCGTGCCAGAAGCGGCGCACGGAGCACCGGGGGTTCACGGCGCGCGGCATTGGCGGTCTGCAAGGGTGCCGTCAAAGCGGGGGCTGCGGTGCGGGCATTGATCACATCGGTAATGCGGGCGCGGATGCGGTCTGGGTTCGGCATCGTTTCGGGAACTGCCGCGTCGGGCAGTTGGGTTTCCACCAACTCCGGCTCGCTGCGGCGCAGTATTTGCGGCATGCGGGCCAAAAGGCCGATACGTTCGCGGGGCGGAGCGTACTGCGGAGCCTCGGCAAGCGGTTCGGGGTATCGCAGGGCCACCCGCAAGGCGGCAGCCGTTGGCGGAGGGGCCGGATGCAATCCCGCGGGCCGACCAAATCCTGGTGCTGCAACCACGACTTCGGCGGTTGCGTTGGACGCGACCGCGGCAGCCCGGCGTCGCTCGGCGTAAGCCGTGGCAGCGTGGGCAGTGCGGTGCGCACCAAACCGAACCAACCCCAAAGCGGCGTCATAGCTGATGATCAGCCCATGTATAAAAAAGCGCAGCAAAGCGCGCAGTTCTGCCGGATCGAACCCGGTGACGAACAGCATCATTCCCAAAAGGGCCCCGGCAGACAGGACCGACAACAGTTTCAGGCCAAGACCCGGCCCGAACGGCACCACTCCCAACGCCGACCCAAGCACGGTATCGCCAAAAAGTCCGCCCAAGCCGAAGGAATGGGGCCAGCCCGCCCCCGGCACCAGCGTCGCTGCATAAACCGATCCCAGTGCAATTGCGATCACCGAAAAGATCATGCGCCCCAGCGCGCGGTCAGCCCCCCGGTTCAACACAAAGCGCAAGCCCCACGCGGCCAACACCAGCGGAATGCCCCATGCCCCTTGGCCGCCAATGATGATCAGCGTCGAGGCCATCGCAGCCCCGAACCGGCCCAGCAGGTTGGCCGCCGGTTCGTCCGTCGCGACCATCCAGCCCGGATCATTTGGCGAATAGCTGTAAAGCATTGCCACCACACACCCCGACAGTGCCAGCAGCACAAGGCCCAACAATTCGCGCCCCCTGCGTTCCAGCAAGGCCGCCGTGCCCTGATCGAGAAGCGGATCGCGCTGCCGTACCTGATAAGAAGCCATGATGCCCGTCCCCTAGCCGTAAAGGCAGTCGCGTAAGCTGGTCAGCCCGCGCCGCGTCTCTTCTTCTGGGGCCACGAGTGCGACCCGGATGTAACCAAGACCGGGGTTTTCCCCGTCTGTTTCGCGTGAAAGATAGGCTCCGGGCAGCACCCGAACGCCGGCATCGCGCCACAGTTTCAGTGTCGCAGCCTCGCCGTCTGGCACCGGCAGCCACAGAAAAAACCCGCCCTCAGGTATCTGGAAACCCTGCAACCCGCCAAAGATCGCTTCGGCCAGGTCGAATTTCTTTTGATAAAGCGCGCGCGAAGCATCGACATGCGCCTCGTCGTTCCAGCACGCTTCAGACACCTTTTGCAGGGGCAGCGGCACCGGAGTGCCGGCAAAGCTGCGCAACTGGCGCAAACGGGCCATGGTTTGCGGCCCGGTCGCAACAAAGCCCGACCGCAAGCCGGGCAGGTTCGACCGCTTGGACAACGAATGGAACACAGCGACCCGCTCTGGGTTAGTGCGGGTCATTGCGCCCACAGCCAGCGCGCCCGGAGGCGGGGAATTGCGCCAGATTTCGGAATAGCATTCATCGAAAAACAGGCGAAAGTCATGCCTTTCTGCCAGTGCCATAAGATCGGCGAGGTATTCGGTGCTGGCCACGGCACCCTGCGGATTGGCAGGTGAACACAGATAGGCAATGGCGGTGCGGTTCAGGAGGTCTGCGGGCAGCCCCGCATAATCCGGCAGATGGCCGGTGGCTGCGGTGGCCGCCACATAGACAGGTTCCGCCCCCATCGCCAGCGCCGCCACGGCATAGACCTGATAGAATGGGTTCGGCATCAGGACAACGGGCTTGCGCCCGTGTTTTTCCTCGGGGCACAAGGCGACAGCGGCATTGAACAGGCCTTCCCGCGTGCCGTTCAGGGCCATGATCTGTGACGGCGGCAGACTTACGCCATAGCGCCGGTCGATCCAGCCGCAGATTGCGGTCAGCAAGTCAGGGCTGCCTTCGTTGGGCGGATAGACCGCAAAACCATCCAGATTGGCCGCAAGGATCGACCCGACAAAGTCGGGCATCGGATGGCGCGGCTCGCCGATGGTCATGACGATCGGCGGACCACCCGGCACATGGGCATCCAGCAACGTCCGCAGACGCGGAAACGCATATTCCGGCAGGTTCGAAAACCGCTGTGGGAACGCCATCAATGCCTCATTTGTCGGGGTCATGTCGCCCCGTATGCGGATACGATAGCGGGGCTGCGATGACGCGTCCAGAAAAACCCCGTCAAACGTCAGGGCTGCGGGGCGAAACTGTGGCTTTTGCGTCCGGACAAAAGCTGGGGTTTCCATCACCTCAGGGCGTGTTCTGCCGCCATGCCCAGCCGCAACAAGCGGTCCTCGGTTCCGGCGGCCGACATAAGCGTGATCCCGCACGAGGGTTCCGCCGTGGGCAGGGTCAATGCGCAAAGGCCCAAGAGGTTGCCAATCCGGGTGTTGCGAAGGGCCAGCAGGTTCTCGGCCACGTAATAGGCATCGTCCGTCATCAAGCGGTGCGCGTCCGGCGGAAGGATCGGCGAGGTCGGCAGGATCACCGCATCAAATCCCGCGGTGCGGATGGCCCATTGCGCACGAATGGCGTCAAGGCGGTGCCACGCGGCGATGTAGTCCGAGGCGCGGATGGCGGCTCCAGATCGAAAGCGATCAAGGATGCGGGGAAACATCTTTTCAGGGGCGGTTTCGATGACAGGTCCCCAGGTTGCGAAAGCTTCTGCGGTGAACAGCACCCCGGCCAAAACCATCGCTTCGGTCAGATCCGGGAAGGCAAACGCATCCACTTTCGCCCCAGCGCGCGTCAGCCGCGTGATGCCATCGGCAAAACCGCGTGCCGGGCGGGGGCGCAGATCGTCCATGGCCACGGTTTCAATCATCAGCAGCCGCGTGCCAGACAGGCTTGTTCCGCGCAGATCGGGGGGGGTGCGGCCTTCCAGTGCAGCCAGAAGCAGGGCGCAGTCCTCGACGCTGCTGGCCAGAGGACCGACGGTATCAAACCGTCGGCACAGCGGCACCACGCCATCCAGCGACAGCCTGCCTTGCGTTGTCTTCAGCCCCACGAGGTCGTTCCAGGCCGCAGGGATGCGGACCGATCCCCCGGTATCCGATCCGACAGCCGCAGGGGCAAGTCCCTGAGCCACCGACACGGCTGCCCCGGAAGACGATCCGCCTGCCACGGCGCCGGGGTCGTTGATGCACGGCGGCGTGGCGGTGACCGGGTTCAGGCCAAGACCCGAAAACGCCAGTTCCGACATATGCGTTTTGCCAAGGCAGACCAGCCCCTGCTCGGTTGCCACCTGAAGAACCTTCGCATCGCGCAGCGGGATCCGGTTGCGCAGCAAGGCTGATCCGGCCTCGGTCGCGATATCTGCCGTGTCAAACAGGTCTTTCCAGCTGATCGGCACGCCGTCCAGTGGCCCACGCCGCAGCCCGAGTTTGGCCCGCGAAGCCGCGCCCATCGCCTCGCTTCGGGCACGGGTTTCTGTGGTGCGGGCGTAAATGCGCGCAGAAAGGGGATGGCCGGCGATGGCGTCAAGGAAAAACTCGGCCAGTTCGACCGGATTGATCCGGCCACGGTCGATCTCGCGCCCAAGGTCGGCTGCGCTGCGATGTGCCCAGGATTTGCTCATGCCGGTTCTCCGTTGCGATCAGGGTAGCGGCACAGCGGCGCATGGACAATCCCGCAACGTGGCGCATAACTAAGGGCATGAACAAAGACGCGGATATCGTGATTGTGGGGGGCGGGCTGAATGGCCCTGCCTTGGCTTTGGCACTGGCGCAAGGCGGGTTCCGTGTGACGGTGATTGATGCCCGGCCAGCACCGGACAGAGGCGAAGTCGGGTTCGACGGGCGAACCTATTCGCTGGCGCTGGCGTCCAAGCGACTGCTGACGGTCATCGGGGTCTGGCCGGATTTGGCCGCGCTGGCCCAGCCGATCTTGCAGATCAAGGCGAGTGACGGATTGGCTGGGCAAGGGCCGTCGCCGTTGCACCTGCACTTTGACCATTCCGAGATTGAAGAAGGCCCGATGGGATTCATGGTCGAGGATCGCCATCTTTATGCGGCGTTTCTGGCGGCGATGCGCCAAGATGCGCGGATCACACTGTTGTCAGGCGAAACCGTCTTGACGCAACAAGTTGACGCGCAGGGTGTTGCGGTCACGCTGGCCTCGGACAGAACAGTTTCGGGGCGACTGCTGATCGGGTCTGATGGCCGGGGGTCGGGGACCGCGATACGCGCCGGCATCGGCCGGGTGGGCCGCGACTATGGCCAGACTGCGCTTGTCACCGCCGTGCAGCACGAACGCGACCATCAAGGCATCGCACACCAGTTCTTTATGCCCGGTGGTCCGTTCGCGATCTTGCCGTTGGCAGGCGGGCATCGCTCGTCGATTGTGTGGAGTGAGGACACCGGGCTGGCAACCGCGATACAATCGCTGGATGACCAGGCGTATCTGGCGGCATTGCGCCCGCGTTTCGGCGATTTCCTTGGCGCAATCCAGCTGGCGGGACCGCGCTATGCCTATCCGCTGTCGCTGTCGTTGGCAGAACGGTTCGTCGACGCGCGGCTGGCGCTGGTTGGGGATGCAGCACACGGGGTCCATCCGATTGCAGGGCAGGGATTGAACCTTGGGTTGCGCGATGTAGGCGCGCTGGCGCAGGTGCTGATCGAAGCCGCGCGGCGGGGCGAGGACGTCGGGGCGGCGGATGTATTGGCGCGCTATCAGCGTTGGCGCAAGTTTGATGTCGTTGCCATGGCTGTCGGCACTGACATGGTCAACAGGCTGTTTTCGAATGATAATCCTGTTTTGCGGCTGGGTCGCGACCTGGGGATGGGATTGGTTTCGCGGATGCCCGCACTGCGGCGCGGGTTTATCCGGCAGGCGGCCGGGCTGGCCGGTGATGTACCGAAATTGTTGGCGGGGTTGCCGATATAGCTGCGGCACGGTCCGCAGCTTTCGGGGTCGGCCCTAGCTGGTTTGTGCCGGAACCACAGCAACCCGGCCATCAGTCAAGCGATCTGGCCTCTGATATCAGCATGATCGGAATGCCGTCGCGGATTGGAAACGCGAGGCGGGCTGATTTGGACACCAACTCGCGGTTCTCCAGATCCAGTTGCAGCGGCCCTTCGGTTACCGGGCAAACCAGCGCCTCGAGCATCCGGCGGTCCACAGCGGGCGCATAGGTCACTGCATGACCTCGTCGCCAGTGCCGCCGCTCAAGGCAAAAGTGATCAGCGCGGTCAACGTCTCGCGCCGGGTGGTCAAGGACGGCGCTTCAAGCAGAGCCTGCTTGTCTTCCGGCGAGAACGGGCACAGCATTGACAGCGAGTTGATCAGCATTTCCGGATCGGCCTCCTTCAGGCTGCCCCAATCGGTGCCTAACTGGTGCAAGGCAAAGAATTTGCCGAGCGTGGCCAGAAACGCGTTGCGATCAAATCCTGCGTCTTGTTCTTCGCCGCCCAGATCGCGACTAAACGCCGACCAGTCTGCGGCAAAGCGCCGATACGGAGAGAAGCCATGCTGCTCTTCGCGCAACCGGAACCGTGAAACGCCCGATAGCGTGATCATGTAGCGGCCATCTTCGGTTTCCGAAAACGCAGTCAGGCGTCCCGCGCAGCCGATTGCAGAAAGGCGCGGTTCGGATTTTTCGGGTACGGCACGCGGCTGCACAAGGCCGATCAGCCTTGCCTTGGTTTTCATGCAATCCTCGATCATCGCCAGGTAGCGCGGCTCGAAGATGTGCAGTGGCAACCGCGCGCGCGGAAGCAGCAACGCGCCCGGCAACGGGAAGACGGGGATCAATTCGGGCAGGTCGATATTTGACATCATGACCTTCATCTAGGGCGCAGTTTCAGCACGCAAAGGGATCAGGAGAATATCATCGACGAAAGGCGGCGGCGGCCTTTTTGCACGATTGGGTCCTGTGGTTTCAGGGCATTGAAAATCACCATCAACTGCGCCTTTGCTGCCCCGTCGTTCCAGTCGCGGTCCAGCCGAAACAGGTCGAGCAGGGTGTCCACCGCTGCGTCTGCCTGGCCATCGGCGTAAAGTGCCGTTGCAAGGTCAAACCGCGTTTGCCGGTCCGCGGGGTCGCGCAGCAGCGTCGCGCGCAGCGCATCGACCGGGCCTGCGGCACTGGCCTGCACCTGCAGGGAAATCATCGCCCGCGCCGCTGTAAGTTGGGCATGGTTGGTCATGCCGGCTGGTGCCGCTTCGGCCAATTGCGTTGCGCGCGCAACGTCGCCCAAGGCTAGCGAGGCGCGGATCAGGCCGCCGTAAGCATCCGCGTTGTCGGGGTCTTCTTCAAGAATTGCGGCAAAGGTTTCTGCGGCATCTGCGGCAGCCCCTTCGGTCAGCATCGCTTCGGCGGCCACGACCGCTTCTTTCAGCCCGTCATCGGGATCCGCGACCAAAGCGGCCAGTTGATCGACAAAGCGTTTGATTTCCGAGGCAGGGACGGCACCTTGAAAGCCATCCTGCGGTTTGCCCTTCCAGAACGCGTAAACTGTCGGGATCGATTGGATGCGCAGTTGTGCTGCGATCTGCTGGTTCTGATCGACATCAATCTTGACCAGACGGACCTTGCCACCCGCCGCCAGAACGGCGGCTTCCAGCATCGGCGTCAGCGTCTTGCATGGTCCGCACCATTTGGCCCAGAAATCGACGATCACCGGGGTGGTCTGGCTTTGTTCGATGACGTCCTTGAGGAAGGTCATCTCTGTGCCATCCTTGATCACGTCTTTTGCGGCGGCGGCGGCGGGGGTTTCGGTGATCCCGAGCATGATGTCCTCTTTGGTCGCAATATTTGCCCTTATATGCCCCTGAAGGGCAAGAACGCCAAGAGGCGATGCGGCTTTGACCGATGATGTTCGGGGTTCTAAGGTGGGGGGCATTCAGCAAGGAGACCGCAATGGCTGTGCTACTGACCTTTGGCGACAGCAACACCCATGGCACCCCCCCGATTGTCGATCCGGAGGTGTATGGCAGGTTTGATGCCTCTGTGCGCTGGCCTGCGCGCACGGCGGCGGCGCTGGGGTGGGACCTTGTCGAGGAAGGTCTGCCGGGCCGCACCGCTGCCTTCGATGATCCGGTTATGGGGGCGCATATGAACGGGCAGGTCGGCTTGCGCATTGCCTTGCACAGCCACGGGCCGATCGATGTGCTGGCGATCATGCTGGGGACCAATGACGTGAAGGCGCGGTTCGGTGCCTCGGCCGAGGGGATCGCCGGCGGCATTGCCAGCCTGGTCGACATTGCACAGGACGCGGTCGTTCAACGGCGACACGGCGGGTTTCGGGTATTGCTGATCTGCCCTCCGCCTGTGCTGGAACAGGGGCCGATTGCGGGCCAGTTTTTTGGCGGGCGATCACGGTCGCTGGCCCTTGCGCCGCTGTTGGGTGATCTGGCGCGGGCGCGGGGTTGTGGGTTTGTGGACGCCGGTGCCCTGATTGAAGTCAGCCCGCTGGATGGCGTGCATTTCGAACCGGAGGGGCATGCCGTGCTGGCTGTGGCAGTGGCGGCGGCGCTGCGAAGTTTGTGAGGCTGCCTATGCGGGACGCACCGCGGGTTTCACACCCCCGCACCCCCGCGGGATGTTTATGAACAGATGATAGGGCTGCAGGTCAAGGCAGTGCGTGCTGACCAAGCAGAGCAGCCTCGAACCGTTTTGTGGCAGCGGCCCACGAGTAGTCGGCGACTGCGGCATGGGCTGCGTCTGACATCGCGCGCCAGTCTGCCGGAGATGCGGTCAGGATGTGGTGCAGGGCCTCTGTCATGCCGGTGACGTCTTCGATGTCGTTGAGGTAGCCGTTCACGCCATCACGGATCAGATCGGGCCCGCAGCCGGTGCGGGTCGCACTGATCGGGCAACGGCAGGCCATCGCCTCGGTCACTGTCATCGCGAACCCCTCTTCGCGGCTGGCCATCAGGAACGCATCGCAGCGGGCATAGATCTCGCGGATCCGGTGATGCGGGGGGCTCAGGATGAACTCGACCCAATCCGGCAGCGGCAAATCCTGCGTCGGGGGTTCTGCGCCAAACGTGACCACGTGCAGATCGGGCAGGCGGATTTTCAGCGCGGCGATGGCGGCGATGGCGAGATCGGTGCCCTTGACCGGCGACGGCGCGTAGAGGAAACCGACCGTTGGCGGAGTGCCGCGCGCGCGGGGGGGGGCATGAAAGCGGGTATGATCCACGGCGTTGGGGACGGTAATGGCAGTGGGATCGCCGTAGATGTCGCGCATCGCGTTGGTCAGCCAGCTTGCAACGGTGATCTTTTGCAACGGCAGGCGGTATGTCGCGGCGCCCTCTGCGGCAGGGATTGGGGCGAAGATCTCGTGACCCTGCACAAAATAGAACTTGCGGCCTTTGCTGGGGGACAGGGCGGCAACCCAGGGCGCGGTTTCCCACCAGGTGGCGATGACGGCATCTGCGTCGGGCAGGTCGGCATCGGTCACCGGCCCGGTGTGACGCAGGCTGCGAAACGGGGCGGCTTCATCGTCATAGGGGGTGCGGGTTGGCGGTTTTGGCAAGGCAGGCCCGAAAAGTGCGGCGCGCAGGCGGTCGCGCCGACTTGGAAGTTGCGGCCTGGGGGCAATCACCGTGACGCTGTGGCCCATCGCCTGAAGGCGCGCTGCATGTAGGGCGATGACGCGGATGCCGCCGGACAGATTGGGCGGGGGCGAGACAAAAGTGATTTTCATCGGCCCGGCTTTCGGGCTGGCGCTGTGGTCGGGCACGGCGTCTTTGCGCAAGGGGGGTGCCAAAGTGCTTTCATGTTTCACCCTGGCCGGCAAAGAGCGCGGCCAATCTTGCCGCCGCGCTGTCGATGTCATGCCGGATCAGCGCCCGCGCGCGTGCGGCCGCACCCATCGCGGTCAGCGTGTCTTGTTGTGTCGCCGCCAGTTCGATGATTGCTTGGGCCAGAAGCCCTGCATTCCCTGCCGGGACCAGCCAGCCGGTTTCGCGTGTGACCAGTTCGGGAATGCCCGCGATGGATGTGGCGATCACCGGACGGCCCGCGGCCATCGCCTCCATCACGACCATCGGCAGGCCTTCGGCAAAGGACGGCACGATCAAGGCTTGCGCCGCATTCAGCGCGGCCCGCACACCGGCCTCGTCGCGCCAGCCCGTCAGAGTGACATGCGCGGTCAGGCCATGCGCCGCAATTGATGTGGAAAGGGCCGCGCGCAACGGACCGTCGCCCACCAGTGTAAGATGCAGTTCGGGCAGGTGCGGATGCGCCAATGCAACGGCTTCGATGGCAAGGTCAAAGCCCTTTTGCGTTGCCAGCCGCCCGACGGCCACCAGATGCGGCCCACCCGCCGGCAGGGGTTCGGGCGGGGGAAAGCGCCACGGTTCGATCCCGCAGGGAACGACATGCAAGCGCGGCCAGAAAGACGGGTCGACCCAGCGGCAAAGCTGGCTGCGGCCAAAGCTGGAGATCGCGACGGTGAAGGCGGCACGTTCGATCTTGGCGCCCAGTGACAGGGCGGCGGGGGCGTCGAATTCTTCGGGGCCATGCACCGTGAAGCTATAGGTCGGCCCGCCAAGGGTTTGCGCCAGCATCGCAACGGTTGTCGAGTTGGTGCCGAAATGCGCGTGCAGATGCGGGATGTTGAGATCGGCACAGCGTCGGGCGATGAAGGCGGCTTCAATCAGGTAGACCATGTGGCGCAACCGCCCGCCGGTTCCGGGTTCGCCCCCCGAGCCGCGTTTGCCACAGGCAAGCGCCAGCCGCAGCGCCGCCAGCGTTTGTGCGGGGTGGCGCAGCATCCACCCCAGCGCCTTGGGTGCCAACCGGCGCAGCCGCTGTTCCAGCACATGTTCGGTGCGGCTGTCCTCGGCCAGATCGGCGGTATCGACAAGCGCCGCCCGATCTGACCGCATTGCAAAGCGGTGAACGGTGTGGCCGGCACGCTCCAGCGCCTGTACTTCGCGGCGGATAAAGCTGTGCGACGCGCGCGGATAGGTGTTGACCAGATAGGCAACTTTCAACGACAACCCCGGCATGACCCTGTCGAGCATGCCTTACTTTGTTGCAGGCGCGTTGCATAGAGGCGCAGAGCAAGCAAACCGGATCGCTGCGCAAACACCACAAAAGGCCGGGGCTGCACGCAGTGGCATTTGCTATTGGTCGGCCGGTCATGGCAAAGGCGCTGCATGAGGCGATTGAAAACTCTGGCGGCCGGACAGGGCCTGTTTGCCCGTGCTTTGCGCGGCACGATGCTGACGGCTGGATCCTATGCGTTCGCCCAGGTCTTGCGTCTGGGGTCGAACCTGATCCTGACGCGGTTGTTGTACCCCGAGGCGTTTGGACTGCTGGCGTTGGTGAACGTCGTGCTAATAGGCTTGGCGTTGTTTTCCGACCTGGGGATCGGGCCTGCAATCGCGCAGAATCCGCGTGGTGACGATCCGGCGTTTCTGGACACTGCCTTTACCATCAACGCGGTGCGCGGGGTCCTGTTGTGGACGCTGACCTGCGGTTTGGCATGGCCGTTGTCGGTGCTTTACGACGCGCCTGACCTTGCGGTGCTGTTGCCGGTGGCAGGACTTTCGCTGTTGGCGGCAGGGTTCAATCCGACGCGGATCGACACCGCACAGCGGCATCTGCAATTGGGGCGGGTGACGCTGCTTGACCTTGCAGCGCAGGTCATCGGCGTGGCGGCGATGGTGATCTTTACGCTGATCTGGCCGTCGGTCTGGGCGCTGGTCGCGGGATCTGTGGTGGGAGCCGTGGCAAAGCCTGTGATCATGGGACGGTATCTGCCGGGCCGTCGCAACCGGCTGCATTGGGAACCACAGGCCGGGCGGACCCTGATCCATTTCGGAGTGTGGATATTCCTGTCGACCGCCTGCGCGTTTTTGCTGTCGCAGGGGGATCGCGCGATCCTTGGGGCCTATCTGACGCTCGAGGATTTGGGGATCTACAACATCGGCTATTTCCTTGCGGCCTTCCCGATGATGTTGGGGGGGGCGGTCGTATCGCGAATCATGATCCCGATTTATCGCGACAGGCATCCCAGCCTGTCGCCCCTGAATGCAAGCCGGCTGCGGCGGGTGCGCTTTGGCCTGACTGGCGGGGTACTGGTGCTTTTGGTGCTGTTGGCGGCCTGGGGGCCGCAGGTGATCGGGGTTTTGTACGATGCGCGCTATGCGGGGTCCGGCGGGATACTGGTGGCCGTAGCGCTCGCGCAGATGCCGTTGGCAGTGGCGATGACCTATGATCAGGCTGCTTTGGCCGCGGGGCAGTCGCGGACTTTCTTTGCGGTGATTGCGGTGCGGGCAGTGTTCCAGACGACAGCTTTCATCATCGGGGTCGAGGTCGCGGGGCTGGCAGGTGCGCTGGCTGGGTCGGCGCTGGCGGCGGTGGTCACGCATGGCGCGGTGATCTATCTGGCACGAAGGTTTGCGGTTTGGGACGCGGTGCATGATCTGGTCTTCGCGACAGTGATCGTCGTGGCCGGGACGATGCTTGGTACATTTCACGCCGACCTGTTTGCGCAACTGCCGCCATAGCGGGCGGGTCTGCCCGCTTTGAGCGTCGCTGAATGTGAACGAAAAAAGACAGATTGAAGCGAAAATCGAAACAATAGATGGACGCCCCGGATTGTTGTGCCATACTGTTCAGCCGGACCTTTCCCTGGCCATAGGGGTGCGCCGTGGCGAATCGGGGTACTCTCGACCAGGTTGTGTTGGCGAGCTTTTGCACGCCATGGGTGTAGCCGGGCGGCTCTGGACCGAATTGTGGTCCATTGAAGGCAAAAAATTAGGGTAAACGAGACGTAAATGCGGCAAACACCGCCGTTGGGTGATGGCCACAAGGTGCCGCAATAGCGTAAACTCTTACGTGGGGGCATTCACGTAGAGTGTCAAGAATGTGCCAGAGTTTGCGATTGTCCGGCTGCTGGTCTAAATGGTCGCCGGTAACCATATGTGCGTGCCCGATGTTGGGAAGCAGCAATTTGTATAGCGAGTTTGAACAATGACGATCAGCTTCAATGAATTTTCCAAAGACCTGAACGTTGCACATGATGCGTTGTCGACCGGTGGATTTAAGGCCGTGTCGCCCGCGAGGAAGGGAATTTATCGTAATATTGGCAAACGGTTGCTGGATGTTACGGCCATTTTGATGGCGGCTCCGGTCGTCGTGCCTCTGGTGGCTGTTCTTGCGGTACTGGTCGCACGGGATGGCGGAAAGCCTTTCTATGTTCAGCAGCGCATCGGGCGGAACGGTCGGCGGTTCAAGATGGTTAAGCTGCGCAGCATGGTTACTGATGCCGACAGCCGTATGGAAGAACATCTGGCCTGCAACCCGGCCGCCAAGGCCGAGTGGGACAGCACGCAGAAACTGAAGGACGATCCGAGGATCACGCGGGTTGGCCGGATCTTGCGAAAGTCATCGCTGGATGAATTGCCGCAACTGTGGAACGTGCTGATCGGGGACATGAGCCTGGTCGGGCCGCGTCCGATGATGACGTGTCAGCAGGGCCTTTATTCGGGATCAGCCTATTACAGCCTGCGCCCCGGCATCACCGGCTATTGGCAGACATCTGAACGCAACAACACAACCTTCGAAGCGCGGGCTGGCTATGACGCCGCCTATGCGACCGATCTGTCGCTGCCGACGGATGTGGCAATTCTGGTGCGCACGGTCGGTGTCGTGGTGAAAGCCACCGGATACTGAGCCTGCCAAACCGCTCCTGAAAGCCCGTCCTGCGACAGCGGGGCGGGCTTCTTCGTTGTTTGGTGGTACTGCAGACGGGTCAGCGCTGGTTGCCTCGACACCCGCTACGGGTTGCTCGAGGGCACTTCCTGCTCTGGTTCACCCGCCCTGCTTTGGATGCAGAAAAAGAGGCAACCTGCCAAGCCGGGCCGGCACCTCAGGCTATCGCTGCGGCCGCCAACATCAGGCACAGCGTCGCGCCGCCCGCAAACACGGCATAGCGCGGTAGACCCAGGATCGGGCGTTTGGGGTCATCAACCAGTTTCATCAGGGTCACCGCGCGCTGCCTGGACCGCGCGGCAGCCCCGACTTCGGGTATCGACACCACGGGTCGCAGATCCAGTTGCCGCTCCATCTGATCGGCAGTGCGCACGACAGGGTTCGCCAAATCCAGCATGAACGCCAGCACAATCGCCCCAACCACACTTGCGATCGCCCCGACGACCATCAGCTTCGTGCGGCCCCCGCCAACGGCGTACTGCGGTGTCACCGCGCGTTCAAGCAGGGTAAAGCGTTCGGCCTGCTGGCGTTCGGCCAGCAATTGCGACGTCTTTGCCTCGGCCAGGCGGCGGTTGATCACTTCGTATTGCTCTTGCAACTGCTGCAGTTGGCGGTCGTAGCCCGACAGTGCCCGTTCCACATCCGGCGTCTGCGCCAGCACTGCGTCAATCTCGCCCAGTCGTGCGGTCACGGCGGCGCGCTGTGCGGCAAGCACCGAGATCTGCGCATCCAGATTGCCGAGTTCACGCTGATCCGTAGCGCGCAGGCTGCCGCGCGCCAGGATGATCGCACGTTGATTGTCGAGCGCCACTTTCTCTTGCTCGAATTCGCGCAAGTCATCGTCCAGGGCCTGCCACTCTTCGGCATAGGCGGCACGTCGGGCGGGCAGCACTTGCGCGTGGGTGTTTTGGTAAGTGGCGATTTCCGCCTCTAGCGCGCTGATTTCCGCCCAGACACGGGCCTCTTCGCCGCTGAAGAAATCAGCTGTCTCGCGGGCCCTGCTCAGTTGCCCTTCGCTGCTTTGATCAAGGATGCTTTGCGCAAAGTCGTTGGCGACGCGTGCCGCAAGGTCTGCCGCACCCAGACGCGCGACCACCAAGATTGCCGCGATCTGCGGTGGGGCACCATAGGCCTGGCCCGTCGCGCTGGCGACGCTGTCGAACCGCACCGCGGCGCGCAACAGACTGACCTTCTGATCAGCGGTCAGCGCAACAGCGTCGGCAAACAACCCGTGCCGGTCAATCATCGCCAGAAGATTGTCGCGGGTGGTCAGCCGCTGCTGGATCGTCTGCAGCAACTGCGCCGCCCCTGAGGACACTGGTGCGCCTTCGGCATCGCTGACCATCGGCACTTCGATCTGGATGACAGCAGTCGCTTCAAAGCTGTCGGGGCGTGACTTCAGATACACCCCGACCGCAAGCATACCAAGCAACGCCACGGCGATGATTAGTATGCGGCGACGCCGCAGCAGGTCAAGAAATTCTTCAATGCTTTGAATTTGGCCCATGGGTCCTGCGTTCAGTCTTTGCCATAGCGGTAGCGGCCAATCCTGCGGTCCGACGCGCGGTTCAACACGGCACCCAACAGTGGGATGCGGCCGATGAACTGCCGTTCGCAGGCGCGGATTTCTTCGGGCGACGAACGTTTGGCATCTGTCACCAGCAGTACGGCATCCAGATGTGGCGCCAGTGCCAGCACGTCGTCGTTGACCAGCGCGGGCGGCAGATCAAACAGAGCGACTTGCGGATCGAGGTGGTCTGTCACTGCCTGCAAGGCATGCCCGGTTTCGGGGTTATGCAGCAGTCCTGAACTGTCCTGCACCGAGTTGCCGTTCATCCCCAGCGCCAAGTTGCGCCCCACCCGGCAGAAATGCGATTCAAGCGGTTGTTCGCCAGACAGGTAGTCCTGCAATGACCCCGTGTCGCGCAGGCCAAGCAGATTTGCCAACTGCGGGCGGCGCAGGTCAAGGTCGATAAGAACGGTACGGCTGTCGGGCCTGCGCGCCAGACTTAGCGCAAGATTGCTTGCCACAAAGCTCTTTCCGCAGCCATGGGTCGGGGACGTGACGCCTATCCGACGCCAGCCCTTTTCGGACAACCCTTGCAACAGACGCGTGCGCAGCATGTCGAATGCGGTGGCAGCAGGATCAGCGGACGCGAAAGGAAACAAACCGTTTCCGATCAGGTGGTCGGCGTCAAGTGTGACAGGCGACAGCGATTCCCACACCTTGCCCCGGTTGAACAACGATGCCGGCAAGATCGTCACCGATGGGACAATTTGGTTTGACCGCTCCAGCATCACCGGCCGGCGGTCTGCCGCCTGACCGTGCCGGAACAGGGAAACACCACGCATCTGCCTCTGCATGTGGCCGTCTGACCCGTTGTCTGGCATCGCAGAAAGCTCCACATCTGCACATATTTCCGGGTGTTTCATCAACATGTAGTCACTTCGCATCCGAAAGACGGGCTCCTGAAACTGCGCGGCCCTGAGGAACCTGCGCCGAAACGATATCGCCCCACCTCTCGGCGGGAATGAACACGGGCCAAGTCCACCTGCCTGCGCGGTTTGCAAATGCGCGGCCACTGGATTCGCCCGAGCCCCCACCCTTACCTACATGGCTAGCAGAGATATCGTGAAAATGAAAGGGTGCGGCGCCCGCGCGACCTGGATACGCTTGGGTGGCGGGGCATGGTCAAACAGGGGGGCCCCGCATAGAATACCGGCGAAAGTGCTGCAGGGAACAACAGGTTGGATGTCGCACAAACTGCCGACTGACGTGGTTGATGCCGTTGTGATCGGGCGCAACGAGGGCGCGCGCCTGCGCGCCTGCCTCGCGTCGTTGCATGGTCAGGTGCGGCGCATTGTTTATGTCGATTCCGGCTCCGGTGACGGGTCACCTGAGGCGGCACGCACTCTGGGGGCCGATGTCGTTGCGCTGGACTTGACGGTGCCGTTCACCGCGGCACGGGCCCGCAATGCCGGTCTTGCAGCGTTGGCCGCTGACCCGCCGGTGTTTGTGCAACTGGTCGATGGCGATTGTGAAGTGGACGCCGTGTGGATCGCGGTGGCGCAGACGGCATTTTCGGCGCATCCGGCAGCAGTCGTGGTCTGCGGGCGGCGGCGCGAAAAGTTCCCCGATGCGTCGGTTTACAACGCCCTTGCCGACCGTGAATGGGATACGCCGCTGGGCCGGACGCGTGCTTGCGGGGGGGACGCCTTGATGCGGTTTGCGGCAGTGCAGGCGGTCGGCGGGTTTCGCGCCGATCTGATTGCCGGAGAGGAACCCGAATTGTGCCTGCGGCTGCGTGCTGCCGGTGGCGAGGTGTGGCGGATCAGTGCCGAGATGACGCGCCATGACGCTGCCTTGCTGCGGTTTGGCCAATGGTGGCGGCGTAGCGTGCGGGCAGGACATGCCTTTGCCGAAGGTGCGGCGTTGCACGGTGCGGGTCCGGATCGGCACTGGGTCGCGGAAACCCGGCGGGCGGTGATCTGGGGGATGGTGCTGCCGCTGGGGCTGGCGGGTTTGGCAATCGTTTCACCCGTGGCGTTGGTCGGGGTGCTGGTTTACCCGGCCCAAGTCTTGCGACTGGCTCGGCAGGGCGGATGGGTTTGGGCCTGGTTTTCGGTGCTTGGAAAATTTGCCGAGGCGCGCGGTGTGACCGGATATTGGCTCAACCGGTGGCGCGGGCATCAGCGCGGTCTTATCGAGTACAAATGAGTCAGACCTTATTGCGTCTCCGCAAGGCAGCCGCCGCCAGCACCGGCAGCAAGGCAGCACAGGCCATATAGCGCGGGATCATCCGGGAGGGGTCCTGCATCATACGCCACAACCATTCCAGCGACAGTTTGCGCACGAACAGCGGTGCCCGGATCTGCGTACCTGCCAGAAAATCAAGCCCCGCACCGACCGACGCAAATCCAACGCCGGGGGCAAGAAGGCGACCCTTTGCCGCCAGAATTTCCTGTTTTGGGGCACCGAGTGCCAGAAAGCACAGGCCGATGTTGTGGTTTGCCAGTTCTTTCAGCAGCGCATCGGCCTCTGCCCCTTCGACATCAAAGCCCATGGGCGGCGCAATGCACAGCGCAATGTCGAGCCCTGGAACGGCTTTTTTCAGTGCCGTTGCGGCGGCTTTCAGCGCAGCCATCGTGCTGCCAACCAAAGCGACCGACGCACCGGCACGGGCGGCCTCGGCGGCCAGCGGCACGATGACGTCAGAACCCGGAACAAGATGCACACAATCGCCCGCCAGCCGCGAAAGCCAGACGACCGGGTTTCCGTCGGCCACCACCATATCTTGCGCCGCGTAGGCGACCCGAAAGCTTGCCGAACGACGGAGTTTTACCAGATGGTCAAGATTTATCGTGGCAAGAGAAAACCCCTGCCGCGCCGACAGCCGTGCTGCCACGTTCGTCAGCAAGGCGGAACTATCCGAGATGTTAATCTTGATCCACTGCGACTGAAACTGGAAGCTCACACTTCACCCCCGAACTGGTAACTGGCAGAAGCTCTACAACATTAAGAAAAAAAATGCACCCCTCACAGGTTTTTTTAACAGTCTGTTTCCTTTTTTGGTAAATGTGTAACGATTGCTGTTGCGCCATAAGGATGCCTCTGGCGACGTGTTGGACGTGTGCAAAACGCTGCGCATCTTTTGCCATGGAATTCAAAGCCTTGCCAACGCCAAACGCCTTTGCCTTTCTGATGATCTGCCTGTGGCCTTTGGTCAGCTGGATCATCTGGACACGCCTTGCACCCGGCCGCGCGTTGATATGGACCCTGCTTGCGGGGTATCTGGTGCTGCCACCGCTTACGGCAATCGACCTTCCTGCGGTGCCTGACCTGAACAAAGAGTCGATCCCAAACCTGATCGCGCTTGCGCTGGCTTGGTTTTTGGTCGGCGACCGGATCGGGCTGGATCCGGGTACGCTGGTTGGCCGGGTGTTGGTCGGTCTGTTCGTTTTGTCTCCTTTTGCCACCGTGCTGACGAACGCGGATCCGATCCGGATCCAGGAGGGCGATATTCAGGGCATGACGCTTTATGACTCGGTGGCCGCAGTGGCAAACCGTGCGATTGTCATCCTGCCGTTCTTCCTGGCACGCCGCTATCTGTCCTCGCCCGAGGCGATGCGCGACATCCTGATGGCGCTGATCCTCGCGGGGTTGGTCTACTCGTTGCCGATGCTGTTGGAAACGCAGGTTTCTCCACAGATCAACATCTGGGTCTACGGCTTTTTTCAGCATGATTTCTGGCAAACCGTCCGGGCAAACGGGTATCGCCCGGTGGTGTTTCTTCCGCATGGCCTGTGGGCCGCGTTCTTTGCGCTGATGTGCTTTGTGGCGGCATTGGCCATCGCCCGCGACGCTCGCCCCGAAGACCGGCCGACGGCTGCGTTGGTGTCCGGCTATCTTGCGATGTTGCTTTATGCGTGCAAAAGTCTGGGTCCGCTCTTGTACGGGTTGGCGCTGCTGCCCTTGGTCCTGCTGTTGGGGCGGCGTTGGCAATTCGTGATTGCCGCAGTGCTGGCCGTTGTTGTGGTCAGTTACCCGCTGTCGCGCGGCCTGCATCTGGTGCCCGTTGACAGGTTGGTCGCGGCGGCAACCGAACTGAACCCCTTGCGCGGCGAGTCGCTGGCATTTCGTATCGACAATGAAGAAAGACTGCTCGCGCATGCTGCCGAAAAGCCATTGTTCGGGTGGGGCGGCTACAACCGCAACATGCTGCACGATCCAGTATCCGGGCGGGTGACCTCGGTGGCTGACGGGTGGTGGATCATCACGCTGGGCCTATACGGGTGGCTTGGCTATATTTCGGAATTCGGATTGCTGGCCTTGCCCCTGTTGATGTTGGCGCGCGAGGCTTTATCGATGCGTGGCGCGACAAACGCATTGTCGCTTCATGCCGGCGTTTTGTCGCTTTTGCTGGCGGTCAACATGGTTGATCTTCTGCCGAACGCGACAATGATACCCTTCACCTGGCTGATGGCCGGGGCATTGATGGGCTATGCCCAAAATCTGCAATCGGTGCGAAAAGCGGCCGAACAGAGCGCGCGGATGCAGTCGATGCATGCGCCAATGTCAGGCAAGACCTTGATCTGATGCTCAGGTGTCGACCATGCCTGCGGATGGATCGCTGCGATTCGCTTTTCGCATCAGGTTGCCCGCGCGCGCGCAACCAACCTGAAGGCGAAGATTGAGCCGGCTTTCGCACAGGATTTGCCCATTAACGCCGCATTGTCTCCACGCCCGGCAAGATAGTCGCGCGGGTCGAGTTGGGGTATGCCCCGCTTGCCAGATGGGTTAAATATATCTGGCCGGCTGCAGGACGCAGGTAAGGCAAACCGGCTGTTGGTTATGGAAAAAGTGGACGTTATGACAATCGGTTACGACGAAAACGCATTCAGCGAAACGGATATTGCGGTGGTTGGCATGGCGGCGCATTTGCCCGGCGCACCCGATATCGCTGCGTTCTGGGCCAACCTTGTGGCGGGTGTCGAATCAATTCGTGTGCTGTCAGAGGCCGATCTGCTGGCTGCCGGCGAGGACCCCGCCCGCTTGCGCCGCCCGAACTATGTGCCTGCCGCAGCGCCACTTGACCATTTTTCCGAGTTCGATGCGGATTTCTTCGGCTTTTCCCCGAAGGATGCTGCGATCCTCGACCCCCAGCACCGCCAGTTCATGGAGGTGGCCTGGGAAGCGCTGGAGAATGCCGGCCACCCGCCCGAAACCTTCAAAGGGGCGATCGGGGTCTATGCCGGCTGCGGCATGGGCAGTTATTTCTACTTCAACCTGTGTTCCAACCGCGATCTGGTTGATCAGACCGGCATGTTCCTGCTGCGCCACACCGGCAACGACAAGGATTTCCTGGCCACCCGCGTCAGCCACATCTTCGACCTGCGCGGCCCCAGCATCAACGTGCAGACGGCCTGCTCCACGAGCCTCGTGGCCATCCATTACGCCGCGCAAAGCCTGCTGAACGGCGAGTGTGACATGGCACTGGCGGGCGGCGTTACCATCGAGTTGCCGCAGGGCCGCGGCTATCTGTTTACCGAAGGCGAGATCCTGTCGCCCGACGGGCACTGCCATGCGTTCGATCATCGTGCGCAAGGCACCGTGTTCGGCTCGGGCGCAGGCTGCGTCGTGCTGCGCCGGGCGCGGGATGCGGCACGGGACGGCGATCACATCTGGGCGATCCTGAAAGGGTCGGCGGTTAACAACGACGGGTCGGCGAAAGCCGGCTATCTTGCGCCCTCGGTCGAAGGTCAGGCCCGCGCGATCGCCGAAGCGCAGGCAGTTGCAGGCATTTCCGCCGAAACGATCGGCTATGTCGAATGTCACGGCACCGGCACCTTTCTGGGCGATCCCATCGAAGTTGCAGCCCTGACCCAGGCATTCCGCGAAACGACCGATGCGATTGGTACGTGCCGGATCGGCAGCGTGAAAACCAATATCGGGCATCTCGACACGGCAGCGGGCGTGGCAAGCCTGATCAAAGTGGCGCTGTCGCTCCACCACCGACAGCTGCCGGCATCGCTGGGATACGAAACTGCAAACCCGGCCATTGATTTTGACGACAGCCCGTTTCGCGTGAATGACCGGCTGACCGAATGGCAGGGCGATACACTGCGGGCGGGTGTCAATTCATTGGGGGTGGGTGGCACCAATGCCCATGCCGTGCTGGAATGCGCCCCGCCACGCGCGCCATCCGAAGACAGTCTTTGGCCGTTTCACCCCATCGTGTTGTCGGCCCGCTCGAAGGCGGCTCTCGATGCGCAGGCGGCCCGGCTGGCGGCGCATCTGCGGGCGCATCCCGAACAACCCTTGGCCGATGTTGCCTACACGCTGAAAGAAGGCCGCCGCGCATTCGAAAAGCGCCGTGTCCTGGTGGCGGGCAGTCCTGCCGAGGCGGCAGCCCTGCTCGAGGGCGGCGATCCGCGGCGGGTCTTCAACCACGACCATCTCGACGCACCCGAAGTGGTGTTCATGTTCCCCGGCGGCGGCGCGCAATACGCCGGAATGGCGCGCGATCTTTACGCGACTGAACCGGTCTTCGCGGACTGGATGGACCAGGGGCTTGCGGTGCTGCAACCCAAACTCGACTATGACATCCGCGCATTGTGGCTGCCTCCACCGGGCGCAGAGGCTGCCGCCGATGCGCGGCTGAAGCGGCCATCGGTGCAACTGCCGTTGATCATGATAACCGAATATGCGCTGGCAAAATTGTTCCAAAGCTGGGGCGTGCAACCCGCTGCGCTCGTCGGTCATTCCATGGGCGAGAATACCGCCGCCTGCCTTGCGGGTGTGTTCAGCTTTGAAGACGGCATCGGTCTTGTTCACCTGCGCGGTCAGCTGTTTGATACGATAGCCCCCGGCGGGATGCTCTCGGTGCCCCTGCCCGAGGCAGAATTGCGCGCCGAACTTGATCGGATGGGCTTTCATCTTGGCGCAAGTATCCCGGGGGTCCGGGGGCCGGCCCCCGGTCCTGCGGCCGCACTCGACGTCGCCTCGGTCAACGCGCCGGGTCTGTGCGTGGTGTCCGGCCCCGATGCGGTTCTCGTTGACCTCGCCAAACAGCTTGCGGCGCGGGACGTGGAAACCACACGCATCGCAATCGACATTGCCGCCCATTCCTACATGCTAGAGCCGATCCTGGCACGGTTTGGCGCGTATCTGCATGAGATCCAACTGCACGCGGCGACCTTGCCGATCATCTCGAACCGCACGGGCGAGGTTCTGAGTGCGGCACAGGCGACGGACCCCGCATATTGGGTGGCCCACCTGCGCGGGACCGTAGATTTTCAGGCCTGCATGGCGACGCTGATGGCCGGGCCGGGCCGGGTCTTTGTCGAAATGGGGCCAGGGCGGGCATTGTCGTCCCTGGCGCAGGCGAACGGGGTTGCAACCGGGCAGGTGGTGCCGGCCCTTCGGCACCCGGATCAAAAGATGTCCGATGACGCCTGGCACATCGCAACCATCGCAAGGCTTTGGGCCTGCGGCGTGACGGTGGATTGGGAACCGATCTGGGGCGGGGCTGCGCGCCACCGCGTGCCGTTGCCGACCTATCCCTTTCAACGCAAGACGTATTTCATCGAACCGGGCAAACACGCCGCTTTGGCAAGTGCCGCCCTGCCCACGCGGATCGCAGATATGGCCGACTGGGGCTATCAACCGCATTGGCGTCCCGCCGAGGCGGGGGTGGACATCGATGATCTGGATGCACAGCCACCGCAGGTCTGGCTGATCTTCATCGATGACGCAGGGCTGGGCAGTCTCGCGGCGGCAAAGCTGCGCAGCGCCGGGCATCAGGTGATCTGCGTAAGGGCGGGTGACCGGTTCGCGCGCGATGCGCAAGGCTATGCAATCTCGCCCGAACGGGGCCGCGAAGGGTATGATCTGCTGATCCGCGATCTGGTGGCGCAAGGACACGCCCCGACCCGCATCGCGCATTTCTGGCTGGTGACACAGACCGAAACCTTCCGCCCCGGCTCCAGCTTCCTGCACCGCAACATTGAACAGGGGTTCTACAGCCTGCTGTTTTTGGCGCAGGCGATGGCGGACGAAAACCTTGCCCGCCCCATCCATCTGTCGGTCTTCACATCCGGTGCCATTCAGGTAAAGGCCGAACCGCTGCCCTATCCCGAAAAGGCGCTGATCATGGGCCCGGCCAAGGTGATCCCGCGCGAGATGCCGGGGGTGACGGTTTCGGTGCTCGACCTGCCCGCGCCAAGGCGCGGCACCCTTCCTGACGCGGTGATCGAGGAGTTGCTGGCGGCTGTCCCCGGCACGGCGGCGCTGCGCGGTGTGCGGCGCCATGCGCTGGGGCTGAAAGCGACGCGGTTGCCGGATGCGACCACACCTCTTTTGGCTGACGGTGCGCATGTGCTGATCACCGGTGGGTTTGGCGGCATCAGTCTGACGATCGCCGAAGATTTGATCGCCCGCCATGGCGCAAAGATCACCCTGATCTCGCGACGCCCCTTGCCTGACCGCAGCGAATGGCCGCGGCATCTGTCCGGCCACGACCCGGCCCATCCGATCAGCCGGCGCATTCTTGCGCTGCAACGGCTAGAGGCCTTGGGGGGGCAGGTTCTGGTCGCCCCGGCGGATGTCTGCAACGCTGACGAGATGCGGACAGCCATCGGCATGGGCGTCGCGCGGTTTGGCCGTGTTTCGGCCTTGATCCATGCGGCGGGGGTGGTCGATGACGGACCACTCATGACCAAGACACCGGCCGAAGTCGAAGAGGTTTTTGCGCCGAAACTGCATGGCACGCTGGTGCTGGACGCGTTGTTCCCGGATGGGTCAGTCGATCTGACGGTCCTGTTTTCATCCACCTCGACCGTAATCGGCCCTGCGGGACAGATCGACTATGTCGCAGCCAACGAATACCTGAACGCCTACGCAAAACATCGCGCGGGCGGCAAGACCCGGGTGTTGGCACTCGATTGGGGCATCTGGACGGGCGTCGGCATGGCCGCCGAGGCGCTGGCGGATCGTGCGGGCGAACGCCCCCTTTCCCTGCCCGTGCCGGTAGAGCAACCGCTGCTGACCGAGGCCGGGTTCGACCGCCACGGCAACCGGCGGTTCACCGCGCGGCTTGGGATCGATGCGTGGGTGATGGACGGCCATCGCACGACGGCTGGGCAGGCGTTGCTGCCCGGCACCGGGGTGCTGGAACTTGCGGCCGAGGCGATGGCTGCCCAAGGGGAAACCGCGGCATTCGATCTGCGCGATCTGTTGTTCTTCCGCCCGCTCGACGTGCCCGATACCATGCCGCGCGACATCCGCGTGACGCTTGCCCGCAGCGACGAAGGCTATGGCTTTGCCCTGCATTCGGGCGTGCCTGTGCAAGGGCGAATGGGCTGGCAGTTGCATGCGCAGGCGCGGCTGACGCCGCAAACGGCGGTGGCGGGGCGGATCGATGTGGCAAAGATTGCGGCGCGCTGCGGCGTTGTGGAAATCGGCACCGGCCTGCGCAGCCCGCAAGAGGCGCATCTTGCCTTTGGTCCGCGTTGGCGGGTGCTGTCGCAGCGCAGTTACGGGGCGGGCGAGGGGATTGCCCATCTCGCGCTGCCACCGGCGTTTCGCACCGCGGACAAGGGCTGGCTCATGCATCCGGCGCTGCTGGATATGGCGACCGGCTGGGCAATGGGACTGATCGCGGGGTACCGTCCGGATCACCTGTGGGTGCCGGTGTCTTATGCGGCCGTGCGGGTGTTTGCGCCGCTGCCCGCCGATTTGGTGTCATGGGTGCGCAATGCCTCTGAAAACCGGGTCGATCAGGCAACAGCGCGGTTTGATATCACGCTGGCTACGCCCGATGGCGCGATCATCGCGGAAATCGAAGGCTTCTCGATCCGCCGGATGGACGGTGCGCTGTCGTTCACCCCAGACCTTCGCGGGCTGGAGTTTGACGAAGGCCCGACACGCGCCACCTCGCCCGCAGAGGACCGGCTGCTGCATGCGTTCTCGTTGGGCATCAGGCCTGACGAGGGCGCACAGGCCTTTGCCCGCGCCGTTGCGGCGTCAGGACCGCAGATCATCGTGTCGTCGCTGGACCTGCCCGCCCTGATCGCCCAAACCGCCGAGGCAGAGGCCGCCCGCGCCGAAGGCCAGTCGTTCGAGCGGCCCGATCTGGATACCGACTATGTCGCGCCGGGCAATGACGTGGAACGCACGCTGGTCGGGTTCTGGCAGGATCTGCTGGGCGTGGCGCAGGTGGGTGTGCTGGACAGCTTCTTTGATCTGGGCGGGCATTCCCTGATCGCGGTGCGGCTGTTTGCGATGGTCAAGAAGGCCTACCGGGTGGACTTCCCGATTTCGATCCTGTTCGAGGCGCCGACGATTGCCGCCTGTGCCGCGTTGATTTCGGCGCAGATCGGCGATGTGGCCGATGCCCCGGCGGCCCCGCAGCGCAGGTTCACCCATCTGGTGCCGATGCACCAGGGCGAAGGCGGCACCAAACAGCCGTTCTTCTTGGTGGCTGGGATGTTTGGCAACGTGCTGAACCTGCGGCATCTCGCGCAGCTTTTGGGCGGCGACCGGCCCTTCTACGGGCTGCAGGCGCGCGGGCTTTATGGCGATGCCGCACCCCACACGACAATCCCCGAAGCGGCAGCCGATTACATCGCAGAGATGCGGCAGGTGCAGCCGAAAGGGCCCTATCAACTGGGGGGCTTTTCGGGGGGCGGTCTTGCTGCATGGGACATCGCCCGGCAGTTGGAGGCCGCAGGAGAGGTCGTGTCGGTGCTGGTGCTGCTGGACACGCCATTGCCAATGCGGCCTCTGTTGAGCAAAGCCGACAAGGCGCTGATCAAGCTGGCCGAATTGCGCCGCAAGGGACCGAGGTATCTGCTGGAATGGGCAAAGGCGAGGCGGGAATGGGCGCAACGCGACCATGCAGCCGAGCAAGCGGGCGAAGCGGCGTTCCACAACGCAGCCATCGAGGCGGCTTTCCGCGCCGCCTTGCCGGGGTATCAGATGACACGGCGTCAGGGGCCGACGGTGCTGTTTCGACCGGCACTTGATCGGCATTGGAAAGTGACAGGCGGGCGTTGGGTCAGCAAAGCCCGCGAATATGTGTTCGCCGACAATGATCTGACGCAGTTTGCGCCCGCGATGGAAGTCATCGAGGTGCCAGGCGATCACGACAGCATGGTCTTGGAACCCAACGTGCGCGTGCTGGCCGCCCGTCTGCGCAAGATCATCGAGGCCCCGGCGCGACCGATGCCTGCGCCTTTGGCAACGGCGGCTGAATAGATGACGCTGCTGACCGTCTTGTTGAATTGGCGCAGCGCCGAGATGACTTTGCAAGCCGCCGAGGCCGCGCTACTGGCCCTGAAGGGCATCGAAGGTGCCTTGGTGATCGTGGACAACGACAGCGGTGATGGCTCGTTCGAAGCGATGTCGGCGGCGGTGCGCGACCGGGGCTGGGATATCAGCCCGCAATCGGTGCGGGTCATACAGTCTGGGCGCAACGGCGGATTTGGCGCCGGCAACAACGTTGGCATCCGGGCGGGCCTGCCGCGGGGCGGGCGGCCGGACTATGTCTATATTCTGAACTCCGATGCCTTCCCGGCACCCGAGGCGATCCGCGCGCTGCTGGATCATCTGGAAAATCACCCTGCAACTGGCTTTGCCGGCAGTTTCATCCACGGCACCGATGGCCATGCCCATCGCACGGCGTTCCGCTTTCCGTCAATTGCCGGAGAGTTTGAACAGCAGGCGCGCTTTGGCCCGATCTCGCGTCTGTTCGCGCGGTTCATCGTGGCGCAGCCGATCCCGGACCGGACCACGCGGGTTGACTGGCTGGCCGGGGCCAGCCTGATGATGCGGATGGATGTGCTTGACCGTATCGGGCTGTTTGACGAGACGTTCTTCTTGTATTTCGAGGAAACCGATCTTTGCCGTCGCGCGGCAAAGGCGGGATGGCCTGCCGACTATGTTCTCGAAAGCCGGGTCGGGCATATCGGCTCTGCCTCGACCGGCATGAAGGAATGGAAGTGCATCCCCGAGTTCTGGCTTGACAGCCGGTGGCACTATTTCGTTCAGGCACAGGGGCCGATTTATGCGGCGGCGGCGACGCTGGCCCATCTGGCGGGCGGGTTTGCATGGCGGGCGCGGTGTTTGATCCAGCGCAAGGATCGCGTCGATCCACCCGGATATTTGCGGGATCTTGCGGCGCATGCGCTGCGCAAGGCTGCGGGGCAGCCGTTTCGTGGCGGACCAGCGCCAAGAATTGTAAAAGGATAGGGCATGATTTCGGTTCTGCTTGTCGGCAATGAAAGTCTGGCCGCTGCATGCGGCGCGCAAGTGCTGGCGCGGGGGCATGCGATTTCCTGCGTGATGACACGCCACCCAGAGGTGCGGGCCTGGGCGCAAGGTTCCGGGCTGCGGGTTGTCGCTGCGGGCGACTGGGCGGCGCTGACGGGGGTTTCGGTCGATTGGGTTTTGTCGGTGGCAAACCTGTCGGTGATCCCGGCTTGGGTTCTTGCCCAAGCGGGTGGTGCAGTGAACTTTCACGACGGCCCGTTGCCGCGCCATGCGGGTCTGAACGCGCCGGTCTGGGCCTTGCTGGCGGGCGAGGCGGTGCACGGCATCGCCTGGCATCTGATCGGTTCGGGGATCGATGACGGCGATGTGTTGGAGGCGCGGTCGTTTGCCATTGGTGCGCAAGATACCGCGCTGACCCTGAACACCCGGTGTTTCGAGGCCGCCTTGGAATCGTTTCCCGCCGTTTTGGACCAGTTGGAGACCTGCCTGCACCGACAGCCGCAGGATCTTGCACAGCGCAGCCTGCATTTGCGTGACGACCGGCCAAAGGCCATGGGGCGGATCGATTTCACGGCGCACGCCGCCGATGTGGCGCAGATGGTGCGGGCGCTGGACCACGGGCAGTACTGGAACCCTTTGTGCACGGCGAAAGTGGCGCTGGCCGACCGGGTGCTGAATGTCGGTGCGGCCGAAGTCGTTGATGGGTCGGGTGCGGCGGGGCAAGTGTTGTCGGCGACGGTTGACGGGCTTGTGGTGGCCTGTGCCACGGGCGCCGTGCGGTTGTCGCGGCTGACCTGTCAGACGCGCGGACTGCCGGTTGATCCGGCCACCGTCACCGATACCATGCTTCCTTTGCTGACCGCCGAAAAAGCAGAAGAGCTGACCATGCAACTCGCGGCGATAAGCCCGCACGAAGCGCGTCTGCGGCGGGCGCTGCGGAACATGCAGCCCGTGGTGATTTCGCAAGCTCCGGTCGGAGTGGCTGATTGGCATCGCGTGCCGGCGGCCGGGATCAGTCCGCTGGCAGTGTTGCGCGTGCTGGGGTTGCCGAGCGCCGATATCGCTTTTTCGGCAAGGCCGGGGGATGCCTACCTCAGCGATTGGGTGCCGTTGCGCCTGACCGGCGGTACGATTGCCGAGGTGCAGGCGGCGTTGGCCACGGGGTTGGCGCAAGCGCGGGCGATGCCACGTTTCCCACGCGATCTGCTGACCCGGGACAAGAACCTTGCCGACCTGGCGGTGCCGCAGGTCGGAGTGTCGGAAGGCGGGCCAAAAGGCGGGCCGATTGCGGGAACGGTTGTGACCCTGACCGCGGACGCGATTTTTTATGACGCCGCCCGACTGCCTGATGGCGCAGCCTTTGCAGCCCGTCTGGCACATGTGTCAGGCCTGATTGCCACACGGGACGGGCCGTTGGCCGATGTGCCTGTGTTGACGGACGCAGAACGGGCGCAAGTGCTGCACGGCTGGAACCAGACGGCGCTGGACCATGACCGGACGCTGTGCGTTCACACCGCCTTCGAGGCGCAGGTGGCACGGACGCCCGATGCATCGGCACTGATCTGCGACGCCGCCAGACTGACCTATGCGGCGCTGAATGCGCGGGCGAACAAGGTGGCACATGTGTTGATGGGCATGGGCGTGCGTCCGGGAACGCTGGTTGGCCTGTGCCTGCCACGCGGACTTGACATGGTGGTAGGCGCCTTGGCCATTCAGAAGGCCGGTGGGGCTTATGTGCCGATGGACCCTGGCTATCCTGCCGACCGCATCGCACTTTACATACAGGACAGCGGCTGTGCGGTGATCGTAAGCCAGTCGAGCCTGACCCTGCCGGGGGAGGCGCAGGTGCTTTGCCTTGATACCGACGGCCGTTTGCGCGACGCCCCCGACGGCAACCCGGCGTCGGGCGCGGGTCCGGACGATCTGGCTTATGTGATCTACACCTCGGGGTCCACCGGGCGGCCCAAAGGCGTGATGGTCGAGCATCGCAACGTGATCAACTTCTTTGCCGGGATGGATCAGCGGTTGGGGGCAGATGGGGGCGTGTGGCTGGCCGTCACCTCGTTGTCCTTCGACATCTCGGTGCTAGAGCTGTTCTGGACGCTGGCGCGCGGGTTCAAGGTGGTGCTGACCAGCGACGAAAACCGCGCCCTGGTGGCGGGCGGGCCCGTCACCTCGGCACAGAGCATGGAGTTTTCGCTGTACTATTGGGGCAATGATGACGGTGCCGGCCCCAAGAAGTACGAGCTGCTGCTGGAAGGTGCCAAGTTCGCCGACGCCCATGGGTTCTGCGCGGTCTGGACGCCAGAGCGGCATTTCCATGCCTTTGGCGGACCCTATCCGAACCCGGCTGTGACGGGGGCTGCGGTGGCGGCGGTCACCAGGAACATCGGCGTGCGCGGCGGGTCCTGCGTGGTGCCGCTGCACCATCCGGCGCGCGTGGCCGAGGAATGGGCGGTGATCGACAATCTGACGGGCGGGCGGGCGGGGATCGCCGTGGCTTCTGGTTGGCACCCCGATGATTTCGTACTGCGGCCCGAGAATACCCCCCCCGCCAACCGCGCGGCGCTGTTTGCCGCAACCGACCAGATCCGGCGGCTGTGGCGGGGCGAGACGGTCGATTTCCCGACAAAAGACGGCACCTTCGGCGTGGTCACCCAACCGCGCCCCGTGTCAAAGGAACTGCCGATCTGGGTGACGACAGCCGGAAATCCCGCAACCTGGCGCGAGGCAGGCGAGATCGGGGCAAACGTGCTGACCCACCTTCTGGGCCAGTCGATCGCCGAGGTTGGCGAGAAGATCGCGATCTATCACGACGCCTTACGCAAGGCGGGCCACGACCCTGCGCGCCATACGGTGACGCTGATGCTGCATACCTATGTGGCACGCGACCGCGACGCGTCGCGGGCCATGGCGCGCGGGCCGATGAAGGACTATCTGCGGTCCGCCGCCGGCCTGATCAAGCAGTATGCCTGGGCGTTCCCGGCGTTCAAGAAGCCGGTTGGTGTGGCCCAACCGATGGACATCGACATAGGCACCCTGTCGGCCGATGAACTGGACGCCATCCTGGACTTTGCCTTTCAGCGGTACTTCGAGGACTCGGGGTTGTTTGGCACCGTCGAGGATGCGCTGGCCCGGGTCGAGGATCTGAAGCGGATCGGGGTCACCGAGGTGGCTTGCCTGATCGATTACGGCATTGCACCGCATGTGGTGCTGGAATCGCTGTTCCCGCTGGCCGAGGTGGTGCGGCGGGCGAATTCCGGGGGCGGGGTCGCTGACGGAGATTTCTCGATCGCGGCCCAGATCATCCGGCACGGGGTCACGCATCTGCAATGCACGCCGTCGATGGCGCGGATGATCGCGATGAACGACGACAGCCGTCGTGCGCTGGCCGGGGTCAAGACCCTGATGCTGGGCGGCGAGGCGCTGCCTGCGGCGCTTGTCGCGGACTTGAAGGCGGCCTCGGGGGCGCGGCTTTTCAACATGTACGGACCGACGGAAACCACGATCTGGTCGTCGGTCGATCTGGTGGATGACGCGGTGACCATCGGTACGCCACTGGCCAACCAGACGACATATGTGCTGGACGAGGCACAGCAACCGGTGGCGGTTGGTGCCGAGGGCGAGTTGTGGATCGGCGGTGAAGGGGTGACGCGCGGATACTGGCAGCGCCCGGATCTGACGGCAGAGCGGTTTGTACCCGATCCCTATGGGTCGGGGCGGATGTACCGCACCGGCGATCTTGTGCGCAGGCGTTCGGACGGGCGGATCGATTTTCTTGGGCGTACCGATCATCAGGTCAAACTGCGCGGCTACCGGATCGAGTTGGGAGAGATCGAAGCAGTGCTCGACGCACAGCCGGGGGTGGCGCAAAGTGTGGTTCTGGTACGCGAAGATGCCCCCGGCGATTTGCGTCTGGTGGCTTATGTGGTGGGCGCCGCGGGCGAGCCGGCCTTGCGCGCGGCCCTGATGGCGGCCCTGCCAGAGCATATGCGACCAGTGCATTACGTCACAATGCCCGCGATGCCGCTGACGCCCAACCGCAAGATCGACCGCAACGCGCTGCCCGCGCCGCAAGCGGTGGCGGCTCCGGTGGCCTTCGGTGCGCCGGACTCTGACATCGAAGGCCAGATCGCCGCAATCTGGACGCGGGTATTGGGGGTGCCGCGTGTCGGTGCCCGCGACAACTTCTTTGCGCTGGGCGGCCACAGTCTGCTGGCGGTGCAGGTGCATCGCGAAATCAAGCAGGCGCTTGGCGCGGCCAAGCTGTCGATCACCGACATTTTCCGCTTTCCGGTGCTGGGTCAGCTGGCGGCGCATCTGGATGATGCGTCCAAAACCGCCCCCAACACGGCAGTCAATGACCGCGCGAACGATCGGGCCGATGTCCGTGCCGATGCGATGGCGCGGCGACGGGCGATGCGATCGGGCAGGATCGATGCCTGATTTGGCAGCGGCACTTGCGGCGGCACTTGCGGCGGTGCTGTCGCCGGGGGTGACGCTGGGGGAAGGGCGGGTTCATGCCTTGTGGCCGGGCGAGGCGCTGCCGGGCGCGGTGCCTGCGCGAAGGGCCGAGTTTGCACAAGGGCGCAGTGCGGCGCGGACAGCGATGCGGGCATTAGGGGTGGCCCCGTGCGCGATCCCGATGAAAGATGACCGCAGCCCGCAATGGCCCGCGGGCCTGACTGGCAGCATAAGCCATTGCGAAGGCGCGTGTTTTGCCATTTTGGGCCGGACATCCACCTATCACGGGCTTGGGCTGGACATCGAGCCTGCGCGGCCCTTGCCGCGGGATCTGTGGCCGGTGATCTTGCGGTCGGAAGAGCGTGATACGTCGGACCCGCTGGCGGTTTTTGCCGCCAAGGAGGCCGTCTACAAGGCACAATATGCCCTGACCGGCACACTGTTCGACTTTCACACGCTGTTGGTCGCTTTGTCGGGGGACGTTTTCACGGCGACGTTTCAGCATGCCATCGGGTGTTTTGCCAGTGGTGCAGTGATCAATGGTGCGCTGGTGCGAACCCACCGGCACACCGCCGCAGTCTGTGCGATTTCAGCCTGACATCAGTGGTGTGACAATCAAGGCGCGCAGCCAAATGCGGCAATCTGCCGCCAATCGCGTGTCGTCCCATATCGGTGCGATGGGAATAGCAGTAGTGTTTGCTTGGTCGATGAAGGATCTGGGCATGCGTGGAATTCTGGCCGTTTTTGTTGCGATGCTGGGGCAGGCGGCATTGGCAGAAGATCGGGCATTGGTGATCGGCAATCAGAACTATGCCGATGCCGCCGACATCACTGCCGCCGATGCCACAAAACTCGCGGCCCGTAGCCTGCGCACCGCCGGGTTCGTTGTGCTGGATGCCTCGGACGCTGGCGTTGCCAATCTGCGCGCCAGCCTGTCGCGCGCGCTGCTGGAAGGCGTGGGGGAAGGGCGGCTGATAATTCTGCTGGTCGGGCATTTCGCACAGTCAGACAGTCAGACGTGGATTCTGGGCACGGATGCCAACGTGCCCGATCTGGTGACGGTGGGCGCGCAAGGCGTTTCCTTGGCCACGGTGTTAGAGGTGGCCGCAACGCAAGCCGGTGGGGCGGTGGTGCTGCTGGGTACCGAAGCGCGCCGGCTGCCACTCGGATCAGGGCTGCGCGCCGGCATTGGTCCGGTCGCGGTGCCGCAGGGGGTCACATTGATCACCGGCGACGCGGGGAGGATCGCCGATTTCGCAGCACGTACTCTGGGCGGGCGCGGCCGAAGTCTGCCTGCGATGCTGGCCACCGCGCCAGATCTGACCGCCACGGGCTTTCTGTCGCGTCTGGTGCCATTTCGCTCTGCCGATCCCTCTGCCCCGCCAGTCGCGCCCGACGGCCCGGATGCCGAAGCCATCTTCTGGCAAAGCGCCCGTGAACAGGGCACACCCGAGGCCTTTGATGCCTACGTCAAACGCTATCCCGAGGGACGTTTCGCGGATCTGGCCCAGACAGAGGCTGCCCGTATCCGCGCCGAACCGGGGCGCGAGGCGCGGCTTGCAGAGCAGGCGCTGGCGCTTACCCGCGATGACCGCCGCGACATCCAGCGGGCGCTGTCGCTATTGGGGTTTGATCCGCGCGGGATTGACGGGCTGTTCGGGGCGGGGTCGCGGAGCGCAATTGCCGGTTGGCAAAAGGCAAACGGACAGAATCCGACCAGCTTTCTGCTGCGCGACCAAGTGGTGCAAGTGCTGGCACAAGCCGATGATCGGGCGGTAGAACTGGAGGCAGAGGCGGCGCTGCGCCGCGCCGAGCAGGAACGGCAGGATCAGCTTTACTGGAATCAGACGGGTGCTGCAGGGGATGAGGCAGGACTGCGTGCCTATCTGAAACGCTTTCCCGACGGGGTCTTTGCCGAATTGGCGACCGAGCGTCTGGCCGCGATCGAGACCGCGCGTGGCGCCCAAGCTGCAGAGCGGGATCGTGCGGCCTGGGCGGAGGCCGAGACCGGCGATACGATTGCCTCCTATCAGGACTATCTGACGCGCTTTGCCGAAGGGGCATTCACCGCCGAGGCCAATGCCCGCATCGAGGCGTTGACGGCGGATGCCGCAAACGACGAAGACCGCCAGCGCTGGCAGGCGGCCGAGGATGCACTGGGGCTGTCGGCGCTGGCGCGCACTTTGATTGAAGGCCGGCTGCAGGCGCTGGAACTGCGCCCCGGCCCGCCGGACGGGATTTTCGACGACCAGACCCGCAGAGCGATCCGGCGGTTTCAGACGCTGCGAAATCTGGATGCGACCGGTTATCTGGACCAGACGACAATGGTCAGTCTGCTGGCCGGCGGGCGGTTGCGGCTCGGGGAATAGCGGGTTGCCGCAAAAAGGCGGGGGGTTTCACACCCCCCGCACCCCCTGTGGGATATTTGTGCCAAGCTGAAAGACGGTCAGGCCGTGACGGGTCGGCGGATCAGCGGGACTGCATCGATCACGAGGGGTCGCAGGCCGGTGCCGCCTGCGTCGATCAGAGCGAAGAATTGTGTTCGCATCCGTGGCTCCCAGAAATCGTTTATGTGAGACGCGAGACTGGCTACGCCTTCGTCGTGCGGCTTGGATTCCATGAAGCGGGCGATCTGATTGGCCATATAGGCCAGTTTGTCAGCCGACATGCGCGCTCTCCCTTATGCGGTCGGAATGGGTGAAAACCTTGAACCCGTCATTGCGGGCAAGTGCGATCAGGGTGATCCCGCAAGCGTCGGCGAGTGTGACAGCATCGGCGGTTGGGGCAGAGACCGCAATCAGCACCGGTTGGCGCAGGGCAGCAACCTTTTGCACCATGTCGATTGACACACGGCTGGTCAGCAGAATTGCCCCTTCTGATTGGGGCTGGCGCGCCAGGTGGCCTGCGAGTTTGTCGAGGGCATTGTGGCGGCCCACATCCTCTCGCGCGGCGCGCAGGTTGCCCGCCCAAAAGCCTGCGGCATGGGCAGCGCGGGTTGCATCATGCAGGGGTTGCACGCCGGGCAGGGCGGCGGTCGCGGCCATGACCTGCGCCGGCGTCATCGTGAAGGGGCCGGGCGGAACCGCTGCCATGTCGCGCAGGGCTTGTTCCAGCGAGTCGATGCCGCAGAGCCCGCAGCCGACGGGCCCGGTCATCTGACGGCGACGCGCAGCAAGGCGGGAATTGGCCTCTGTGGTCAGCCAGATTTGCGCCTCGATCCCCTTGGGATGCGACACGATGTCGACACTGTCGATCTGATCCGGCGCTGCGATGCCTTCGGTGAGGGCAAAGCCATAAGCAAAGTCGACCAGATCGGCGGGCGTCGCCATCATTACCGCCTGTGTGCTGCCGTTGAATGACAGCGCCACGGCCACCTCGGCCAGCAAGGTGCGTTGCCCTGCCGCAGGGCCGCCCGTGCCAAAAGACAGGCAAGGCAGGGCGCGCGCGCTGCGTGTCATTCAGCGGCCAGGATGCGGCGCGACATTGCCGCCTGTTCGGCATAATCCAACTGCCAGTCGGACGGGCCGTTGCTGGGCGAGATTTGCACCGCCGTGACCTTGTATTCGGGGCAATTGGTGGCCCAATCCGAATAATCGGTCGTAATCACGTTGGCCTGCGTATCCGGGTGGTGGAAGGTCGTGTAGACCACGCCCGGCGACACGCGGTCGGTCACATCGGCGCGCAGGGTGGTTTCCCCGGACCGGCTGGCAAGCCGGACCCAGTCGCCCTCTTTGATGCCGCGCAGTTCGGCGTCATGCGGGTGCACTTCGAGCAGGTCCGCCTCGTGCCAGATCACGTTGGCGGTGCGACGGGTCTGCGCGCCCACGTTGTACTGCGACAGGATGCGCCCTGTGGTCAGCAACAACGGGAAGCGCGGGCCGGTCTTTTCGTCCGTCGCGACGTATTCGGTGTTGATGAACCGCCCTTTGCCGCGCACGAAGCCGTCGATGTGCATCAAGGGCGTGCCTTCGGGGGCCGCGTCATTGCAAGGCCACTGGATAGAGCCCATCGTCTCCAGCTTTTCATAGCTGACTCCAGCAAAAGACGGTGTGGTGATCGCGACTTCATCCATGATCTGGCTTGGATGCGTGTAGCCCCAGGCCGCACCCATCGCATTGGCGAGCATCTGGGTGACCTCCCAATCCTCATAACCGTTGCGCGGAGCCATTACCTTGCGCACTCGGTTGATCCGGCGCTCGGCGTTTGTGAACGTCCCGTTCTTTTCCAGAAAGGTCGAGCCGGGCAGGAAGACATGCGCGTAGTTCGCCGTTTCGTTCAGGAACAGGTCATGCACAATCACGCAGTCCATTGCCGCAAGGCCCGCCGCCACGTGCTTGGTATCGGGGTCGGATTGCAGGATGTCTTCGCCTTGGCAGTAAAGGCCCTTGAAGGTGCCCTCGACCGCCGCATCCAGCATGTTGGGGATGCGCAGGCCCGGTTCATTGTCGATCTTTACGCCCCAGAGGTCTTCGAAGATCGACCGGACGCTGTCGTTCTTCACATGGCGGTAGCCCGGCAGTTCATGCGGGAAGGACCCCATATCGCAAGCGCCCTGCACGTTGTTCTGGCCGCGCAGCGGGTTCACGCCCACGCCTTGCCGTCCGATGTTGCCGGTCAGCATGGCAAGGTTGGCAATCCCGATCACGGTGGTCGAGCCTTGCGAATGTTCGGTCACACCAAGGCCATAGTAGATCGCCCCGTTGCCGCCCTTGGCATAAAGCCGGGCCGCCGCACGCAATTCGTCTGCAGCAACGCCGGTCAACAGTTGCACGGCTTCGGGTGAATGCTGGGGCGCGCTTACGAATTCGGCATAGTCCTGGAATTCGTCCCAGTCGCACCGCTCCATGATGAACGATTGGTCGTAAAGACCTTCGGTCACGATCACATGGGCAAGGGCGGTGACAACGGCCACGTTGGTGCCGGGGGTCAGCGGCAGGTGATGCTGTGCCTTGATGTGCGGCGATTGCACGATGTCGGTGCGGCGCGGATCGATCACGATCAGCTTGGCCCCGGCGCGCAGACGCTTTTTCAACCGGCTCGCGAAAACCGGATGCCCGTCGGTCGGGTTCGCGCCGATGATCATCACAACATCGGTATGCTCGACACTGTCGAAGTCCTGCGTGCCAGCAGAGGTGCCGTAGGTCTGGCCCAACCCATAGCCGGTGGGCGAATGGCAGACACGCGCGCACGTATCGGTATTGTTGTTCATGAACACGGCGCGGGCCAGTTTCTGAACCAGATAGGTCTCTTCATTGGTGCAGCGCGACGAGGTGATGACGCCAATCGAGTGCCGCCCGTGTTTCGCCTGAATGCCGCGCATCCGGTCTGCGGCGAACTGCATCGCCTCGGGCCACGACACTTCGCGCCACGGATCGCTGATCTGATCGCGGATCATCGGGTTCAGGATGCGGTCGCTGTGGCTGGCATAGCCGTAGGCAAACCGCCCCTTGACGCAGGAATGGCCCCGGTTGGCCTTGCCGTGCTTGTAGGGCACCATGCGCACCAACTCATCGCCGCGCAACTCGGCTTTGAAGCTGCACCCGACGCCGCAATATGCGCAGGTGGTGATGACCGACCGTTCGGGCGTGCCGATCTCGATGATCGACTTTTCCTGCAAGGTTGCCGTCGGGCAGGCCTGCACGCAAGCGCCGCAGGACACGCAATCCGAGGTCAGCGCCGTGTCGGTCTTGGCACCAAACGACACGCGGCTGTCAAAGCCCCGGCCTTCGATGGTCAGGGCGAAGGTGCCCTGCACCTCTTCGCAGGCCCGCACGCAGCGGCTGCAGACAATGCACTTTGCCGGGTCATAGGTGAAGTAGGGGTTGCTGTCGTCCTTGGGCGTCCATTGCGGGTTGGCCTTGCCCGATGTGTCGCGCGGCTTGAAGTGGGTGTCCACGGCCTCGTAGCGCACATCACGCAGACCGACTGCCCCGGCCATGTCCTGCAGTTCACAATCGCCATTCGCGCTGCAGGTCAGGCAATCCAGCGGATGGTCGCTGATGTAAAGCTCCATCACTCCGCGGCGCAGCTGCTTGAGCTTTCCGGTCTGGGTTTTGACCTTCAGGCCAGGGGCCACGGGCGTGGTGCAGGACGCGGGCGTGCCGTTGCGGCCTTCGATCTCGATCAGGCAAAGACGGCAGGACCCGAAGGCATCGACGCTGTCGGTGGCGCAGAGTTTCGGCACGCTGATGCCAATTTCGGCGGCCGCGCGCATGATCGACGTGCCTTCGGGCACTGTCACGTCAAAGCCGTCGATGGTCAGTGTGACCATGTGCTTGCTTTTCGCGGCAGGCGTTCCGAAATCGCGATCGGGGATGATGAAATCCTTCATTCGGCGGCCTCTTTCATCGGGGCAAAGTCATCTGGGAAATGGGTAAGCGCAGACAGCACCGGATAGGGCGTGAACCCGCCGAGCGCGCAGAGCGAGCCCGATTTCATCGTGGCGCAAAGATCCATCAGAAGCGGGATTGCGGCGGCATCACCCTGCGCGATGCGGTCGATGGTTTCGACCCCGCGCACGGCACCGATCCGGCAGGGGGTGCATTTGCCGCAGGACTCGATGGCGCAGAACTCCATCGCAAAGCGTGCCTGTTTCAGCATGTCGGCGCTGTCGTCGAATACCACGATTCCGGCATGACCGATCAGACCATCAGCCCCGGCATATTCTTCATAGCCGAAGGGAAGATCGAACATTTCACGCGGAAAATATGCACCTAGCGGACCGCCGACCTGCACAGCTTTCACCGCGCGCCCGGTTGCGGTTCCGCCAGCGATGTCGTCGATGATCTTGCCGAGCGTCAAACCGAACGCACATTCGTAAAGGCCACCCTGCGCAACATTCCCTGCGATCTGCAGCGGGATCGTGCCGCGCGACCGGCTCAGACCAAAGGCCTGATAGAACGCGGCACCGCGTTCAAGGATCACCGGCACAGTGGCAAGGCTGATCACATTGTTCACGACAGTGGGCTTGCCCATGAAGCCTTCCAATGCGGGCAGTGGTGGCTTGGCGCGGACCACGCCACGCTTGCCCTCCAGCGAGTTCAGCAGGCTGGTTTCCTCGCCACAGACATAGGCCCCGGCACCCACACGGATTTCCATGTCGAACGCAGGACCAGCGCCGAGGACAGCAGCGCCCAGCACACCCGCTTCACGCGCCAGCACGACTGCGCGGTTCATCACCTCGATTGCGTCGGGATATTCCGAACGCAGGTAGACAAAGCCCTTGGTCGCGCCCACCGCGATACCGGCGATGATCATGCCTTCAATCAGGGTGAAGGGATCACCCTCCATCAGCATCCGGTCGGCGAAGGTGCCAGAGTCGCCTTCATCGGCGTTGCAGACGATGTATTTGCGGTCTGCGGAAGCCCCGGCCACTGTCTTCCACTTGATCCCGGTCGGAAAGCCCGCGCCACCGCGACCGCGCAAGCCTGATGCGGTCACCTCATCGACAATTGCCGCCGGGCCAAGATCGAGGGCCTTTTGCAACCCCACAAGGCCGCCATTTGCGCGATAGTCGTCCAGCGACAGCGGGTCGATCACGCCGACGCGGGCAAAGGTCAGCCGGGTTTGTGAGGCCATCCACGGCAGGGCATCGGTCAACCCCAGAGCCTTGGGGTGTGCCGCGAGGTCGCCGAACAGCCCCGGCACATCGGCAGGCGTCATCGGTCCGAACGCAGTTCGTCCCTCTTCCGTGACGATCTCTACCATGGGTTCCAGCCAGACCATGCCGCGCGATCCATTGCGCACCAAATCGACCGACATACCGCGCAGCGCAGCCTCGGCCAAGATCGCTGCAGCAATCGCATCGGCCCCCAAAGCCTTGGCTGCGGCGTCTCGGGGCAGATAGATCTTCATGCCGTCACCTCGGTCAACAAGGCATCAAAGCGGGCTTCGGTGACGCGGCCTACGACCTGTCCGTCGAACAGCGCTGCCGGGGCGCAGGCGCAAAGGCCCAGGCAGAAAACCGGCTCCAGTGTGACGCCGGATTTTGATGTTTCATGCCAGTCCACGCCCAGAACCCGCTGCGCGTGATCTGCCAGCCGGTCTGCGCCCATCGCCTGACACGCCTCGGCCCGGCACAGTTTCACCACATGCGCCCCTGCAGGTTCTTCGCGGAAATCGTGGTAGAATGTGATCACCCCGTGAACTTCGGCGCGGCTGATGTTCAGGTCATGCGCGATGATCGGCTGCGCCTCTGCCGGGATGTAGCCAAAGGCCGCCTGCACCGCATGCAGGATCGGCAGCAAGGACCCTTCGAGACCACGATGGTCGGCGAGGATGTCAGACAAATGGTCGGTGAAGTTGACGGGCGCGGCGGGCATGAAGGCTCCTTTATGGCGACACATTGATCCTTCGGATTGATAGGTAAATCAATATGAAATTCCCGTTGTTCAATAGAGAAAAACTATCAAACCCCCAGCCGTCCCGCCTCTTCCAGCAAGGCCTTCAGCACCGGAGTCAGCGGATCATGGCGCGCGGTGATCAGACCGACAAGGTGTTCGGCTTCGGGATCGACAATCGGGATTGACACAAGACGGCCCGTCGCAAACATCCC
This sequence comes from Paracoccaceae bacterium, assembly GCA_031400505.1. Classification (GTDB taxonomy): domain Bacteria; phylum Pseudomonadota; class Alphaproteobacteria; order Rhodobacterales; family Rhodobacteraceae; genus JAIYDJ01. The sequence continues at coordinate 18,936 of JANNPZ010000092.1, read as the reverse complement.
CGCCAGCCGCATCGGCACCACAGAACCCCAGGTTCCGGTCAGAACATGCGAAATCAGTGCGATGGTCGAATTGCTTTCCACCATCGCCGCTGCCTTTGCCCCTGCGGAGGTCAGGTGTTGGTTCACGATGCGGCGGTTCTGCATGTCTGCCGTCAGAAGGCACAATGGCTGTTCGGCAACTTCCGCCCAACTCACCCGCAGGCGTCCGGCCAGCGCCGTGCCGGGGGCACATAAAAAGCGGTAGAACTCGGTGTAAAGCGGCACCTGCGTCACCCGGCCAAGGGGTTCGTTGTCAAGATAGGTGATCCCCGCATCCAGCGTCAGCGTGTCGATGCCCGAAAGGATCTCGGCGCTGGTGCGCGACAGGATGGTGATGCGGACGTTAGGGTGGCGCGCGGTGAACGGTTCTGTCAATTCGGCCACCATCGGCAGGGCCGTCGGGATCACCCCGATCCGCAAATTGCCCGACAGGCCCACGCGAACGCTGCGCATCTCGTCCTTCAGGCTGCGCATGTCACCGGCGATGCGGATCGCCCAGTCGAGCACGCGCTGGCCTTCGGGTGTGAGCCCCTGAAACCGGCTGCCGCGAAACACCAGTTGCACACCAAGCTGATCCTCCAGCTGCCGGATCGCAGACGACAAAGTGGGTTGCGTGACCCCGCACGCCTCTGCGGCACGGCCAAAGTGCTGTTCGCGGGCCAGGGCGATGAACATTTCAAGCTTGTCGATCATCCGTGCAGCCTGCCTGCAATCCGGTCTTGTCCGCAAGGGTCGCGCGGCTTACTTCAATTCCATGAAAAGAATTATCCCCTTCTGGCCAAGACCTGCGTTCGTCCCTGTCATCCGGTTGCAGGGCACGATTGCATCCGGCCCGCGCAGCCTGTCTGACGCGGGCCTTGCACCCTTGATCGAGCGGGCGTTTACCCGCGGCAAACCGGCTGCGGTGGCGCTGGTGATCAACTCGCCGGGCGGCTCGCCGGTGCAATCGAGCCTGATTGCCGCCCGCATCCGTCGCTTGGCAGACGAGAAAAAAGTGCCGGTGCATGCCTTTGTCGAAGATGTGGCGGCGTCGGGGGGCTATTGGCTGGCGTGTGCTGCGGATCAGATCTGGGTTGATGCGAGCTCTATCGTGGGGTCGATCGGCGTGATCTTTGCCAGCTTTGGGTTCCCGGAGCTGATGGCCAGACAAGGGGTCGAGAGGCGCGTGGTGACTGCGGGCAGATCAAAAAGCCTGGCCGACCCGTTCTTGCCGCAAAAGCCCGAGGATATCGACCGGCTGCGCGCGATTCAGGCGCCTATCCACGAGGCGTTCATTGCGCATGTCAAGGCGCGGCGCGGGGCGAGGTTGGGGCAGGCGGACCTGTTCAACGCCGATATCTGGGTGGGGCAGGGTGCAACGGATGTCGGACTGGTCGATGGGTTGGGGCATCTCGTGCCCAAAATGAAAGAAATCTATGGTGACAAGGTGCGGCTGGTGCCATTCGGGCAGCGTCGCAGTCTGTCGCAGCGTCTGGGGCTGAACCTGGCCGAAGATGCGCTGGCCGCGGTCGAGGATCGCGCAGCTTGGTCACGGTTCGGGTTGTAGGCTATGCTGACAAAGGCGGTCTTGCTGTTTCTTTTGGCGATGGTCGTTGTGGCCATGGTTGGCAACCTTCTGTTTCCGGGGGTGATCAGCCGGAAGGTGAGGCGCCGTTTGCCGCGAGGCAGTCTGTGCGGGAAATGCGGCCGACCGATGATCGGGCGCAGTTGCGACTGTGACAAGAAGGTTGGATGATGCGGGCATTGGTAACAGCAGGGGCGCGGCGGCTGGGCCGGGCGATGGCACTGTATCTGGCGCAGCGTGGCTATGACGTTGCGGTGCATTTTTCGTCGTCGCGCGACGAGGCTGATGCGCTGGTGGAAGAGATTGCCGCGATGGGCCGCCGAAGTGTTGCTTTGCAGGCCGATCTGCTGGTCGAGGCACAGATGACCACGTTGATCGACCGGGCGGTCGCGGGTTTGGGCGGGCCGCTGACGGTTCTGGTCAACAATGCCTCGGTCTTTGAATATGACACGATCCACACTGCCACGCGTGACAGCTGGGACCGCCACATGGACAGTAATCTGCGCGCGCCCTTTGTGCTGACGCAAGGGTTTGCCGCGCAATGTGCAAAGGCCGTGCCCGATCCTGCAGGCGAGCCTGTGGCGCAGGGGTTGGTCATCAACATGATTGACCAGCGTGTCAACAAACTGACGCCGGAGTTCATGACCTACACACTGGCCAAGATGGGTCTTTGGGCGCTGACCCGGACGGCGGCGCAGGCGCTGGCTCCCGATATCCGGGTCAACGCCATCGGGCCGGGGCCGACCCTGATCGGGGCGCGGCAAAGCGAAAGTCACTTTGCGCGGCAGCGTGTCACAACGGTGCTGAAACGCGGAGCCAACCCCGCCGATATCACTGCGGCACTTGGATTTTTCCTCGACTCGGTCGCTGTAACCGGACAAATGCTAGCCGTGGATGGCGGGCAGCATTTGGTGTGGCAGACCCCTGATGTATTGGGTCTGGAATGACAGCTACAGCTTGGGTCGCGCAACTTGTGCACCCGGACTGCTACATTCACAATCTGTTTACAAATTCTTAAGAGTTTTCAGGCATTTGCCAGATGCAGAATAAAAAACCATTAGATATCAGCCACATAAATAAATGCCTAAAAATTAGGCGTATCGGCGAACGGGGCCGAAAACAAGGAAAATTCCCGACTCTCGAAATCTTCTCCGCAGGGTTATCCACAGAAACCGTGGACAGCTTTCTACTTGCCCTGACGCCGTTATCATTGCAGCAAAGGCGGGAATCAAAGGTTGCGGCAAAGGGCCCTGTGGCGTGACTGACATTCAGAACGACCCGACCGGACATGACCTGATCCAAAGCTACCTGCGCACGCTCGATGGCTCTCCGGGGGTGTACCGGATGCTGAATGACAAGTCCGAGGTGCTTTACGTCGGCAAGGCGCGCAACCTGCGCGCGCGGGTTTCCAACTATGCCCGGCCTTCGGGCCATTCGGGGCGGATCGCGCGGATGATCTTCGAGACCGCCTCGATGATGTTCCTGACCACGCGGACGGAAACCGAGGCGCTGCTGCTGGAGCAGAACCTGATCAAGCAGTTGAAGCCGCGCTACAACGTACTGTTGCGGGATGACAAATCGTTCCCGAACATCCTTATCGGCAAGGAACATGACTTTCCGGCGCTGATGAAACACCGGGGCAAGAAGTCAGAGAAGGGCAGCTACTTTGGCCCCTTTGCCAGTGCGGGGGCGGTGAACCGTACGCTGAACCAGTTGCAGAAGGTGTTCCTGCTGCGCAATTGCACCGACTCGGCCTTCGAAGGCCGCACACGTCCCTGCTTGCAGTACCAGATCAAACGCTGTGCAGCCCCTTGCGTGGGCAAGATCGACCCCGACGGCTATGCAAGGCTGATCGCCGATGCCGAGCGGTTTTTGCAAGGCAAGACGACGGATGTGCAGGCCAACCTCGCGCGCGACATGCAGGCTGCGTCGGAAGCGCTGGAGTTTGAGCGTGCCGCAGCCCTGCGCGACCGGATCAAGGCGCTGACGCAGGTGCAATCCTCGCAGGGGATCAACCCGGCGGGGGTGGCCGAGGCGGATGTGGTGGCGCTGCATCTGGATCAGGGGCAGGCCTGCGTGCAGGTGTTCTTCATCCGCGCCAACCAAAGCTGGGGCAACCGGGATTTTTACCCCAAGACCGGGGCAGGGGCAGAAGAGCCGGAAATCATGGAGGCTTTCCTTGCCCAGTTCTATGACGACAAGGACCCGCCCCGGCTGATCCTGCTGTCACATGGGGTGGAAAACCCTGATCTGGTGACGCAGCTTTTGTCGGACCGGGCGGGGCGGCGGGTCGAGCTTGCTGTTCCGCAGCGCGGGGAGAAGGCGGAGCTGGTTGAGAATGCCGCCCGTAACGCCCGCGAAAGTCTTGCGCGGCGGATGGCAGAGACCAGCACGCAGAACCGCCTGTTGGCTGGGTTGGCCGAAGCGTTCGATCTGGACGCCCCGCCGCGCCGGATCGAGGTGTATGACAACAGTCACATTCAGGGCACCAATGCGGTGGGGGGGATGATCGTGGCAGGGCCCGAGGGGTTCGTGAAAGGCCAGTATCGCAAGTTCAACATCAAATCCGACGCCGGGGCCAATTCGGACGACTTCGGGATGATGAAAGAGGTACTGACCCGGCGGTTCGAGCGGCTGATCAAGGAAGACCCCGAGCGCAAGCAGGATGGCTGGCCGGACCTTTTGCTGATCGACGGCGGGGCGGGGCAAGTCTCTGCCGTGGCAGGGATTTTGGCCGAGTTGGGGGTCGATGACATCGCCATGATCGGGGTGGCCAAGGGGGTGGACCGCGACGCGGGCAAAGAAGAGTTCCACCGGGTCGGGATGCCGCCCTTTGCGCTGCGGATGAACGATCCGGTCCTTTACTTCGTGCAGCGCTTGCGCGACGAGGCCCATCGCTGGGCCATCGGGGCGCACCGGGCCAAGCGCGCGAAAGCGGTGTCGATCACGCCGCTGGACGATATTCCGGGGGTCGGGGCGGCGCGCAAGAAGGCGCTGCTGCTGCATTTCGGGTCGGCCAAGGCGGTGGCGCGGGCGGGGTTGTCGGACCTGACGGCGGTGGATGGCATATCGGCCACCATGGCGCAGGCGATCCACGATTTCTTTCACGAGCGCGGATAGCCTGCGGGCGCTGCGTCAATGCGCCGAAATCGCAGGAAAAGCCGATGCCAGCCTGCGTATGGCTTCCGTATGGCCCACGTATGGCCCACGTCATGCTGTCGCGCGGTGCGACTGCCTCTTAACTTTTCCGTGCGAATCAGGTCTTGATCTGGCTCGGATCCCTTCCCGCCCCTCGGGAAGGCCGTGCAAAGGACGGGTCGATGGACCACAGTGCCGATCCCGATCCGCAGCCCGACCTGCCCGAGGCTCCGCTTCGGCTGTCGAAGATGCTGGAGCAGATCGCGGCGGACGAGCAGCGCACCGAGATCTCGTTCGGGGACCTGCTGGCAGCGCTGGATGGCCGGGCCTTTGGCGCACTGATGATCATCTTTGCCTTTCCCAACATCCTGCCGTCGCCCCCCGGTCTGGCCGGGGTTCTGGGCCTGCCGTTGGTCATCCTGTCGGCGCAGATGATGATGGGCCGGTTGCCGTGGCTGCCGGTCTTCATTGCCCGGCGGTCCTTGCCGCGCAGCAGTTTTGCCAGCCTGTTCACCCGCGCGACCCCCTGGCTTGCACGGGCAGAAAAGCTGTTGCGCCACAGGCTGGCCGCGCTGACCACGGCCCCGGCGCAAAAAGGGATCGGGCTGGTGTGCTTGATCCTGTCTCTGGTGCTGATTCTGCCGATCCCTTTGGGCAATATGCTGCCCTCGATTGCGATCTGTCTCTTCGCCCTTGGCGTTCTGGAACGCGACGGGGTCTGGATCATCGCGGGCCTGCTGTTTTCGGTCTTTGCCGTGGGGTTTGTTGGCGGGATGGCCTATGCTGTGGTCAAATCGGCACTGTTCGTTTTCCTGAACGCGTTCTGAGCGGGAAAATCAGGCTCTCGGGGTTGTCATTTCGGCGCACCCGCGCCATGTCACCCGAGCGGACCGGGCCCCTCTGACGACATGTGTCGTGATGTCGGACCGCATCGAGTGTGCTCGGTGCCAGCCCGGAACCATTTCAAGCGCATTCCCTGATGTAACTGACAGAGGTCGCGCATGGATTTTCTATTCTTCGAAGTGATCAGCAAGCCGTTGTGGCTGTGGATGATGTTCATGGCCATCGTCGTGACGCTGATGGTCTTTGACCTTGGCGTGCTGAACAAGGGCAACAATGAGATTGGTGTTGTCGAAAGCCTGAAGCTATCGGCCTTCTACATCATGATCGCCATCGCCTTCGGTGGCTACATCTGGTGGGCATGGTCGAACGGGACGCTGGTCACCAGCGACGGGACCAACCCGGTCGCATCGTATTTCCAAGGTTATATCATCGAGAAGGTCCTCTCGATTGACAACGTCTTCGTGATCTCGCTGATTTTCGGCTATTTCGCCATTCCGCGGAAGTATCAGTACCGTGCCCTGGTCTGGGGCATCATCGGTGTCATCGTACTGCGCGGCATCATGATCGCCATCGGGGCCGAACTGATCGAAAACTACAAGTGGATGACAGTCGTCTTTGCAGCGTTTCTGGTCTTTACCGGGATCAAGATGCTGGCGACCCAAGGCGGCGAAACCGACGTGTCGAAGAACCCGATGGTCGGTCTCGTGTCAAAATACATGAACGTCACCAAAGAGTTGCATGGCCAGCGGTTCTTTGTGCGCCAGCCGCATCCGGTGACGAACAAGATGGTTGTGTTCGCCACGCCGCTGTTTGTCGCGCTGATCGTGATCAACTTTGCCGACGTGATCTTTGCGGTCGACTCGGTGCCTGCGATCTTTCTGATCACCACCGACACCTTCATCGTCTACACCGCCAATATCATGGCGATCCTTGGCCTGCGCGCGCTCTACTTTGCGTTGGCGGCGTTGATCCACCGTTTTCACTATCTGCACTATGCGCTGGCGATCGTGTTGGTGTTCATCGGCTTCAAGGGGTTCTACAGCTACTTCTTCGGCAAGTTCGACCCCTACCTGTCGCTGGCCATCACGCTGGGGATCATTGCAAGCGGCGTGCTTTATTCGCTGTGGAAGACGCGGAACGACGACACGCACGCCCCGACGACCCCGTTGTAGCGCGCGACTGGCATGGGCTGGCGGCGTTGTGCCAGTCCTGTGTTGGTGACGCAGGACAGGTGACGCCAACATGACCGATCCGGGGGAGGGCTGACCCCTTCCCCCCGGCTGCGATTCCGGTCTATGCCAGTGGCATGACGTGGAACCTGCCCAACAGCCTGACCGTCCTGCGCCTGTTGGCTGCCCCCGGGGTGGCCGTGATGTTTCTGTATTTCCATCGGCCTTGGGCGGATTGGTTCGCGCTGACGCTGTTTGTGGGTGCAGCGGTGACCGACTACTTTGACGGCTATCTCGCGCGGCTGTGGAAGCAGGAAAGCAAGTTCGGCACCATGCTTGACCCGATCGCCGACAAGGCGATGGTGGTGATCGCACTGGTGATCATCACTGGCTATTCAGGGATGAACCCGTGGCTGATCCTGCCCACGACGGTGATCCTGTTCCGCGAGGTGTTCGTGTCGGGTCTGCGCGAGTATCTCGGCGCGCAGGCGGGGCTTTTGCGGGTGACGAAGCTGGCGAAGTGGAAAACCACAGCGCAGATGGTAGCGATTGCGGTGCTGTTTCTGGGCACGGGCCTTGAGCATGTCGAGGGCATCGCGCGGCAGGGCATGACGATGGAGGCTTATGCGCAGGCGGTCAGTCTGGGTCTGGCCGATCCGCTGCGGTCTTGCGGGGCGCGGGGCTGTTCGTCTTATGCGACGATTGTCGGGCTGGGGTTGATCTGGGTGGCGGCGGTGCTGACGTTTCTGACCGGGTGGGATTACTTCCGCAAGGCGCTGCCGTATCTGAGGGATGGGGCATGATCGAGGTTCTCTATTTCGCATGGGTGCGCGAACGCATCGGGGTGCCGCGCGAAAGTGTGGAAACCGGCGCCGCGACGGTTGCGGGGCTGGTGGCGGAACTAGTTGCGCGGGACGAACGTTACGCGCTGGCGTTCGGCGATTTAGCCAGTCTGCGGGTGGCGGTGGATCAGGAGTTGGCCGATTTCGATGCAGCCCTGGCGGGCGTGCGCGAGGTTGCGTTTTTTCCGCCGATGACGGGTGGTTGACGTGCTGCGGGTTCAGGAGGCGGCGTTCGATGTCGGGGCCGAGGTGGCGGCGTTCACCGCAGGCGTTGGCGGCGCGGGGGCGGTGGTGACGTTCACCGGCCTTGTGCGTGACGAGGGAGGGCGGCTGGAGGCGATGGAGATCGAGCATTACCCCGGCATGACCGAACGCGCGATTGCCGGGATGATGGATCAGGCGGTGGGTCGCTGGGGGCTGGTGGGCGCGCTGGTCATCCACCGGCACGGGCGGCTGGGGCGGGGCGAGGCGATCATGATGGTGGCGACCGCCGCGCGGCACCGGGTGGCGGCGTTTCAGGCGGCAGAGTTCCTGATGGACTACCTCAAATCCCGCGCGCCATTCTGGAAGAAAGAGATCGGAACGGGCGGGACTGCTTGGGTCGCGGCCGTCGAAGCAGACGAAACTGCTTTGGGGCGCTGGTAGGCGTTTGACGCGAAACCGGACAAAGCGTTGGTGCCCGTCAGGATTCCCATTTGCAAAGCGGTAGCTGCGGGTCGGGGCAGACCCCGACCCTTATGGTTCGACTTCGTTTAGAAGTCGAAGATGTCGCCGAGGAAGCTTTCGCGGCGTTTAGGTTTGCCACGATAGTCGTCCCGGTCGTCCCGGTCACTACGGTCATCGCGTTCGCGGTACTCGCGCCGGGGTTCGGGCTGATAAACCGGTGGCGGGGCGGGCGCGCGGGCAGCAGGTTGTGCGGCGAGGGTCGCCGAAGCCGCGCGTTCGATGATCTTGTCCAACTCGCCCCGGTCCAGCCAGACGCCGCGGCATTTCGGGCAGTAGTCAATCTCGACCCCGCTGCGGTCAGCCATCACAAGGGTTTCACCATCATTGGGGCAAATCATGTCTATCTCCTTCCAACTCATTGGGAACATGGGCATTGCGACGAAGTTGCGCAAGGCAAAGGCTCTGAAAAGTTGAGCCTTCGCGGCTGACGGTCAAACGACTGCGGGATTTGTCGGATTGGGGCGCTTTCGTCACGACCATGTTACATCGGGGTCGCACATGGATGCAACTTCAACCCAGATAAGGATGGCTTGCCCATGTCCGTGCGGATTTTCGGTTTGACTTCGGTTCTTGCGATGGTGGCGGCTATGCCCGCACTCGCAGAGATGTCCTTCAACCGCGTTGCCACTTTTGCGACCCCCGACAACATGGCAGACGGCGAAGACCGCGCGCGCGAAACCAGCGCCGAGATCATTTCCGCCTCGGAAGACGGCATGACGCTGATCTATACCGACAGCCCGCTGGGCGTGGTCGGTCTGATCGACATCACCGACCCCAAGGCCCCGAAGGCGCTGGGAAATATTGATGTGGGTGGCGAGCCGACCACGGCGAAGATCATCGGCGGGATGGCGTTTGCCGCCGTCAACACCTCGGCTGATTATGTGGCGACCAGCGGCAAGGTCGTGGCGATTGATCTGGCCACCAAGGCGATCGTGGCCGAATGCGATCTGGGCGGGCAGCCGGATTCGGTTGCAGCGGCCAAGGACGGGTCGTTCCTGGCGGTGGCCATCGAAAACGAGCGTGACGAAGAGGTGAACGACGGCGTGATCCCGCAGATGCCCGCGGGCTATGTGGTCAAACTGCCGATGAAGGATGGTGCAATGGATTGCGCCGCGATGCAGCGCATCGAAGTGACCGGCCTTGCCGCAGTCGCCGGCGACGACCCAGAGCCCGAGTTCGTTGACATCAACGAGGCAGGCGAGATCGTCGTGACCCTGCAGGAGAACAACCACATCGTCGTGATCGGCGCAGATGGCGCGGTGGCGAGCCATTTCAGCGCCGGGGCTGTTGATCTGACCGGCATCGACACCAAGCGCGATGGCAAGCTGGATTTCACCGCGACCAAAGAGGGCGTTCTGCGCGAGCCTGATGCGGTCAAGTGGCTGGACGGCGATCATTTCGCCGTCGCCAACGAGGGCGATTATGAAGGCGGCAGCCGCAGCTGGAACATCTTCAAAAAGGACGGGACGGTGGTGTACGAGTCCGCGGCCAGCCTTGAACAGGCGATTGTTGCCATGGGCCACTACCCGGAAAGCCGCTCGCGGTCCAAGGGCACCGAGTTGGAATCGGTCGAGATTGCCAAGTTCGGTGAAACCACGATGGCCTTTGTCGCCTCCGAGCGCGGCTCGGTGGTTGGCGTTTACGACCTGACTGATCCGGCAGCGCCGGTGCTGAAGCAGATTCTGCCGTCGGGTGTGTCGCCCGAGGGTCTGGTGGCGATCCCGGGTCGCAACCTGCTGGCCACTGCGAACGAGGTTGATTTCGTCGAGGATGGCGGCGTGCGCGCGCATGTCATGATCTATGAACTGGCAGAGGGCCCTGCGGCCTATCCGATGATCACCTCGGCGGGCACAGAGGCCCCGCTGGGCTGGGGTGCGCTGTCGGGTCTGGCGGCGGATCCTGCCGAGGCAGGCAAGCTTTATGCTGTGTCGGACAGCGTCTATGGGGCGATGCCGATGATCTATACCATCGACGCGACGCAGACCCCGGCCAAGATCACCAGTGGTTTGCTGGTGACGCGCGGCGGCGATGCGGCGCAGAAGCTGGATCTGGAAGGTTTGGCATCTGACGGCGAAGGCGGCTTCTGGCTCGCGTCCGAAGGCCGCAGCGACCGGTTGATCCCGCATGCGATCTATCACGTCGATGAAGAGGGCGAGATCAAGACCGAGATCGCATTGCCCGCCGAAATGCTGGCCAACGAAATCCGGTTCGGTTTTGAAGGCATCACTGTCGCCGGCGATTGGCTGTGGGTGGCCGTGCAGCGCGAGTGGAAGGACGATCCCAAGGGGATGGTCAAGCTGGTGGGTTACAACACCGCCGAAGAAACCTGGGGTGCCGTGCACTACCCGCTGGACGCGCTGGCTGACGGCGCTGCCGAGGGCGCATGGATGGGTCTGTCGGAGATCACCGTGAACGGCGACTGGGTCTATATCGTCGAGCGTGATAATCAGATTGGCGCAGCGGCAGTGACCAAGAAGATCTACCGTGTGGCAGTCAGCCAGATGGTTCCGGCCGAACTGGGCGGCGTTCTGCCGGTGGTCACCAAAGAGCTGGTGCGCGACCTGATGCCCGATCTGGCGGTTCTGAATGGCTACACCGCCGAGAAGGTCGAAGGCTTTGCGATTGACGCTGCTGGTGCCACCTGGGTCGTGACCGACAATGACGGTCTGTCCGACAGTTCGGGCGAGACGCTGTTCTGGTCGTTCGGCGCGATCCAGTAAGCGGTTCGCACAAATCAAAAAGCCCCCGGTGTGCAACGCCGGGGGCTTTTCTTTTTCGAACTTCGGTCCGGGGCTTGACGTATGGCTTTGGCCGCGTGCTTGCTTTTTCGCAATTGCGTTCAATCCGAACTGCCCAACCTGCGAGAAGGTCCGTGCCCCAAATGCTGTTTCGTCTAGCCACCTTGCTGTCCTTGTTGGTTCTGGCCGCCTGCGCTGGCAAGCCACCCGAAGCCGACGCCCCGACGACCCTTGCAGAATATGCGGCGGTGCAGGATGGAGAGTACTTCATTCAGGCCGTTGAAAATCGGCATCTTGCTGATGGTCAAGCGCGCGCCGAAGTGGATTATGCGGGAACGGAAACCCCCGGAACCGTGGTGGTCGATACCTATGCACGGCGGCTTTACTATGTGCTCGAAGGCGGGCGGGCAGTGCGCTATGCCATTGCTGTCGGGCGCGAGGGAGTTTCATTCCGCGGCGAAGGTGTGGTTGGGCGCAAGGAAGAATGGCCCGCGTGGCAGCCCACTGCCAACATGATCCGCACCCGGCCCGATCTTTATGCCGAGTTTGCAGCCGGTCTTCCGGGGGGCTTGGAAAATCCGCTTGGTGCACGCGCGATCTATCTATATCGGGGCGGACGGGACAGCTATTTCCGCATCCATGGCACGATCCAGAATGAATCGGTCGGTCGCGCGACCTCTGCTGGTTGCATCCGGCTTTTCAATCAGGACGCTATTGATCTCTATGACAGAGTCGAACGTGGCGCGCGGGTGACTGTGCGCAGTCTGGAAGAGAGCGTTGTTCTGGAAGGGCCCCATATCGACAACGCATTTGGAATTGCCGTGCTGGAGACGCCAGAGGCAATTGCCTTGCGCGAACAGCAGTTGCTCGAGATTGCCGAAGCCGAGGAAAAGCAGGCAGAAGTGGATGCGATTGCCGCCGAGAAAGCCGCGAAACAGGCTGCCAAGGCAGACCGCAAGCGGCTGGCATCCTGCCGGCGCAGCGGTGTTGCCGCAGAAGACTGTCCGCTGCCCGAACAGGAAGACGGCGCTACGTCCTGATCACGTATTCCTTGAGCGTGGTCTCTTCGACCCGCCAGATGCCGGTGAAGCCGGGGCGGATGAAGAAGCTGTCGCCGGCACGAAAGGTTTGGGTATTGCCGTCCGCATCGGTCACGGTCGAGACGCCTTCAAGGAAATGGCAATACTCCCATTCCGTGAACGCCACTTCCCAGGCGCCGGGGGTAGATTGCCACAGGCCGCAGTAAAGCCCATCGCGGTCTTCGATGTTCCAGGTGCTGTGGACGGGATCGCCGTCGATCACCTTTGCGGGGTCGGGACGCTCGATCTCGGGCGGGGTGTCGGGGCGGGTCAGGCGCAACAGTGATTGCATTGGAAGGCTCCGGGTTTAGGTGCGCTCATGGCAGCGCAGTCTTGCAATGCCGTCAAGCCCGGCATGCGGCGGCATGTCGCGCAAGAATGTTGCGGGCAAGGGTAGGTTGTGCACATATGGCGCGCAATTTGTGCATGCAAAGGTCGTCCCATGAGCGCCACATCCCCCGCCCGCCCGGTCCTGCCACCCGATATCCGCGCCCGTAAAGGCAGTTTGCCGCTGGTGGTGCTGACGGCCTATACCTCGCCCATGGCGCGTCTGGTGGATGCGCATTGCGATATCGCACTGGTCGGTGATTCTGTGGGGATGGTACTGCATGGCATGCCATCGACGCTTGGGGTCACCCTGGAGATGATGATCCTGCATGGCCGCGCCGTGATGCGCGGTCTGTCCAAGGCGATGTGCGTGATCGACATGCCATTCGGGTCATATGAGGAAAGCCCGCAACAGGCATATCGCAACGCGGCCCGATTGATGGCAGAAACCGGCGCACCCGCGGTCAAGCTGGAGGGGGGCGCGCATATGGCCCAGACCATCGCTTTTCTGACCGCGCGGGGCGTGCCGGTGATGGCGCATATCGGCTTGACCCCGCAGGCGGTCAACACGCTTGGCGGGTACAAGGTGGTCGGGCGGGATCACGAGGCGGATATCGTGTTCAACGATGCCCGCGCAATCGAGGATGCCGGGGCGTTCGCCGTGGTACTCGAAAAAGTGCCAGTGGGGCTGGCAGGCCGTATAACAGCCGCGATCGGTATCCCGACCATCGGGATTGGTGCCGGGGTGGACTGCGATGGGCAAGTCTTGGTCATCGATGACATGCTGGGGCTGTTCACCGAGTTTCGACCGAAGTTCGTCAAGCGGTATGCCACGCTTGCAGCGACTGCCGAAGCCGCGATTGCCCAATACGCAGCAGAGGTTCGCAGTCGGCAGTTTCCGGGGGCGGAGCATGGCTTTGCCGATGCCCTGAAGGGGCCCGCGTCATGATCCTGCGCACCGTGCGGGACTTGCGGGGCGTTGTGCGGGGCTGGAAAGCGGCAGGGCTGACGGTCGGCGTCGTGCCGACGATGGGTGCGTTGCATGACGGGCATCTGAGCCTAGCACGGGCGGCGCGGGCGCAGTGCGAACGGGTGATCGTCACGATTTTCGTCAATCCAAAGCAGTTCAACAACCCCGACGATCTCAAGACCTATCCCCGCACGGTAGAGGCAGATGCGGCCCTGCTGGCCACGGTGCCGGTCGACGCGATCTTTGCGCCCGAACCGTCCGAGGTTTACCCCGAAGGTTATGGCACCACTGTCAGTGTGGCGGGGGTGTCCGAACCGCTGGAAGGGCGGATGCGGCCCGGGCATTTCGACGGGGTGGCTACAGTGGTAACCAAGCTTTTCGGGATGACCATCGCCGACCGGGGCTATTTCGGCCAGAAGGACTGGCAGCAGTTGCAGGTGGTGCAAAAGCTGGTTGCGGATTTGAACCTGCCCGTAACAGTCGTCGGCTGCGAGACGATCCGCGAGGCGGACGGCTTGGCGATGAGTTCGCGCAACCTGAAACTGGACGCTGCGGCGAGGGCCCGGGCCCCGGTTCTCTACGCCGCGATCACGGCGGCCGCGGCAGACATTCGCGCCGGGCAATCCGACCGGATGGCAATCCGCGAGGCGGCGGAAAAGTTGCGCGCGGCGGGCTATGAAAGGGTGGAATACATCGAATTGCGCGACGCAGGCACGTTGTTGCCGTCGGACGATCCCGGACGCCCACGCCGTATGTTGGCGGCTGCCTGGACCGGCGGCGTCAGGTTGATCGACAACATTCCGGTCTAGAGCCGATTCCCGGCGATCAGGGTCAACTTCGCATTGGCGGTTTCGCGCAAATTCGGCGAGGATACCGCCTGACAACAAAGGAGTCGCAGGGCGATTTTCCGGTGGTGTCGAAATGTAATGGGGCTTAACATCCCCGGGATAGAATTATGAATTCATCGGAGGGCGCAATGGCCAATTTTGAGACGCAGATCGAGGAAAGCCAGAAGCAGGTCGCGGCAGCACAAGCCAAGATCAGCGCGATCACCGGGCGCATCGAGGCCGCCCGCGCCAAGATCGAGGCGGGCGAGCCGTCGATCGATATTGAAAACGCCACGCTGGACGATGTGAACAAGCACACCGATCTGATGAACGCCAATATTGCCGAACTGATCATGGGGCTGGACGACGTGACGGCGGGGTTCTCGAAAGACTTCGACGAGATGCGGTCAAAGACCGGCATGGAAAGCTTCATCGGCATCTTCTCGGGCGCAAAGTCGGAATCGATGCGTCAGGAACGGCTCCGCACTGCGTCGATTGATGCAAAGTTGCAGGATCTCATCGCCAAGTCTGATGTTATCGTAAGGCTTTTGCAGGGTCAGTTGGACCTTCTGAACGGGCAAAAGACCAAGGTAGAGGTCAATCTGGGCGACACGCTGACCGAACGCGAAGGGGTGGTCGGCCAGTTGGAGGCTGTCAGGGCCGAGATTGCCACGATGGACCCAAGCGTGATCGAGTTGGAAAACAAGATCAGCGTCGAGCAGGATGCGGCGGTGCGGACCAAACTCGAAACGGACCTCGCGGCGATGAACACCCGCTATAACGCGCTGGTGCAGGACGAACAGGTAATGCTGGCGAAGTCCCAGACGCTGGAGCGGTATATCGAAAAGGGCAAGACCTGGATGGACAGCCTGCAAAACCAGGCGGCAACGCAGCTTGTGCTGATCAACAAGTTGCAAACCGACACCAAGCAGCGGGTGGTTTTGTATGACGCCCTGACCAGTTCATTGAAGACCGCACAGCAGCAGGACGTGGCGCACCGGATAAACGAGATCGGCGTCAAGACCGACCAAGAGGCGCAGGCGGCGATGGCAGCGATCGGGTCGGCCACCAACGACCGGATGGCGGGGATGCTGGAAAGTCACGAGGAACATATGGTGTTCGCCCGCAAGGTGCTGGAGCAGAAGGCGAAAGCGGATGAGCGCTTCGCGCGCCGGTTCGCGGCGATTGTCGAGAAGCATGACAAGAATGCGTATGGCGAGTAAGTGGTCGACGCAAAAGCCCAACTGACGCAGGACCATGCAGAGGTGGACGACACCCTGCTGGCCCGGCGTTACTTCGCCAAGTTCGACCGGATCACCGGCCATCTGGGGAGGGTGGCCGCCGAGCTTGAGACGGAAGGCCGCTTGACGCGGACCGAGGCGCGGGTGCTTGGGCGGTATCTGACCGCGCTGGCGGCGACATTTCGGGCGCTGAGCAACAAGTATCTGATGACCGGCCGGGCGGAAACCGCGCCCAAGCTGGTGATGGACCGGCACGAAAGCGGCTTTCCGGTGGCGCAGGAGTTGATGGTGATGGCGCTGGATGCGGCGCAAGCCACCAAGCATCTGACGGGCGTTGCAGCCGAGACCGAGTTGAAGGACCGGATGATCCGCCAGATCGTGCGCGACCTGACGGTGCCGGTGCAGTTGCAATTCGCGCTGAGCCAACGGCTCTATTTCGAGGCGATGATGCAAGGCGGGTTGTTCTGGGCGCGCAACGACCCCGATGCCCAATGGATTGCCTCTGTGGGGGATCGACGGCATTTTCTGGTGCATTGGGCGGTCTATGACAGTCAGGCCAACCTGCCGGTGGTCTATCTGCTGGACCTGCACGACAGCGGTCGCAAACCACTTCCGACCGACGACCGGCGCTGGCCATTGGCGCAGTCGCATCTGGTCGCGCAGTCGCTTGGCGGGTTGAAGCTGCTGACCATCGCGCAAGGGTTCGACAAGGATTTCGGCGACCTGCACCCAAAGCGGCTGCGGCGGATTACGCTTGGTCCGATGCATTCGAACGCGTTCACCCTGCAATCGGGGCCGATGTCTGACGTTCTGGCCGGGGCGCGGGCGCCGGATGGCGCGGATTGGGCGCTGGTCTGGACGGTCGAAGACCTGCGGGCCGAACGCGAAGAGATGGTCAGCGCCGGCTGGTTCTCGGAACAGCCACAGCAGGTCTTCACGCTCGATGCCTTGCGCCCTGACACCGGGGCCACGCGCATCGATCAGATGGTGATCCTGCCCGAGCAGCCCTATCAAACCCTTGCCGAGTTGAACCCGCCCGGTTTGCGCGACATCCGCAAATTCGTCGTGGGGGCGGGTGGGCGCATCATGCCGGTGCGATAGACGCAAAAAAGGGGCCAGCCATGACCACGCGCGACACCATGGAACTGAAAGAAGACGCCGTTCGCGCGCAATATGCGGCGGCGCTGGGCCTGTTGACCGGGTTCGATCATGCGCCGCGCCTTGGCAAAGCGATCGAAGTGGCGGGGACCGAACGCTCGCCGGGGATCGGCACGCGGCCCCGGTTTCGCCCTACCACGCCGGGGTTGCTGACCAAACCCGCGACGCGTCCCGGCGGGGTGCGGCTGGTGGACCGGATCGAGGCGATGGGCGACGGGCTGGTATCACCATCGCAGGCATCCGCGTTGCAGGCGCTGCGGCGCGGGCTGGCCGTGGCGTTGACGATCGGTGACGGGTTTGCTGAAAACACAGGATTGGTAGAGCTGAAGAAAGCCAATCTCGAAGGGCGGTTGGCGGATGCGCGGCGGGCAGAGTTTACCGAATTGCTGGCTGCTGAAGCCTTGGCAGTCCTTTACACCTTTGCCAATGCCACGGCATTTCTGCTGGCCCCGCATCTGGGATCCCTCACGGTCGAGGTGGGGGCGGTGGAAGAAGTCCTGACCGACAACGCGCCTTTGGCGGTGCAGGGCGTATTGTGGGAGCTTGATCAGGACATCGCGGCCTTTGCCGAGGATGAACCACGCCTTGTCGCAGTGATCGCCGCGTTCTGCGAGGCGTTGATGAAAAAGGTCGCGCTGCGCGGACAGACCGCACCTCGGGTCGCGGCGTTTGCCGGAGGGTCGTGGAAGGTCGAGGCGGACGGTTTGGTGATCGCCGGCTTTACGCCGGCGCGGGCGGCCAAGGGCAGCGTCCTGACCATGCAGTTCAAGAACCCGACCGAAGTGGTTGGCAACCACATCGCCAAATATCAAAGCCTGCGCTTGGCCAAAATGCTGATGGCCTATGATTTTGAACGGAAGCTCAATCCTTTCGCGGAACTCGGTGGGTTCATTTTTACCTTCATGGGCGATGGCAAGCCCGGAACGGGGAAGACGACGCTGATCCAGATGATGGCCGGGTTGTTGCACGGCTATTGCAAGGTCGCGGGTTATCCGTTCCGCTATCAGAACTTTTCCATAGACCAGATCGACAGCTATCAGGGCAAATCGGGGCAGAATGCCAAGGCGTTCATCGACACTGTCCTTGACCCGGGCGTGATCGCATTCGGCACCATTGACGATATTGATCAGGTGGCGGGGAAACGGGGGGATCGGCAGTCTTCAGCGGGCCAGCAAGAGGTGACGGCCGTTTTTATGGGGGCCTTTGCTGGCGCGAATACCGTCGTGCGCGGGAATTGCACCTTCGGGATGTTTTCCAATTACCCCGAGAATGTGGACGACGCCCTGCGCCAACGGGCCGGGGCGCGGTTTCTGGTGGACGGGCCGATTTCGCGCGAGGATTACATCGATATCCTGGCGCTATTGCTGGGCAAGAACCACACCATCCCGCTGGGCGATCATCAGTTGTTCGCGGCACAGGAAATCCGCCGCGCGGTGGCGGCGAGTTTCGAAGGTCACGGAAAGCCGCACGAGGACGGGCTGCTGGCAGTCTGGGACCGGGTGCAGGGCGAAATTGGCACGCTGGACACGATTGCCAAACTGGGTGCCTATCTGAAGGCGATTCAGCAGGCAGATGAACGGTTTACCGGCCGGGCCGTCAAGAACATCACCGACGCGGTGAAGGTGCGGGCGATGGACTTTGAACTGCCGGATGAATGGATGGAAAACCCCGATCTGTTCCTGTTCAAGCCGTATGATGAAAAGCTGACGATGATCCGGGGGCTGATGCAGCCGATGACGGTCGAGATGGTGGTGCAGGAAATTAACCGCTATGCCGATTCAGAGTTCCGCTATGCCGACAAGTCGGACGAGGTGGCCATCGAAGGGATGGTGCGGGACATGCGGCGGGCGGAGGAGGCGAAGAAGCGGTGGATGGAGGGGCGGGGGTGATGAAGTATTGGGCCGATGGTTCTTGGCTTGCACTTACAGCGACATTAGCCCTTTCTGCATCTGGGCTCTACGCACAGTCAATTGACTTTGCTAAGTCAGGAACAAAGGTCTATGGCGCGTGGCGCTGTGCGGCTTGGGCTTCAATAATCCCAGATCAAAAGGTCGAATATGAGCGATTGTTTGATCTAGGCTTCAAACTAGTGGTCCCAATAATTGATGCTGCGAGAAGCACAGAATCCCCAGCGGATGATCTAGATAAGATGCCAATCGGTCTGCTGCTTGCACTTTCCGGTGGGCCCACATCTGATTTTATTGCAGGGGCTGCATGGAATCAGATTTCTGGAGATGCCCTGTCTGAGCATGAAGTGCCAGCTGCTGGTGCAATG
>JANNPZ010000080.1:0-1942 GCA_031400505.1 Paracoccaceae bacterium | reverse complement strand
CGCGCTGCGGCAAGCCGTTCATTCCACGCCTGAATTTTCGGCGTTCGGATTTCCGAACAGGCAAGGGTGCCTAAAGACCCAGCTTCTGCATCTTTTCCCAAAGGGTCGTGCGCGACACCTGCAACAGACGGGCGGCCTCGGAAACCTGACCTTGCGTCCGCTCCAGAGCCGCCACGATCTGCGCCCGTTCGGCGGCGTCGCGGACCGTGGCAAGCGGGCGGATCACGTCCTGCCCCGCCCTTTCCGGGAACAGGTCGGACGGCAGTACCTTTGCCCCTTCGGCCTGCTCGACGGCCCGCATCAGGCGGGCGCGCAATTCGCGTCCGTTTCCCGGCCAGTCATGCGCGCGGATGGCGTCCTCGGTCGAGACGGCCAGCCCTTCCAACGGTGTTGCGCGCCGAGCATTGAAGCCGGGGAACAGCCGGGTCGCGAGCCACACCGCATCCTCGGGCCGGTCGGCCAGTGGCAGGATGACGATTTCATGGCTTTGCAGCAGATGAAACAGATCGCCACGAAACCCGCCCGCTGCAATCTTTTCCTCGATGCCCATGCCAGCCGTCGCAATCAGGCGAAAAGCGGGCGCGCGCAGCGTCTGCATCATATCATCCTGCGCCGCTGGGATCAGCCGCCCAATGCCGATGATCAGCAACGTGCCATCGCGGGTGTCGTCAACCGCCGCGCGGATCCCGGTATCATCCACGGGCTGGCGCAATGCATCCCTGATGACGAATGGGGCTGCGCGCCGGTCAGACTGGTCATGGACACGGCGGGCGAGGCGCGCTTTGCCAAGCCCATGGCCACCCCGCACCAACAGGTGCGCGTCGCGACCCGCAGCTTCCAGCGTCTGCCGGTCCACCCTGCGGGCGGCGGCGGAAACACCTGTTTCCGGGGGCATCTCAATGTCACCCCGTGGCCGCATGACGATGGCAAGTCGTTCGAGGAAGCGGATGATGTCGAACGGCTTGGTGATGTAATCGGCGGCACCCGACCGGATCAGCCGCACCGCCTGATCAATGCCACCCTGCCCAGTGATGAACAGGAACGGCGGCGGCGTACCAGAGCGGGTGAGCGTATCATAAAGCTCTTCCCCAGTGCCGTCGGGCAAACGGATGTCGCAGATCACCGCGTCGATGGTCCGTCGCGGGGTGCGGATTGCGGGCAAAGCGCGGGCGATCTGGCGGTGCCATTGCACCTCGGCCCCCTCCAGCGCCAGCCGCTGCAGCAGCGACGCCCCCATGATCTCGTCATCCTCGACGAGCACGATGGTGCGCCCGTCAATCATGACGGTGCCGCTGCAGGCAGATCGACGCGGATGACCGTTGCCCCGCTGATGCGGATATGGCTGATCTGGCCGTTCAACCCGACGACGATGTCATGCGCCAACCGCAGACCGACGCCACCACCCGGGGGCAAGGGCCCCGAGGACAGCAAACGCGCAAGGTGGTCCGGGCCAAGACCGGGGCCGGTGTCATCGACCGAAATCGACAGCACATCCCCGCCGTTGGTCACGGAAAGCCCGACGCGACCGCCGATCCCTGCCGCTTCACTGGCGTTCAACAGCAAGTTCAGCGTCACTTGCCGCACCGGCGCCGCGAGCTGCGCCGACAGCGTCGCATCGCCTGCTGCAATCCGCCAGTCGAGGGTCTGTTCCCGGCTGGCCACCTCCGGCTCGAACAACAGGCGCAAGTCCTCGAAATCCACCGCCTTCAGAGGCTGGCCAGTCCGGTCCAGCCGGTTTTGGTCAAGGATCGCGCGCGCCACGTCGCGCATGTGTTTCAAGCCGCGCAACACCAGAGTGCCAGATTCGCGCACGACTTCGGGCCGGTCGGCATAAGTCACAATGGTATCGGCGGCATTCAACAACCCGCCCAGCGGATTGTTGATCTCGTGTGCGAGCGAGGCGGACAGACGGCCAAGGCTGACGAACCGCTCGCGCTCTGCA
>JANNPZ010000066.1:0-7292 GCA_031400505.1 Paracoccaceae bacterium | reverse complement strand
TTTCATCATCGACACGGCAGTAACCTGACCGTGCGGGCTGACATGGCGAAGCAGCCCGAATTCAAGGGTGCCGAACAGGCTGGACGCCCCCTTTGGCCGGTTTGTTTCGCGTGATCCCTTTGCCACATCATCCCCTTGGCGCTGACGCGCCACAATAGAGCGACAGTGCAAGCAGCGGCAACCCCTGCGGCAAAACGGCGGCGCCTGTCCGTGCAACCCGTCAGATTGTTTCGAAATTCCGCCCAATACAGCCGTCAAATTCGGCCCTTTGTGCGGATCACAGATGACAGCCGATGCCCAACGCGGCATAGTTGCAGAAAAGTTCGAGCAATAGCCGTCCCAAAGCGGGCGGAAGAACAAGGTAAACCCGATGACAGTACCTGCCTTGGCATATGCCCCTGTTCTGCCACGCCGGGCTGTCGCCGTTTGCCAGGGCGTCGCGGTGATCGCGAACAAGATCGCGCCTGGCCAGCCGTCAGACCTGCCTGCGTTGCGTTGCGACGGCCTGAAGGTTGCAATCAAGCTTGGCAAGATCAGGATGGGCATCAACGGTGCCGGACCTGACTTTCTGCGCCCAGTCAGCCTTGGTGGCGTCGCTACTTTGAATGCCGAAATGCGCAACAAAACCTGCGGGCGTGAAAGGACAGGGGAAATTCAATGCCTGCCGCAACCGGTGGCGCCGGAAATCGGTGACGCAAGCGCGCAGGCGGGCGTGCGCATATACCGACGCAAAGGTTGAGGCGCGATGCCGCGCGACCCTGACGAAGACCCGCACCCTTTGCCCCTGCCCGCGCTGTTTGCGGATCCTCCCTCGGTCCGAACCGCGGCCGAGGCCGTTTTGCAAGATGGCTTCGTGCTGCGGGGCGGTCTGGTCGATGCGTGGTTTCTGCGCCGGTCAGATGTTCTGCTGGTCAGTTTCGACAATCTGGCCTCGGTGGGCGAGTATGACCCGCCGCAGCCCTGGTTGCAGATGCGCGCCGCCAATGCCGGGCTGTCGATCCTCGGGATCATGGCCAGCCGCAAAGATTGGTATCGCAACGCCAGCACCGCCCCATTGATCGAGAGTCTGCGTGATGCCGGGCTTTTTGCGCAATTCCGGCGGGTGTGTTTTGTGGGTGCATCGATGGGCGGGTTCGCGGCGTTGACCTATTCGGCACTGGTGCCGGGGTCGGTGGTTTTGGCATTCAGCCCGCAAACCACCCTGTCGCGGAAAATCGCGCGGTTCGAAAAACGCTACCGGTATGCGGCCAAGACATGGGATTGGGAAAGCCCGGCGCATCTTGATGCTGCCGCTGCCGCCCCGCATGCCGCCGAGGTACATGTTGCGTTCGACCCGTTCGTGCCAGAAGATCGCGCCCATGCCGACCGGATCATCGGCCCCGGCGTGCGGCAGATCAAAGCCCCCCACATGGGTCACCGTGCGATCCGGATGTTGAAATCCGTCGGGGTGTTGCAGGCGCTGATTGACGGGGTCGCGCGGGGCACGTTCGACCCATTGACCCATGCGAAAGGCTATCGCGCGCGGCGGGGTTTGGTGGGCTGGCAAAAGGCGCTGTTTGCCCAAGCAATGGCCCGCGGGCACATCCGACTGGGCTTGCGCGCGGCCGAAGCCTTGCTGCGGCAGTCGCCTGACAGCCGGGTTGCCCGCAAAGCCTTGGAAGAGTTTCGCGCGGCGACCCCGCAACCGCAGTCCGCAGCACAATCGGTGAACACTGACCCGCCTGCCCCACAGAATGGCCCTTTTGCGGGCACATTGTTGCGTCTGACGCAGGCGTTGGTGGTGCCGGAACGCGAACATGACACCCGGCTCGCCTCGGGTGTGCTGCTGTCGGACGGGCGGTTTTGCAAGCTTTCCAAGGCCTGGATCAGGGCCGGAAAGGCAATGCCCGCCCCGACCCTTGCCGAAAACGAGCCGATCGTTGACCTACCGGGGCACCACTTGTTTGCTGGCCATTTCCGCCGCCACTTCGGGCATTTTCTGGTCGAGTCCACCGCGCGCTTGTGGGCGCTGGACCAAGAGCCATCCGTGGACAGCATCCTGTATCTTCCCTACCGCGGCGACACCGACCGCGGGATCGACACGCATGACGATTTCTTTGCCCTGTTGGGCATTACCGCGCCGCGCCGGGTCTATGCGGGTGTTTTGCGGGTAGAAGAGTTGATTGTGCCGGAACTGGGTTTCGGCTGGGGTGACCGCTATGCCGGATCACCCGCCTACCGCGCGTTCATTCAAGGGCGACTGGCCCATATCAAAGCGCAGGGGTCGGACCGGCTTTACATCTCGCGCGCGAAGCTGCGGCCGGAACGCGGCGGTGTCCTTGGCGAGCCCCTGATTGAAGCGGCCCTGTCAGAGGCCGGCTTCGAGGTGTTTTACCCCGAACGTCATCCGGTTGCTGTCCAGATCGCCAGGTACAAGGCTGCGCGGCAGATCGTTGCGCTTGACGGATCTGCGTTGCATCTGGCGGCTTTCGTGGTGCAACCGCAAACCCGGGTTGCGATGATCTTGCGCCGCAGCCGCGCCAATACCGCCGACTATCTCCTGCAATTCCAAAGCTTTGCCGGAATCACGCCTGCCTGCATTGACGCTGTTTGCACCGATTGGGTTTCGGGCAATGCAAACCGCGCTGATTTCCAGTCGGTGGGTGAGTTGAATTTTGCCCGTCTCTTCGATCAACTTCGGGCTTTGGGCCACCTGCCCGCAACCTTTCACCCCGATCTGCCGACGCAAGCAGACTTCGCCGCCATGCTCGCGGCCCTGGCAGCGCGACGCGGTAAGCCGTTCAGAGCTTTGGCGTCAAGCGAAAAACACCCCGACGAGGAGGAATGAAATGACGCCCCGCCTCACGGTCTATTTCATCGTCGAACCGCCAGAATATGAACTGATGGCCTGCTATCTTGCGGCGTCGCTGCGCGAACAGTTCGGGCAGACGGTTGCATTGGTCGGCTATTGCCCGGTGCCTAAACTCGACAGCGTCAATCCTGATGTCCGGACCGTTCTGGACCGGATGGGGTGCGATCTGCGGGGATTTGCCGTCGAGGGGCGCTTTGATCCGCCCTATCCGCATGGCAACAAACTGCTTGCAACGCTGGAGCCCCGCGACACCGAATTTTCCTGCTTCATGGATAGCGACGTTTTGTGCATCCGGCCAAATCTGGTCGAAAGCATCATAAAATCCGGTCACGTCTCGTTGTCGAAAGCCGCGTCGATGAACTGGGCGCCGCAGACGATCTGGGACGATATCTATGCAACCTGCGGCATGGCTATGCCTGCGGAACGTTTCCGCCTGATGCGCCAAAAGCGCGGAGAGGCGCGGGTGCCATATTTCAGCTCTGGCCTGTTCAGCTTTCCCGAACAACACCGCACGGCGTCGGGCAAAAGCTTTCCGCAAGTCTGGATGGAGATTGCGCAAAAGCTGGATGCCAATCCCGATCTGCCCAAGAAGCGGCCCTATCTCGATCAGATGTCGATGCCCTTGGCTATTCGCGCGGCGGGGCTGGACTGGAACATCCTGCCAGAAGAGCAGCACTACATTCTTGGCGGCATGTCGCGGGGCGAGCCTTTGCCAGAGGGGATGGAAATCTACACCGTCCACTACAGGCAGTGGCAAGTGCTGAAAGAGGTCAACCTGACCCGTCAGGCCAAATCCATGCTGCAAATCCATGCCGGTGTGCGAAAGCTGGCGCAGGTACAGAAACTCGCCGATGTTCAGGGTTGAACGCAACGCGCGCCTGACCATGTAAACGGGGCATACCGACCGAAGGCCCGCCGTGACCGAACCCGCAAGCCTGCTTGAAGAAATCCGCTTTGGCTACGGCCCGCGTCTGGGTTGGCCGCTGGCATCAGGCGGGGTGGACCCCGACCGGGTGCTTGGGCAACTGACGGCGCAAGACCCTGACGCAGACCTTTGGACCGGATTTGATCTTGCGGCGCGGCTGGCGACACTGGCCGAGGCAAAGCGGCGCAAACAGGGCAAACCGCCGCAGGGCACGATGCTTGACCTGCGCGAGGTGATCAAAAGGGACTCACTTGCTTTCGTCACCCGACCGGCTGCGGCACGACTTGGGTTTGTGGAGCGACTGGTCAATCTGTGGGCCAACCGGATGACCGTTTCGGTGCTGGGTGGGTCGGCGATGTTCATAGCGCCCTACCGCGATCAGGCAATCCGCCCCCATATCGGCGGGCGGTTTGGCGAGATGCTGCGCGCGTCGCTGTGGCATCCCGCGATGCAGTCTTACCTGAGCCAAACCGGGTCGGTCGGCCCAAACTCTGCCCTTGGGCTGCGCCGCGGGCGAGGATTGAACGAAAATCTGGCGCGCGAGTTTCTGGAACTGCACAGCATGGGCAGCGGCCACGAACAGTCTGATGTGACAGAACTGGCGCGGTTGCTGGCGGGGATGAAGGCAGAGGCAGCAGACCGCAGGATGGACTCACGGGCGACGGAACCGGGTCACAAAACGATTCTGGGGGAAACATATGGCGAGGGCGCACACGAGATCGACCGGCTGATCGAAACGGTCGCCGCCCGCCCCGAAACCGCGCGCAGCGTCGCCGTGATGCTGTCGCGGCACTTCCTTGCCGACACTCCGCCGGATGATCTGGTGGAAACCCTGACGCAGATTTATTTGCGTGAAGACGGCAGCCTGCCGCCGCTTTATCGCGCGGTGTTGTCGCATCCGGCGGCACATGGAACGACGCTGTCCAAGTTTCGCAGTCCGCAGGAATACATGGCTGCCACACTTCGCGCAGTCGGCCTGACCGGGGATCCGGCGCAGACCCCAGCACTTGCCAAACGCGCCAACCGCGTGACCGAGGTGATGGCCCGGATGGGTCAGCCGGTCTTTGCCGCGCGGCGCCCGGATGGCTGGCCCGAACGGGCACAAGACTGGCTGACCCCGCCGATGCTGGCCTCGCGGCTGGACTGGGCGGCGGACCTCGCCCGGTTGACCGGCGACCGGGCCGATCCTGTAGCACAGACGCGTGCCGTTCTGGGCGATCTGGCGTCACCCCTGCTGTTGTCTGCGGTGGCCGGAGCCGAACAAAGGTGGGAGGGACTGGCAGTGCTGCTGGGGTCCCCTGAAATGATGCGGAGGTAAGCATGACCAAAGACCTGCTGCTGTCGCGCCGTGCTTTTCTGATCGGGTGTTCAGCTGCGGCATCGCCGCTGCTGACCCCGGTCAGCTTTGCTGCGGCAAGCGGCGAAAACCGGCTGGTGGTGATCTTGCTGCGCGGGGCAATGGATGGGCTTGATGTGCTGCGCCCGGTCGGCGATCCGGGCTTTGCCACATTGCGCCCGACGCTGTCGCGCGAGCCGGGCCTGCCGCTCGACGGCTTTTTTGAGCTGCACCCGGCTGCCGCCGAACTGATGCCGCTTTGGCAGGCTGGCCAGTTGGGATTCGTGCAGGCGGTCGCAACCCCCTACCGTGCGGGGCGCAGTCATTTCATTGCGCAAGACGCGCTGGAACATGGCGCGGGCGGGGCGGATGGCGCGCTTGGCCCCGCCCGCGACGGCTGGCTGAACCGGGCAGTCGGGTTGATCCCGGGGGCAGGCGAAAAGTTGGCGGTTTCGGTTGGGCGCGAGCGTGCGATGATCCTTGATGGTGACGCGCCCGCGGCGCACTGGTTTCCGGTTGAGGATGCCGGCCTGTCAGCACAGGGTCTTGCTTTGCTGACGGCGCTGCACAAGGCGGACCCCCTGCTGGCACACCCATTTGCCCAAGCACAGGCTTTGACCCAAGCCACTGCGGCAGAACGCATTCCGCGGGATGCGCAAGCGCTGAGCCAGCTTGGCAGTTATGTCGCAAACCGTTTGCGAGAGGACGCCCGGATTGCCAGCTTTTCGCTGGGCGGATGGGATACCCACCAAGGGCAGACCCGCATCATGACCAACCAGATGCCGCTGCTGGCAGGAACGCTGCTTGCGATCCAGTCCGGGCTCGGGGCGGCATGGGACACGACGCTGGTGCTGGCAATGACCGAATTTGGCCGCACCGTACGACAGAACGGGTCGGAGGGCACGGATCATGGGACGGGCGGGGTGATGATCGCCGCCGGGGGGGCATTGCGCGGGGGCCGGGTGTTTGGGCGCTGGCCCGGGTTGGGCGAAGGTGCATTGCTGGCCGAGCGCGATCTGATGCCCACCGGTGATGTGCGCGCCTATGCTGGCTGGGCCTTGTGCAACCTGTTCGGCATCGAGGCGCAGGCGGTGCAACAGGTGGTGTTTCCAGGCCTTGATATGGGCGATGATCCTGGGCTGATGCTGTAGATTTCGCTTTCCTTTGATGAACTTTCGTTTACCTTCACGCCATGTCCCGCCTTCGCACCATTCCTGACGCCGACATTTTCGTAGCTGTCCGCGCGCTGTTGGCGACCGGCGGCGAAAAGGCGGTGGCATTTTCGTCGGTGGCGCGCGCGACCGGACTGGCAGCACCGACCTTGGTGCAGCGCTATGGATCACGGGATGGGATGCTGCGCGCTGCCCTATCGGCCGGCTGGGATGATCTGGACAATGCGACAGCCAAAGCCGAAGGTGACGCACCGCTTACGACAAAAGGCGCGGTGGCGTTCTTGCGGGCGCTGGGAGCCGAGGACGGCAAACCGGCCGACATCGCGCTGCGCGCCGCAGAATTTCGCGACCCGGTGTTGCGCGCACGGGCAGCGGAGTGGCGCTGCCGGATTGAAACAGCCCTGGCCGTGCGGTTGGGCGGCGGCGCAAAGGGTCGCGAGGCGGCGGGGATCATCTTTGCGGTCTGGCAAGGCAAGCAGTTGTGGCAGGCGACCGGCGCAAGGACTTTCCGGCTGAAGGACGCTGTCAAACGCCTGGGTTAGGCTTGTCTATTTTGCGACTATGATCTTCCACAACCAGATCAGCATCAACGCTCCGAGAACGGCACCGACAAAACCGGCCATCCAGCCGGTAATCATCAGCAAGACCCGCAAAAGCATCCCCCCGATCAATGCGCCGCCGATACCGAGCGCAACTGTCGTCAGGATATCCGCCTCGATCCGCATCAGACGTGTGGCAAGGAACCCCGCCGCTGCCCCAATGATGATCATCCCAATCAGTCCCATGGCAACCTCCGTTCGACCTGCTGGAAACATGGGGCGCATTGGACCCAATTGAAAGGTGTGGCCTGCATGTGGGGCAGCGGCTGGAGTGTTGTCGCAGCTCCGGGGGGGGGGGGGGACCCCCCCCCCCCCCCGGGGGGGTTTGGGGGGAAAAGAAAAAGAAGTTTGGGGGGGGGGGGGGGGGGGGGGGGTGTGGGGGGGGGGGGGGGGGGGAGGGGGGGGGGGG
>JANNPZ010000059.1:0-1544 GCA_031400505.1 Paracoccaceae bacterium | reverse complement strand
GGCGACGCCTTTTTCCAGGCGGACCGCGTCGCTACGTTTAACGGATATTCGTGTATCCCCCTCCCCTTTTGGGGTGGGGCCGGGGGTGGGGCCTCTCGGATTTGCGCAAAGCTGAACGACCCCACCCCAACCCCTCCCCTGAAGGGGAGGGGCTTAAGAAGGAGAGACAAATGGACATCAACACATTATTCAACCTCAACGGCCGCGTCGCCGTCGTCACCGGCGGTTCGCGCGGGATCGGCAAGATGATCGTCGAGGGCTATCTCGCCGCCGGTGCAGCCCGAGTATATATCAGCGCGCGCAAGGTTGACCAGATCGAGGAAACCGTCGCCGAATTGGGCAATCAAGTCATTGGCCTGCCGTGTGATCTGTCGACCGTCGATGGCTGCCTATCGCTCGCGGCGCAAATCGCCGAGCGCGAGGAAAAGGTCGACATATTAGTCAACAACGCAGGTGCTGCATGGGGCGCCGACTTCGGTCAGTTTCCTGAAGCAGGCTGGGACCGGGTGATGGACCTCAACGTCAAATCTTTGTTCTTCCTCACGCAGGCAATGCACCCGCAGTTGAAGGCCGCCGCGAGCTTTGAGCGCCCGGGCAAGATCATCAACATCGCGTCGATTGACGGCATGAAGATCAACCCGTGGCAGACCTATAGCTATCAAGCGTCAAAGGCGGCGGTCATCCACCTGACCCGGCGCTTGGCGGCAGAGCTGGTCAAAGATAATATACTGGTCAGCGGCATCGCGCCGGGCGCATTCCAGTCCGACATGAACAAGGCTGCGCGCGATCATGCCGATGCAGTTGGCAAGGGCATTCCCTTTCCGCGCATCGGGACGCCCGAAGATATGGCAGGGCTCGCAATATTTCTGGCCGCTCGCGGTGGCGACTATATTTGCGGCGAAACAATTGCGTGCGATGGCGGCATTGTGAATGCATCGCTGCCTGGAAACGGCATAGCGCCGTAAAGTTTCGCCCTTGCCCTGTGATAATGGCCCGTGTTGCAAAATATGCAACTCGGGCCATTCTTTTCGCAATTGCAGCATAAACAACTCGGGGGTAGTGCCTTTTCAACGGCAAGAGATTGCCGAAACGCACTTCAGCCGGGCGGCACTCTCCTCCTCTCTCCCTCGCCCCCGGTTGAATCGAACGGCCTCCATGCACTGCGTGGGGGCCGTATTCGTTTCGGCCGCATAGTTGTTCTCTATTTTGTCCACCGCTTAACCGCCTGCCTGTGGATAACTTTACATTTTTATGTTTGCACGACTCACTTTTCATGACAACTTTAAGTCATCGGGCAAGACCGCCACGATGCAAAGCTGGAACGGAAACGGGAAAGCGGAGCGGAATGGTTCTAATGTCAGGTCACCAAATCAGCAGGCAAACCGGTCGCAAGACAGGGAAACGTGGCAGAGGCGGTGGGTACAAAGACAACGAATATCAAGTGCGGCAACACGCAAGTGAAGCATCGCCGGATAGGATACCCAATGTGCCAAGGTGAACCGAGGTGGCCTTCGGGCCGAGTTGGGGAACCGGACGTCAGAAAG
>JANNPZ010000057.1:0-8387 GCA_031400505.1 Paracoccaceae bacterium | reverse complement strand
GGCGTTCAAGGCAAAGCAGCCGAAACCCAAGACGCCGCCGAAGGCGTTCAAGCCTACGCCCGTGCGGGCAAACCGTGTGGGCGAGGTGCTGCGAAAGATGTTCAGCCTCGCCGTCACGTGGAAAATGCGGACCGACAATCCGGCCACCAGCTTCCGCAAGCGCCCTGAAACGGCCCGAGAGCGGTTCCTTTCCTTTGAGGAAATCCAGCGCCTCGCCGATGCCCTCTGCGCCGATCCAGATCAGCGCGCCGCCGGGATCATCCGCCTGTGCATGCTGACCGGCGCCCGCTGTGGCGAGGCCCGCACCGCCACATTCGACCAGTTCAACCTCGATCTGGCCATCTGGACCAAGCAGGCGGCCTACACCAAGCAGCGCCGCATCCACCGCGTGCCGATATCGCACGAGGCGGTCGCGCTGATCCGCCTGCGCGGTGATGCGGTGCCCAAGGGCTGCCCCTTGCTCTTCCCCGGCGATGTGCCGGGCCAGCCTGTGGTCGATCTCAAACGGTTCTGGGAGCGGATGCGCGTTCAGGCCGAAATCCCCGACGTCCGCATCCACGACCTGCGCCACACCTTCGCCTCGCTGTTGGTCTCCGGCGGGGCCTCGCTGGAAATGATCGGGCGTCTGCTTGGCCACACCCAGATCGGCACCACCCAGCGCTACGCCCACCTGATCGACTCGCCGCTGCGCGCTGGGGTGAACGCGGTGGGCGAGATGCTGAAGCCGCGGTTGAAGGTTGTGGGGGATTAACTGAGGTTGCACGAGACCGGTTCTCTGGTTGAAGTCGAGAAGTGCGGGGAGCGGTCTGACGGCCGCGCGGCATAGCGGTTGCAGCAAATTCTTCTGAGCGGTTATTCAGTCGAGGCCGTCGCACGCAAATAATTCTATAAAATTCCTTGCTCCATGGGTTCCACCGTGCGTCGTCATAATCTTGTGCAGATTCGCAGGATAATGAGTGGAAACGTTTCCACTTTGAGAAGCCAATGAGCAAATCTTCCAACATCACCATCAAGGACGTGGCACAAAGTGCCGGGTGCGGTGTGGCGACGGCCAGCCGAGTGCTCAACAACTCTGGCCCCGCCAGCGCCGATGTACGCGAGCGGGTGGAGCGGGCGGCGCGCGAATTGGGGTTCAGTTTCTCGTCCATCGGTCGCGCGCTGCAAAGCCGGCGGTCGATGACGGTGGGATGTCTGGTGCCGTCCCTGGCCAACCCGGTGTTTGCTGAAGCAGTGCAAGGCGTGCAGGTCGAACTGCTGGGATCGGGCTATCAGATGCTGATTTCTTGCTCAAACTATAACGAGGCAGCCGACGATGCGGCGATCGAAATGCTGTTGTCGAAGGAAACCGATGCGCTTTTGGCCACGATGGTGGCCCCCGACCGCAGCCCAGCGCTGCGCTTGGCGCAAAAGCGGGGCATTCCGATATCGCTGATGTTCCACGACCCGCTAGATGGGTTCATTACGTCATATGTCGATAACTTCGACGCGGCCAAAGAGGTGGCGCGCCAGTTTGCCGATCTTTGTCATCGGCGTACCGCGTTTCTGGCTTTGCGGTTTTCGACCTCAGACAGGTCGCGCAACCGCTATGCAGGTTTTCATTCCGAATGTCGGGCACGCGGCCTGCCCGACCCTACGCTGATCGAGATTGGCGAAGCCGAGGCCAACCAGCCCGAACGTCTTGCCGCCATTTTGGCGCAGCACCCAAAGCTGACCGCCATTTTCGCATCAAACGATTTTCTGGCGATTGCGGTGCAAAAGGCCGCCCGGTTGCTGGGCTGGCGGGTGCCGCAGGACCTGTCTGTCGTGGGGTTCGACGGAATCGAGGTCGGGCGTTTGCTTGAAAAGCCGCTAGCCACCATCGAGACCTCGCCCGAGGCGATGGGCCGGCAGGCGGCCCGATCATTGTTGAACATGCTGCAAGGGGGGCCATCTATTCAGCCGCCCGCCTTGCCCTTTGCTTTCCGGGCCGGGGCCACGCTTGCGCTGCCGAACCCGGAAAAAGGTGACGACGGTCGGGGTGCAACCCAACCGCCGTCTGATCTTCCTGCCGAACCTCAAGCTCAAACAAGGATGAACCGATGAAACATACTGTTCTTGCCGTGCTTTTCGCAACGGCCATCTCAGCTCCGGCATTTGCCGAAGATGCGATCTGCTACAACTGCCCGCCGGAATGGGCGGATTGGGCCTCGATGCTGAAGGCGCTGGACGAAAAAGTTGACGTCCAGATGCCGCATGACAACAAGAACTCGGGTCAGGCTCTGAGCCAGCTGATCGCCGAAAAGGCCTCGCCCGTCGCCGATGTGGCCTATTACGGCGTGACCACTGGCATCGCCGCAATTCCCGAAGGTGTTGTGCAGCCCTACAAGCCCGCAGGGTTCGACGAAATCCCCGACGGCCTGAAAGACCCGGAAGGCAACTGGTTTGCCGTCCACTACGGCACGCTGGGCATGTTCGTGAACGTCGATGCGCTGGCAGGGGCCCCCGTGCCGCAGTGCTGGGCTGATCTGACAAAGCCGGAATACAAGGGCATGGTCGGCTATCTGGACCCGGCCTCGGCCTTTGTCGGCTATGCCGGTGCGGTTGCGGTCAATCATGCCTTCGGCGGCGATCTGACCAACTTCGACCCTGCGATCAAGTTCTTCAACGATCTGGCCGCCAACAGCCCGATCGTGCCAAAGCAAACCTCGTTCGCCCGCGTTGTTTCTGGTGAAATTCCGATCCTGTTCGATTACGATTTCAACGCCTACCGCGCCAAGTACAACGAAACCGGCAAGTTCGAATTCGTGCTGCCCTGCGAAGGCACCATCCGCGTGCCTTACGTCATGAGCCTTGTTGCAGGCGCGCCGAACGCTGAGGCTGGCAAGAAAGCGCTGGATTTCATCCTGTCGGATGAAGGTCAGGCAATCTGGACCAATGCCTACCTCAAGCCCGCCCGCCCGGTGGCATTGCCTGCCGACGTGGCAGCGCGCTTCCTGCCGGATGCCGATTATGAGCGTGCGATTGCGGTGGACTATGCCGCGATGGCCGCAGCCCAGAAGGGCTTTGGCGAGCGTTATCTGGCCGACGTGAAGTAACGAGTATCGGGGCGGGGCTTAGTGCCCTGCCCCAGTTCGCCCGGCCATCAGCAGGAGCCCCATGATGTCTTCCCGACTATTCGTCGCCTTGTGCCTTGTGCCCTTGGCCATCTTTGCGCTGACCTTTCTGGCGCTGCCGATCCTGCGGCTGATCCTGTCTTCGGGCGAGGGTGAGGCGGGCTGGGGTATTTACCTGCAAATCCTGCAAACGCCGCGCTATCTGACCACGCTGGTGCAGACGGTGCTGGTGTCGCTGGCAGTCACCGTTGTCGCCTTGGCGATATCCACCACGGCAGGCGTGTTTCTGACGCGCAACCGGTTTCGCGGCCGGGCGGTCCTGCTGTCGATCCTGACGCTGCCGCTGGCCTTTCCCGGCGTGGTCGTGGGGTTCATGATCATCCTGCTGGGTGGGCGGCAGGGGCTGTTCAACGCCATCCTTCCGGGCCATGTCGTTTTTGCCTATTCGATCTTCGGCTTGTTTTTGGGCTACCTCTATTTCTCGATCCCCCGCGTGCTGCTGACCGTCATGGCGGCTGCGGAAAAGATCGATCCGTCGCTGGAAGAGGCCGCCCGCACACTGGGTGCGCCGCAGCACCGGGTGGTGCTGGATGTGCTGCTGCCCGCGCTATCGCCCGCCCTAATTGCGGCAGGGGCGATTGCCTTTGCCACCGCGATGGGGGCCTTTGGCACCGCGTTCACGCTGGCCACCGACATCGACGTGCTGCCGATGGTGATCTACACCGAATTCACCCTGTCCGCGAACATCGCCATGGCCGCAGCCCTGTCGGTCTGCCTTGGCGTGGTAACATGGGCGATCCTGTTCGTCGCCCGGATGTTTTCGGGCAACACCGTAGCGGCGGGGGGCTAATATCATGCGCACAAGAAAAACCCTGCAACTGGCCGTCACCCTCTTGGCCGCCGCATTCCTTCTGGTTCCGACCATTCAGTCGGTGCTCGCAGGCCTGACAGTGAACTACTTTCAAGGCTTGAGATCCGGCCTGACCCTGAAATGGGTTATCGAAGTCTGGACGCTGTATTCCGGCTCGATCTTCCTGTCGCTGGGCATCGCCTTGGCCTGCCTTGTGGTCACGCTGATCATCGGCGTTCCCGCCGCCTATGCCATGGCACGCAATCCCGGCCGCATGACGCGGGCGCTGGAGGAGTTCATTTCGCTGCCGCTGGCCATTCCGGGCCTTGCCCTGGCACTGGCGCTTTTGCAGCTTTACGGCACCTACAAAGGTTTCAGGCTCAGCTGGACGTTCATTCTGGTCGGCCATGTGCTTTACACGCTGCCCTTCATGGTCCGCTCTGTCATGTCGGTGCTGGCCGCCATCGACCTAAAAACGCTCGAGGAAGGCGCGGCTAGCCTCGGTGCAGGCCCCGCCCGCCGGTTCATCGACATCGTAATCCCCAACGCACTGCCCGGTATTCTGGCAGGCGCGTTGACAGTGGTCACCCTGTCGATCGGCGAGTTCAACCTGACCTGGATGCTGCACACGCCTTATCTGAAAACCCTGCCCGTCGGTCTGGCCGACAGCTATGCCTCAATGCGGCTGGAGATTGCCTCCGCCTATACCCTGATCTTCTTCGTGATGATCGTGCCCCTTCTTCTTGCCATGCAATGGGCCAGCGCCCGTGCGCAAAGGATAACCCAATGACCCTGACCCTTCGCAACATCGCCAAGACCTATCCCGGCGGCAGCCGCGCCCTGCTGCCCACCGACCTGGATATCGCCGAGGGCGAGATCGTGTCGCTTCTGGGCCCCTCCGGCTGCGGCAAGACCACGCTTTTGCGCATCATCGCCGGGCTGGAGACGGCCGATGCCGGGGCGTCGATCCGGTTCAAAGATGATGACATGACCCACCAGCCCGTGGAACGGCGGAAAGTGGGGATGGTGTTTCAGTCCTATGCCCTCTTTCCCAACATGTCGGTACGTGCCAACATTGGCTATGGGTTGAAGATGCAGGGACTGCCCCGCGCCGACATCGACTCAAGGGTCGAAGAGGTGGTGGCCCTGTGCCGCCTCGAACCCTATGCCGGGCGCGCCATAACCGCCCTGTCGGGCGGGCAGCGCCAGCGCGTCGCCCTTGCCCGCGCCTTTGCCCCGCGCCCGCGCCTGTTGCTGCTGGACGAACCGCTGTCGGCGCTGGATGCGGCCCTGCGCGGCACCCTGCGTGACGAGTTGGCCGTCCTCTTGCGCAAGTTCGGCATAACCGCGATCTTCGTGACCCACGATCAGGACGAAGCCATGGCAATTGCCGACCGCGTGGCGGTGATGAGCCAAGGCCACGTGGCGCAGATCGGCACGCCCGAGGCGCTCTATCGCGCACCAGAAAACGTCTTTGTCGCGCGGTTTGTCGGCAATTCGATGCCACTTGGAGGGCGGATTGACGGCAGCACCCTGCACCTGCCGGGCGGCACATTGGCGCTTGCTGCCCCTGCGACTGGAAAAACCGCCTATGTCCGCGCCGAAGATGTCAAGATCACCGACGGCGGCCTTCTGACTGCGCAGGTGCAAACCGTTACCTTCCTTGGCACGCATTACCGCATCGCGCTGACCGGCGCTGCCGATGACACCCTGTTTTGCCTGCATCAGGGCCTAACCGCCCCCAAACCGGGCGACACGGTGCACCTGACCATCGCGCCGCAATCCATCCTGACCCTTGAGCCCGAGAAAGACGCCGCCTGAGTGCCCGCTTTTATCCAGATCAGTGACCCCCATATCGTTGCCAATGGCGAGCTTGTCTGCGGCCACTCCGACACCGCCACGGCGCTACGCCGCGCCGTGGCATCGATCAACGAACGCCTTCCAGCGCTTGGTCCGATCGACTGCGCCATCGTCACCGGCGATCTGACCGACCACGGCACTGACGAAGAATACGCTCATTTTGCCGAGATCATGGCTGGCCTTGCCCTGCCCTGGCAGGCCATCCCCGGCAATCACGATACGCATGACGGCATGCGCCGGGCCTTTGGCGACCAGCACTGGATGCCCGCCGCAGGCCCGATCCACTGGCTGCGCGATTTCGGGCCGTTTGTGGTGATTGGCCTTGATACCCTGCTGGAAGGCGCAAACTACGGCTGGCTGGCCGACGAAGGCTATGCCTACCTCGATCACTGTCTGACCGACCTTAGCGACCGGCCCGTCGTTGTGGCAACCCATCATCCTTGGCTGCATTCGGGTATCCCCGCGATGGATGCCGACAACCTGCGCAACGGGGCTGCCTTGTTGTACCGGCTGCAAGCTTATGGCGGACCCGTCAAGATGATTTCAGGCCACGTTCACCGGGCAATAACGGGGCAAATCGGCAAGGTTTGCTGCCAGATCGGCCCCTCGACAGCCCACACGGTCCACCGTGATCTGCGTGAAAAT
The DNA here is from genome assembly GCA_031400505.1 of Paracoccaceae bacterium. Taxonomy (GTDB): domain Bacteria; phylum Pseudomonadota; class Alphaproteobacteria; order Rhodobacterales; family Rhodobacteraceae; genus JAIYDJ01. The sequence goes on along the minus strand of JANNPZ010000057.1, from coordinate 1,940 downwards.
GCTGTGCATTCGCTGGCACTTGAGCCGGGTGCGGTGACTTTTCACACTTGGCTCGAGTCGCAACACTCAAGTCTTGTTTCGGATGTCTTCGCCACGACTTTGAAGCCGGGCGTGTGGCCGTTTGACTGACGAATTTCTTTACGAAGTCGATAAATCCTTAACCGTCGTGATCTGTCGGCAATCTTTGCATGAGCTCAGGCGTTTATCCCGTGGGAACCGTTTCGCCGTTTTGGAGTGTCCGGTTTCAACACTCTGCTTAGCGGCATTGCATTGCTTCCGGGTGTCCGCTGTGAACGGTTCTCAGAGAATCATGTTGACGTTCAAGGTGCATTCTCTCTGGCGGCCGATGGAACCTGTAGTTGAAAACCGCACAATGTGGTTCATCGGTTCGGCGGCGGCGCAGATGCTTTGAGCTAGCCTCCAAATCGGCTTCCGTGATCGTAAGTCGTTGACCCGTAAGGCGACACAAGCGATTATCGACGTGTTTGCCATGATCCCGTTGCTTTCACCACCCACCCCCCGCATAACCTGTCGGCAGGGTGTGGGGGCAATAATCGGTGCAGGTTGAAACGTTCGTAAACCGCTGGAAAGCGTCAAGCGGCAGCGAGCGGGCGAATTTCCAGCAGTTCGCCATCGAACTGACCCAACTGCTTGACCTGCCCGCGCCCAAGCCCGCCACCGCAGACAGCCAGAATGACGACTACCGTTTTGAACGGCCCGTCACCTTCATCCATACCGCCACGCAAACACGTGGCTACATCGACCTTTACCGGCGGCAGTCCTTTGTGATGGAGGCCAAGCAGGGCACGGGGCGCGCGACCGATGACCCGGACGCGCAACCCGCACTTCTGCCTGATCTGCCGCCCAAACTGCGACAGGGCCATGGCATCCGGGGGTCACGGCGCTGGGATGACACCATGCTGCGGGCGCGCAACCAGGCCGATGGCTATGCCCGTGCCGTAGCGCGCGACGATGGTTGGCCGCCCTTCCTGATGATCGTCGACGTGGGCCATGTGATCGAGGTCTATGCCGACTTCTCCGGTCAAGGGCAGGGCTACACCCAATTCCCCGACGGCACCCGCTATCGCATCACCCTGGATGACCTGCACGACCCCGATGTGCGCGACCGCTTGCGTGCGATCTGGCTGAACCCCCACACGCTTGACCCCGCCCGGATCAGCGCCGCCGTCACCCGCGAGGTGGCCGACAGGCTGGCCGCACTTGGCCGGTCGTTCGAAGGGCAGGGCCATACCGGGGAAGAGGTGGCCCGGTTCCTGATGCGCTGCCTCTTCACCATGTTTGCCGAAGATGTGGAGTTGATCCCCCGCGCCAGCTTTTCCGACCTGCTGAAAAAACTGCGCGGCCATCCGCAGGACGCCGCACCGGCGCTGGCGGGTCTGTGGGAAACCATGAACACCGGCGGCTATTCGCAGGGGCTGATGACCCGGCTGAAGCAATTCAACGGCGGCCTGTTCAAGGATTCCCGCGCCCTGCCGCTGTCCGAAGTGCAACTGTCGCTGCTGATCGACGCGGCATCGCGCGATTGGAAACTGGTCGAACCCGCCATCTTTGGCACCCTGCTGGAACGCGCGCTGGACAAACGCCAGCGCCACAAGCTGGGCGCGCATTACACACCGCGCGCCTATGTCGAACGACTGGTGGTGCCCACGGTGATGGACCCGCTGCGCGCCGACTGGCGCGATGTGCAGGCTTCGGCCGTGGCCTTGGCCGCGCAGGGCCGCGAGGGCGAGGCGCGCGACACGGTGCGCGCCTTTCACACCCGGCTGTGCAATATCCGCGTGCTTGATCCGGCCTGCGGATCGGGCAACTTCCTTTATGTCGCCCTTGAGATGATGAAGCGGCTGGAGGGAGAGGTGACCGCCCTTCTGGCTGATCTGGGCGAGGATCAGGCGGCCTTGTCGCTGGCAGGCCATACCGTG
>JANNPZ010000058.1:0-4012 GCA_031400505.1 Paracoccaceae bacterium | reverse complement strand
GACCGCGCCCGCATCCTGGACCGGTTCCGGGCCACTGGCCCGGATCAGGTGCTGATCGATCGGGCTGAAAGCCTGTTTGCGTCCCTCGATCCTTGATTTCGTCGGCTGGCGCGGATTTCTGGACGTCCGCCCCCGATCAATGCACACCCCTCGCCCTCAGCCGCTCCGGCGTGACGAGGCCACGTGACAGCATGGCATCGCGGATTGTATTGCTGATGGTGTTGGCAGGCAGGAACCCGTCCGAATTGACCATGGCGGCGTAGAAGGCGGCGAGTTCATCGGCGCTGGGGCGGGCGCCCTCTGTGCGCTTGGGTTGGCGCTTGCCGGTCGGGGCCTTGGAGGAAGCCGCCGCGACCTGCGCGTCGCGCTTGGCAGCGCGTTCCATCGCCCGGTCGAGGGCCTTCGGTCCGTCCGGTGGGGCAGGGTGGTCCCGCCGGGTTTCGGTGGCGGTTTCGATGATCCGGTCCTCAGACAAGCCGAGATCAGCGATCCACCGGCGGACATGGGTTCTGGCTGGCCAGCCCTGCCACCAGGCGGGCAGGGTGCCGTTCGGATCGATGCCCAGCGCGGTTAGGGCCTGTGGACGGTTGAGGATTCACAAATCCGTCGGTGAGTGATTCAAGGTTGCCAAATGGGAGGCAACCTTCATCCGCACCGCACTGACCGACGCCCAATGGGCCATCATCGCCCCGCATAGTCTTGGCCGGGAGAGTGACCCTGGACGAACCGGCCCTGATCCGCGGCTGTTCGTGGAGGCTGTGTTGTGGATTACACGCACGGGCTGCCCGTGGCGCGACCTGCCGGACGATTTCGGGAAGTGGAACACGGTCTTCAAGCGGTTATGCAGATGGATCAATGCGGATGCTTTCTATCGCATGTTCAGGGCGTTGGCCGAAGACGCCGACTTTGAATACGCTATGGTCGACGGCAGCATCGTCAAGGTCCACCGTCACGGACAGGGCGCAAAAGGGGAACTCAAAGCCAGGCCATCGGGCGCTCTCGCGTCGGCATAACCAGCAAGATCATGGCGCTGACCGATGCACTCGGAAACCTGATCGACTTCCGGTTGCTGCCGGGACAGGCCCACTACCTGCGCGGAACGGCGGCCTTGATCGAGGGCCTGACCTGCGGCCAGTTGCTTGCTGACCGCGCGTTCGATGCCAACTGGGTGCGAGAGGCCCACGCCGAGGCCGGGATCGTGGCGGTCATCCCACCCAAATCCAACCGGCGCTTTCCCGCAGACTTTGACCGGGATACCTACAAGTGGCGGCATCTGATCGAGAACTTCTTCCAGAAAATCAAGGAATACAGAGGCATCGCCACACGCTTTTGCAAAACTGACACAACCTACAGCGCTCTCATCTCCCTCGCCGCTACGTCATCCGATTGAGGTGAACGTCAACAGTCCCTAGTCCAGCTTATTGTAGAATCTCTTGATCTTCACGGCCATTTCGGCATTGAAAAGCTGATGCAGCCCTTTCTTGATCGATTCGTCCTTGTCAAGCATCCGCTTCAGCTCTGCAATGTTCCAACTTATGTACTTCGCCCCCGGCTCCAGTTTGGTCGTGGCAATCGCCGGATGATCGGTTACATAAGCAACCTCGCCAATAAAACCCGCGAAATCCTCGACAATTCCATCCCAATGCATAGTCGCAGAATCAGCCTTCAATGCCCGCGCGTTGCCTTCCATAACATAGTGCAATTCGGTGGGTTTGAGCCCTTCCGTCGTGATTTCAACGGTTTCGGTTGCCTCTTTCCACACACCCAAACTCAGAAGTCGCCGAAACTCTCCGGGCGTCAGGGTGTCAAAACGGCGAAAAAGCTGCAAGTCCCGATCAGACATTCTTCCCTGATGCTGATCACGCAGTAGCAGAGCAATCATGAACACGTTGATGACCACAGTAAACATGGAATAGCCCATCGCCACCCACAACGGTTCACCGGCGGCGTTAAAATAGTACGCAGTATAAAAGAAATCACCAACAATCGCGAGACATCGCAGGTAGAGCTGATTGCGAAAGAGAAAGCACACAAGATAGCATATCGCACCTGCATGCACGAAATAGGGAAACAGAGAGGTCAGATTTTCCAAGATACGCGATCCCGACAGAAGCTTCTAAAAGCCGTTTTATAGTGGCGTGCTGCGGGGTTTTTCAGAAGACCGACAGCGCGAAAACCCGTTCTACTCTTTGTGTGCATAGATATCCTCTAATCGCACATCGGGATCGCCAAAAGCAACATCCAGCGCCAAGATCCCGCGAAGTCTTGCCAACCGCACGGCATTCAGGCGTTCCGTCGCAACCTCGCGTGCCAGCTTTGTGCCAGCTTGCGAATCCGCATCAAAAACAGCTAACGTTTGGGCAGCGGCGTCTTCTGGCAAGCGGCAATGCCGCAGCAACCGGTCCAGGGATTCCACGCGGTCGCGGTTGAAGTCGTTGTAGCGCAGCGCCAGAAATGGCACGCCAGCTTTCAGTTGACGCGTGTATTCGGCCATGTTCAGCGCCCATGCCGGGGCCAGCGCCAGTTCCATCGGCACATCAGGCACATTGATGTTGACAAAGGGTTCAAGCTTGGCGCGGTCCGCGGCGGCTGTGAAAATGCTCCAAGGCAAAAGGCGGTCATCACCCGTCAATACGTCAGCAAAGTTGTATTGCCGCATCATGCCATAGATCGAATTGGCCCAACCCAAGGCATCCCGGTACAGAAAAACAAAGGCCGCCTCTGGAAATGCCTCGTGGTACAGATCAGCCTGAAACAGCGCGTGGCTGCGAAACTTGACGGCAAAGACGGTTGCCTGCCTGCCCGCCGGTGGCCGAAATTGCAGCTTCGTGCAAGCCCGGATCAGCTTGACCACCTGATCGCGCGCAAAGCCGGCCCGGTTCGCAGAATGGTAATGCTGCATCACCAGCGTTGAATAGGCGTCGGGTTCAGACAGACACCACACGCCCGGCACGGCATTCAATGCGTGTGACATCAGGGTCGACCCGCATCGCCCGATACTGAATATGAAAATCACGGGCCCGACCGGCGCTGCAAGGTCGGGCAAACGCTCCAACTCGGTCAGGGGGACGGTGGCAACCCGCCGCGCCAGCCGGTGCTGCGCGGCATAGGCAAACGAGCTACGCGCAAGGTCTGTGTCCTCCGGCAGGTCAACGAACACCGCCAAATCCCGCGCCTCGTCCAGGCCGTAAAGCGACCAGTTCTGCTGATGGATCAGGTCCCGCAGGTCAATCGGCGCGCCCGACCCCAGCACAAAGTCATCCAGATTCGCCCACCCCCCCTGATCGCGCCGCGCAAGGACATCATGAACTTGTGGATCCTCACCGCCCCTCACCGGTTGATATCCTTATCCCACACCTTCACTTGCCCCTCCGTCACCCTCACTGCGTCACATCAAGCACCTCGCCATCGATCTCGCTCGTCGTGACGACATCCATGGTCAGGGTCTGCAGGACGGCTTCCTCGCGCAGATGGAAACCAAGCGCTTCCATGCGGCCGACAAGACGACCTTGGTCATGCCGCACCGCCGCCAGCGGTGCAGCGATGGCCGCGTCCTGCCAGACCATCTGCGGCTAGTCGGCCTTCTGCCAGATGTACATTCCCACGATCTCCGCAATCCGTGCGGCGATCAAGGGGATTACTCGCCGCATCGGCAAGAGAGCTTCGTCGCAAGTTTTGCGGAGAATAACGCGGCCAATCTCCGCAAGGCTCCGTGCTGAACGGGAATCGATCGGCCATGACCGGCCCATCCAGCCCATCGAGGCTGCATGAAGCGCACACGACATCCGGTCTGTTGGCATCAGGGCAATCTGCACATGAGGATCTCCGGACGAAGAGGTGGGTTGACGCAAGGCGATTGCGATCGAGGGCAGGTGCGCACCTGCGAACCGCGCACCCAAAGGTGCGAACCCAGAAAAAATGTTTGACGCTAGAGACTTACCGCGCCTCTGCCCCCCGCATACAGGTCCGGCCAGGGTGGAACCAAGGCCGGGGGAGCGGAGGGCAGCGCCTG
>JANNPZ010000052.1:0-2382 GCA_031400505.1 Paracoccaceae bacterium | reverse complement strand
GCTTCCCGAAACAGGGCAATCGCCTTTTCATTGTCGTCGGCCGCATAGCCACGAAGGTGCTTGATGCCCCGCATCGTGAACTCGTAGGCTGCAAACGATGGCATTCCCCTGCTGCGGTCCGTGACAGTATGTTCCGCGCGGTTGTGCACCGTTATGATGATCGCGTTCACGATCTGGTCGGGAATGCCCGGCGCGTCACCGTAGGAACAGTCAAACACATCGCTCCACGTCTGTGCCCGGCTTGCACTGTCGACGATGCGCACCGTGATCCGCAGGCGCGAGGCGGAGGCCTGGATGCTGCCCTGCACCAGCGCCGACGCACCCAGCCGCTTTCCGATTTCAACGGTGTCCGCTGTGGCCGCCGCAACTGTTGCGGCCGAATATCGGTCGATCACGAACAGCGACCGGAACCGCCCCAGCCCGGTTGAGACATCCTCGGCGAGCCCTTCACACAGAAAGTTCAACCTGTCATTGCCGGTCAGGTTCACAAACGGCAGGATCGCGATCGACGGTTTGCCTGACGCAAATTCTGCTCGGACATCCTCTGGAAACCTTGGCGCCGCAAAGTCGTCCGTCAGCACGTCCCGATAAAGCCGTTCCGTCTCGTGATCCGGCTCGACCCCCAATTCTGCCCTCAGGGTATCGCGGCAGGTCGCATAGACCTTGAGCGCGGAAACGCGGTCGCCCGCCAGCCGGCAGAGCCGCATCGTGGCGCGGTAAACCGACTCCAGCACCGGATCTTCCGCCAGAAGACTGCGGCCAAGCTGAAGGGCGGCTTCCCTGTCGCCGGGGGAAAGAACCGAAATCGATGCCGTGCAGACCAGTTGCTCGGCTAGGGCCGCGAGACGCTGGCGTTCCTGTGTCACCCATCGTTCGAACTCCGGGGTGGAGGCTTCCAGCCCTTCGAGGAACGACCCCCGGTACAACCCGGCCAACGCGGCTGACGGCACCGAGCCAATGCAGCCCGCGGCAAACGTCATCACGTCGGTCGACAGCGCGGTCGCATCGACGCTGACCTCGTTGCGATCGGTTTTCAGCGCATCCGCACCCGCTGCACGGAAGGTCCGGCGCAGAGCCGCCAGGGATTGTCGCAGGCTGTCGCGCGCCTGCTCTTCGGCGCGGTCCGACCAGAGCAGATTGGCAAGTTTCTCCCGAACGTGCGGTCGACCCTGTTGCGCTGCCAGATAGGCCAGCAATTGCCGGTCTTTTCGGGTCGGCAGCAACAGGTCCGATCCGTCCGGGCCCGTCAGGGACCATCCGCCGAACAGGATGAGGTGGCATTGCGGCACGGCAGACGTCCATTCGCTCAAGGCATCTCAACGCGCTTTTTACAGTGAATTCACGATCTGCGCCACGTGCAACCCGTTTTTGCTCCAGCTTTTCACGGTCTGCCACCCGGTCAATTCACGGGACGGGTCCACGATCCTTGCATCAAGTCCAGTCATCAGGGAGCAAGGACATGAAGCACTTCGCAAAACGGATGGCCGCGTTCTTTTCGGCGGGGTCTTCAGCGCCAACCAGGCGACTGCATTCGACCGACGTTCGGGAACGGCAGTCCCTTTCTGCTTCGATCTGGGACGACGCCCTTGCGGCCTCCATGTACGACGAAAACGCCCGCACCTTCCTTGATCACTGGGGGCCGCGTTGGAAATGAACCGCTCGTTCAATCCGGATGTCCTTTCAGAGGCGGCCCATCGCGGCACGATGTCCCTGACGGCGGACCTTGTGGCCTTGTGCCACCGCGACGTTCCCGAACCAGCACGCGATCCTGACCTTGTCCGTTTCACGGATACCGACTTCGACCGAGCGGCAACCGATGTCCTTGGAAAACTCGGCGACGCGCCGATCTGGGTGTTCGCCTATGGCTCCCTGCTCTGGAAACCGGCAACCGACATTGCCGAACAGCGCCGGGGTACGGCCTTTGGCTGGCACCGTTCGTTCTGCATCGAAATGCGCAGCTGGCGCGGTTGCCCCGAACAACCGGGCCTGATGCTGGCCCTGCGCCGCGGTGGTTCTTGCACCGGAATGGCACAACAACCGATTGGCTCGGACCGGCACGCTCTGATGGTCAAGCTACTGCGACGTGAAATCGGCGGCCTGAACGGTTACGCGGCGCTGCGACTGATTGACCTGCACACGGACGACGGCCCGCTCAAGGCACTCTGTTTTTATGCCGATCCTGTTGATGTTGCTGACCAGCTCGAACGCAATACGGAAGAGGTTGCAGCGATCCTTGCCCGCGCCTGCGGCCACGCAGGTTCGGGCGCGGAGTACCTGTTCAAGACGGTGGCCGCGCTACAGGCCGCTGGAATCCACGACCCGCATCTCTGGCAGCTTCAGCACCTCGTCGCGAACGAAATCATGCAGATCCATTTTGGTGCT
>JANNPZ010000035.1:0-67660 GCA_031400505.1 Paracoccaceae bacterium | reverse complement strand
TCGCCGATCATGATCGCTGCGGCGTTGGTGTTGGAAGAGATTATTGTCGGCATGATCGAGTTGTCCACGATCCGCAAGCCGTCGATGCCGTTGAACCGCAAACGGATATCCACCACCGCCGCCGCATCCGGGCCCATCCGGCAGGTGCCCACGCAATGGTGCGAGGTTTTGGAATGCTGGCAGATGAAGTTGAAATAATCTTCGTCGGTACGGACATCCGGGCCGGGCAGGCGTTCGGCCAGAATGTATTTCTTGAGAGGCGACTGGGCCAAAATCTCTTGTGTCAGTTTCAGCCCGCGAATGGTTCGCGCGCGGTCGATCGGGTCATCCAGATAATTCGGGTCGATCAGCGGCTCGGATGCCGGATCGTCGCTTTTCAGCCGTACCGACCCGCGCGATCTCGGGCGCAGGTGGCAAGAGTTCAGCGTGATCCCCCCTTGCGGCATTGACACCACGCCATGTTCGATCCCGGTGCCCAGGCCAAGGTGCAACTGGATATCGGGCAACCGGGCCTCTGGATCGGCGAACCAGAAACCACCGGTTTCAAACAGCGAAGACGCCACAGGCCCCTTGCGCGCAAAGATGTATTGCAGCCCGGCAATCGCTGCCCAGTGCGGCTTGGCGTATCGGTCATAGCTGTAGGGACCGGAAAGCTCTGCAATGCAGTAAAGGTCCAGATGATCCTGCAGATCTTTTCCGATCTGCGGTTGGTCGTGAACAACCTTGATGCCCAGCGTCGTCAAGTGTTCCGCCGGACCGATCCCTGACAGTTGCAAAAGGCGCGGCGACCCGATTGCGCCAGACGCGAGGATGACCTCGGTCATAGCGATCAAGCGCGCGCCGTCAAGCAGTTCAACGCCCACCGCCCGCCCGCGTTCAACGATCAGCCGCCGGACCTGCGCGCCCAACCGGACGGTCAGGTTCTTACGATGCCGATGCGGCGTGACATAGGCCATCGCGGCCGAGGACCGCCGCGCGTTGCGCTGGGTCAACTGGTAATAGCAGACGCCTTCCTGCTTTTCGCCGTTGACGTCCATATTGCGCGGAATGTCCAGCTTTGCCGCGGCTGCGAAGTAGGCCTCGCAGATCGGCAAGGGCGCACGGGGTTCGCTGACACCCAGCGGGCCGCCCTTGCCGTGGTATTCATTGTCATAGGTTTCGTTGTCCTCGGCCTTGCGGAAGTAAGGCAGCACATCGTCATAGCCCCAGCCTGCGCAGCCCATCTGCCGCCAGTCGTCATAGTCTTGCGCATTGCCGCGCGTGTAGATCTGCGCGTTGATCGCCGATCCGCCACCGATCACCTTGGCCTGAGTATAGCGGAAAACCTTGTTCTGCATGTGTTTTTGCGGAATGGTGTTCCAACCCCAGGATCCGATGCCCTTGGTCATTTTCGCAAAACCCGCAGGCAGATGATAGAAGGGGTGGCGGTCGCTTCCGCCCGCCTCCAGCAGCAGCACCTCTGCGCTTGGGTCTTCGGACAACCGCCCCGCCAAGACCGCCCCCGCCGACCCGCCGCCTATGATGATGAAATCGTAACCCTTGGCCATCTGGCTCTCCTGACCCGCCCCTCAGGCGAATTCTGTCTGCGTAATGTGGTGCGCGGCCCTGATCGCCAATGCAGCCACGGTCAATGCCGGATTGACGGCAGCAGAAGTGGGCAGCACCGAGGCGTCGGTGATGAAGAGGTTGGCGTGATCGTGCGACCGGCAGAAAGTGTCAACAACACTGGTTTTGGCGTCATGGCCCATCCGCGCCGTCCCGCATTGGTGCGACGGCGTGCGCCGGTCGAACGGGCGCGACAGCACCACAGGATAGCCAGCCTGTCGCAGCTTTGTCTTCAGCTTGGCCGTCAGCGCCAGATGCGCCTCCCAGTTTGATCGTTTCCAGTCCAACACAATTTGCCCGTCCTTCAGGGTGACCCGGCTTTCCGGGTTGGGCAGGTCTTCGGACATGGCGTAAAGGTCCACCGAATGCCGCGCGATCCAATTGGCCACAAAACGCGGCAGGCGGGTCGCGGCGGCCAGAATGGTTCCCGAGATCTTGCCCAGAAGCTGGATGTTGCCCAAAGGCTTGCCGTTGGGGCCGCCGGTCAGATAGAAGTCATTCACCATCAGGGTCTTTTGATAGACGCTGTCATTCCTCCACAAAGGATGCAGCGCCAACACCGCCGAACTGTTGTGGTTCATGAAATTGCGACCGACCTGATCCGAACTGTTGGCCAGGCCGTTGGGGAATTCGGCATTGGCCGATGCCAACAGCAGGGCGGCACTTTGTACGGCCCCCGCTGCCAGAACCACGGTGGGAGCCGTCAGAACTTCGCCGGAGGCAAGTTCGACCCCGCTGATCTTGCAATCCGCCCCGGTCTGAAGACGTTTGACCATGGCCTTGGTGCGAAGCTGCACGTTCTTGTAGTCCCGCGCTGATTTCAGGGCAGCGGTTTCTGCATCCATCTTGCCGCCGGTGGTGTCGGGGAAAGCATCCCAGGGGGTGCGGGCGCGCGCCAGCCACTGCACCAGATCGACGGCAAGTGGCAGCGATGACGGGTGAAGACCCACTTTGGCAAGCCTGCCGCGCAAGGCCGCAATCGGCGGCTCGTCCGGGACAGGCGGATGGGAATAGGCGGAGGAATGGGGCGGTTCGGTCGGGTCCTGCCCGATCTGCCCCCGCACATGATAGAGGGCTTCGGCCAGCCCATAGCAGGGCTCCAGATCGTCATAGGAAATCGGCCAGCCGGGGGTTGTACCGCCCATATGTGCTATGGGCGCAAAATCCTGGCGCCGATAGCGGATCAGGACTGCGCCATAGAATTTGGAATTTCCGCCGACATAATAGTAGTTGCCGGGATTGAAGGGCTTGCCTGCACCGTCCAGCCATTCCTCTTTGGGCCGGTAGAATCCATCGGCAAAAATCGCCTTGTCGCTTCGGTCTTGGGCTGATGGGCTCAGATGGTCGCCTCGTTCAAGGATCAGGATGTTCTTCCCGCTCGGGGCAAGGGCGGCGGCCACGGTTGCCCCGCCGATTCCGCTGCCAATGATGATGACATCAACGGCAGTCATGGCTTGATGCGCTCTTGTGTCTTGGGATCAAAAGCGACCGCTTTTTCCATGTTGATGGCAAAGTCGAAATCCTGACCGGATACGACACTGGCGTCCGCCCGCATCCGCGCGATGATGTCCTTGCCGCCAAGCTCCATCGCCACAAATGTATCGGCGCCTGCGGGTTCGGTGATGCCGACCACATTGCGCAACGGCACGATGTTTCTGGAATTGCGGTCCGCGCCGTCGGGATCAGTGATCGATTCCGGGCGGATGCCCAGAAGAATCTCGCGACCTTCCCAGTCGGCCAGATTGGGTTGGCTGAACCGCAAGGCCTGAACGCCGCCCTTCGCGTCCTTGATCAGGGCATGGGGCACGTTGTCCTTGACCATGACCGTGGCCGGAAAGACGTTCATCGCCGGGCTGCCCATAAAGGTCGCCACATAGACATTTGCCGGGGTGTCGTAGATTTCCTTTGGTGTGCCCAGTTGCTGGACAAACCCTTGATACATGACGGCAATCCGGGTCGACAGGGTCATCGCCTCGATCTGGTCATGGGTTACATATACGATGGTGGTCTTCAGCTTTTCATGCAGTTTCTTGATCTCGGTCCGCATGTCGACGCGCAGCTTGGCGTCCAGGTTCGACAGCGGCTCGTCAAAAAGAAACACATCCGGGTTTCGGACCAGCGCGCGGCCCATCGCGACCCGTTGACGCTGACCACCGGAAAGCTGGCCCGGTTTGCGGCCGAGCAGGTTTTCGATCTGCAAAAGCTTGGCCACATCGCGCAGCGCCTTTTCGCGCGCAGCCTTCGGGACGCCGTGCATCTCAAGCCCGAAGGTCATGTTCTGGGCGACGGTCATGTTTGGGTAAAGCGCGTAAGACTGGAACACCATCGCGATGTTGCGTTTGGATGGATGCACGCCGTTGACCACCCGGCCCTTGATGACAATGTCGCCCGACGAGATCGCCTCGAGCCCTGCAATCATGTTCAAAAGGGTGGACTTGCCGCAGCCTGATGGCCCCACCAGCACGAGAAATTCGCCTTCTTCGACCGAGATGTCGACGCGGTGCAGCACTTCGACAGCGCCATAGGATTTTGTGACGTTGCGGATATCAAGAAAGCCCATGGTCGTGCTCCGGTTGGCGGTGTTTGATTGACTGGCCGTCCGCAGGGTGACTGCGAACGGCCAGTCTCCTATTTTGCGGCCGCAATTGCGTCGGCCAACGAAACCGCACCCTCTGCCGCGGTCATCTCGGAATTGAAGAAGGCGGTGATGGCATCTGTTGCGGCACCGACGACAGACGCATTTGCCGCATGCGTTCCGGCAAAGGTGGGCACAGCCGTGCCGCCCGCATCATTGCCGGCAAGTGCCGCCGAAGTTTCCTGTGCGCAGGCATCCATCGCCGAAATGTCGATGTCCGTGCGCGCGGGAATTGCACCCTTGGCCTGATTGAAGGCGATTTGCACGCCCGGATCCATGATGGCCGATGCCAGCACTTCCTGCGCCGAAATCTGGTCAGGGTCGGTCTGGGTGAACAGCGACAAAGAGTTCACAAGATAGACAAAGCCGTCGCCCTTGGCCTTGGGAACCGGAATGCAGGCATAGTCCGCGCCGGCTTGCTTGCCGGCATTGGTGAATTCGCCCTTGGCCCAGTCGCCCATGATCTGCATCGCGGCTTCACCCTTGATGACCATTGCCGAGGCGAGGTTCCAGTCGCGACCAGAGAAGTTTTCATCCACCATGCCGCGCAATGCAAACATCTGTTCGAATACCGCGACCATGTCCGGGCCGCGCAAGGTGGCATCGTCCAACTCGATCAGGGCCTTGCGATAGAATTCGGCGCCGCCAACCCCGGCGGCCACAGCCTCGAACATATAGGCCGCTTGCCAGGCCTGACCGCCATGGGCCAGGGGGATGATCCCCGCCTCGATGAACTTCGGGGCGAGGGCGTTCAAATCTTGCCAAGTGGTGGGATAGGGAGCGCCGATCTTGTCGAACGCGGCCTTGCTGGCCCAGATCATGTCCGTGCGGTGGACGTTGGTTGGCACCGAAACGTAATGGCCGTCGATCTTGGTGAAGTCCTTTACGGCCTGCGGAAGGGCCGTATCCCAGCCTTGCGTTGCGGCCAGGGCATCGACATTGCCAAGCAGACCTTCGTTTGCCCAGTCGATGATGTTCTGACCCAGCATCAGCATCGCAGCGGGCGGGTTGCCGCTGGCGATCCGGGTTTGCAGCGCGGTCTTGGCGGCATCGCCACCACCACCCGCAATCGGGGCATCCACCCAGGCCACACCGTCTGCGACCACCTTGTCGCGCACTGCCCCCAAAGCCGCCGCTTCGCCGCCCGACGTCCAGAAATGCATGACTTCGACCGATCGTTCAGCAAGCACCGGGCTTGCCGTGGCAAGCAGCAGCGCGGTTATGTTTATGGACAAGACCCTCATTCTGGTATTCCTTCCTCTTGTTCGCCCGTATTCCGTTGCAAGGCTGGGCATGGGTTGAACTTGACCGCCGGGTGGTTGCAGCCGCCCGGCGGTCTTCCTGAACTATCCTTTCACCGACCCCGCCATCAGGCCGCGCACGAAAAAGCGGCCTGCAACGATGTAGACAAGCAAAGTCGGCAGCGCGGCCAGGATCGCGCCCGCAAAGTGAACATTGTATTCCTTGACCCCCGTTGACGACTGGACAAGGTTGTTCAGCGCCACCGTCATCGGCTGGCTTTGCCCGCCGAATGATGCGCCGAACAGGAAGTCATTCCAGATATTGGTGAACTGCCAGATCACGGTGACCACAATGATCGGTCCCGAAACCGGCAGCATGATCCGCCAAAAAATACGGAAGAACCCCGCGCCATCGATCATTGCCGCGCGCACAAGCTCTGTCGGGAACGAGGAATAGTAGTTTCGGAAATACAGTGTCGAGAAGCCGATGCCATAAACCACATGCACCAGAACCAGACCCGGAATGGACCCGGCCAACCCGAGTTTTCCCAAGACGGTTGCCATCGGGATCAGTACGATCTGGAACGGGATGAAGCACGAAAACAGCAACAGCCCAAAGATGATCTTGTCGCCGCGAAAGCTCCATTTCGTCAGCACATAGCCGTTCAGCGCGCCCAGGATGGTCGAGATGACGACCGCAGGCACGACCATCAGGATGGAATTCATGAAATAGGGTTTTAATCCCGTAGGCTCGACCCCGATCTGCGCCTCGGACCATGCCTGACGCCAGGGTTCCAGTGTCCAGACCTGCGGCAGCGCCATCATGTTGCCTCCCGTGATCTCGGGAAGGGGTTTCAGCGAGTTTGCGATCATCACGAACAGAGGCATCATGTAAAATGCCATGAAGATCAGCAGGATGCCGTAGATGAAAATCCGGGTGACCAAATTGGTGCGGACGGCGGTATCTTGGTCAACGGCGGCCACTACGATTTCTCCTTCAACTCGGCGTAAAGGTAGGGGGTCATGATCGCGGCAATGGTCATCAGCATGATCACCGCCGATGCAGCCCCGATGCCCATCGAATTGCGGGTGAAGGTGTAGGAATACATGAAAGTTGCGGGAAGTTCGGTGGCCCGCCCCGGCCCGCCACCCGTCAGCGCGATGATCAGGTCATAGGATTTGACCGCCAGATGCGCGAGGATGACGAAAGCAGACAGGAAGGCCGGACGCAGCAGCGGAATGACGATGCGGCGATACAGGCTGAAATTCGACGCGCCGTCGATCTGGGCGGCCTTCAGAATTTCGTTGTCGATACCGCGCAGACCGGCCAGAAACATCGCCATGACAAAGCCGGAGGTCTGCCAGACAGCCGCGATGACCACGGTATAGATCGCCATGTCGCGGTCCTTGATCCAGTTGAACTGAAAACTGGTCCAGCCCCAAAGATGCATCGAGTTTTCGATGCCGATGCCGGGGTCCATGATCCATTTCCACGCGGTCCCGGTCACGATGAACGACAGCGCCATCGGGTAAAGATAGATCGGCCGCAATACACCTTCGCCACGGATCTTCTGGTCCAGCAGGATGGCCAGCGTCAGGCCGATGGCAGTGCAGATCGTGATATACAGCGAGGCAAAGATCATCAGGTTGACGACTGCCACCCACCAGGCCGACAGGTTCCAAAGCTTGGCGTAGTTTTCGAACCCGACCAGGTCATAGCTGGGCAGCATCTTGGAATCGGTGAAGCTGAGATAGATAGTGAAAGCGATGAACCCGTAGACGAAGATCAGCATGGCCGCCAGCGAAGGCGACAACACCAGCTTTGGGATCCACTCTTGCAGTCGTGTGCGGAAATCCACGCCGGACAGTTGTTGGGCCATCACTCCTCCTTCGCCGCGGATTGCCTGCGGCAGGCTTTGCTGGGGCTTGTTGGATCGCGCAATTCAGGGCGGCGCAACAACGGTGGAGAGGGGGTTCCCCCCTCTCCGTTGCTATGGCTACTGCGAGGCTTCGACAGCGCTGACCAGATTTGCAGTCGCAGTCGCTGCATCGTATTCCCCGTTGAAATGCGCGGTTACGACATCATAGATCGCGTTCTTGACTGCCGCCTTGTTGGCGTGACCGTGGGCGATGGAGCCTACGAGCGTGCCATTGGCCGAGGCTTCGGCCAGTTCGGCCATGCCCTGCTTGCCACAATCGTCGAAGGCGTCGTTCGGCACGTCGGTCCGGGCCGGAACCGAGCCTTTCACCACGTTGAACGCCGACTGGAACGAAGGTGACATGATCGCGCGGGCCATTTCGCCCTGCGCAGTTTGCGCCCCTGCTTCGGCTTGCGCGAACATTGCGAACTGGTCAGAGTTGAAGGCAACCATGCCTTGGCTGCCCGGAACGCGGAAGCACAGGAAGTCTGTGCCCGGCACCTTGCCGGCTTTCAGGAACTCGCCCTTGGCCCAGTCGCCCATGATCTGGAAGGCGGCCTCATTGTTGATGACCATGGCCGAGGCCAGGTTCCAGTCGCGACCCGAGAAGTTGTCGTCGACAAAACCGCGCAGTGTGGCCATGCGGTTGAACGCCTCTGTCATCTGGCCCGAGCCGAGGGCGGCCGGGTCCAGTTCGATGAAGGCCTTCGTATAAAACTCCACACCGCCGACCGACAACACGACGCCGTCGAACATAGTGGCATCCTGCCAGGCCTGGCCGCCATGCGCGAGCGCAACCTTGCCGCTGTCCTTGACGGCTTGCATTGCTGCCACGAACTCATCCCATGTGGCTGGCTGGGCGATGCTCAGGCCGTCAAGAACCGATTTGTTCGCCCAGACCCAGTTGGTCGAATGGACGTTCACCGGGGCCGATACCCAATGGCCGTCAAATTTGGCAAAGGCCTGCAACGCTGCCGGAACCACGGACTCCCAGCCTTCTTCGGCGGCAACGGCATCAAGGTTTGCAAGCTTGTTTTCACCAGCCCAGTCCAGGATGTCAAAACCCAGCATCTGCACCGCAGTTGGCGCATCGCCTGCGGTGACGCGGGCGCGCAGGGTGGTCATCGCAGCTTCACCCCCGCCACCTGCAACCGGCATGTCGACCCAGCCGATGCTTTTGCCTGCCAGATCGTCCTTCAGGACGTTCAGCGCAGCAGCTTCACCGCCCGAAGTCCACCAGTGCAGAACTTCGACGTCCTCAGCCGATGCCATGCTGGTTGTTGCCAGCAGGACTGCGACAAAGGACATGCTCTTTCCAAAAAAACCACGCATATAGGTCTCCTCCCGTTGCGTCCGTTCCAGCTGTCCCCTTCTGGGGTTCAGCCCATTTTCACCCAAGGTGCGCGGGTGCGGCCAACCCGCATGACCAGCGATTTCACCTCGAGGAATTCGTCAAAGCCATAGCTGCCGATTTCGCGGCCCTGGCCGGATTGCCTGACCCCGCCAAAGGCCACTTCCGGAAAGCCGTCCATCCAGGTGTTGGTCCAAACCGTGCCAGCCGCTACACGGCGGCTGAATTCCAGACAGGTATGCACATCGTCGCACCAGATACCTGCGGACAGTCCGTAGGTCGCGTCGTTGGCAAGCTGGATCGCTTGCTCGAGCGTCCGGAAGGTCAGCATGACCAGAACAGGGCCAAACACCTCTTCGCGCGCGATCGCCATGTCGGGCGTCACACCGCGCAGAACGGTGGGTTGATAAAACTGATCGGCCAGACCCGGCACGATCAAGGCCCCGCCTCCGATGCAGACCTCGGCCCCTGCGGCGGCGGCGGCACGGACATAGCCGTCGATCTTTTTTGCGTGTTCGGGGGTGACGATGGCGCCAACCTGCGTATCGGGATGCAGCGGGTTCCCGAAGGCGACCTGCCGTGACATCGCGACCACCCGCGCGACAAACGTTTCTGCAATGTCTTCGTGCACGATGATCCGGCTTGACGAATTGCAGCACTGCCCGACGTTGAAGTAGATGCCAAAGGTCACCGCATCGGCGGCGCCTTCGATATCGCAATTCGGAAAGATCACCTGCGGGTTCTTGCCGCCGAGTTCCAAGGCGACCTTCTTGAGCGTATCGCCGGCGCTTTTGGTGATGACTTTCCCCACGGAGGTAGAGCCGGTGAAAGTCACCATGTCTACATCGGCATGCGTGGACATCAGGCTGCCCACCGGGTTGCCATAGCCCAGAACGATGTTGCAAACGCCCGGCGGCAGTCCCGCCTCTGCCAGCATCTCTGCCAGCATCGCGGTGGTAGAGGGGGTCATTTCGGAGGGCTTTACCACGCAAGTGCAACCAGCCGCGAGCGCGAAAGGCAGCTTTTGGCTGAGGATCCAGAACGGGAAGTTCCAAGGCGTGATGATCGCGACGACCCCGATTGGTTCCTTCAGGACGACGGCCAGAATGTCGTCGCCCAAAGTGTTATGGCTGTCGCCGTGACTGGTGCGGGCCAACGCGGCCGCATAGCGCCACAGATCCGCCGCCCCGCCACATTCGCCGCGCGATTGCGAAATCGGCTTGCCACTTTCCAACGTTTCCATTAGCGCCAGCTTCTCGACATTCACCTCGATCAGATCGGCGACCTTGTTCAGAACGGAAGCGCGGGCCTTTCCGGAAAGCCGGCTCCAACGGCCATCGTCAAAGGCGGCGCGGGCGGCCTTGATCGCGGCCTCTGCCTCTGCCGGCGACCCAAGGGCTGCCTGGCTGACCACCACGCCGTGCGAGGGCGAGATGCGGTCTGATTTGCGACCATCGGCGCTGTCTTGGGTCCGGCCATTGATGAAATGGCGCGCCTGATAGGCGGTGGTCGGCAGCGCGATCATCTGGTCCGCAATGATGTGCAGGTCTTTCATGCTACGTCCCCGAGAAATCTGGTTTGCGCTTTTCGCGAAAGGACGCGACACCCTCATCCCGGTCGGCAGACGCGGCAATTGCGGCACTTCCCAGCGCCTCGACCATAGCGGCACGATCCTCACCTTGCGCGGCGTGGATCATGGATTTGGCAATCTCGACCGCACGCGGGGACAGGGCGATGGCCCGGTCCAGGATGGACAAAGCCAGGGCGCGCGGGTCGTCGCCGACGGCGGCCACAAAGCCGCAAACCAGCGCGCGATCGGATTTGATGCGCTGACCAAACAGCGCCATTTCCTTGACCATCGATTCTGGCATCAGCCGCATCAGCCGCTGCGTGCCCGACCAGCCAGGTACAATTCCGACGCCAGTCTCAGGGAGGGCAAGGCTGGCGCCGGTTGCCATCACCCGCAAGTCGCAGGCAGCGGCAAGCTCTAGTCCACCGCCAAAGGCGTGGCCGTTCAGAACCGCAATCGTGGGTTTTCCAAGCCGCGCCAGCCGGTCGAATATCCGGTGACCATCGCGCACCCAGTGGCGGGCAAACTCGGCCGGGCTCTGATCGCCCCAACAATTGATGTCGGCACCGGTGCAAAACGCACGGTCGCCCGTGGCTGTCAGCATCACCGAAGCGATTGTGGTGTCGTGGTCGATAACCTCAAGATGTGCTGACAGTTGACCCAGCATTGCAACCGTAAAGGCATTCATCTTGGCCGGATTGTCCAGGCACATCTCGGCCACCCTGCCATGACGGATCAGGTGCACGGCGGTCATTTGCCCCACCCCATCGGCGCGTCGGCCAGCAACGACAGCGGCAAAGTGATCGCATCGGGCGCCACCTGCACCCGCCCGCCAGACGCCGCAACGATGTCTTTTTCGGGGTCAATGCCGGGCATGATCTCGGTCGCGATGAGGCCGGTTTGCCCAAGCCGGATCACGCAGCGTTCGGTGATGTAAAGCACGTCCTGCCCCAGTTGCCGGGCGCGTTTGCCGGAAAAGGTTACGTGTTCAACGATGTCGACCATCTTGGTGAACTTGCCGGGGGTCACGACCTTGATGCCTTCGGGCGTCAGATCGATCTGCGCGCCCGCCTCGAACCAGCCCGAAAACACGATCTTCTTCGCACCCGAAGTTATGTCCACAAAGCCGCCGCAGCCCGCAGTCAGATAGGGTTTCTTGCCCAGTTTCGAGACGTTGACATTGCCTTGCGCGTCCACCTCCAGGAAGGACAGGAACGACACATCGAACCCTCCGCCCTGAAAATAGATGAACTGCTGCGGCGACGGCACAAAGGCGTCGGCGTTCGACGCACAGCCAAAGGCAAATCCGGTCAGGGGCATGCCGCCCACCGCACCCTGTTCGATAACCCAGGTCACGGCCTCGGGGTGACCCTCTTCCAGAAGGATGCGCGGCACCATGGCGCTGATGCCGAAACCCAGATTGGCCGTCATGACGGGGCGCAGCTCCATCGCGGCGCGCCGTGCGATGATCTTTTCAACACCATGCTCGGCCAGGGTAAAGCTGCTCCACGGTCGCATGACTTGACCCGATATTGCCGGGTCATAGAGGGTCTCGCAGGTCTGCTTTTGCGCGGGATCGATCACCACCATGTCGACCAGATGCCCCGGCACGCGCACATTATGGGGCCGAAGCGAGCCGCGCTTGGTCATCCGGGCTACCTGGGCAATCACCACGCCGCCATGGTTTCGCACGCAGATCGCCTGTTCCAGCCCGCCCAGATAAGCGCCTTCGTGTTCATAGGTCAGGTTGCCGTGTTCATCCGCCGTCGTGGCGCGGAGGATGGCAACGTTCGGGATGATGTTGGGAAAATGCAGCCATGTGTCGCCGTCAAAGTCGACCCTATGAACAATAGGCTGGGCCGCGCCTGCTGCGTTCATCGCGCAACCTTCGCGGATGGGATCGACAAAGGTTTCCAACCCCACCTTGGTCAAGACACCGGGGCGGTTCGCCGCCGCATCGCGGTTCATGTCGAACAGGATGCCCGAGGGCACGTTATAGGCCGCCACCCGGTTTTCCACCACCATCTTCCAGATTTCCGGCATCGGCTTGGACGAAGGGCCAGACGGATAGGACCCCCCCAGAATGCGTGCCAGAAGCACGTCCTTTGCGATGTGATCAACGCCCTTAACGCCATACATATCACCCGCAGCAATCGGGTGAATGGTGGTCAGGCCCCTGGGATGGCCGGTTTCATCAAAGCGCGCGCCAATGGCTTGCAAAACGAGGTCCGGGCAGCCCAAAGCCGATGAAGATGACACGGTGACAACAGCCCCATCGGGAATGCGTGCGGCTGCGTCGGCGGCACTTGTCAACTTGCTCACGGGGTCTCTCCATTGGTCACGATCTTGCGCCGGCAAGGACGTGCCGCGTTGCGCACTGCCTGTGCGATCTTCAATGCTTTCACGCCGCCTGTGGCTGCAGGATTGGCAGTGCCCTCCACTGCGGCACCCGAGCGCATCACCCAAACCGACATGGCGCTGTCTTCCTTGCCCCGGCCATGAATTGGCCGGCAGTCGTGCTTGCTCCGACGAATGCCCAGTTCACCCCATCCTCCGTCTGTGGATCGTTCCAAGTTAATAATGGAACGATCCAAATGTCAACGGGAACATTCCAGGCAAGTCGAATGTGAACTTGGAACGCGCCGGGCCTTCCGTTGTCCAAGCATATTTGCAGCTCTGTCGCTCATGGGAAGGTCAATTCACGTGCAAGCGCCCATGCAGGTCGTGCGGCCAGGTGCAGGTCGTGCGGCCAGGTGCCCGTCATGCGCCGCCTTTGGGTCACCGCGCCGGGACGGCGCGGATGACATCTTGTCAATCGGCATTTGGCACGGCGACTGCCAAGGTGACCCCGCGCTCAGGCGAAACGCTGGCTTGGTTACCGCTGTCAGGTATGTGTCATCCCTGAATCCAACAGAAGTTCTGGGTCAGGCAGGTCGCGCAAGGATTGCATCCCGAATGCGGCAAGGAAGATTTCGGTCGTGACGAAAGTATAGGGCGCGCCGCGTCTTGGTTCGCGGGGGCCGGTGCCGATCAGGTCGCGCTCGGCCAGCCGCCCGATCATATCGCGGCTGATTTCGCGGCCGAAAATCTCTTTCAGACCGTCGCGGCTGATCGGCTGGTGGTACGCAATCGCCGCCAACACGGCAAGGTCGAATTCCGACAGATTCAGAACCTGACCACCAATGTCTGCGGCGGCACGGATCACGGGTGCATAGGCAGGAAGCGTCCGCAGGACCCAACCAGCGCCCACGCGTGCCACTTGATAGGGCCGGCCCGCAAGATCAACCATCAAGTCCTCGATCAGCAGATCAACCGAAACCCCCGGTCCCACCACCCGCGCCAGATCATCCCGAGCCACCGGCGCGGCCGAGGCAAAAAGCACCGCCTCGATCCGCCGCATCCATTCCCGCCAGCGCAGATCGGGCGGCAAATCGGCCAGTTCATGATCCAGAGCGGTCTCTGTGCCGGCTTTTTTCATGTTCAAAGCCCGTAAAGGCGAAAGCTGTCGCGACCCGTGAGTTCGCGAATGGCACCGAGGTCCACAAGCCGGTCGCACAGCCGGCGCGCGGCACGATCAGACATGAAATTCAGCGCAGAAGGTGCCAATGCGTCGCGCGACAGGAACAGAAGAACCGCACGCGCAGCACCGCGCGCACGAAGTCTTGGTGCGACCGCTTGCAGCCGCACTGCCCGGCGGGACAGATCTGCGGCCAGCGGCACGGCTTGCCCGGCCCCAAGGACCACAGCCCGATGGCAGGCCAGCCGCAGTTCTCCCCCCCGCAGGCGCAAATCACGAGGTTTCAGGGCCAGCGACAGCAGTGGCAGCGCATGCTTCCAACCCAGGGATTTCGACAGCACCGCATCGGCCAGGATCAGGGCTTCCGTCTCGGCGCGCGGGGTGCCTTCCAGCACGACTTCGATGACCTGCGCCGCCCGTTCGACCGGCGTTGGCCCCACGACATCGAGGCAAAGTGCGACGCTATCTGTGGCAACGCCGTCCACAGCGCGGCCAAGCCCCACGACCGAGATCGGCCGCCCTGCTGCGTGCAACCACTGTTGCAAGACCCGTCCCGAGGGGCCGGGATCATCACCGGGGCGGGTCAGATGGACCGCATCACGCAAGGCCCCCTGCCCTTCGCGCCGCCCCGTCATCGCAACGCAGACCTCTGCCGCAATCAACGCCAGCCGCTCGCGCCACAGCGCCTGCGGCAGCTGCCTTGCGGCTTCGACCAACACCAGATGCGCCAGTGCCGCACCGGCCAGGAACGCCGCCACTTCGGCATTTCCGGCCATCCCGGAACGGATCCAGCCTGGCAAAGGCGGTATCGGCAAAGGTTCGTCATCGAGGATCGGGGGCAGTCCATTCATGACTGCATACTAAACCATTGCGGCGCTTTATGCCAGTGAAAGCCGATTTTACCGCCGCCTTGTCTGTGTTGTTATTATGTCCAATAAGATTGTATTATCGGACGTAGATAAGGTATGCTCGAAAGCATGGAAGAAACAGCCGAGAAATCGCTTCTGGAGCCGTCTGAACGCCCTTGTTCCGATGAAGGAGGCGAAGGCGTTGCATCGAAGGACGGCACCCTTTGCCTGCCCTCAGATCTCGCAGGCTCCGGCACGCTCGATCGGCTCATCGAAACTGCACAGACCTATGCACGGCAAGCCGCATCTGCGAACACGCTGAAGGCTTATGCCAAAGACTGGGCCCACTTCGCGCGCTTTTGCCGGATGCGCGGGGCTGACCCGCTGCCACCATCACCCCAAATGATCGGGCTTTACATCGCCGATCTGGCAGCACCGGGCGGCAAGGCCGTTGCCTTGTCAGTTTCTTCCATTGAACGGCGTCTTTCGGG
Source organism: Paracoccaceae bacterium (assembly GCA_031400505.1). GTDB lineage: Bacteria > Pseudomonadota > Alphaproteobacteria > Rhodobacterales > Rhodobacteraceae > JAIYDJ01. The sequence goes on along the minus strand of JANNPZ010000035.1, from coordinate 52,483 downwards.
CCTGACCTGGGGTTATGCGCAGCGCGGGGAAAAGCTGGACCGAAAGGATCGCCACATCGCCTCCGTTCTGGCTGGCATACGCCGCAAGCACGCCCGGCCACCAGCGCAGAAAGAGGCGATCCTTCCGCAAGACCTGCGTGACATGCTGGCCACCCTGCCCCACGACCTGCGCGGCTTGCGCGACCGGGCGATGCTGCTGATCGGCTTTGCCGGGGGCCTGCGCCGGTCAGAGATCGTGTCCCTTAACCACGGCAAGGACGACACGCCCGATAGTGGCGGCTGGGTCGAAACCATGAATGATGGCGCCCTGATCACCCTGCGCGGCAAGACCGGCTGGCGCGAGGTGGAAATCGCCCGGGGATCGTTAGACCAGACCTGCCCGGTCCATGCCCTGACCCAGTGGCTGCATTACGCCCGCATCGACTTCGGACCCATCTTCGTCGCGGTGTCGCGCACTAGCATGAAAGCCACGGGCGAGAGGCTTTCCGACAAGCATGTCGCGCGGCTGATCAAGCAATGCGTCGAGGACGCAGGGCTGCGCCCAGAATTGCCCAAGGCCGAACGGTTGGCGCTCTTCTCGGGCCACTCCTTGCGCGCAGGCCTCGCCAGCAGCGCAGAGGTGGATGAACGCTATGTCCAAAAGCAACTCGGCCACGCCAGCGCAGAAATGACCCGCCGCTACCAGCGCCGCCGCGACAGGTTCCGCGTCAACCTCACCAAGGCCGCCGGATTGTAGGCGATCCGCTTTTGTACAGATCGGCCTTGGCGGTGGGTCGAGTGACCCAGTTGAACCTTGACGTTCTGGCGACCTGTTTGACACGCCATCCAAGTTTGGCCGTTTCATTTCCAGACATGTCTGGCGTAAGGACACGCGCAAAATCGCCCTCGGGGCGCTGCCAGCTTTATCAGCCGGTTACGCTTTGATTATTCCGATAACTGAAGCTCTGAATTGCGTCGGCCGGACATTCTGCACTGAAAGCGAAGCAATTAGGTTCTCCATTGTTGGCGCGGGATGGTCCCGCAAGCCAGTCAAGACAGGAAAATCATCATGTCGCGTATCAGCACACCGGCAACCATCGAAGCCTCGCCAGCCGGGTCCCAGCCGCTGCTTGAAGCCGTGAAGAAGCAGTTCGGGCTGGTGCCGAACCTGTTCCGTGTCGTCGGCAATTCGCCTGCCGCCCTTGACGGCTATCTCGGCCTGAACGGAGCTTTGGGCAAAGGTGCCATCGACGCCAAGACGCGCGAGCGGATCGCGCTGGCCGTGGCAGAGATCAACGGTTGCGACTATTGCCTGTCGGCGCACAGCTATATGGGCGCGAACCTGGCGAAACTGGACGAGGCCGAGATCCTGGCAAACCGCCGGGGCACCTCGACGGATGCCAAGGCCGACGCGGCGGTGCGCTTTGCCGCAGCGGTGACCAAGGCACGGGGTCATGTCGGGACCGCCGATCTGGACATGGTGCGGGCTGCCGGGTTCACCGACGCGCAGATCGTCGAGATCGTGCTGCATGTCGCGCTGAACACGTTGACCAACTACGTCAACAACGTGGCCGAGACGGCCATCGACTTTCCGGTGGCCAAGCCTCTGGCCGCTTGAGCCCGCCTTCCCCACGGCAATCAAAGGACTTCCACAATGAAATCGAAGCTTTCCAACCCATACCGCTTCGGCGCCATTGTGCTGGCGACTGCTTTCTTGTTGGGGGCCACGCTGCCTGCCCGCGCCTGTGACGTCACCTCGACGTCGGCGATCAACGTCGATGCGGGCGGCGCATCGGTCGCCGGTTCGGCGGATTTCACCGCAAAGGTGGACGGGGCGAATGCGAACTGGCCCGACAACAGCGACAACACCCCCGCCTCGCTGCAATAGGGGTCTGGCGGCGAAAAAAACCGGCTCCGGGCATGAACTGCCCGGGGCAGGCTTCTGCCATGAAACCCGGGGCACCGCCAGACCGCCTGGGGGACCGCCTGGCGCTGCGCACGGCGGCGGCCCCTTGGCGTCCTAGGACCATCGCAGGTCAAGCGCGCGGTGCAGCCAGTGCCCGCCCGTGACATCCAGAACCAGCGCGCGGTCGGCCCCTGATGTGGCCGCCGTTTCGGCATCGTTCCAGACCACTTGGCCCCGCACCGCCAGTTGCAGCAGATGACCTTCGGCGAAATCGACAAACAGCAGGCCGGCGCGCGGGTCCAAAGCAAGATTGCCCAGCGTGTTGAAGAATCCGTTCCCGGCATAGTCGGGAACCAAAAGCCGCGTGCCTGTGCTGCCTTCCCCTATGCCGACAAAGCCCGACTCGCCGCCACGATGCGAGACATCGACGCCAAGGGTCCAGTCGCCCTGGCCCTGCCCGCTTGTCGTGGCGATGAAAAACGTGTCCGACCGTTTGATCAGCGCCCGTGCGGACGTGCTTAGCGCTGGGGTTTCGGCATGACGGGTAGTAGTGCGACTGCAACCGGACCAAGCGTGGTGCCGCGTCTGAATGTATTTCGGACAGTTGCCAAAGCTCTGGACAACTTCGACGGCAAAGCCCATCGGACCTACTTCGCCGATCCGGCCATTCATCCGGTTGCGGCGGCGGGTTTCCAACTCGATCCCCAGCAGGCCGATGGACGCGCCCCGCTGCAAGGCCGCGCGGGCCGGGTCAACGTTGGCAGGCAAGGCTTTGATCCGCATCTCGTGCGGCGTCGTGGTCACAAAACCGGGCGCGCCCGCCAGAACCGTGGCCCAGGGCTGACCCAAGGGATCAGCTACCCCGGCGATCAGGAAGGGCAGCGTCTCGAACAACTCGCGGTGCTGGCCGGGCATCTGATCGCGGATAAGGCGCGGGCCTGCTGCATCCATCCGGGCCCGGGTGCCAGCGCGATCCTGCACGCTGCGTTCGCCCTCGTGAAAGGGTGAGCCTTCGGTTTGGCTTGTCATGTTGTAGGCTCGCCGAAATTTGGCACAGAGCGGACCATCGGGACAAAGCCCGGCAGGCCTTCGATCCGTTGGGTCCAGTCGCGGACTTGCGGATAGGGGTCCAGCGAGACATGCCCCTCGGGCGCATGAGCGGTGTAGGAATAAAGCGCGATGTCGGCGATCGTGGGGGTATCGCCCGTAAAGAACGGCCCATATGCCGCCAGATGCGCCTCCATCACACCAAGCACGCCCGCCGCTACCGCCTGTGCGCGGACCAGATCATGTTTGGCGTCGAACAACCCGACCAGCCGCGCCACGGCAGGGCCCTGAAACAGCGGACCTGCAGCAACCGACAGCCAGCGCTGCACGTCGGCGGCACCCTTGGCATCCGTCGGATACCACTGGCGTTCGGGGTCATAGCGGGTGGCCAGATAGACCAGAATCGCGTTCGAATCTGCCAGGACGGTGCCGTCATCCTCGATCACCGGCACTTGCCCGAACGGGTTCATCGCCAGAAACGCGGGTGACTTCTGGCTGCCGGGGGCCAGATCGACGATGTCGACCGGGCGACCGAGCAGCGACAGCATCAATTCGACCCGGTGGCAATGGCCGGACATGCGAAAGCGGTGCAGGCGTATGGGGCGAGGTTTTGGCATTTGTCAGGTCCTTTGGCGGCGACGGATCAGGGTGAAAATGCCTGGGTCAGAGGCATGAAACACCGGCAGCAGGTCAGGCAAGGCACAATCGGCCTGCCGGATCGGTGCGAGCATCTCGCAAGGAAAGATGTCACCGGATGTGGCCATTGCGGCAAGGCAGTCGGAATAGGCATCATGATCGACATGTGGATCAGTCACTTCGGGCTTCCTGTTGTTTCGCCAGTTGTGCCTCAAGCTCGGCAATCCGTGCCAACAGCGGTGCCGTCACAGAGCGGACCTCGTCCAGCGCGAAGCGTTGGGTGATATGCTGCGGGCAGTTCCAGTCGAAGCCTTCGACGGTGATCGTGATCCCACGCTCGACCGAGGCCCGGTAATCGCGCACGGCGAGTTTGCCCAGAGCTTCAACGTCCTCGGGGTCAACCACCCGCGCCCGGCCCAGCAGCTTCAGTCTTGTACGGTTGGCATAGTCCATGAAGAACAGCGACACGCGGTCATCGGTCAACAGGTTGCCGACGCTGATGTACTGACGGTTGCCGCGAAAGTCGGCAAAGCCGATGGTCTGCGCGTCCAGCACCCGGACAAAGCCCGCAGGCCCACCCCGGTGCTGGATATAGGGCCAGCCGGTTTCGCCCACACTGGCCATGTAAAGGGAATCGCGGGCGGCGATGAACCCCGCCTCGGCATCAGTCAGCAGGTGGTTGAACGGCTCTGCCACCTGTTCATTGCCGGCATAGGCCCGGCGGCTGCCGTGACGTTCCTGCACCAGCTTGACGGTGGGGGTAAAGGCAATGTCGGCAAAACGATGGGTCATGGCGGTCTCCTTTGCGGCTAAAGCCCGAGCGCCGACAACCCCGGGTGGTCGTCCGGGCGGCGCCCCAACGGCCAGTGGAACTTGCGATCCGCCTCGGCGATGGGCAGGTCGTTGATGCTGGCGTAGCGGAACGCCATCAGCCCCTCTGCGTCAAACTCCCAGTTTTCATTGCCATAGCTGCGAAACCACGCCCCCGCATCATTGCGCCATTCATAGGCGAACCGGACGGCTATCCGGTTGCCGTGAAAGGCCCAAACCTCTTTGATCAGGCGATAGTCATGCTCGGCGGCCCATTTGCGGGTCAGGAACGCCTCGATCTCGGCGCGACCGTGCGGAAACTCGGCCCGGTTGCGCCATTGGCTGTCGGGCGTATAGGCCAGCGCCACGCGTGCAGGATCCCGCCCGTTCCAGGCATCTTCGGCCATCCGCACCTTTTGCGCGGCGATCTCGGCGGTGATGGGCGGCAAGGGGGGGCGGGACGTGGGGGCGGTGGACATGGCAGCTCCTCGGGGGTTGGCGGTGCCGGTTGGGCACCGCCGTTAGAGGGATGGGCTTAAAGGTAGGACCAGTCGGCGGGCAGCCAGCGCAGGGCACCCGCAACGCCCACGATCCGACCTACGCCAGGAAACGGCATATGGGTCGCGGCGATCAGCGCCTTCTGCTCGGCGGCTTCGGCAAAGAACCGCGCGCGGGTGGCGTCGGCGGCGGGCTTGTCCATCTCGAAAACGATGCCGAAACCGGGGATGGCCGGATGTGCCGCCGGGTGGAACAGCATGTCCGCGACCAGCAGCAGGCTTTCAGCTCCATCCTCGATCTTCACCCCGATCTGGCCCGGCGTATGGCCCGACAGATCGAACACCGACACCCCGCGCGAGATTTCGCGGTTCCCGTCGATCTGTTGCAGGCGGGGATAAAGTGCCACCAGCTGTTCAGTCGCGGCAAAGCTGGAATGGGTGATCGCGGGGGCACGGGCCAGCAGCGACGGATCGGTAAAGGTCGCGACATCGCGGCGGTCGATGTAAACCTCGGCATTGGGATAGTTGTTGACGCCACCTGCCACCATCCCGGCGATGTGGTCCACATGCGCGTGGCTGAGGATCACGGCGTCGATGTTGGTGGCCGCCACGCCCAGAGCCTCCAGCGTTCCGGGCAGGTAGCCTGACGTGGCGCTGACGGTCCCGGCAGGGCCGCTGTCCACCAGAATATACCGCTCGCCATCATTGATCAGATAGGTCGAGAAACTGGCGCGGATGCCATTCTTGCCGGCTGCAAACACCGCATCGCCCGCCGCTTTCACATCCGCAGGCCCCGCCCCGGTGAACAGATCATAAGGAAAGTCGATGTAGCCGTCAGAGATGACGGTGATCTCGAACCGCCCGATCTGGTAGCGCGCTACCACAGGCGGGCGCGCCAGCGGGCCGGCGGACCGAGCAGCGGCATGGGGTGCGAAAGCTGCCGACAAAGGCAGCGCAGCAAGGGCGGCACCAAAGCCGCGGCGAGACAGGTTGACCATAGGATTTTCTTTCAATGAGTCGTGTTGATCTTTTGCGGTCCTGTTGGCTGTGAACCATCGAACCTCGATCCTGAGTATGGTCTGATGTCTGGATTGAAAGAATACGCAGAGTGTGGAATTTATTATTCCATCGGGGGGAATAAATGGACCGCTTTCACGAAATCGAAGTGTTCATCGCCGTCAACGACGCGGGCAGTTTTGCCAAGGCAGGCCAGCGGTTGCGCATGTCGCCCCCGGCCGTGACGCGGGCGATCTCGGCGCTGGAGGACCGGCTTGGCGCGCGGCTGTTCCAACGCACGACGCGCCGGCTGGCCATAACCGATGTCGGCACACGGTTTCTGGACAGCGCGCGCCGCATCCTGGAAGACCTTGGTGCAGCGGAACGCGAGGCACTTGGGGCCACGACCACCGCGCGCGGGCACCTGACGGTGACGGCCTCGGTCACGCTGGGCCGGTCGCTGCTGGTCCCCATCGCGCGACAGTTTCTGGCGGAACACCCCGAAATCACCCTGACGGTCCTTCTGCTGGACCGCATCACCAATCTGATCGAGGAAGGCATTGATGCCGCGTTCCGCGCGGGCCCCCTGCCGGATTCCACCCTTGTTGCGCGCAAACTGGGGTCGGTGCAGCGGCTGCTGGTGGCCAGCCCCGGCTACCTTGCCGCGCATGGCACGCCCGCCTCTCCGGCCGACCTGACCCGGCACGCGATGATCGCCTTTACCGGCCTGATGCCCAATCGCGAGTGGCGATATCTGGACGGCCGCAGCGGCAAAGCCGTGTCTTTCATGCCAAGGCTCGAGATCAACGACGCCGTCTCGGCCATCGCCGCCGCCGAAGCGGGCGAAGGCATCTCTGTCGCCCTGTCCTACATGGTGGCAGAGCAAATCCGCCAGGGCACCCTCGTTGCGGTCCTGACCGATGTCACACCGCCCCCCGCCCCGGTTCACCTGGTTTTTCCGCAGTCGCGCCAACAGGCGCCCAAGCTGCGCGCATTCGTCGATTTCGCAGCACCCCGACTGAAGCGGAACCTGGACAGCCTACGATTGTCGGGCGACGCGGACCATGATTGATCCGGCATTGCTTATCCGGCGTTCGTTGCCCTTGCCGGAACAATCAATTCCGCGCGACACCTGTTCTCTGTGTGCATCGGTGCAGTCAAGATGGCCGCCGAACCCGCGCAACTTGCTCAACCGCATTCTTGGAAAGGTCATCCCATGGATGAGACATACGACAGCATCGTGATCGGAGCCGGTCAGGCGGGCCCCGCGATGGCGGCGCGGCTGGCTGCATCCGGCGAACGGGTGGCGTTGATCGAGCGTGATCAGATGGGTGGCACCTGCGTCAACACCGGCTGCATGCCGACCAAGGCACTTGTCGCCTCTGCCCATGCGGCGTGGCTGGCGCGCGAGGGTGAACGATTTGGCGTGCTGACCGGCCCCGTGTCGGTGGACATGGCGCGGGTGCGGGCGCGCAAGGAAACGGTGGTGCAGACCGCGCGCGGCAACGTCATACGCTGGATGGACAATACGCCGGGCATCACCGTGATCCAAGGGCACGCGCGGTTCACGGGGCCGAATTCTGTGGCGATGGGCGACCGGCATTTGCAGGCCGCGCGGATCTTTGTGAATGTCGGGGCCCGCGCAACTGTGCCCCCCGTTCCGGGGATCGACACCGTTCCGCATCTGACCAATGCCGATGTGATGGATCTGGACGTGGTGCCCGATCACCTGATCATTCTGGGCGGCAGCTATATCGGCCTTGAATTTGCGCAGATTTTCCGCCGCTTTGGCGCAAAGGTCACGGTGCTGGAGGCCGCGCCCAAATTCCTTGGCCGTGAAGATGCCGACATCGCGGGCCATATCCACGGCATCCTGACCGGCGAAGGGGTGCGGATCGAGGTTGGCATCACCGGCCTGTCCTTTGCCCCGGCCAATCCCGGCCTGACCGCCCGCTATCATACGGCGGCGGGCGAAGAGGTCACGCTGACCGGTAGCCATCTTCTGGTCGCCACCGGGCGGCGGCCGAACACCGACGATCTGGGGCTGGAGGCGGCAGGGCTGACCGCCGATGCGCGCGGCGTCATCCCGGTGGACGAGACCTGCCGTAGCGCGCAGCCGCATATCTGGGTGCTGGGCGAGGCGAACGGGCGCGGCGCCTTTACCCACACCGCCTACAACGACTTTGAAATCGTGGCAGGCAACCTGCTTGATGGCGAGAGCCGCAAGATCAGTGACCGCAAACCGGTCTATGCCTTGTTCATCGATCCGCCCCTGGGCCGGATCGGCATGAGCGAGGCCGAGGCCCGCGCCGCCGGTCATCGGGTCTTGGTAGGCACCCGAGCAATGGCGCGGGTGGGCCGTGCGGTGGAAAGCGGCGAGACGCGCGGGATGATGAAAGTGATCTTCGACGCCGAAACCCGCCGTCTGCTCGGGGCCGCGATCATTGGCTTTCATGGGGACGAGGCGGTCCAGTTCCTGCTGCCCGCGCTTTACCAGGGGCTCACCGACCGCGACATTCGCGCCATGACGGGTATTCATCCGACGGTCACCGAACTACTGCCCTATGCCATCGCCGACGCGAAAGAGGTGTGATACGCCGACGGACCCCAAGAACCAGGGAAAGCGCCTGCAAGTTTGGACAGCACAGCCGAAGCGCCCGCTGCCACCAGTCGGGCCGTGCCTGCCCCAGGGCCGGCGGAAAAGCGCGCTGGCGGCTGATCATCCGTTCGGAATTGGTGACGGTGCCGTCCTTTTCACCCCATCTGGTGACGGGCAGCAGCACACGTGCCAGCCGCGCGGTATCCGTGGCGGCCCAAATGTCGCTGACCGCCCCGAAATCGCAAGGGGCAATGGCGTGGGCCACGCGGCCTGCGTGGCGCACCGACACCGCCGGATTGGCGTGTAGGATCCAGATCGACTTGACGAGGCCTCTTCAACCGCGCTGAACATGTCAATGGCCCTCAGCCCCGGCTTGTCCGCCTTGCGGGGGGCTTGCCCACCCGCGCGCCGAGCCGGTGGATGTCGTCAAGAGCAGCAATGTCGATGAAAACGCTCATTCTGCGGCCCTCAGCGTCAGGTCGGCCACCCGACGTTTCTGGTCCATCGTCGTCTAGCGCAACAGCGCACAGGCGGCCTCTTCATCAGGATGGCCATGGCGCGGTCGATGACCTTGCGATCCTCAAGTGCTGCCTTGGTCGCGGCCAAAGCGAGCTGTCCCATATCGATCAAAACCGGCAGTAACCGACTGTGGTGATCGCGTCCGACCGGTCAGTCCGACGTCAATCGACATCGCGGTGATCTGTCTTGTGGCATCGGTCAGGCGGATGATGCCCATGATGCAGATTTCCCCGTGCATGGGAAGCGGTGCGTATCTAAAATAGATTGAAAACAATATCTTACGGTGATTTACGATGGTCTGCGATGAAATCGGGTGTGATTTGATCCCCCCTGACCATTCATACTTCATCACGCATTGCCCTGAACAAGGCTGCTTGGTCCGGAAGTTTCGTCCGAACAGAAGACAGCATGCTTTTGCCCCGAAACCTGCCTGAAACGACCCGGATCACGGTTCCAGATGCGCTCCTGTCAGGCGTATGTGGCGGTCCTGCGGGCGAGTGTCGCCGTCTCGGGGCGCCCTGCCCTTGCGATCATCAGATCGGCAAAGCCTTGGGCAGCCCAGCGATTTCGAACAGCGGCAATCGCTGCTCGGTCCGCAGCTCTTACTACCCGATCCAGGCTCACCTACTGAACCGCGCTTTCGTCGAGGATCACGCACCCAGCCTGGCCGCCAGAGTTTGGTCGCATAGCCGTCCGAACGGCCTTTGGCAGTGCGGCCTGCTTTGGATGGTCAGCGGGCTTGAAAAGCGCCGCTTTGGAAAAGCCGGGCAGCTGCAGAGGCGAGGCCGGTATTGACGGTGCTGTCGCGAAGTCCTTTTGACATACCGGAACGAGCGTACTCCGTTTGTGGAGCAATCTTGCCGTCGAAATGGCCGCCAGCATATTTTGGCATCCCTGACCTGTGTTTGTGTGACTGTGTTTACCGGGGTATACACGCTTCATTGCCGCTGATGGTTCCGATGCTTGTTTACCCCGGTATACAAAGAAACCCTAGCTGAGCCCTTGTGCAGACCTTTCAGGCTTTGCCAGCGACCTGAACATGCGAATGCAATCCAGCCCTTGCGCCTCGGCGCGCAGTGTCAGGGACTGAAAATAGGCTCGCGGATTTCGGATTCTGTCAAAGGCTTCGACCAATCCGATGACCGCAAGCGCACATCCATGCGCCCCAAGATGCATCTGTGCCGATTGAACAGCGGTTTTGGTAAGGCCGATCGCCGGGGCCAGAATTGCCGACAGTTCGATCACGTCCGCCCAGGTCCGAGGTCTGTTGGGTGCCAACTCGGCAGCGTTCTTTGCCAGGGCAACACATTCATCGACTGTGATGTCATTCCTTGCCGGTTCCTGACGGGGTAGGGGGCTCGCTTGGGGTTTCTTGCATTCAGAGTCAAAGGATTCTTTATTTGAACTCTGAATGTGCCGGTCATTCTGGCTGTGGCTGGCGGACATCTGGGCTGACTCCACATGTCCTTGCTCGTCGTCGGCTGGCAGGGAATTCCTCATCAGATCAATGACGTCTTGCAGTTGGGCGCTGGTTAGTGTCCTGCGAAGTGACAGACGCGCCTGTTCACAAAGTTCCGGCGAAATGGAGCCTGCGTGATGATACAAGACATCGCGAACAACCGCGCGGAGCGCCGACCTGCGAAGGTCTTCCCGCTTCTCGCTCTCAGCGAGGGCTTCAAGATGGGCCTGCATTGCGAACAGCGGTGAAAGGTCGATGCCGTAGGTAAGCCTGGCCTCAGCGCTCTCGTCGCGCACCAGATAGCGTTTGCCATTGGGGCTGAGCTTTCGGACCAGCAGGCCCTTCGCCTGAAGATGCAGGATCCTGCGACGCAGAGTGCGCTCGTCGATCCCGTCGCAGCGATCGATCAAGACCCGGTTGGATGCAAAGACGATCAGGCGTTCTGGCTGGTTCGACGCCGGCAACAGTGTCAGGAGCCCCCTGAGAACCGTGATGTCGCGGTCCCGCAGGCCAAGAGGGTCGCGACACCGCCGCGCGAGATCCAAGAGATGCCAGCGAAGGTCGCGGATCGGAGCCGCGACCCTTGCTGGCGCTGCAGAGGTCCGGCAAGGCATTTGCGTGCGCCGAACATGCTGAGGCGCGGGCGAAGACATGACATGTTGCATGATATGTTCAAGCGGAAGCTTCAAAGCTGCCAAACGGCACCCTTTCACGGACAGAACATCGATCCGATGGGTTCTTCATCCCAAAAAAAGGACAAAAGATACAGGATCACCGCGATGCGATGTTGCTTGCGATTCGAGCCTGCGCTAATCTGCTCCTGCTAGAAGATGAGCATTCTCAGGGTTGGCGCCCTGTGTTTCGCGCGGGCCTTCCGGGTGGTTTCCATTCGGGAGGCCTATATTTTTCCGACAATGCTCCTTTGTTGTTTTCGTTGCATCGCCACTCAATCCTTGCGGGATTGGGTGAGGAATTCCTGGTGAAGACGCGGGAAAAGCGTCTCTGCATTCTGGTGAATCCATTGCGTAAAGGCAGCATTCTGTGGCGACGGCTTGAAGCTCAACTTGCCGTTCTTCAAATCGACGGACCCAAGTGCAGTGCCAATCGTGTTCTTCACAACGAGGGCCGCCACAGAGGCGCGGACTTCGGTTTTGCGTGCAGTGGCCACTGGAGAAAGCGCCTTGACCCAGGCATCAAAGCGTTGGTCCGAGGTCGAGCCGACCGGGAACGGGGCAGGGTGCACTGATGTGGCGTCAATCTTCTGTTCAATGATCTTCAGGGCCAACTCGTACCAGCGTTTCCACCCCACGGATGGCGCGGCCCCTATGCGTTCAATGATTTGCCTCGGGAATGCCTCGCGGACTTTCCTCATATGCGAGGTGTGGCTGCGGTTGACGTTGAGAGCGTCCTGAACAATCCGCGCGTCATATCCGGCATCTTCCAGATCACCGGCAAAGAGGGCCTTTTCGATGAACGAGGGGTCCTTGCGCAGGTTGTTTTCCTGCCCCTGAGCGAGCACCGCCTCTTCATCCGAAAGGGTTCGGATCATGGCTTTGACGGGTCTGCCCAAGCCCTTGATCGCGGCCAGCCTTCTTCGGCCGTAAACAACCTGATAACGCCCGCTGAGTTTCGGATGGGGACGCAACAGGATTGGTACCTGTTGGCCGTGTTTTGCAATGCTTTCGCGCAGGTCGGCAACGTCTTCGTCAAGAGTGCCGATGCGGTCCTTCAGGCCCGTGTCCTCGATAAGATCGGCGTCAATTTCCTGCACGGATCTGCTTGCGATGCTCCGAAGGTCATTGCGAATGGCAGCTACTGGTCCTGCACTTTGAAAGACTTCCGGCATTTTCGGTCCAGAGCGGGGCAGGGGGTCCTTGGCAGACTCCTGGGGTCGTGCCGCCGGCGCAATCCCTTCGAACATGTTCTTGCGGGCCATATCAGTTTCTCCCCCACGCCTTGTGGATGTCTTGCTCCAGCTCGCGCGCGACAGCGTTGATCGATTCCATCGCCCGGTCATAGGTGTTCCGGTTCATGCTGCCCCTGCCGATCTCGAACAGTGTCTGATGGGTCAAACCCGCGTCCGAGATGGCGGTTGATTTCAGGAAGGTCTCGGTCAAGACCCGCTTGCCGAAGTTTGCGCGCAGCAGTCCGGCAACCTGGGCCTGGGGTCCGTCCGATGGTTCAAATCGAGACACCAGGTAGCGCAGAAAATCATACTCCAACGACATCCCCGCATCCCGGATCGTGTCGAGCAGTGACGCAGTCATGGTCAGAAATTGCGCGAGCGAGGCCACGTCAATGAAGTTCGGCACAACCGGGATGATGATCGATGACGATGCCACAAGCGACGACAGGGTCAGAAATCCAAGCTGTGGTGGACAGTCAATGAAGACCAGATCGTAATCGGCTTCGACCGACAGAATGGCCTCCCGAAGACGAAGATAGAACGGCGGTTCAGAGCCGCGGCGCAAGGCATAAGGCGTCTCGGTTTCGTATTCCGAAAGAATAAGACCGCCAGCAGCAATGTCGAGCCCATGGAAATAGGTCTTGCGGACCACCTCGTGCATCTGCAGCGGCTCTTCATAGCGTATTGCGTCGTAGACTGTGCCCTTGTGGGAAAAGTCGATCTCTGGCCGCAACCCTGCCATTGAAGACAACGAAGCTTGGGGGTCCATGTCGATGATCAGCACGCGATACCCGTGCAATGCATACCACTGGCTCAGATAAGCCGCAGTGGTTGTCTTGGCAGACCCGCCCTTGAACGACACGCAAGAGATGATCTGAAGCGGTTCATCCGCGACACGCCCGCGCAGGTAAAGCGAAGGGTCGCGGGTGGTTCGGGCAAGTGCCAGGCGGATCTGCGCAAGGCCTTCGGCCGAATAGAGTTTACGCCCTCGTTCATCGAGGGGAACATCGGGGATCTTGTTTTCTGCATGAAGCTTGCGAAGATGGCCCGGAGTGAGGCCAAGAAGTTCCGCCGCTTCGGTTGAAGAAAAGCCGCGCAGATGCTTGCGCGCATCCGGCGCAAAGTTTCGCTCCAGATGCATTCGGATCGACTCATGCAGCGTTCCCGCATCGCTTTGTAGCTCGGCAAATACCCGCTCTGCTGGCATAGTGTCCTCATCCCGTCGGCTGGCTCGGTTGATCCTGGCTCAGCTACTTGCTTCGAGCTTTTTTCATTTGTAGCGCGTAAGTGTGCACTAATCGCATTTATGCGCTACAAACAGGAATGCGCCAACTTTATGGATCCTGCAAGAAAATTCTACACCTCGTGGTTTCTTCGGGGGCAAATACAGATTTGAAGCGCGGGCGCGCATTGTAATGGTCTGATAAATATATAGTTTTCCGAAACGCCGACGGCAAGCCTGAATCAACATGTTGTTGACTGCAACTGGCCACGCAGATTTTTGCAAACCCGTGAAGCAGAAACAACAGCGTCTTTTCGAATCGAAAACCCGTATCGTGATGTCATGTCAGTGCCTGGACGGGCCTGACTTGGCTAAGCGCCCGAAAGTCCGCGAGCCAACGGTGCGACAAAGCGCTTGGCCGAACATGATCGGGGCAGGGCATTGCCTGCAATTCCACTGCGGCGCGAGGTATTCGCCCAAGGCGGCGCTGGCGCTACGAAGCCGGGGTAACGCAACGAGGCATTGCCAAGTTGTTCAGACCTGCTGGGTTGGCTATAGGGTGGCGCATGAAAATACCGGGCACAATGCTACGCCTTAAGGGCTTTCGTCACCCCCGCGAAATCATCGCTTACGCGGTCTGGGCGTACCATCGGTTCGCGTTGAGCACTGCAGATGTCGAAGATCTGCTTGCCGAACGTGGCGTGACTATTAGCCGCGAAACGGTCCGTCTCTGGGTCAATCGTTTCGGGTCGCATTTTGCTGGTTGCATCCGCCGCGACCGGCCACGGCCGAATGGCAAGTGGCACCTCGATGAGGTTGTGATTCCGATCAATGGCGTGAAGCCTTGGCTCTGGCGCGCAGTAGTCGCCAACGGCGACGTGCTCGATATTCTTGTTCAGACGCGTCGAAATGCCAAAGCCGCCAAGCGCTTCATGGCAAGGCTGATCGTACAATTCTGCCAACCAAGGGATGTCATTACCGACAAGTTACGCAGCTACAACAAGCCGGTCGCTCATCAAGCACCGGGCGCCGATCATCGGGCTCACAAAGGCCTCAACAACAGAATTGAGGGCGGTCACAGGCCGACGCGACGACGAGAAAAGACCATGGGCCGGTTCAAGTCGCCCTGACAGGCACAACGCTTCCTTGCCGCACATGGGCTCTGTTGCACAAAACGCCTGAGGGCGGAGTTGCCCCTTCTCCCGGACGGACCTATCCCGCGACCTTCGTGACGGGGATGCCGAGGGCAGCCTCAGGAGGACAACCCGACATGGAACGCACCCAAATCCTCGACCTAATGGGGACATTGAAGCTCTACGGGATGCGCAGCGCCCCCGCCCGCATTGCGGGCATACGCCCGCGGGGACGAAGTCATGGCCGCCGGCATCAAGCGCCAGCACGAGCCGCTGCGCATTGTGGGAGACCTGCTGCAGTCCGAGATCGCCGACGTGAGGCGTGCGCCGCCATTGGTCCGAGGCCACGCCGAACTGCCCGGTCCATTCGCTACCAGATGACCATCGCCAAGCTGCCGCTGGCCAAGGACATCGAAGCGTTCGGCTTCATCGGCACGCCGATCAACGAGGGCCTGGTGCGCGACCTGGCCACCGGCGGCTTCGTGGCCGACCAACGCAATGTCGTGCTGATCGGCGGCACGGGCACCGGCAAGACACACCTCGGCATCGCCATCGCCCGAGCGCTCATTCGGGGCGGCACCCGGGGTCGCTTCTTCAACGTCGTCGATCTGGTGAACCGGCTGGAGACCGAGACCCGCAGCGGCAAACAGGGCCGGATGGCGGACTATCTGACCCGAATGGACTTCGTCATTCTCGACGAGCTAGGCTACTTACCCTTCGCCCAATCCGGCGGGCAGCTTCTGCTCCACTTGATCAGCCGCCTCTACGAGCGCACCTCGATCATCGTCACCACGAACCTCGCCTTCGGCGAATGGCCCGCCGTCTTCGGCGACGCGAAGATGACGGCCGCTCTGCTCGACCGCCTCACCCATCACTGCGAGATCGTCGAGACCGGAAACGAGTCCTGGCGCTTCAAGCACCGCGCCTGACCCCGATCAGGGCCTGACCCGCCTCCACTCTGTGATCCGTTCCGTCGGCTCAGGCCCTGATCTCGACGCCGCACAGGGGGTCAATTTTGGACGCCGAAAGGGGGTCAGGTTTACGCGCCGATTGACAGTCTGGATCGATTGTTGCCCGGCGGCGGGTCTTGTCGGATCACTGTTAAGGGCCCGCATGACCGCGACGCTGTTCGGTGCGGCAATCCTTGTCGATCACGCCGTGCCCTTGAAACTACACGATAAACGTCGCGAAAAGTGCAGGTCCTGGTGCAAAAAGGCAAAATCCCGTCCGATCATGCTCCTGGTCCTTTGCAAGGCTTGGCGTTGCCGCATGGATGGTTGCGATCCCGATTGGCAATGCGCCAGTCCAAAAGCCGATATCCTGCCAACACTGCCCATATCGCTTGCACACCAACGGCAAGTGACTGAGAGCGGCAATGACAGATCCATGGGTTGATCGGGTTTCGCGCCTAAGGTTTCAGCCCGACATTCCCGCTGGGTGAATCCGTCGGACTTGGCGGAGACGGTTGCGGCGGCTTGTCCTCTGCGACCGAGGAAGTGTCTTGTGGGCTGGCCGCATCGTTGAAGGCCTTGCGCAACGTGCCCTTGAGTTTGTCCATCGCGACAGGCGTTCCCAATGGCACGCCCTGCGCGGGCTGGGCGACGACCGGGCGGCTTGTAGTTGTCGGCTTTTGGGCAGGCGCAGCCGCCGTTCTGCCGACGCGCAGCGCCAGCTTCTGCTTCACCTGAGCCTGGATTGCCGGCGCCGCAGTGCCGCGCGCCGCTGCATAGCCGCGCGTGAGTGCGGATTTGCCGGCAGCCAAAAGGTCCTTCCCCTTGTTGCGCATCGCTGCCAGAGCCGACTTGCCTTTTGCGGCCACTTTTCCGGCTGCCGATTGCGGCGTCTGCGCCGTTTTCTTTGGGCCATTGGTCGTCGTGTTCGGCCGGATGATCTTCGGCGGCGGCGTGATGCGCCCACCGCCATTTTGCGCGATCTTGTAGGACGGCCTCTTATCATCCGACAGGATCGGTCGGGTATACGGACTCGCGGCAGACAGGTCTTGCGCGTCAAATCCTGGAAGTCGGGCAAGAGCCGGGTCCGCTTGCACTAGCGCCAACACCCCGACGACACTCAAAGCACGAAGCCAATACATGAGGGATGTCTCTGGACGAATCGAATGATCAACAGCACTCTCTGATCATTATTTACTCATGAAGAGGTCCGGAATGCTAGGGCGCCTCACCCCGGTTCTCTTGGCGGTCTGCTCCATTTCAAGCATGGCGTTGCCTGTCTTGGCGCAGGTTGCGGATTTCGTGCATGATTGCGATACCTTCGCCGCCCATCCGGATGACCCCAACCGTTGGGCGAGCGGCGTTTCAGACGAAGAGATCATTCCCGGGCCGGCCGTGAAGTTCTGCACCGATGCTGTGGCGTCCCATCCGGAAACTCCGCGGTTTCAGTTCCAGCTTGGCCGGGCATTGTGGGCCGCACAACGCTTTGCTGACGGGAACGCCATATTCATGGCGCTGCAGGAAACGCATGAATATGCGCCAGCCTATGCCTATCTCGGCTCTGCCTTCGCCCTGGGCCTCGGGGGGGTGGAGGTCGACAATGAAATGGCTCTCCAGCTTTACGAAGTCGCGGCAGCTGGCGGTTTCGTCCCCGCCGAGGTCGCGACACAGGAAGCAGCCGTGCAAGCGCCATCGGTGACCCCGCAAGAGACGACTGAAAGCATGGCCGCGGTCGCGACCCCGGAACCGGCGCCGGAACCTGCCACGGACGTCCCGCTGGACCTGACGGGGTTCAACTATCCCAAGGTGATCACGGCGCTGGACGCGGGCGATCTCGGGGGGCTGGAAACTTCCGGCATGGGCGCGTTGAGCCTTCTGGGAGTGTCAGTCTCCAAGCTGGATGTCTATCTCGCGGGATTTGACGAAGAGTTTTCCGGGTCGCTGAACTTCAAGGATCCCACCTGCGTCCAGTTGCACAATCCAAGGGTGACCCAGGCGCTGGAGCGCAAGATAGTCATGGCGGCCACGGGGGGCGGGACGAGCACGGGTGCCGCGGCCAACGCACTTGGGATGTTTCTCAACTCGATGAAGGAAATGCAGTCCGGTAACATGATGGGCATGGTCGACCAGCAAAGGGAGGTCGAATTGGTGCGGATCGAGGGCGAACGGGACGCGTCCAAACTGATCCTCGGTTACGGTTGCATGAATGAAAGCGTGACGCGGATCTACACCAATCTTTCCGCGCATGTCCTTGGTATGCCGCCCGTCGTATCGGCGGCCCAGAAGCAAAAACAGGCCGCGCTTGACGCCCAAAGCAGGCAGAAGCGGGCCGAAGAAGCCAAACGGCGCGCCGCCGAGGCCGAAGCAAACCGACAGCGCGGATTGCGCACCTCGGCAAAGGACGCCTGCAAACGCCAATACGATGATGAGCCGCTGTGCACCTGCCTCGTCGAGGGGCTTGATACGCTGGCGATTGATACGGCCGCATGGCAAACCGTTGGCCGCTCTTTCGACCAGATCGTTTCTTTGCGTGCGCAATATGCCAAAATTCCGGATTTAATCCGGGAATGCCGCAAGCGCGCCGACGCAGGATAACCCCAACACGACGCAGACAAGGGACGAGGCAGCCAATGCGATCCGGAATTCAGACCTATGTGTTCGGGCTGTGCCTGTCCCTTGTTGTGCCGAATGTCGGCCTGGGTCAGGACGCAAGCTGGACTGCAGACATGTCAGCCCAAACCGACCTGGCAACGGCCGCACTTGTCGATAAAGGGGTGGATGTCGTGTCTTTCGTCTGCCTGCGCCAATCGGCCGTACCAAACCATGTCTACCGGCACGATCACTGGGTCATGCTGATAAACCCGCTTGGCTTCAACAAGACCTTCGCGCCGTCCGAACCGGCGAATGTCCTGTTCGTCATCGACGGAGAGGCACTTGGCGAGGCGCAGATGGTCATGACCATGCCCGAGGGACAGCTCGCGTCGCTGATCCCGCTGGAAAGCCCGGTCGTTGACCGGCTGAAGGCGGGCAAAGTGCTGCAACTGTCCCTGGCGGACGCATCGGTGAACTACGCTGTCGTCCTCGCAGGATTTTCACAATCCCTGCAAGCCGTGCAGGCTGCCTGTCAGGCAACGGCGGCCGAACCACAGATTTCGGAAACCGCACCTGGCGAAGGCGCAGCAACCGCGCCGGCAGAAAGTGTCGCGCGCGGCCTTGCACCGGGTGACACGCTTTACGGATCAGCAGACTGCGGACCTCGCGTGCGTCAGGGCGAGGCAGAACTTGTCATCGAAGGGGTCTATGCGGGGACCATTACGGCGCGCCTTGTCGTGGGAGACGACACGAGTTTGTCCGAAGGCACTGCCCGCATCGCCCTGGTCGGAGAGGCGAATAGCGATGGGACCTATCGCTTCGTTCTGAACCCCCGCGCGCGCAGCATGCCGGGACGTGTTGGGCAGTTCAAGGAGTTCCGCTTCAATGCAGAGGACGGCGTAGCCACCTTTGACGGCGGTGACTGCAAGAGCCTTTCGCTGTCGCCGGTCCTTCCCGACAGCCCCCGGATGACCATTCAGGTTCCGGCCCCGTTTGGTGGCGGGCTGTTCCAGCAAGCGCAATCGAACCGTGCTAAATGCGAGGTGTTGATCAACTGGGTCTCGCGGCTGAACGTGGAGTATCCCGAAATCGATTTCTATCGAACGGCCAACAATGCCGGCTTTTCCCGCAAGAAGATCACCATTTTCGGTGACCATGACTTTATCCCGGTGTTTGGACAAGCGTTCGACCGGATGACATATGCGGAACGCCAGGCGATCAACAATTTTGCTGGACAGAAGTGCTCTGGGGATCCGTTTGTCGGCAGCAGGATGGAAACCTACCGCGCTGCAGCAGATCGCCCGATAACGGGAGGATCAGAAACGCAGGAGCTCACCTCCGACGGCTATACGGCCACGGTTCTGGCCGTGCGCCGGATGCGGGAGATGCGCGCGGCGATCAGCGCCGCAAATGTCAATGTCAGCGCTGTCGACGGGGTTGCGCAACGCGAGAACTGGGACCGCATGAAAGCTGCCCTGCTGTCAGAGGCGGATACGCTTTGGCCCAGCGAACGCAAGGACATGATCGAAAAGCTGGACCTCGCAATAGCCGAGACTGGCTCGGAAGAGGTCAGCGAAAAACTGAAATCGGTTCTTTCGACAAGCGATCCAAAACAGGCCGTTGTCGCTGCCGATCAGCTGCTGGCCGCGTTGGGCAGCGATGCGAATTTCAGGATAACGCCCGCTTTGCGGACCGATGCAAGGTCGCAGTTGACGGCTTTTCGCGCGAAGGTGGTTGAAACGATCCTCGACGCTGCAATTGCAAAGCTGGAGCAGAAACCGGGGGATATCTCGGCAGCGCTCGAATTGCGTGAAACAACGGCACAGTCAGTGCCCGAATTGGCGGATCTGACGCCAGCAGAGCGTCAACGCTACGAAAAAGCCCTGCAACAGGCGATCGAGGCGCGCTTGTCGCCGCTTGTTGCCGATCGGTTGCTGGCTTTGAAAGGCAGCACGAACACGGACCTGACGTTTGACGCAAACTGGATCGCCGAGTTTGATACGGAGTTTGCGGTGTTCAAGGATTTTGCCAGCATCGCCGAGGCAAGGTTGCAGTTCAGCAAGCATCGCGAAGCACGGCTGCAGGCACTGCTTGGCGACTTTCAGCAAGAGATTGACGGTCAGGCAGACGAGGCTAGCAAACAAGCCGTGTTTGACAAGTATCTGAACTGGCGAGAGGACAGTTCCCTTTCTGTCTTTCTGGAATACCAGCTTTTGATGCCATAAAGCCCGACCGCCCGTTTCGCAAATGATTGTTTGCATTGAGGAAAGCCGAGAGTCATTCGAAGTCGATCCGATCTGCAGAGCACTGCAGTTCGCCCCGTCCACACACCATGACAGACGCGCCATTGCCCATGATCCTGACAGGGCATCGGCGCGTGCCACGTCTGATGCGGCGCTGCGGCTCAAGTTCCGCAGGGCTTGGTTGGGCACACCACAACTGCCACAACGCCAGAGGTTCTTTGACAAAGCCGTCGATGCATTCTGTGGATACAGGTTTCATGACGTCCACCCAGTCTACAGAGGCGAAGTTCGCCCTTTGGCACACAGCAGGCTTGATAACTATTATCATACCTGCCATCTTCAAGGTGGAGAATTTCGGAGTCCACGATGATCAGCGCAGACCTTGGATCGCAGCTTGAGGGCTTCGTCACGAAGCTGGTCGAGACCGGACGCTACAATTCCAAGAGCGAAGTGCTGCGCGAGGGCATCCGCCTGATCCAGGAGCGTGAGGCAAGGCTCGCCGTATTGGATCAGGCCCTTGCCAGGGGCATTGCGGATGCCGAAGCCGGGCGATCCGAACCGGCAGAAGAGGTATTTGCGCGGCTGGGGGCCAAGTATCAAGCCATGGGTCGCCCTGCGGAATGATCGTCGAACTTACCGATGCAGCGGAAGCTGACCTCGAAGCGATTGGCGACTACATCGCCCAGGACAATCCGGTTCGGGCCCTGAGTTTCGTGCGGGAGCTTTCCCGCAGTTGCATGGGACTGGCTGAGATGCCCGAGGCATGGCCGATCGTCCCAAGGTATCAGCGCCATGGTGTTCGCCGTCGGGTGCATGGCCGATATCTAATTTTTTATCGCGTTGCGGAGGGCCGGATTGTGGTCCTTCATGTACTGAACGGCGCGATGGACGTCGAAGCGATCCTGTTTCCCAACGGCTGAGGGGCTTCCTGCCAGGGTTGAGCCGCGAAGAGACCCGGCGGCTGTCCGTGGTCGAGTAATTTGGAACATGCAGCCTGGTTTTGGAGCGGAGGGCTCGAGCTCATCGGGTTTGGGTTATGCCGCCTGACGCTGATGGTTCAAGTGGCGGTTTTGGATGGTTTTCAGCGTGATGCGTCTTCTTTCTGCAAGAATGGTGTCACCGTGGCCGAAGCAGACGTCGGCCGGGGTGAGGTTGCCGATGCTCACGTGGCAGCGGTGGTTGTTAGAGTGGTCGATGAAGGCGGCGATGGCGGCTTCAAGTTCGCCTTCGAGGAAGTGGTTTTCCAGAAGAATGCGGTTCTTGAGTGTCTGGTGCCAGCGCTCAATCTTGCCTTGGCTCTGGGGATGCATTGGCGCGCCGCGGACGTGTTTCATGCCTTTGCCGCCAAGGTATTTGGCCAGATCCTCGGCGATGCAGGATGAGCCGTCGCCAATGGTTGCCCGGACCAGTGGCGCAACCATTGGCAACCCGCTGAGAAGCCAGAGTTTGTGCAGAACTCTGGCGCTGTTGCAGCCTGACGCGGCCAGTGCGATGTCGAGTGTGGCGCTCGCCAGCGGCCTCGGACCAATGGCGGCGCGCGCCTCACCAAGGAATTCCTTCGACCCGCTATCGTACAGACTTTGGGCGATACCTTTCCTCCGGCACAGTTCCGCGATCGTCGCGTGGCCACGCGAACCGGTGGCGCGACCACGCTCCATCCTCGCCTCTCGGGCCGGACAGCACGATCCGAATCTTTTCGTCAGAACCATGCAGCTTGCGCGTCGCGCATGGGATGTCCTTCACAACAAGCTCGGCAGCAGCCTTCGTCGTCACGGGGTTCCTTGTCATCTCCACCTCCATATGCCGTCAAGATGAGCCGAAAAACCTCCGATACGCAATCACGCCAAACTGTCCAACGGCTACTGATCGCGGACAGGCAGGTCCTTTAGCCCCGATAGTTCGTCACCTACGGAGACTCGGCAGCGGCGGTTGTTGTAGTGGTCGATGAAGGCGGCGATGGCGGCCTCAAGTTCCTCCTCGAAGAAGTAGTTTTCTAACAGGATGCGGTTTTTCAGGGTCTGGTGCCAACGCTCGATCTTGCCCTGGGTTTGCGGATGCATCGGCGCGCCGCGGACGTGCTTCATGCCTTTGTCTTCGAGATATTCCGCCAGATCCTCCGCGATATAGGACGAGCCATTATCACTCAGAAGCCTGGGTTTGTGCAGAACTCTGGCACTGTCGCAGCCTGATGCGGCAAGGGCGATGTCGAGCGTGTCGGTGACATCCTCAGCCCGCATGTTACTGCAGAGCTTCCAGCCGATGACCTTGAGGTAGGTGAAGTCGGTTTGCCACATCTGGTTTGTCGCCGTGGTCTTGTCCTTAAACTCATCCGCAGCCTTGATGACGACGTAGGCGGGGCTGGTGATCAGGTCGTGGGATTTGAGCAGGCGATACACTGAAGCCTCTGATATCGAGCCATGAAAACGCCACTGGTCCGAGTGACCATGGCGAGGATACTTTTCCAGATCAGTAAACCGCACCGCCAATTCGCGGGGCGACAGTTCCGGCTCTTCCAGCGCCAAGGCCACGATCTGAGCCCGCACCGCTTCCGGAATGCGGTTCCAGACCCGGGAAGGCCGTGAAGAGCGATCTTCCAACCCCTCGGGCCCCTGTTCGACGAAGCGGTCATACCACCGGTAAAACGTGGTGGGTGGGATGCTGATCTTGGCCAAGGTGCGCCTGACAGGCAGATGAGACTGCTCGACCAGCCGGATGATTTCGAGCTTCTGAGTGGCTGGGTATCTCATTCGTGGTCGCCCCCAGCCCCGGTCATGTTTTTTTTGAGCAGACGGTTTTCAAGGCATAGATCGGCCACCAGTTCCTTCAGCGCCAAAGCCTCGGCGCGCAGATCCTTCACCTCGCCTGTATTCGCCTCGCGCGCCGGATCACCGGCCAACCGCTTCTTGCCGGCCTAGAGAAATTCCTTCGACCAGCTGTAATACAGGCTTTGGGCCGTCGTCGGGCAAACAGTCCCCCAGACTGTTTGCTGACCCTCCTCCACCTTCCTTGCGGCACAGCTCGGCATTCGCCATTGTCGCTCGGACCAATGGCGCGACATGGCTCATTGTCTTCGCCACGAAGGCCGGACAGCTCGATCAGGATCTTCTCCTCGGACGAATGCAGCTTGCGCGTCGCGCGACGTATGTCTTTAACGACCTGCTCGGCAGGGGCCTTCGTCGTCACGGGTTTCTTCATCATCTTCAACTCCAACTGGGGTAAAGATGAGCCGCAAACCCTCCGCTACGCAATCATACTAAACTGTTCCATGGACGCTGATGGCGGACAGCCGCGCCCGATGGTGACGGGCGGCGATCATCCGGGCATTGTTCCGGCGTGGAAATCGACCTGGCTGCGCGGCGGGGTGATCAAGTCCGCCGACCGTGCTGCGATGATCAAGGTACGGCGAAAAACCAATCTTGGTGGCTGCGTTTTCCGGGGTTGGGACTGGCTTGGCAACCGGATCAAAAGCTTCCCGCGCGACACGCCGCTTTACATCTCGGCCTTCGACCATGTTGGTGAGGTCACGACTGATCCTTTCGTCTTCACCAATGAACGCCGCGAAGACACGGCCCCGCAGGTGTTCGACATGCGGCTCAATCTTTGGTGGTCACCGGGCGACACCGATTGTTTCATTCATAACGAGCACCCATTCCTGGAAGTCCATACGCAGATTCACGGCCTTGGCCGGATGCAGAAATTTCATCAGCGCGAAGAGGCGACTGTGTACGAAGACGTTCCGATGGGTGTAGGCTACTCTCACAACCCCTTCTGCCGGGTGACCGGGCCGAACCAGTGGACCTATCCGTGGCATCGCCACTATGCCGACACCGATGCGGTCTGGCTGGCCATCGAACTACATCCGAGGGCTTAATGGTATTGGACTCACATCGCGAAATCGGAAGAACACGATCCGAGTCGGATTCGCTTGGAACTCTGGCGGTGCCGTTCGACGCGCTCTACGGGGTGCAAACCGTGCGGGCGATGCAGAATTTTCCGATCTCGGGGCGGACGATTGGGCAGTTTCCCGACCTGATCCGTGCCCTGGCCCTGATCAAGAAAGTGGCCGCCCGCACGAACCTGCGCCTGGACCAGCTTTCCCGCGAAAAGGCAGACCTGATCGAAACCGTCTGCGACGAGATACTCGCAGGCCAGCATTACCAGCATTTCCCGGTTGATGTCTTTCAGGGCGGGGCGGGAACCTCGACCAACATGAACATGAACGAGGTGATTTCAAATCGCGGGTTGGAACTGATGGGGCGGCCCTGCGGCGATTATTCCAGTCTTCATCCGAACGACGACGTGAACCGCTCGCAATCGACCAACGATGTCTATCCCACCGCGATCCGGCTGGCGATGATGACGGCAGTTCCGGGGCTAATGCAGTGCCTTCTGGATCTGGCGGGCGCCTTCGAGGCCAAGGGGGCCGAGTTTGCCGGCATCCCGAAACTTGGCCGCACCGAAATGCAGGACGCGGTGCCGATGACGCTCGGTGCCGAGATGCGCGCTTACGGCGTGACGATCCGCGAGGATGTAGAGCGACTTGCTGCCACGGTGGGCCTTTTGTCCGAAGTCAATCTTGGCGGCACGGCGATTGGCACCGGCATCACCGCGCCGTCCGGCTATCAGGCGATGGCGGTGGCGGAATTGGCCGCGCTGTCCGGCCTTCCGCTGAAACCCGCTGCCGATCTGATCGAGGCAAGTTGGGATGTGGGTGTTTTCGTCCATCTCTCGGGGGTCCTGAAGCGGGTGGCGACCAAATTATCCAAGATTGCCAATGACCTGCGGCTGCTGTCTTCGGGCCCGCGCGGCGGTTTCGGCGAGATCAGGCTGCCAGCAATGCAGCCCGGCTCGTCGATCATGCCGGGCAAGGTCAATCCGGTGATTGCCGAAATGGTCAACCAGGTGGCGTTCAGGGTGATCGGCACCGATGTGACGATCAGTTTTGCCGCCGAGGGCGGGCAGTTGCAACTGAACCCGTTCGAGCCGGTCATCTGCTACGGGCTTTTGGACTCGATCACGCTGCTGCGCAACGCCGCCGAGACGTTCCGGCTGCGCTGCATCGAGGGGATCGAGGCCGACGAGGCGGCCTGCCTGCGCCATCTGGATGCCTCGACCGCGCATTTCGCGGCTTTGGTGCCGGTGATCGGTTATGCAAGAGCCGCAGCGCTTGCCAAGGAAATGCTGGCGAGCGGCGAAACCTGGGCGGACGTGCTGCCACGCCTTAACCTGCCGCGCGCCGAGTGACGCCGACAATCACTGCGCGCTGCCCCGGATCAAATCTGACATCAGCGCGTGCAGGTCGTGTGCAACTGCATTGCTGTCGTCCTGCTGCTGCCGGCGGCAAAACTGCTCGCAGCTCCACCAGCCGGCATAGCCGGTGGATTTGACCGCCTCGGTCCAGTCCCGCAAGGCCAGAACGCCTTTGCCCGTCGGCACGTCGCGCAGCACGGCCTCGTCGGGGATGCCGCTCGGATGGCGCAGCACGCCTTCATAAAGGCCGGACCGCCCGCCTGCGGCAAAGGCCTGCACGGCACCCACCAGCACCGGCCCGGTCAGCACCTGCACCCCTTTCGCCCCTGCGATCACGGCCAGCCGGAAAATGTCCTCGGCCTCGCGCAGCAGGGCGGCCTCGTCTGGCCCGGTTCGTTCCAGATCAATAAGAAATCCGATGCCGGGGATGGTCACCCCCCGCAGCCGGTCGGCCAGTTCAGCCTCACCGACGCGGCCGCCAGCCCCGAAGCCGCAGCCCTGTTCGGCGCGATCAAAAGCAAGATCGGGATGGTGCCAAATCTCTACCGTGTCGCTACAAACCAGCCAAAGACGCACCCGAGGTGGCCCCGTCAGCTCTTTTCAGCGTCGCTCAACTGAACCCACCGACCCTCGCGCGCGGAAAGCAGAACGGCATCGCAGAACACCATCTCGTAGTGCCCATCTTCAAACGAGGCATATGTCGATTCCGGACCACGCAGACCTCGGACAACATCACCATAAACCTGTCGAAGCAACGCCAAAAAGGTATCGGCAAAACCTTCGACATGGCCCCCCGGCAGACCGCTTGCCGCTGTGCCTGCCGCGTTCATCAGCGTGGGGTCACGATGCAGAATTTGGTGGGGCGCATCGCGATGCCCGTTGAAGTCCTTGGGGCCGAGCTGGGTCAGCGCCAAAAATTCGCGCGAACCTACGAGGGCAGCTATGCCGAGATTCGGCTTTTGGTGTTGTATCACGTCCAGCGTTTCCAGAACGCCGAGCCACAGTGCCGGGTTTTGCTCCGGTCCGGATCTGCCACGCGCCGTGACCCGGCAACTTGAAGCCAGATTCCATCGCCCGACAGGTCGAGCGGCCCACCGGCGCGCCTCTACGTCAATATTTATCTGACTAAAAGAATCAGTCTTTACAAGAAAGTGTTTTTGTCGGATTTATATTTTCTAAAGCCAAGCCTTCACGGGCAAGCCAGATGTCCCGGTCTGTAAGGAGAACGTCGATGACGCGCCCGGATAACGGCCCTCTAGCAACGAAGGGACTGGCGAGATGACCGAAGCCATCCCGGCGTCCGCCTTTTCGCCAGACGAAACCCCGCTGCACGAGGCCCTTGGCTTGACAGCCGGAGGGCCATTGGCGCGGATCCACTTAAACGGTCAGTTGTATTTCTTGCGCATCACGCGGCAGGGGAAGCTGATTTTGACGAAATAGCCCAAGGCCCAATACCGCAAGGATAATCCCATGAAACGACTGATCACCGCGGCCCTTCTGTCCACGACCCTGCTTGCAACCCCGCTTCTGGCGGCGGATCCTCCCGGGGTTGTTGGCCATTATGCCGACATTGCAGCGGCCAAATATGCCGACAGCCTGACGACGGCGCGGGCGTTATTGGGGGCTGTGGACGCGCTGATCGCGGCCCCGTCGGATGAAACGCTGGCCGCTGCGAAAACGGCGTGGCTGGCGGCGCGGGTTCCCTATCAGCAGACTGAAGTGTACCGCTTTGGCAATCCGATCGTCGATGACTGGGAAGGTCGGGTGAATGCCTGGCCGCTGGACGAAGGCCTGATCGACTATGTCGCTGCCGGTCAGGGCGTGAACGAGGAAAACCTGCTGGCCGCGCTGAATGTGGTGGCAATGCCGAAGTTCACCCTGTCAGGCACCGAAATCGATGCGACCACCATCACGCCCGAGCTGATCGCCGACACTTTGCACGAGGCGGACGGGATCGAGGCAAATGTCGCTTCGGGCTATCATGCCATCGAATTCATGCTGTGGGGGCAGGACCTGAACGGCACCGGGCCGGGCGCGGGAAGCCGCCCCTTTACGGACTATCTTCAGGCCGCCGATTGCACGGGCGGCAATTGCGACCGTCGCGCGGCTTACCTGAGGGCCGCGACCGAACTGCTGGTCAGCGATCTGCAATTCATGGCGGCGGCTTGGGCGACGGGCGGCGATGGCCGCGCGGCAGTGACGGCCGATCCACGGGCCGGGTTGCTTGCAATTCTGACCGGCATGGGAAGCCTGTCTTACGGCGAACAGGCGGGTGAGCGGATGAAGCTTGGCCTGATGTTGAACGACCCGGAAGAAGAGCATGACTGCTTTTCCGACAACACCCATAACAGCCATTTCTACGTGGGCGTCGGCATTCGCAACGTTTATCTTGGCCAATACACCCGCGTCGATGGCAGCGTGATGTCGGGGCCGTCGCTGTCGGAACTGTTGGCTTCTGCCGATCCGGGGGTTGACGCGCAACTAAGGGCGGAACTCGATGCCAGCGTCACCGAATTGCAGGATATCAAATCCGCAGCCGAAGGCGGTTTCGCCTATGACCAGATGCTTGAAGCCGGGAACAAGGACGGCGAGGCGCTGATCATGGGGGCGGTCGATGCGCTGGTCACCCAGACTGCGTCAATCGAGCGGGCGGTTGGCGTGCTGGGTCTGTCGCAGGTCGATTTCGAAGGGTCCGACAGCCTCGACAACCCGAATGCCGTCTTTCAGTAGCGCTTCGATGCTTGTCAGTCGATCAGCCGTCATGACATCCAGGTTGCCGTGGCAAGGTTGTGGTCAGTCGATCCGGACGCCCGTCTCCTGTAGATCGTGGCGACGCGTCACGGTATTATTCCGATTGAAACCATCGGAAATATGCGGCAGGAAAACGGCGTAAGGAGTTGTTCCATGCTTCGCCCCCTTCTGGTGCTTTTCTGCCTTGTCGGGCCGGTTTGGGCAGAGACACTGGATGACCGGCATCTGCCGGTCGTCCAGCGGACTGCCGAAGAGCTTGCAAAGGTTGCGGCGATCCTTGCAGCACGCGGCGATTTCGCAGCCCCCGAGCCGTTCGAAACGAAATCTGGCGGAGCAGCAAGCGTGCGGGCGCGCTTGTCTGAGGATGCGTTCAGCCAGCTTTCGGCCAACATGCCCTTTGCGCGCGAAATGGACTTCAAGCTGGGCAACGCGCTTTTTCGCAAGATGTGGGTCGCAGCGCCCGCTTCTACCCTTGCGTCCGATGGTTTGGGCCCGGTCTACAACGCCCGCGCCTGCCAGGATTGCCACTTGAAGGATGGGCGCGGTCATCCGCCAGAGGGGGCCGAGGATGGTCGGGTTTCGATCTTCCTGCGCTTGTCGATCCCGGGCGGCGCCACACCGCCCCTGATTGCTGATTGGCTGACCACGCAGAATGAGCCGACCTATGGCGGACAGTTGCAGGATTTCGCGACCCCCGGCCATGTGGCGGAAGGGCGGATGGAGATCGCCTATGGCGACGTCCCCGTAACGCTGGCCGATGGCACGGTGATCTCTCTGCGCAGGCCGATCTATTCGGTCGGCAGCCCCGGAAATGGCCCCTTGCACCCGGATACGATGCTGTCGCCCCGCGTGGCCCCCCCGATGATCGGGCTGGGGTTGCTGGAGGCGATCCCGGCGGCGGATATCCTTGCGCTGCAAGACCCCGATGATGCGAATGGCGACGGCATATCGGGGCGGGCGCAGATCGTGCCGTCGGTGGAGTTTGGCGTGCCGATGCTCGGGCGCTTCGGCCTCAAGGCCGGTGCGCCGACGGTGCGCGAACAGTCGGCAGGCGCGTTTTCGGGTGACATGGGGCTATCGACGTCCTTGCACCCTGCACCCTGGAGCGATTGCACCACAGCGCAGTCCGCTTGCCGTGAAGCGCCCCACGGCCAGGAACCGGGGGTTCGCGACGGGTTGGAGGTTGATGACCAAAGCCTTGAACTGGTGACGTTCTATGCCCGCAACCTGGGCGTGCCGGAACGGCGCGATGTCGCCAACGCCGATGTTCTGCGCGGCAAGGCGGTGTTTCACGCGCTGAATTGCAGCGTCTGCCACACCCCCAAGCATGTCACCCACCGGCTGAACGGCCAGCCGGAACAGAGCTTTCAACTGATCTGGCCTTATACCGATCTTCTGCTGCACGACATGGGCGAAGGGTTGGCCGACAACCGCCCCGAAGGCCGCGCCACGGGGCGGGAATGGAAGACGCCGCCGCTTTGGGGTATCGGGCTGACCCATGCCGTCAGCGGCCACACCCAGTTTCTGCATGACGGGCGGGCGCGCGGCCTGCTCGAGGCGATCCTGTGGCACGGTGGCGAAGCGCAAACGTCGCGCGATGGCGCGGTCGCCATGCCAAAGGCGGACCGCGAAGCGCTGATCAAATTTCTGGAGAGCTTGTGATGCTGATCCGCTGTTTTGCCCTTTGCCTTGCCCTTGCCGCCCCGGCGATGGCCGATGTGCCGGACGTGGTCAGAAATCACATCCAGCCCGGCTATGCCGCCTTTGCCGGGGCCGCCCGCAGTCTTGCCGCGCAAGCCGAGACCACCTGTGATGCAGAAGGGATCAAACCGGCGTTCCACACGACATATGACGCCTGGATGGCAATCCAGCACATCCGCATGGGGCCTGTTGAAGACAATGGCCGTGGCCTTGCCATCGCCTTCTGGCCCGACCCCAAGGCATTGGGGGCAAAGGCCCAACGCGCGCTCATGACCGGCGATCCGGCCAAACTTGCCCCTGCGGTTTTTGCCGAACAGTCCGTGGCCGCGCGGGGCCTTGCGGGGCTGGAGCGGTTGCTTTTCCCCGTCGATGCCCTTCCTGTCGATCCTTGCCCGCTGATCCGCGCCACGGCAACCGATCTGGCCCGCCTTGCTGGCGAGGTGCAATCGGGCTGGACAGATGGATATGGCGACAGCCTTGTTTCGGCTGGCGAGGTGGGAAACATCCTTTTTCTGAGCGATACCGAGGCGCGGCAGGCGCTGTTCACCCAGCTTGCCACGGGGTTGGAGTTTCTCGCCGATCAGCGGCTTGGCAGACCCTTGGGCGACTTCGACCGCCCACGGCCCGAACTGGCAGAATCGCGGGCGTCGGCCCGCAGCTTGCGCAACGTGGTGGTGTCGTTGCAGGCCATGCGGGCGATGGCGCTGACTCTGACTTCGCAAGGCACCCTGACCGTCGCGGCTTTTGATCGGGCAATCGCGTCGGCCGAAGGGCTGCAAGACCCGGTGTTTGCCGGCGTTGCATCACCGCAGGGCCGTCTCAAGGTCGAAATCCTTCAACAAGCGGTCAGGCATGCCCGCGACACGGCGATTGCCGAACTTGCCCCGGCGCTGGGTGTGGGCATCGGATTCAATTCGCAGGATGGCGACTGATGGCCACGCGTCGCGCATTTCTGGCGGGTCTGGCCGCAACCGCGTTGCCAAAGCCGGGCTGGGCCGATGTTGGCAGTCCGGTTTGTCTGGCGGCGGGAAAGTCGGGCGAGGCTTTCGTGCTGCACGGACTGTCAGCGACGGGGCAAAGCCTTTTCCAGATCGGGTTGCCGGGCCGAGGCCATGCCGCAGCGGCCCATCCGACCCGTACCCTGGCCGTTGCCTTTGCCCGCAGGCCGGGCGCCTTTGCCCTGGTGATCGACTGCGCAACTGGCGCGATCAAACATCGCATTGCCCCGCCAGAGGGTCGCCAGTTCAACGGCCACGGCACGTTTTCGTCGGACGGGTCCGTGCTTTACACGTCCGAAGTGGTGGCCGAAACCTCTGCGGGCCGCATCGGGCTGTGGGAAACGGCCGGCTTTTCCCGCATCGGCGAATGGTCGTCCGGCGGGATCGGGCCGCATGATTTGAAACGGCTGTCGGACGGATCGCTGGTCGTCGCGAATGGCGGCATTGCAACCGATCCGGACGACCGCACCAAACTGAACCTGGCTACGATGCGCCCCAACCTGACGCGGCTGTCGGTCGATGGTGCAATCAGGGATCAAGCCGAGCTTGCCCCGGACCTTGCGCAAAACTCCATCCGCCACCTTGCCGTAGGCGCGGACGGAACTGTGGCATTTGCGATGCAATGGGAAGGCGATCCGGCCGAAACCTTGCCCCTGCTTGGCCTTTGGACACCGGGCACAACCCCCCGCCTTTGTGCCGTGCCCGAAGACCAAGCGCAGCGGATGAAGGGCTATGCCGGGTCCATCGCGATGGCGGCAGATGGGTCGATTGCGGTCACTTCGCCCCATGGTGGAGTGATCATGATCCACGCAGCCGACGGGACGCATCTTGCCACCCACGCCCGCGCCGATCTTTGCGGTGTGGCCGCGTTCGGTGGCGCGTTCATGGCAAGCGACGGATTGGGGGCCTTGTGGGCATGTTCGAGAGCGGGTCTGCAGCCGCTGAAAAGCGGCGGCCCGTCCTGGGATAACCATCTGATCGCGATAGGTTAGGCCGCTTTCCCCGAAATTCCTGATTTTTGCTCAGGCTTCGGGTCGTGCAAGAAGAAGGCCCGGCAGGGCCTTGTCCTGCCCGTTCCAGACCAGAACTTCTGACGGCGTCATCAGATGCTGCTGCAATTCGGCATGCACCACCTGTCCGCCTGCCCCGCGAGCGAGAACGATCCCGGCGGCGGCATCCCAGATGTGCAGACTTTGTTCGTGGTAGGCCTCAGTCCGCCCGGTGATCACCCCCATCAACCCGACGGTCGCGGCCCCTGCACGGCGGTATTCGCAGTCGTTTTCGCGCAGTCTGCCGATGCGGGCCAAATGATCGGCCAAAGGCTCGCGGGGGGATGTGCCAAGAGCCACAACGGTCTGGTCCCGCGTGGCACGGGTGGACACCCGCACCGGTCTTTCGTTCAGCAACGTCGGCTGACCCGGTCCAGCGATCGCCAAAAGATCCAGATCGGGCAGGAAAATCACGCCATGCGTCAATTCATGCGGACCGGCAAACGCGATCGACACACCCCAATCCGCAAGGTCCCGCAGATAGTTCGTCGTGCCATCGACCGGATCGACGATCCAGACCCCCTCGCCCGGTGTCGCAGCGCGCAGGCCCCCCTCTTCGCCCAGCAGACCTTCGCGCGGAAAAGCCGCGGCGATGCGGTCCTGCACCAGCTTTTCCACGGCGAGGTCGGCGGCGGTCACAAAGTCCTGCGGCCCCTTGCGGGTCACCTGCAATCCGGCCGGCTGGCGACGCAGATGCTGGGCAAGCAACCCCGCCTCCTTGGCAAGGTCCGCAGCAAAGGCAAGTCGAGGATCGGTCATGATGCAGGCGGCTTTCCTGTTGTGGCGCGCAACACGCGCTTTCAATGCTGGATCCGGGGCTTTGATCGACAGTGTGATCAGGTCTAGCACCTTTGCACTGCGTCCTGCGATCCCGATTGCAGGCCCTGCAGCAAGGGGAGTCGAACAAGGCGCGAACAGGGTTCATCCCTTCGGGCCGCGCAGGGTCGAACGGACTACGCGCAGGGCCGGGATCATCCCGTCTTGGCACGCGCAAGCAGCGCCTGGGCGGTCATGCGGCCGGTGATCAACGCACCATGGACAGTGGAGGGTTGGTTGGCCGAGGTCGCCTCGCCCGCGAAGTAAAGCTTGCCGTCCCAGTCTGCGCCAAAAAGCGCCTTGCGGTCCTTTCGGCAGGCGCCGACCGGTTTGAACGAATAGGCGCCCAAGGCGAAGGGGTCTTGTCGCCAGCGGCTGATCTGGCTGCCGATGGGGTCAGGGACCGCGCTGCCAAACATCGCGCGCAGGGCCGCCACGGCGGATGCCGTGGTCGCGCGGTCATCCCAGGTCTCGACCTCGTCTGCCACGCGGGCGGCATTGAAGCCCATGAGCATCGGCTGGGACGTGGCGGGCAGCAGGCTGGTCCAGTCAGCCCACAGGTTTTCGACCGGGCCCAAGAATTCGATCCAGTCCACATCCGAAGGCCAGAAGGCCCGGTCAAACCGCAGGACGCATTTGTTCAAAAGACCCATGGCAAGGGCGTCGATGGCGCGCCGCCGCATTTTCCCAAGCGGTTCGGCGAACCGCACGGAGCCCGATTGCAAGACACCCAAGGGCAGAGTGACAATCGCGCAGGCCGCCTGGTGCGTGGTCTTGGTCGTCGTGATCTCGACCCCCCGAAGGGTTGGCGCAATGGCGCTGACCGGTTCCCCAAGGCGCAGGTCGATGCCGCTTGCCAGATGGGCAAGGATCGGACCGAAGCCGGGCGAAACGATCGCCTCATGGCCGGGAAAGTCCTTGCCCTGATCGAAGTTCCAGGCGGAAAGGCGGCTCCAGTCGCCCGAGTATTCGTGTTCGATCCGCGTGTTGATTGCCAGCCGTGCGATCCGGCGATCCTGGGGGGACAGCATGCGCCAGTCTTTCGACGCCTCGACCGCGTCTTGCAGCGACATGTCGGCTGCAGCGTCATAGAACCGTTCGCGGGCGGCCTCGACCAGCTTCAACGCCCGTTTCGCCGCCCCGACGAATTCGATCTTTCGACCGCCCTCGTCGAACGTCAGGGATCGGGCATAAGTCGTCGGCGTGATCTTCAACCTCTGCGCCTTGGCCAATTCCGTCACCGGGTTGCCTTTTGTCCCGTGGATCCAGCTTGCCCCAAGGTCAACGGGCAAGTCGGGCCACAGGTGGCTGGTATGCGTGCGCCCACCGATGCGGTCGCGGGCCTCGATCACGGTGACCCTCGCGCCCGCGTCCTGCAAAATGCGGGCAGCGCCAAGGCCCGCCACGCCTGCGCCGATCACCAGCACATCAAGGGAGAGTTTATTGCCGGACACGGTCGCCCTTCGGGTCGTAAAGGGGCGTCAGCGAAGCCGTAGCCGCGATGCGGGTGTCGCAGACCTCGACCTCCCATCGGTGGCGGCGCAGCATTTCGGTCGTGATTCCGTCTGCGTGGCTGACCACGCCAAGCCCGACCGATGCACCAAGCGTCGGGCCATAGGCGCCCGCGCGGATATAGCCGACATCGCGACCGTCACAAAGGATGGGTTCGTTGCCAAAAAGCATGGGCCCGCCATCCTGCAGCACAAACTGCACGATGCGGCGGGTCAGGGGTCCTGCGGCTTTTTGTGCCAGAAGTGCCGCGCGGCCGATGAAATCGGGTTTGGTGAAATCGACGACAAAGCCAAGGCCCGCGTGCAGGGGCGTGTCGGTGTTGTCGATATCGACCGCAAAATCGCGATAGCCCTTTTCCAGCCGCAGCGATTCCAGCGCCATCATGCCGCAATGTACAGGCTCCACCCCTGCCGCGCGGATGCCATCGAGCAGCGCGTCATAGGCGGCGTGAGAGTATTCGGTGGGGATGTAAAGTTCATAGCCCAACTCACCCATGTAAGTGACGCGCACGACGCGAACCGGGACCGGGCCGATATCAAGAAACCGGCTCGCGCGGAACGGCAGGGCCTTGGTCGAGAGGTCCGCGCCGGTCATGCCGGCCAGGATGTCACGCGCGCGCGGGCCTTGCAGCGACAGGATCGTATAGGCGCTGGTCACGTCGGTCACGGAAAAGTGCTCGTCATCGCGGGTCTGGCGGCGCAGCCAGGCCGTGGTCGTGGATTGCAAGATATCGCCCGTGATCAGCAGGAACTCTGCCGCACCCGTTCGGGTGATCGTCAGGTCGCTGATGATGCCGCCCTGATGGTTGAGCCATTGCGAATAAACATTCATCCCGATCGGCACATCGATCTGATTGGCGCTGACCCGGTTCAGCACGGCCAGCGCATCGCGACCCTGGACCATCACCTTGGCCATGAAACTCTTGTCGAAAAGCCCCACGGCGGTGCGGGTTGCATGATGCTCGCGCGCTGAAAGCGCGTGCCAGGGTTGGCGGGCATGCGACGCATGATCGACCGGTGGTGGTGGCGCGTCGGGCGAGAACCAATAGGGCATCTCCCAGCCGGACAGCTCGTTGAAATAGGCCCCCATCGCGGCATACCGGTCATGCAACGCAAGCCGTCGCATCCCGCGTGCGGTCTTGTGGTGCCAGTGCGGCAGCGGGCCATAGGTAAAGGTATAGCCCAACGACTTGGGGATCCGCGCGCCCAGGAAATGGCGGGTCGCCTGATGGGGGCGGGTTCGGGCGATATCAAGCCCGGTGATATCCTGGCTCGAGGCCCCGGTGGTCAACAGTTCCGCCAGAATATGGCCGACGCCGCCTGCCGACAGGATCCCCAGCGAGTTGAGGCCGGTGGCCATATAGAGCCCGTCAACCTCGGGTGCCTCGCCGATCAGATAGGACCCGTCGGGGGTAAAGCTTTCCGGGCCGCAGAAGAAGGTTTTGATCCCCGCCGTCTTCATCACCGGATAGCGTTCAAAGGCGGCTTCAAGGAACGGCGTCATCCTGTCCCAATCGGGCGGCAGGGTGGCAAAGCTGGAGTTGTCGGGAATGCCGTTCAGGTTCCATGCAGCCCCTTCCGGCTCAAACAGGCCAAAGAGCAAGCCGCCGCCTTCCTCGCGGACGTAGGTAAAGGTCGTCGGATCCTCGACCACCGGCATGTCGGGGTGCGTGCCTGTCAGGGGTTCGGTCAGAAGGTAATAATGCTCAGCCGCCTGCAAGGGCACCGAGACCCCGATCTTTGCGCCCAGTTGCCGCGACCACATGCCGGTGGCGAGGACCACCTTGTCGGCCATGATCCTGCCCTTTGGCGTGACGACACCGGCGACGCGCGACCCGTTCAGAACGAAATCGGTAACGGGCGTGCCTTCAATGATGCGAACGCCCCTTGCCCGTGCCCCTGCCGCCATTGCCATGGTCGCGTCAACCGGATTGGCGCGCCCGTCGGTCGGCGTCCAGAAGCCCGACAGGATGCTCGCCGTCTCGATCAGTGGGAACTTCGCCTTGATCTCGGCGGGCGACAGTTCGAACCGCTCTACCCCTTGGGTTCGGACAAAGTTCGCATCCCGCTTCAGAACCTCGCGGCGGTCGGCGTCACACGCCAGATGGATATGGCCGCACTGGCGAAAGCCGGTTGACAAACCCGTTTCGGCTGGCAGGTCAAGGTAAAGCTGCCGGGTGTATTGCTCGATCCAGATCAGCGTTTCGCTCGACATGCCACCCGAGGCAATCAGCCCCGCCGCGTGCCAGGTCGTGCCCGAGGTCAGCTTGTCGCGTTCCAGCAAGACGACATCGCTGACCCCCATGCGGCCAAGGTGATAGGCGATCGACGAGCCGATCGCGCCGCCACCGATGATGACGATCCGGGCATGGGTGGGCAGGGTCTGGAGCATGGCAGTCGGAGTTTCCTGTTGGATCAGGCCGTGACGAAGACCTGATAGGTTTCGGTGCCGTCGGCGATGTTGCGCGCAACCACCGCACCTTTCGGAATGAAGACGTGATCATCGGTGCCAATTTGGTGGCGGTCCCCGGTGTCGTCCGTCAGCACCATCTCACCGCAAAGGACACGACACAACTCGTGCCGCGCAGCGAAGGCGGCCGGCAGGGATTGGCCTTGGTGAATGCGGTGTTCGACCGACATGGTGCCGGCATCGTTGCGAAAGACAACGCGGCTGTTGCCGCCTGCCCCGGGGACCGAGGGTTGACCGGCAAGCACGATCACACCCCCCTCTGCCGAGGCAATCACGGGTGTCCCGGCTGCGGGGTCCATCAGGGTCAGGTAGATCTTGCGCAGGTATCCCTCTTGCTTCCAGCTGACCGGAATGCCGTTGCGGAACGTGGCGCTTTGCCCGGCAAAGCCGGTAACCGCCCTGCCTTGCGCATCAAGAATAGAAAAGCTGCCATCCAGCACCGAGATAAACTCGTCGCCCGGATAGGGGCCAAAAGCCTCTTGCATGGATGTGGTGTCCCAAATGCCCACGGCCATGCCAATCGCCGCGTCCTCGAAGATCAGATGGTAGTTTTGCACCGGCAACGAGGATTGGAATGCCTTTGGATCAAGGTCCAGAGGCGCAAGCCGGACTGCACCGGGATCAATGCGGATGGGACGGCGGGGGGGCGTGGCGGACATGGGGAATCCTTCCTAGATGACGGCTCAGAGGCGGCGCATCATGTCGCCAAGCCGGATGACACCGTCCTGTTCCACCGAACAAAACAGCCCCCGCAGTCGCAGCGGCAGGTGATCCGTCGCCCCGACCCAAGCTTGGGCGTCGCGACCGCACCGCACCTTCCATTTCGCGCAGCCGTCGTTCGGCTCGTCGCTGATGCGAAGTACAGCGGTGCCGACAGCCAGCAGCGTGCCGACGGGAAGGTTTTCCTCGGTCAGGTTCATGTCGACGGCGATGTTGTCGCCCGGGTAGGCCAGCGGGTTTCTTTCGCGCCAGACCATGTCTAGGACGCGCCAGGACAGGATTGACACCTGGTTGCGCGGATCAGGACTGCCATCGGGCAGAACCAGCCAGGGCCGCGACATCTCGAAATCGCCCTCGACGCCGTGGCTGCGCGTGACCCCGAAGACTTCCGGAAAGGTGCGGGCGTTGGGCTTCGGGCGGCTGCACAAAAGGCGCACCTGCCCCTGATCTTTGGGTGCAGCAAGCACCTGGGGCAAAAGGACGGCGAGTTCTGCGGATGTAACGGGGTTCAGGGGGGCCTTGCTCATATCAGGGGCTCCTTCGGATGGGGGGGTCTTGGCGCAGCCTTTGGTGGCGCGCATCGCAACTGCTGCAGGAAAGCGCAGCATCGGACGTGGCGGGCGATGGGAAGACGACCCACCGTCCGAATAGAAAGATCAGGGCTGCCAACACTACACACACGACAGCCCTGACCCAGATTGCAGATAGGGGCACTGCAATCATTCCGCGGCTCTTGCCAGTAGCGCAGGAGCGACCAGACCCACATCCACCTTGTCGTGCGGCATGGGCAGATCGATATCGACATCGGCGTCCAACTGGCGCGCATAGCGGTGCCCGGCATAGGTCGCCGCAGCGATGATCGCCGGGGCTTCGCAGTCGCCGATGCGGGCCAATATAAACGGCAGTTTTGTATGGTTGCCATCGGGCAAATAGCGCAGCGCCCTGAAGAGATCATCGACCGGCGCGCGCTGGCCGACAAGGACCAGCCCCCTTGCCTGCAACGCACGCTCACGTCCGGAATGGACGCAAGCCAAGGTGGCCGTTTCGCCGTCAAACCACGACAGCGCATGCGCCGTCAGCAGGGTGATGCCAAGACGCATAAGATGCCCGGGCACCCGCCAGCCTTCGCCGGTGTTCTCGGCCCAGCGTGAGACCTTGTCATCGGGTGTGACAAGCGTCACGTCCAACCCGGCCGCGCGCAGTTTTTCCGCGATCACCCCGCCCATGTAATAGCCATCGGCGTCATAAACGACGACCGGGCCTTCGGGAAGACGACCGTCCATGATGTCGTCGGGGGTCAGGACGGGAACTCCGTCCTCGGCGATGGGTTCGAACCGCGCTCCGGTGAAGAGGTCGCGACGCCAGCGGGCGCCAGTTGCGATCACGACGTGATCCGCGCCAAATTCGCGGATGTCCTCGACCGTCAGGCGGCTTTCGCGGAAAACCTCGACATTGGGCATCTTGGCGATCTGGCCTTCGCGCCAGTCGCGCACCCGGATATACTCGCGCATGCCCGGCAGGCCAGACTCGCGGACCACCCTTCCACCCAGAACACGGTCCGCTTCGGCCAAGGCCACGCTGTAGCCTCGCTGGCCAAGGGCGCGGGCCGCCTCCAGACCCGCAGGCCCGGCACCCACGATCAGCACCTGCGTGTCAGACCCCCGCGCCGCAATCCGGTCGGGGTGCCAGCCATAGCGCCACTCTTCGCCCATCGTTGGGTTCTGCGTACAGCGGATCGGCACCGAAAGGCTGTCACCCGAGTAGCAGATGTTGCAGCCGATGCATTCGCGGATATCCTCGATGCGGCCTTCTTCGATCTTCTTCGGGATAAAGGGGTCGGCGATCGAAGGCCGCGCGGCCCCGATCAGATCGGTCAGACCGGACTTGACCCAGCGCGCCATCGTATCGGGCGAGGTAAAGCGACCGACCGTGACCACCGGCTTTGTCGTCGCCTTGCGAATCCATTGCATGTAGGGTTCCAGCGCGCCTTCCCTGACGAAACGCGATGCGCCCATTTCCAGCGAATAATCCGCGATGTTGATGTCCCAAAGGTCGGGCATCTCGGCCATCATTTCGAACATGTCCTGACGTTCGCCCAGGATCGGCTGGCCATCCTCGCCAGCCTCGGCATCAGCGGCAAAGCGGACAGCCACGGCGCAACGGTCGCCCACGGCGTCCTTGGTTTCCATGATCAATTCGCGGACCAGCCGGGTGCGGTTTTCAAGGGACCCGCCGTATTCGTCGGATCTGGTGTTGGTTTCCGGATCCAGGAAATGCGCCAGCAGATAGCCGTGGGTGGCGTAGACATAGACGATATCGAACTCCGCCGCCTTGGCACGAAGCGCCGCATTCCGATGCCAGCGGCGCAGGTTGCGAATATCTTCTTTGTCCATCTCGCGCGACTGGAACGGATGGCCCACGCCATTGGGGCGGCTGCCGACGTCCATCGGCACAAGCCTTGTGGCGATATTCGCGGTGCGCGATCCGCCAAACCACAGCTCTGCCCCCGCCAGCGCGCCATGGGCATGGACCTTGTCGGTCATCAGCCGATGATTGCGCACGTCCGTGTCGTCCCAAAGCGTGGCCGAGATGTAGTGCTGATCATCTGACGCCGGATGGATCGAGCAGTATTCGGTGTTCACAACGCCCCAGCCGCCTTCGGCCTTGACGCCCCGCATTTCGGCAAGGGTGCGGGGACGAACCCAGCCCATCCCGGTGCAATGCGGAACCTGATAGAAGCGGTTCTTCGTCGTCACCGGGCCGATGCGAACAGGTTCGAACAGGATATCATAGCGCGGATCGCGGGCCATGGGTCAGGTCCTTTGCACAGGCGCACTGCCGGTCGTCGTCCGCGCCGCGACCGTCTGCAGGGCATTGATATGATTTGGGAAAAGGGCGGCCAAATGCTCGACCGCGCGTTGGCGGCACGCGACGCGCCTGAAGTCATCGGGATAAAGCAGCAGATTCAGCCATAGACCGTCATAGAAGGCTTCAAGCCCCAGCGCCGTCTGCTCGGCATCGCGCAGCGCATCGCCTGCGCCCTGTCCAAGGCTTTCGATCAGGCTGACAGTTGCGGCCAGCCGCGCGTCATCCGTCGCTTCGACAATCCGGCGATAGATCGCGCGCGCGCCCGCATCGCCCCAGAACCCGAACCATACCGAAAGCGTCCTGGGGTTGCAGACGCGAGGGTCGAACCGCGCATCGACCAGGGCAACCAATCGTTCGGCCGGGGTCTGATTGGCATCGGCAAGGCGATCCTGCCAAAGGTTGCGCTCTTGATCGGCAAGGTGTTGCAGCACAGCCTCGAACAGCCGTTCCTTGCTTTCGAAGTAGAAACTTGCCAACCCGATCGACGTGCCCGCAATTTCGGTAACGCGTGCGATGGTGGTGCCCGAAAGCCCATATTCGGCAATCGAGGTGATGGTTGCCTCGATCAACGCCTGCCGCCGCTCGGCCTTGGCGCGGTCTCTGCTGGTTCTTGGCTGCACTGGGATTTTGTCTTTCTGTGTCATGTCTGGTCCGCCGGTGGAACATTGATCAATCAGGGTCGATGACGTTGATGGCCTCTGGTCCCCATGTCAACCAGACCGGCCGGCCCTCGCTGCCCGCCCAAGAGTCCTCTCCGCGATGGGCAAAGGTTGAAACGGCCACAGGCGTTGCGCGGCCTTCGACCGCCACATGCAGGATCTGGCGGCCGCCCAGATACTGGCGGGCTTCCACCTTGCCCGGGACAGAGGGTTTGCCTGGCCCGGGCTCGGTCGAACTCAGCACCAGGCTTTCCGGTCGAATGGCCACCAGCACTTTGGCGCAATTGCCATGTGGCCCGGCCTGCCCGTTCAGCATCTGCCGTCCAAGGCCCGCAACATCGGCGACGCGGTCCTGGCCATGAACGGACACGACAGCGTCGAAGAAATTCATCGTGCCCACAAAACCCGCGACCTGACGATTCTTTGGATGGTCGTAAAGGCCCGCCGGCGTATCGACCTGAATCACCCAGCCATTCGCCATCACGGCCACGCGGTCCGACAGGGTCAGAGCCTCTTCCTGGTCATGCGTGACCAGGATGAAGGTGATCCCGAGTTGTTTTTGCAGTCCCCGTAGCTCCAGCTGCATCTGCTCGCGCAGTTGCTTGTCGAGTGCGCCAAGAGGCTCGTCCAGAAGCAGCACCTTGGGCTTCAGGATCAGTGCCCGTGCCAGCGCCA
This sequence comes from Paracoccaceae bacterium, assembly GCA_031400505.1. GTDB lineage: Bacteria > Pseudomonadota > Alphaproteobacteria > Rhodobacterales > Rhodobacteraceae > JAIYDJ01. The sequence goes on along the minus strand of JANNPZ010000035.1, from coordinate 10,521 downwards.
CGCGCTGCATCTGCCCACCTGACAATTGGCTGGCCTTGCGCATGCCATAGCCCGAAAGCGCGATCATCTCGAGCATTTCGTCCACCATGCGGGCCTGATCGACCTTGGGCAGACGCAATCGCTGCAGCCCGTAGGCGATGTTGTCATGCACGTTCAGGTGGGGGAAAATCGCATAGTTCTGGAACACCATGTTGATCGGGCGCAGGTGCGGCGGCAGGTCCTGCATCTCTTGACCCTCGATCAGGATCTGGCCTGCGGTCACAGCCTCGAACCCCGCGATCATCCGCAAAAGCGTGGTCTTGCCCGATCCCGATGCGCCCAGAAGCGAGAAAAACTCGCCCGCACGGATCTCTAGCGACACATCCTGCACGGCCTGCACCCGGCCAAAGGACTTGCTGACTTTGCGGACCGAGATCATTTCAGTGCCCCCGTCTGGGCCGTCTGGCCGACCTTGCTTAGGCGCAAGCTGGTGAAGATCAGCACGAAACTGAACAGCAGGATCAGCGTCGAGAGCGCCAGAAGAGAGGGAAAGTCCTGCGGAAAGCGAAGTTGACCCCAGATGTACATGGGCAAGGTCGATTTCGGACCGCTTAGGAAGAAAGCCATGAAATACTCATCGAATGATATGGTGAAGGTCATCAAGACGCAGGCCAGGATGCCGGGATAGTTGCAGGGCAGCGTCACCCGCCAGAAGGTGCGCAAGGGCGGCTCACCCAGATCGGCCGAGGCTTCTTCCAGCGATCGGTTGAAGCCGATGAACCTCGGCAGCAGGACCGAGATCGCATAGGGCAGGCAGATCACCATATGCCCGATGGTCACGGTGACCAACGACAGCGTCACCCCCATCCGGTTCAAGAGGCCCAGCAGCGCCACGCCCATGATCAGTCCCGGCAGGACCAGCGGCAGCATCATGAAGCTGACGGCGGGCGCCTTGCCGGGCATCCGGTAGCGCGCAATGGCCAGTGCGGCCGGAACTGCGATGACGGTGGACAACACGCTGACGGCGGCGGCGATCTTGACGCTGTTCCAGAACGCCGCCTTCAGCGGTTCGCGGCCGAGAAGGTTGACGTACCACTGCAAAGTAAAGCCCTCGAGCGGGAACTTCACATAGACGCCCGAGTTGAACGAGAAGATCGGGATGAACAGGATGGGCAAGTAGAGGACGAAGGCAAAGACCGCAGCATAAATCGCAAGCGTGTGGTTCGGGGCATGGAATCCGGTGTAGCGTGCCATGCCCTACCTCCGCAGTAACCGGTCGAGGACGACGAAGACCAGCCCGGCGAGCCCGATGGTCAGCATCATAACCACTGCAAGCGCTGCACCAGCGGGCCAGTTGTTCATCGGCCCGAACATCGCCTGGATGAGGTTGCCGATCATCATCCCGTCCGGCCCGCCGACCATGGCGGGCGTGATGTACTCGCCCACCGTCGGTACGAACATCATGATGAAGGCCGCAACGACGCCCGGCAGAGACAATGGAAAAGTGATGCGCCAGAACCTTCGTGCCGGGCTGTCGCCAAGATCGGCGGCAGCCTCCAGATAGCTGCGGTCGATCTTTTCGAGGCTGACATACATCGGCAAAAGGGCAAAGGCCGCCCAGGAATGGGCAAGGACGATTGTCACGGCCGTCTGACTGTAAAGAAACGCCGAGACCGGTTCCTGGACAATACCCAGACCCAGCAACGCCGTGTTCAGCACACCTTCGTATCCCAGCACCACTTTCCAAGCAAAGACGCGCAGAAGGTAGCTGGTCCAGAAGGGCAGGGTCATCACGATCATCCAAAGCGCCTTGTAGCGACCACCATGGAAAGCGACGTAATAGGCCATGGGGTAGCACAGAAGAACAGTGAAAGCCGTGCAAGTCAGCGAGATGGTCAATGACCGCAAGATCAGCACCCTGAACATCGGATGATCTGCCATTGCTGTGTAGTTGCTCAGACCAGGCGTTGTCACCGTATCATAGCCCGACAGCGACCATGTGCTCATCACCAGGGTCATCCCGATGGGGAAGATGATCGCAGCCGCCATCAGCAACAGCGCCGGAGCCATCAACAGATAGCCGCGCCAGCCTTCGTGCCGGTGCAGGAAACGCACCAGTGCACTTGAAGGCACAACACGCAAGGATTGCCCAGCAGAAAGCGTCATGGTTCAGGGTCCCCAGTCAGGTCTTAGGCGGCGTCAGGGTCTAGAAGCCAAGCTTGATCTGCTCCCAGGTCTCGGTCATCCGGCGGTCCCACTCGGCGGTCTGCGGAATGCCAAGATGCCCCGCCTCGAGGATTTCCATCGGATTGCGCGACAGACCCAAAGCGGCAAGTTCTTCGTCGGTGAACCTGTCATAGGCCTTGCGATTGCTTCCGCCATAACCAGACCCGGTGATCAGAGCGGCCGTCGCTGCCTCGCTGAGCAGTGAATCCAGAATATCATAAGCGCTGTCGAGATTGGGGGCCTGTGCATGCAGCATCTGCCCGCAAACCCAGGTCAGTGCACCTTCCTTGGGCTTGGCAAACTTGACCGGAACCTCCTGGCCGATCAGGCTGACGGCCGAACTGTTCCAGGCCATGCAGGCCACAAGTTCACCCGCCGCCAAGGCGGTATCGGTCGAGGTCGTATCATCGGAATAGACTCGGATCAGTGGGCGCTGTTCACGCAGCACTGCAGAGATTTTCGCGAACGCTTCATCGGTATGGATCTGATCAAAGGGCACGCCCGCTTTGATCGCGGCACACCACCATGCATCACCGCCCCCGCCCAGCATTCCAAGTCGCCCGGCATAGCGCGGGTCCCAAAGCATGTCCCAGCTTTCTTCGCCCTGAAGCTCGAACATGTCTGTCCGGTAGACGATAGAGGTCTGACCCCACTCCCATGGCACCAGCCACGGCTTGCCGTCTTTGAGGTTATAAGGAACATTCCAAAGATCGGGCATGATATCGGCCCAGTTCGACAGGCGCGACGTATCGATCGGCTGAAACAGGCCGGTATCCGACCAGCGCGGCACATCCGTCATGCAGGGCATGGCAATATCGGCAACAAAGCCCGACTGCAGTTTGTTCAGCGCCTCTTCCGCCGACCCATAAGTTGAAAAGTTGGGCAGCTCGCCACGCTTGGCCACGTATTCGTCGAAATAGTCCGGAACATCGAACCCGCCCCAGGTAAACCAGGTCGCGTGATCCGCGGGCGATGCAATCGTCCGGCGCGGCAGCACCGGAATCATCACAGTGCTGATGCCAAGCGCAAACAGCGAGCGATTGAAAGCCCGGCGGCTTAGCTTGCCTTCACGAAGGGCACCAAGTTGGTCAAGGACGTCCATTTTCAGTCACTCCTTTGTTGCTAAGTCGATCAGGCCGGCAGGGACCAGCCACGCAGACAAAAATCGAAGGCACATGTCCCGAGAACGTGATCGCTGTTACCAAAAGGCGCGCGCCCCAGACCAGTCTGACCGGTTTTTTCCGACGGGTTTTCGGAAGATATCGTACGCGCTGGCCGCCAATTCGGAACTTTGGGGCTGATGTCTTTGCAGGCGGAAAAGCCAGAGTCGATACGGCGAGAGGTTTTGAAAAACGAAGGTTCGGCAAGGTGACCAGATCCTTTTTCATCACGGCATCGCTTATCTGCGGTGGCTATCGACTTTCACTTCACGAAGGCGGATCGAGCCCTGAATTTGATTGATCACTTATTCAAAGTGCATGCTATGACCAGAGTGTGTCAACCCATAACTCGGCGCGCATACCGCTGTTTTCCCCGTCTTCGATCATCGGGATATCGGGGCAACGAGTGTGTCAACCCAAGGCCCGGACCTTTCGCGCCATGAGTCTACCAGTCCGATAGCCACGATCCTGGGTGGGTTCATCCGCATCAAACCACCCGGAGCGATCCTGCATTGCCGCAGCGGCAGTTTTTCGCAACACAACGGCCATTGCCACGCGCCTTCGCTGAATAGGAATCTTGACAACTTTGGAACGTTACATTAGCAAAATGGAACGTTCCATATTCACAGATGAACCCAGATTCCGACAAGGTGCATTGGTTTTGGGGTGCATTTCAATCTGAAGGACCTGAAATGGCGGAAGTCAGAGTTGCAGTTCTGGGCGCAGCGGGCTGGATGGGCAAGATCCACACGATGGCCTATCAGACCTTTCCGCATTTCATGGGCACCGCCGGTGGTACAGCCAGAGTTGTGGCCCTGGTCGAGGCAAATCCCAAAGCTGCGGCCGAGTTGGCCTTTCGTGCGCCGGGGGCCAAAATCCTGCATTCATGGCGCGATGCAATTTCGGACCCCGACATTGACCTGATCGACATCTGCCTGCCCGATAGCCTGCACTACGAAGTGGCCAAGGCCGCACTGCTGGCAGGCAAGCATGTGTATTGCGAAAAGCCTTTGGCCGATACGGCGGCGCAGGCCCGCGAACTGGCAGACATCGCAGCGGCAAAGGGTCTTATCACCCGGGTCGGCCACGCCTTTCCACGCAATCCTGTCCATGATCTGGCGCGCGATATCATCTCCGCGGGCGAGATCGGCGAGATCAAGCTGTTCAAGGCCTGCCAGCACATTGACATGTATGGCGACCCGCTGACGCCGTTCATGTGGCGCGCTGACGGGAAGCTTGCCCCGACCGGCATCGTCGGCGATACTGGTACGCATGTGTTCAGTTTCATGGATTTTCTGGTGGGTCGGGTCAGCGAACTGATCGCCGACAACTTCATCGTAACACCGCGCCGTCCGGTGGTTTCGGGGCTTGGCTTTGGCGAACAGGCCGCACTGACGGGCCAAGAGCAGTGGTCGGATGTGACCAATCCCGATGGCACAAATATCTTGTGCAAATTCGCCAATGGCGCGCGCGGGCTGGTCGATTTCAGCCGCGTGGCAACGGGTCGCAAGTTCATGCAGACCTACGAGGTCTATGGCACCAAGGGCAGTTTGTCCTACACCTATGACGAGGTGAACCGCCTGCGGTTTTACAGCAGCGCCGATGCCAAGGGCCGCAGGGGTTTCCGCGAAATTGATGTGGGTCCAGAGAATGAAACGTTTCGCGCCTTCCTGCCGCTTCCAAACTTTGCGCTTGGCTACAACGAGTCCAAGATCATCGAAGCGGCAGAGGTGATCCGGTCGATCACCACAGGGCAAGCAATGTGGCCGACATTCGAGGCCGGCCATCACATCTGCCAGATCGTTGACGCCTGCATGGAATCCGCGCGCCGTGGTGTCTGGGTTTCGATTGCCTGAGTTCGAGAAGGCGCAACCATGGCCCAGACCATCCCGCAAGACATCCTGAACGCTCTGACCGACATCGACATGCCCCGACTGGAGGCAGAGCCTGAAATTGAAACTTCGGTCCTGGTGCATGGCCACCATGTGCCGGTTCACACCTGCGGCACCGTGATTCTGGGCAGTGGCGCAGCCGGCCTACGCGCGGCGGTGGAACTGAAGCGTCGCCGCACAGATGTTGTGGTCATCAGCCAAAGTGCCTGGGGTGGTACCTCGGCCTGTTCGGGGTCGGACAAGCAGACATTGCACACCGCCAACACCTCGGACCGCGGCGACAACTTCAAGGACATGGCCCGGGCAATCCGGGCCGGCGGGGCGATGGACGAAGACACCGCCTATGTCGAGGCGGTGGGTTCGGTGCGTGCGATGGCGTCGTTGCAATACCTTGGCTTGCCGCTGCCGCAAGACGCTTTTGGCGGCACGCTGCGCTATAAGACCGACCATGATGACGTGGGCCGCGCCACAAGTTGCGGGCCGCGAACGTCGCGCCTTATGGTCAAGGTGCTGGCAACCGAAGCTATCCGGTTGGGGATACCTGTCTTCAACCAGACGACCGGCATTCGGGTTCTGGTCGAAGGGCAAGGCGACCGGCGCAGGGTTGCCGGCATCCTTGCGGTGCGTCCAAAGGCACAGAGGCCGGAGAATCCCCTTGGCCTGACCCTGTTTCATTGCACAACGCTGGTCATCGCCGCAGGCGGGCCCGGGGAGCTTTACCGAGACTCCGTGTTCCCGAATGGCTGCTTCGGTTCCTTGGGTCTGGCGCTGGAAGCGGGTGTAACCCTCGTCAACCTCACCGAAAGCCAGTTCGGCATCGGAACCCGCCGCGAAGGCTTTCCGTGGAACCTGTCGGGCACCTATGTACAAGCCATTCCGTATGTCTTTTCGGTCGATGCAGCGGGCACCGAGCATAACTTTCTGGCCGACTATTATCGAACCACGCAGGAACTGGCCTCGAACATCTTCCGCAAAGGGTATCAATGGCCGTTCCACGCCACCCGGATGCTTGACTTCGGATCAAGCCTTGTCGATCTGGCGATCACACGGCAAACTCAGTCCGGGCGGCGGGTGTTCATGGATTTCAACCGCAATCCAGACCCTGTGCCGGGAGACTTGTCGTTCAGTCTTGAAAGGCTCGATGCAGATGTTGCGGCCTATCTGGGTCGCGCCGGGGCGGTACAGGAACAGCCGATCGACCGGCTGCGCCAAATGAACCCGCTCTCTATCGAACTCTACCTGCGCTACAAGGTCGATATCCGCCGCGATCCTCTGGAGTTTGCTGTCAACAACCAGCATATGAATGGCGGTATTGCCGTGGATACCTGGGGTCGCAGCAATCTGAACGGGCTATATACCATAGGCGAAGCGGCTGGAACGCACGGCGTGACCCGTCCCGGTGGGGCTGCGCTGAATTCAGGGCAGGTCATGGGAACCCGCGCCGCCGAACATATCGCGGCAAGCGGCGTGAGGCAGACATTTGCGCAAGACGCAATCGTGACACTGCTTGAACAGGCGCTGGATCAGATCGACCGCGTTCTGCAACCAGGCAGCGCATTGAGTGCTCGCACCATCAAGGCCGAGGTGCAGGCTAGGATGAGCGATCATGCGGGCATTCTGTGCAATTCCGACAACGTTGCCTCGGCTTTGCAAGCGGCAGCGCGGTTGAACCAGGCGATCCGCGACAATGGCATTTCGTTCACGCGCGGCGGAGAGATTGCCCGGGTTCTGCAATGGCAGCAAATGGCACTTGCCTCAGAGGCGGTGCTGGCAGCCTTGCATCACTACATCGGTCAAGGTGGCGGCAGCCGCGGCGCACGGGCGATCTGCGATCCGGCAGGCGAGGCCATCCCGATGGCCAGATCCGGCCCCTTGCACGATGTGCGATTCCGAAAAGAGCGTGACCGCGATCAGGGTGAACAAATTCTGGTTCGGCTGGAGGAAGGAAAGGTGCAGCTTTCCTCGCGCCCCAATCGCAGCCATGACGACACCGCCAAACCGTTCTTTGAGCGCGATTGGCCGGCATGGCTGACCGGCGCGGTGTTTGATCCGGGCCACGGGAAGGCGCACGATGCCTGAATTCATGAACCTTAACACGGTCGCCGTGGGCGAAGCGATGGTAGAGCTGGCCCCGGTTGGTGATGGACACTACCGGCGTGGCTTTGCTGGTGATACCTTCAACACCGCTTGGCACATGGCGCAGGTTTTGCAGGGGCGCGCATCGGTGGGCTTTGCCACGCGGGTTGGGCAGGACCGGATTTCCGATGAGTTTGTCGCCGAGCTGACTGCGGATGGCCTAGATGTATCGGTTCTCGGCCGTGATCCGATGCGCATCATGGGGCTTTACCTGATCGAGCTGAACGGGGTCGAGCGCAGCTTTCACTATTGGCGCGACACCTCTGCCGCGCGTGGTTTGGCCTCTGACGCGGGCGCTTTGGCGCGGGCTGTTGCCGGGGCCGGGCTGATCCATCTTTCGGGCATCACAGTGGCGATCCTGTCGCCGGCTGACCGTGAAACGCTGTTTGCCGTGCTGGCCCAGGCAAAAGCAAACGGCGCGCGCGTGTCGTTCGATCCAAACATTCGACCCCGGCTGTGGGCGTCGCTGGACGAGGTGCGGCACGTCGTTCCGCAGGTGCTGGAACTGACCGATATTGCCCTGCCGAGCTTTGACGACGAGGCGGCGGTCTGGGGCGACATGACACCGAAAGCGACGATTGCGCGCCTTGCATCCGCCGGCATAGCCGAAATCGCGGTAAAGGACGGGGCTGGGCCCGTTTGGGTTCTGTCCGCCGGTCATATCAAAACCCTGCCGACACCAGCGGTTCACGGTATCCGCGATACCACCGGGGCAGGTGATGGGTTCAACGCGGGTTATCTTGCGGCGCGTCTGCTCGGGCAGACGCCCGAAATGGCCGTCACCGCCGGGCAAAGGTTTTCTGGCGAGGTGATCCGGCATCCGGGCGCCCGACTGCCCAAGGCTTTTGTCCCTTCGTTGAAATGAGCCCGTTCAATTGCCGCGCAGCCTTCGAACCAAGCTGGCCGCCTCGGCGGCATTGTGGCGGATGACATCCCAGTTTTCCGCCGCGATATCGGCGCTGCTGGCAATCCATGTCCCCCCCACAGCGCGCACCGGACCATAGCCCAACCAATCCGTCATATTGTCGCGCGTTACCCCGCCGGTGGGGTTGAAGCCGATCCCGGTATGCAGATAGGGGCCGGCGATGTTTTTCAACATGTTCAGCCCGCCCGCAGCGACGGCTGGAAAAAACTTGACCAGCTTGCACTCGGCGCGCAGGGCGATCTGCAGGTCCGACGGCGTCATGATGCCCGGCGCAAAGGGCAACCCGATCTGCAAAGCATGTTCCAGAACCGCACGGTCGATGCCGGGCGACAGGGCAAACATCGCACCTGCCGCACGCGCGGCATCGGCTTGTGCCTCGTTCAGAACGGTCCCCGCACCGACCAGAACGTCTGGGCGGTGCTGTGCAATCTGGCGAATGGTTTCAACAGCGGCAGCGGTGCGAAAGGTCACCTCGATGACCTTCAACCCGCCATCGGCCAGTGCATCGACCAACGGCATCGCGTGGCGCGCGTCATCAAGTGCCACGACCGGCACCACGCCAATCGCTGCGATCTGGTCAAAAATGCTCATGTCAAACTCCTGGTGCCGTCGCCGCTCGACTGGCGGATGGAAAGGCTGACCGCGGTGCGGGTCTCTGGCTGGGGGGCGTTGCCGTTTTCGAGCCAGTCCACAACGGTCATGGCGGCTTTGACTCCGATCCCTGCAATGTCGCATCGCACCGAAGACAGAGACGGATAGGCCTGCGCGACCTCTTCGATATCGTCGAAACCCATGATCCGGAAATCCGTCCCGACGCGCCATCCGACCTCGTGGCAGCCCGACAGCATCCCCAGGGCCACAAGGTCGTTGAAACACACGGCGGCATCCAGGCCAGCGCGGTCTGCATGCAGCTGACGGGCGGCATTGCGGCCAAACTCGCGGCTCGATTTGCCGGTGATGACGGTCGGCTCCAACCCCTCTTGCGCCAGAACCTGCAAATAGCCGGCCTTGCGTTCTTCGGTCACGGCGCGTCCGTCGAGCCCGCCGACAAATGCGATCCGTCGCGCACCGACGGCGATCAGATGCCGCGTCGCTTCACGGCTGCCGGTCAGGTAATCGGGCGCCATCAGGGGAAAGGACGCGAGCCTGTCGTCAACCCGTCGCAGCATCTGCATCGCAGGAATGCCCCCCCGCGCAATCGCGTCGAACGTGGCCCTGGTGTCACCGTAGGCCGGGCACATGATCAGCGCCGACACACCGTGTTCGATCATCGACTTCACGACTTGATCCTGCAGCTTCGGGTTCTCGTCCGTGTTGGCGATAACCGTCGAATAGCCGCGTTCGCCCAGGGCCATTTGCAGAGAGGTGGCAAATTCGGTGAAAAACGGGTTGCGCAGATCGTTGATCACAAGGCCGATCAGACCGGCATTCGACATTCTCATGTTGGCTGCAGCACGGTTGTAGACATAGCCCAGATCGGCCATCACGCGTCGCACCAGCGCACGGGTTTCTTCCCGTACGGCGGGGCTGTTTTGCAAGACAAGGCTGACGGTCGATTTCGATATGCCCGCGCGCTTTGCCACGTCGATGATGGTTGGTCTGCGATTTGCGGTCATCTGGTCCAAATCTGCCAAACTGCGTTCACGGTCATTTGCCGTCTGTGCCGTGATTAGGCCAGAGCTTTCTTTCCTCAGTCCAAAGGCGTGTCGTCCACGGGAAGATCAAAGACCAGAATGCCGTCGATCCCGCCTTGGGCCGCTGCCACCAGCCCGGCGCCCAGACGTTTGTGGTCGGGGTGATCCTGATAGATCTGCAAAGCCGCCCAATCGGTGAAATCGGCGACAAACCCGTGCATATAGCCGCGCTCGATCATCTCGGGGCTTTCGCTTTTGCCCGACGTGACGGAAAGCAGACCCGGAACCACTTTTCCAATCTGATGCAACTGGCTGAAAAGGGCGGCGATCCGGTCTTCGGACACCGAGGGTTGAAAGCGGACAAGAACGATGTGTCGGATCATGTAAGGGGCATCCCGTGATCGGCCTTGATCATGTCAGCGGCTTTTTCGCCGATCATGATCGCTGCGGCGTTGGTGTTGGAAGAGATTATTGTCGGCATGATCGAGTTGTCCACGATCCGCAAGCCGTCGATGCCGTTGAACCGCAAACGGATATCCACCACCGCCGCCGCATCCGGGCCCATCCGG
>JANNPZ010000007.1:0-74788 GCA_031400505.1 Paracoccaceae bacterium | reverse complement strand
CGGGGCTGATGCCGGGGGTTACACACCCCCGGACCCCCGTGGGATATTTGTGCCAAGATGAAAGCGGGTGCGGTCAGATTGACAGGCCCTGCCGGCGCAGGTTCTGGGCAAGCAGATCCTTGCGGCCCTGCGCGGTGATTGGGTTGGCCATACTTACAGTCACATCGGCGTTGGGGTTGGGCTACGATTTTTGACGCCACGCTGGATGAAAAGTGAGGAGATGGCCGGGATCGCCGACCGGTTCGGGACGGCACATTTACGTGGAATGTTCTTCGACGATGCCCAAGCCTAGTTTTGCACTTAGCAGAACGCAAGGCTGTCAAACTCTGCGATCAGCCGTTGCACACCAAGTGGGGAACGGCGGCACGACCAGCAAAGCCGGTAGGGATGGGGGTCTGACCGGGTTGTTCCCTTTGTCCAGCGAAAGGCCATCAGATCAAAGCGCAAGCTGCGGTTCAGTCTGCGGGTGATATCACCAGAAACTGACAACACCGCCGAGTATCGTGAACGGGCATCGGCAATGGGGGTCAGCGCCACCTCCATCCGGGGAATGTGATCCGGGATCGGGCGGCGCTTGGGTTTGTCCAATTCCTCGATTCTGGGCAAACGCAGCCGCGCCGTCTTCGCGGCAGCCGCGATCTCGTTGGTCTCCAGCGCCCGTTGCAGGTGTTCCGCTGTCTCGGACGACGCGCCAAACCGGTGTGCCCGATGCCCGGCCAACTGGTGGCGCAGCTTCTCGATCAAGATCGCCTGCGCCTTCACCTCGGCCAGAAGCCGCGCGGTGAAGCTGCGCAGTTCCTCTGAGGCTTCCGGCAGGGTAAGGGTCTGATCAAGCATGCGGGAAGGTTAATCCACTATATTCGTTGTGGGAATCATTGATTGATGACCCTATAGAATTTCCCGCGACCAAGGGTCGCCGCGTCCGCAGCGGCACCCGTCAGTCGATGCGCTCCAGCAGCATCGACAACTGGGCAAAGCGTCAGGGCGACCTTCCCCTCGTTGGCCGAGGGCCAGACGATCCGCCCCTTCTCCAACCGCTTCTGGAACATGCAGGCTACCTGCTTGCGCTATGGTCACTCGGACCAGCGGACCATAGCTCACCCACCAGATCACCATTGCCAGATCACCTGGGCGGCCCTGGAACACGAAGAGATGCCCACTGAACGGGTCCTGCTTCAGCACCGCCTTGGCTTGCGCCGCCAGTGCCGCAAAGCCTTTGCGCATGTCGGTAACGCCCGGCGCGAGGCAGACCCGTGTATTCGCCAGAACCGGGATTACGCCGTCACGCCCCGGATAAGCCGTGCCGGCGCCTCGGGATCATAGCTGCCGCTGATCCGCATCCGATGCCCACCTGCCAAGGTCGAACGCGAGGCAGTTGTCGGCAACAGGCGCCCTCGCCTCCGCGACGATCACCACCGGCAGAAAACGCAAACCCGCTTCCGCTGCAATCAGCCCTGGTTCCGGCCGATACTTGAGATCGCGCAGCCATTTGAAGATCAGGTCCGCGTTCACCGCATAGCGCCGCGCAACCTGGGCCACCGAAACACCCGGCGCAGCCGTCTGAAAGCAGCGCGACCGCTTTTCCTCGTCCGTCCAAAGCCGCTTCGTTCGACGCGCCACGCATGCACGCTAGCGTGCACTATCGATGGTGGACACTATATCTCCCACTCTGACCATGCTGCACTGCAGTCAGGGCGGACGCTTACCTTGAACGCGCCGTTCGCCCGTTTGCCGCGAGTGCCAGTTTGCCAATGGCCACGCGTCTTGCGCCAATTGAAGGACGCGGTCTGACAGAGTTCAGGTCAGCGCAAGGTCGCCGGCGCGTTCTAGAAAGGCCACGATTTCGGCGACGCCGTTGCCGGCACGCAGGCGGGCCATGACGTAAGGGCGGCTGCCGCGTGCTGTCCTGGTGTCTGATTCGAGCAGGGCCAGATCGACACCGACATAGGGCGCAAGGTCGGTCTTGTTGACCACCAGAAGGTCAGAGCGGGTAACGCCAGGCCCGCGTTTGCGCGGGATGTCCTGACCGGCCGCGGTGTCAATTACGTAAATCGACAGATCCGCCAGTTCCGGGCTGAAGGTGGCGGCGAGGTTGTCGCCGCCGCTTTCGATCAGAATCAGATCGAGGTCGTTGAAGGCGCATTGCAGGTCGGCCACGGCGGCGAGGTTTATGCTGGCATCCTCGCGGATCGCGGTGTGGGGGCAGCCGCCGGTTTCGACACCGCGAATGCGGTTGGCGGGCAGGACCTGGGCGCGGGTCAGATAGTCGGCATCTTCACGGGTGTAGATATCATTGGTGATCACCGCCATCGAGCAGCGCTGGGCCAGCGCACGGCAGAGCTGCTCGGTCAGGGTGGTCTTGCCGGCACCGACCGGGCCACCGATGCCAACACGGAGGGGGCCATTGAGGTGGGTCATGTGCGATAGATCCTGACGGGAAGCGTTTCGTGCTGCATGCTTGCGAGGTCGGCCGCGATGGTTGCCGTTCCGATGTCAGACAATGGGGCGGTGGCGCAGTCGGCGGCCAATCGAGTGATCAGGGGGGCCAAAGCGGCAAGGATGCGTTGGCCGTCGGTCTGGCCGATCGGGATGAAACGGACACCAACCGAGGCAAGCTGCGCCGCTGCGGCTTGCAGCCAGAGCATGACGACGGTGTTGGTGGGAATGTTCAGGTTGCGGGACGCATGCGCAAGGGCAAGGGAATAGGGCAGGACGGGCTGTGGTGTGCCAGTGATTGCGGCGATGGCCCGACCGAAGGCGCGGCCTTGCTCCATCATCTCAATATGGCGTTCGGCGCTGGGGGCGAGGGCTAGGGCATAGTCGGTCAGATCTGCACCATCGCGGGCGTGGCTGATCAGGATGGCATCGCTGCGGGCCGAACCGAAGATCAGGATGGCCGTGATCCAGTCTTGCAGGCTGGCGGCGTCGTGGACATCGCCCGCAGCAATCGCCGTTTCCAGCCCTTGCGAATAGGCAAAGCCGCCGATGGGAAAGCCGGGCGACAGCCATTGCACCAGCCGCAGCAGGTCTGTCGCATCAGTCATGCGCATGGCCAAGCGTGCGGCCATGGCCGTAGGCGCCGCCTTCAGGGCGGAACGGGGCAAGGGTCAGGGTCAGGTCCGCCCCCAGGCCCCGAAGCATGTCTTCAAGCACATGATCGCGGCGGATTACCAGATGAGTCGCGGTCACCTCGCACGGGGTATGGCGGTTGCCAATATGCCAGGCAAGGCGGGGCAGGTTGCCGGTGATCAGCACCACCGGCTCTTCCGCCGCCACAATGGCCAGTTTGCGGCCATCGTCGGTCAACAGCGCATCGCCATCGTTCAGGCTGACGGTTTCAGGCAGATCGACCATCACCGTGGCTCCGCTGGCGCAAACCAGCCGTTTGCGGCGCACAAAGCGTTCGTCGTAGGACAGCACGATGTGATCGGCGGCGTCGGCGGCGGATCGGCGCAGGATCTGGCGGGCGGGCAACATGGCTTTCCTTGCGGGGTCAGAACAGGAAATAGCGCTGCGCGAGCGGCAGTTCGGCGGCGGGTTCGCAAGTCAGAAGTTCGCCATCCGCGCGCACTTCGTAGGTTTCGGGGTTCACCTCGATCTGCGGGCGGGCGTCGTTCAGGATCATGTCGGCCTTGCCGATGGTGCGGGTGCCCATGACCGGCAGGATTGTCTTTTCCAGACCCAATTGCGCGCCGATCCCGTTGGCAGCGGCGGCCTGAGAGACGAAAGTGGCCATCGTGGCTCCCCGCGCCCGACCGAGCGCGCCGAACATGGGCCGCGAATACATCGGCTGCACCGGGATCGACCCGTTGGGATCGCCCATCTGGGCGCAGGTGATCATGCCGCCCATCAGCACCATTTCCGGTTTCGCGCCGAAGAATGCGGGGTTCCACAGCACAAGGTCTGCGCGTTTTCCCTCGGCGACCGACCCGATATGCGCACTGATGCCGTGCGCGATGGCGGGGTTGATCGTGTATTTCGCCACATAGCGGCGGACGCGGAGGTTGTCGTTCTGTCCCGTCTCCTCGGGCAGACGACCGCGCTGGACCTTCATCTTGTGCGCGGTTTGCCAGGTGCGGATGATCACCTCGCCCACCCGGCCCATCGCCTGGCTGTCGGACGACAGGATCGACAGCGCGCCCATGTCGTGCAGGATATCCTCGGCGGCGATGGTTTCGCGGCGGATACGGGATTCGGCGAAGGCCACATCCTCGGGGATGGACCGGTCAAGGTGATGGCAGACCATCAGCATGTCGAGGTGTTCTTCGACCGTGTTTACCGTGTAGGGCATCGTCGGGTCGGTGGATGATGGGATGATGTTAGCGTGGCCCACCACCTTCAGGATATCCGGCGCATGGCCGCCCCCCGCCCCTTCGGTGTGAAAGGCGTGGATCGTGCGGCCCTTGATGGCGGCGAGGGTGTTTTCCACGAAACCGGACTCGTTTAGCGTGTCGGTATGGATCATTACCTGCACGTCCATGTCGTCGGCGACCGACAGGCAGCAGTCGATGGCGGCGGGCGTCGTGCCCCAATCCTCGTGCAGTTTCAGCGCGCAAGCGCCGGCATTGACCATTTCGATCAAGGCCGCTGGAAGGCTCGCGTTGCCCTTGCCCGCTATGCCGAAATTCATCGGGATCGCATCCAGCGCCTGCAGCATTCGGGCGATGTGCCATGGCCCGGGGGTGCAGGTGGTGGCAAGCGTGCCATGCGCGGGGCCGGTGCCACCGCCGAGCATCGTCGTGATGCCTGAATGCAGGGCGTCTTCGGCCTGATGCGGGGTGATGAAGTGGATGTGGGCGTCCATCCCCCCGGCGGTCAGGATGCGGCCCTCGCCTGCGATGATCTCGGTTCCCGGGCCGATGATGATGGTGACGCCGGATTGCGTGTCGGGGTTGCCCGCTTTGCCGATCTTATGGATCAGACCGTCACGCAGGCCAACGTCGGCCTTGTAGATGCCGGAATGGTCAACGATCAGCGCGTTGGTGATCACGGTATCGACCGCACCCGCAGCCCGGGTGATCTGGCTTTGGCCCATGCCGTCGCGGATCACCTTGCCGCCCCCGAACTTAACCTCTTCGCCGTAGGTGGTAAGGTCGCGTTCAACCTCGATGATCAGGTCGGTGTCGCCCAACCGCAACCTGTCGCCGGTGGTCGGGCCATACATGGCGGCATAATCGGCGCGGGCAATGCGGACGGGCATGGCAATCCTTTGCGATGGTCAAACGCGGAAACGGTCGTCGGTTTCAACTTGCATTGCAGTGGCAAGCGCGTTGGTCTGGCTGGCCATGGCAATCACCGCCAGCAGGTCGCCATGCTGCGCATCCGTCATGCCCTTGGCGCGGGCGGCGGCGGTATGGGAATGGATGCAGTAGCCGCAACCGTTGGCTACACTGACAGCGATGTAGACAAGCTCCTTGGTCAGCGGATCGAGCGCGCCGGGGGCCATCACCGCTTGCAGCCTTTCCCAGATCGCAGACAGCAACGCCGGGTCGGCAGCCAGCGCGCGCCAGAAGTTGTTCACATAATCGGTGCCGCGCTTGGCCCGGATATCGTCAAACACGGCGAGGGCCCGAGCCCCCGCCGCCTGATCGTTCAAGGTCGGAAAAACCGCCATCAGACGACGGCCAGCACGCGGGCCGGGCCACCCGTGCCGCCCCTATGCTTTGGTGCGCCGACGAAAATCGTCGCACCAGCAGCAGGCAATCCGTCAAGGTTTGCAATGTTTTCAATGCCATAGCGTCCGCCGGGCAGCCAGGAATAATGCACCGCAAAATCCGCCGAATTGCCGGGGTCAAGTGACAGGGTGTCGACGGCAATCGCAGCCACTCCGCGTTCGGCCAGAACGTCGGTTGCGGCCTTGGAAAATCCCGGGAAAGCAAGCTTGCCGTCGGGGGTGTTGCGGAATGCGGCCTCACCCACTTTGGACGACCAGCCCGAATTCATCGCCACCAGCGAACCGGCCGGGATCTCGCCGTTGGCGGAGACCCAGGCTTCGATATCTTCTGGCATGACCATCGCGTTGGCGTCCTGCGCGGCCTTGTCCTTGATGTCGATGATGCACAGCGGACACATCAGGCTTTCAACCGGCAGCGCGTCGACGGATGTACCGCTTTCGGTAAAATGCAGCGGCGCGTCGATATGAGTGCCGGTATGTTCAAACAGCGTCAGCTTCCACAGCTGATACCCGCCGGGTGTATAGGCAACAGCGGGGTCATAGATGATGCCAGGCGCACCGTCATAGGTCGGAAAGGCCCCGTCATATGTGTGGGTCAGATCAATGACCTTGCCCGCCGACTGGGCAAGCGCAGGACGGGCGGCCGTCAGACCGACGGCGACCGAGGCCAGCCCGGCTGCAGCAGCACCTCGGAACAACGACCGGCGCGAGACCATGTCGGCTTTGACGTTTTCAATCAGGCACGTAGTGCACATCGCGAATCTCTCCATTGATTTTGGCCGTAACGCAGACTGTCACAGCGTAGCCCGACATGCCAAGACCACCGCAGATTCAGTCCAGCGAACCCATGACTGCCGCATTGAATCCGTACACCCGACGCTGCCCGCCGAAAGGCACCAGACGGACCTCGCGGCTTTGGCCGGGTTCGAAGCGGACCGCAGTGCCGGCTGCGATGTCCAGTCGCCGTCCGCGGGCCGCCACTCGGTCAAACCGCAAGCCGGGGTTTGTTTCTGAAAAATGGTAGTGGCTGCCCACCTGAACCGGACGATCGCCGGTGTTGGCGACCATAAGGGTGATGGCATTTGCGTCTGCGTTCAACAGGATTGTGCCAGGGGCCGGGAAAACCTCGCCAGGGATCATTTGCACCACCACCCGATCAGCACGGCCGCCGCGAACGGCGACACGGCGCGGCCGGCGGGATGCCGCAGGGTCGCTGTCAGATCACGATCACAGCCGCCGACACGGGGCATTGCTTTGGCGGGATGTTTGGCAGCAAACGCTAATGTGATACGATACATTTCAACCTCTTAGCGGATGGGATGATGAACGGTGACCAGCTTGGTGCCATCAGGAAAAGTGGCTTCGACCTGAACGGCGCGGATCATCTCCGGGATGCCGGGCATGCATTGATCGGCGGTTATCACATGGGCGCCTGCCTGCATCAGATCGGCCACACTGCGGCCATCGCGGGCGCCTTCCACCACGAAATCGGTGATCAACGCCACCGCTTCGGGATGGTTCAGCGCCACACCGCGCGCCAGACGGCCCCGCGCGACCATCGCAGCAACGCTGATCAAGAGTTTCTCACGCTCTCGCGGGGTCAGGTTCATCAGTCACCTCCGGTCATCTGCCAGACGCGCGGCAGGGGGGTCAGCGTGCGCAGGGTCTGGGCGAGTTGTTGGCGCAAAGGCCAACCATTGGTGGCGGTGATGCGGATCAACAGCTTGCCGTCCCAACCCGAGACGGCAGAGTGACATCCCTGCACGGTCAGGGTGGATCTGATGCTATCGGTCAGATCTGGCGCATCAGGCGCGATCAGTGCCACGACCGCAAAACAGTTTGCACCGTTCAAGACGGCTGGCTGCCCGGTCATCGACAACCCTGCCCCATCCAGCCGCAGCGTTTCAGCCCAGATCGGGCGCGCATCGCGACGAATCAGGCGGCGGTCGGTAAGGCGGGCACGACGCGGGACCTCGCCCATGGCGTGACGCCCCAGAACGATGGTTTCAACCAACAGGCAGATGGCGTTCCCGGAAAGGTCGATGGTTGTCTCGCGGCTGACATGCGCGTCTTCATAGATCAGCGTCTCTTGCGGCAGCCAGTTCAAACGGCCGCCGGCCGCCACGTTGGCCGAGATGCAGACGTTCGCCGCAGGACCTTGGCTGGCATAGCCCCGCTCGGCAGTTTGGGTGGTCGCGGTCACCTCTGACAGCGATGGCACATCAAGGTGATAGGCCAGTTGATCACCGCCCGTCAGCCCCCCTGAAGTATTCAGAAACACGACCTCTGGCACAATTCCGGGTACACGGGGCAATATCGCCTTTGCAGACCCCGATTGCTGCAACGTCGCCAGTCGCGCCCTGCCATGGCGATGGGCAAAGCCGACCGCAGCACTGCCCCGGCTGCGTTGCAACGGGTTGATCACAATATTGTCTAGCATCGCCCCTCCACCATGGCGAGGTTGGACGATGGCACGGCACGCTCAATCCCGATGTCGGGTTTCGGGCGCGACGCACCAGAATTGGCTGGGGATGTGCCTATGCTTTGGGCTGTGTGCCTATGGAATAGGCAGAGAGCTGTTGGTAGAATGGCAGTGCCTGATCGGCAAGAGCCTGATCCTTTGCCGAAAGCCGTGGCAACATCCCCTCGGGCTCTTCAAATCCACGCGAAAGATGGACGGCGTTGTACCAATGCGGCGCCCACACGCCATCATAGGGTTTGGGTCCTGCGCGCCAGAACAGCATGTCGGGGGTGTTGGCTATGCCCAAAGCTGTGCAAAGTCCCGTCAATGCCCGCCCCGGATCGGCGCGGATGTTGGCTAAATCAATGACCAGCGGGGCTGTGCCGCGGCTTTGGCAGAGGTTGTCAAACAAGTCTGCCTGCTGGACAAAGCCGATGTCGGCCAA
This sequence comes from Paracoccaceae bacterium, assembly GCA_031400505.1. Taxonomy (GTDB): domain Bacteria; phylum Pseudomonadota; class Alphaproteobacteria; order Rhodobacterales; family Rhodobacteraceae; genus JAIYDJ01. Next base: position 66,208 of record JANNPZ010000007.1, on the reverse strand, counting down.
TGTCGGTTCCTCGCGTTTGCGGGCATAACTTGCCACGACGCGCGCAGGGTGGCGGATCAGGAACACATTCGTCAGCCCATCGATAAACCCGCGGTCGAATTGCGGGATCATGTGCAACGTCATATGCTTTTGGTAAAACAAAGGCTTGCCATTCGGCACAGGCCCCAGACACCGCGCAGCCACGGCTGCAGGATCAGGCGATCCATCTGCAATTACAGCATCGCGCATCGGGTGATCAATCCCCGTTGCGGCAAGGTAGGCGGCATAAAACGGCTCGTCCCAAACAGCGCAATCGCCCCGCGCCGCAAAGGCATACATCAGCGCCGTCGACAGGTTGCGTGGACCGGACCACATCGCAATCCTATGCGGCGGACCATTCATGCGCCTACCATGACCTTGTAAAGCCCGCGCAACCGGTCAGTCACCGGCCCCATCTGACCGGTTCCGATCACCCGCCCGTCGATCATCCCGACCGGGGTTTGCGCACCAAATGTGCCGGTCAAGAACGCCTCGTCGGCACCATAGGTGTCGACCAGCGAGAAATTCCGCTCGAAAACCGGAATCTCGTGAATGCGGCAGAGATCGATCACCTTTCCCCGCGTGATGCCGTTCATGCAGTAATCCCCGGTCGAGGTCCAAACCTGCCCCTTCTTCACGATAAAGAAGTTGCACGCATTGGTGGTGTTCACAAAGCCATGGACATCCAGCATCAACGCCTCGTCCGCGCCGGCCTTTTCGGCGGCGATGCAGGCCAGAATGCAGTTCAGTTTGCTGTGCGAGTTCAGCTTGGGATCTTGTGTCATCGGCAACCCGCGCAGATGCGGCACCGTTGCAAGCTTGATCGGGGGCGGCAAGCGGGGGCGGGAATGTTCCATGATAATCACCATGGTAGGGCCACGCTGGCTTAGCCGCGGGTGTTGGAAAGGGCGTGTCTTGACACCGCGGGTCACCATCAGGCGGGCATGGGCATCTGTCGTCATGCCGTTTGCGACCTGCGTGTCCAACACCGCGGCCGCCACCTGCTGTGGGGTCATCGCGATGTTCAGGTCGATCGCTTTTGCGGCCTCGAAGAGCCGGTCGAGATGTTCGTCGAGGAACGTCCAGCGGCCATTGTAAAGCCGGATACCCTCCCACACGCCATCACCCAGCATGAAACCGGAATCGTACACCGAAACCATCGCCTGCGCCTTTGGCACAATCGCTCCGTTGACCCAGATCTGCAGCGACTCATTTCGGGCATCTTCTTCGGCCTGATGGGTGGACACGTGGTCTGTCATGCGTTTGCCTTTCTGGTTTGTCGCCACGCTAGGGGCTTGCTCAGGCAGCGCCAAGAGTGTTCACCCTTGCGTGATATGACACGGGAGTGAGTTGCCCTGACCCGACCGCTGACAAATGCTTTCCCGAAAGAGGAAAAACCGATGATCCGGATTGTGCTGACCCTGACACTGTTTTTGTTCACCCTGTCTGTGGCCCGGGCAGAGACCGCCATCGTGGCGGGAGGCTGCTTTTGGTGTGTCGAGGCAGATTTTGAAGGCGTGGACGGCGTGACGGACGTTGTGTCGGGCTTCACCGGCGGCACTTTGCCCAACCCGACCTATGCAGGTCATGAAGGACATTACGAGGCGGTCAAGATCACCTTTGACCCGACCCGAATCGCCTATGCTGACCTGATCGCAAAGTTTCTGCGGTCGATTGACGTGACGGATGGCGGAGGGCAATTCTGCGATCGGGGGTCGTCCTATCGTACTGCAATCTTCGCAGATGGAGCAGACCAGACCGCCGCAGCACAAGCTTCCGTAACCGAGGCGGCAAGTATTCTTGGAAAACGCGTGCTCACTTCGGTCTTGCCCGCCGGCACATTCTGGAACGCCGAAGACTACCATCAGGACTATTCCAAAGGCAGCCGGCTGGTTTTCACCCGCGCCGGCCCGAAAAGCCAATCGAACGCCTACAAGTTCTACCGTCGGGCCTGCGGTCGCGATGCAACGGTCAAGGCCCTGTGGGGAGTAGAGGCGTTTCCAAAATAGTGCCCGCAACCCGCTGTTGTTGCGCCACGCCAGAATGCCACTTTCCGCCCGCAAGCGGCTTTTGTAGGGTCAGGCTCGCACTGGGGGCCTCATGACCGACGACCACGTAACGCCGATGATGGCGCAATATCTGGAGATCAAGGCGCAGCATCCGGCGGCTTTGCTGTTCTACCGGATGGGCGACTTCTACGAGATGTTCTTCGACGATGCTGTGGCCGCCGCCGCTGCGCTGGATATCGCGCTGACCAAACGGGGATTTCATTTGGGTGCCGACATTCCGATGTGCGGTGTCCCCGTGCACGCGGCCGAGGGCTATCTGCTGACCCTTATCCGCAAGGGGTTTCGTGTGGCGATCGCCGAGCAGATGGAAGACCCCGCCGAAGCAAAGAAACGTGGCTCGAAATCTGTTGTGCGGCGCGAGGTTGTTCGGCTGGTCACCCCGGGCACGCTGACCGAAGATGCGCTGCTGGAGCCGCGGCGCCACAATTTCCTTGTGGCCTTTGCTGAAGTCCGCGCGGCTGCGGCCCTGGCCTGGGCCGATATTTCTACAGGTGAGATCCGGGTGATGAACTGCCCGCTGGTGCGGCTTGGGGCGGAACTGGCGCGCCTGGCCCCGCGCGAGGTTCTGGTATCGGAGACGCGTGAGCGGGACCTTGCGGCAACCGTCGCGGATGCAGGGGCTTCGATAACGGCCCTGTCGCGTGGCAGCTTTGATTCGGCCGGCGCCGAGGCGAGGCTTTGCAGTCTTTGGGGCGTGGCAACCCTAGAAGGCTTTGGCGGATTCGGCCGGGCCGAAGTATCGGCGATGGGCGCGTTGGTGGATTATCTGCATCTCACACAGCGTGGCCGCATGCCGCTTTTGCAACCACCGTTCAGCGAGGGAATGGGCGGCTTTGTACAGATCGACGCCGCGAGCCGGCGCAATCTTGAGATAACGTCGGCAATGGCCGGGGGCCGGGAAGGATCGTTGCTGTCAGTGGTTGATCGCACGGTGACGGCGGCAGGGGGCAGGCTGCTGGAACGGCGTCTTTCCGCACCCTCGGTCGATGTCGGCCTGATCGGAGCACGACTGGAGGCGGTAAGGTTTCTGACCGAACACAGTCAGTTTCGCGAAGAGTTGCGCCGTGTTCTGCGCCGGGTGCCAGACCTTGACCGTGCGCTATCACGACTGGCACTGGACCGGGGCGGGCCGCGTGATCTGACGGCGATAAGGGCGGGACTGACTCAAGCCGCAGCCCTGAACAACGCAAACCTGCCACCGGTTCTGGCAGAGGCTATGGTCAATTTGCGTGGTCATGAGAGCCTTGTTGACACATTGGATCGAGCGTTGGTAGCCGAGCCACCGTTGCTGGTTCGTGATGGCGGATTTGTCGCAAAGGGGTTCGATGCCGATCTCGACGAAACACGCGCATTGCGCGACGAAGGACGCGGCGTCATTGCGGCGATGCAGGCCGAATATGTTGCTCTCAGCGGTGTTTCGAGCCTGAAAATCAAACACAACAACGTGCTGGGCTATTTCATCGAAACGACGGCCGCGCATGCAGAACGGATGTTGTCCAAACCGCTGTCGGACGTGTTCATTCACCGACAAACAACAGCAGGTCAGGTTCGGTTCACGACGCTGCCCTTGTCCGCGATGGAGACCCGGATTCTAAACGCTGCCAATCATGCTTTAGAGATTGAAAAACGGCACTATTTGGCCCTTAGAGCCGAAATACTTGACTTGGCCGGCGCGATTTCGTTGACGGCGCGAGGTTTGGCAGAACTGGACCTGCAGGCGGGATTTGCCGATCTGGCGATCGGCGAAAACTGGGTGGAACCGGCGGTCGATGGATCACATCGGTTTGACATCTCTGGAGGCAGGCATCCGGTCGTCGAGCATGCATTGCGCCGGACGGGGGGGCGGTTTGTGAGCAACGACTGCGCGCTGACCGAAGCAGCGACGCCGGCGATCTGGCTGCTGACCGGACCAAATATGGGTGGAAAATCGACGTTCTTGCGCCAGAACGCGCTGATAGCGCTGCTGGCGCAGGCGGGTTCCTTTGTTCCTGCGACCGCTGCGCATATTGGGGCGGTAAGCCAGGTTTTCAGCCGGGTGGGCGCATCCGATGATCTGGCGCGAGGCCGGTCCACGTTCATGGTGGAAATGGTCGAGACAGCCGCGATACTGAATCAAGCCGATGAGCGCGCTTTGGTCATTCTGGATGAAATCGGGCGAGGAACCGCAACTTATGACGGACTGTCCATCGCCTGGGCAGTTCTGGAGCATCTGCATGATGTCAACCGATGCCGCGCGCTGTTTGCGACCCATTACCACGAAATGACTGCCCTTGCCGGCAAGCTGGCCGGGGTCCAGAACGCCACAGTTGCGGTAAAGGAGTGGGAGGGCGACGTCATCTTTCTGCATGAAGTGCGCAAGGGCGCTGCGGATCGCAGCTATGGTGTGCAAGTGGCACGGCTGGCGGGACTGCCTGCGACAGTGATCGACCGGGCAAGGGTGGTGCTTGAAACGCTGGAGCAGGACGAACGGTCGGGAAAGCGGCGAAAGACCCTGCTTGATGATCTGCCGCTGTTCCGCGCGGCACCTGTCATTGCAAAACCTGCCGTCAGGACGTCAGAGATCGAAGCGCGCTTGCTGGCCGTCCTGCCCGACGAGTTGACCCCGATGGACGCGCTGAAACTGGTTTATGAACTGCGCGGAAAACTGAGCTCGTAGCCTGTTCAATCGCGTTTCTGATCCGCACGGGAAATGGATTGGCGGGGTATCCGCCAATCCAATGCACTAGCCATGCGTGTTTGACGAAACGCCAACCTGCGCCGGGCGTAGCAAGCGGTCGTGCAACATGAAGCCTTCGGTCATCACCTGAATGATCTGACCAGCTTTTGTACCAGGAAGCGGTGCTTCGAACATCGCCGAGTGTTCTTGCGGGTCAAACTGGTCACCTATGGCCGGCGAGATCGGTTTCACGCCGTGCTTGGTCATCACATTCGTCAATTCCCGCAGGGTCAACTCGACGCCCTCGATCAAGGCCGCGGCGGCACTCCGTATCTCGTCGGGCACGGCGTCCAGTGCACGCTTGAGGTTGTCATAGACCGGAAGCAGGTCACGGGCGAGCTTGGAGCCACCGTATTGCTCTGCCTCGCGGCGGTCGCGATCGCTCCGCTTGCGGGCATTTTCGGCATCGGCCAACGCACGCATGAAGCGATCGCGAAGATCGTCGCGTTCAGCGCGCAATGCATCGAGGTCTTCGGCAGAGATGAACTCCTCAAAGTCTTCAAGATCTGGCCCATTGTCGGGCGGGAGAGTGTCTTGCGCCATGGCGGCTTCCTTTTGTCTGTCCGCTTCATCCCTTGCCGCGATCGGATACGATCCGACCGACAAGTTGCGCGGTATAGTTAACGATCGGTACAATTCGGCCATAATTGAGCCTGGTCGGCCCGATCACGCCCACTGCGCCGATAATCTTTCGATCAGCGTTCATATAGGGAGAGACAACCAGAGAGGAACCCGAAAGTGAGAAAAGCTTGTTCTCGGAGCCGATAAAAATGCGAACACCTTCACCGCTTTCAGTCAATTCGAGAAAGTCCGAGATGTCACGCTTGCGTTCAAGGTCATCGAACAGGTGACGGATGCGGTCGAGATCCGCCGAATCGCCCGCCTGGTCTATCAAGTTGGCGCGACCCCGGACAATCAGCCGCTCTGACCGTTCGCCACCGGTTTTGTCCCAGACTGCCAACCCACTTTCCACGAGGTCTGTTGCGAGCGAGTCGATTTCAGACCGCCGCACCGCTATGTCGCGGGTTACGGTGCGACGAAGTTCCGAAAGTGTCTTGCCCTCGGCCAGCGAATTCAGAAAGTTTGCGGCCTCTCGCATCGAAGACGGGGTTTGACCGGATGGCGGGGTGAACAGGCGATTTTCCACCTGACCATCCGCAAGCACCAACACCACCAAAGCGCGATCCGGCGACAGGCTGACGAATTCGATATGACGGATCGGGGCTTCGGTCTTCGGCGCAAGAACGAGGCTGGCCCCACGGGTTATGCCTGACAGCGTAGCACCGACCTGGTCCAGCAGGGCGGCAACATCCTGGTCATTTGTTCCACGGGTGGCATCGATCTTTTCGCGGTCCGCGTCTTCGACCGTGCCAACTTCCAGCAAGCCATCAACGAACATCCTTAGGCCCCGTTGCGTCGGTATACGGCCTGCCGACACATGCGGGCTGTCCAGCAGGCCCAGAAATTCAAGGTCCTGCATCACATTTCGGATGGTGGCCGCGGACAGCTTTTCCGACATGCTGCGGGTCAGTGTGCGCGAGCCCACGGGATCACCGGACGACAAATAGCTTTCGACGACACGGCGAAACACCTCGCGGGACCGTTCGTTCATGTCTGACAACAAACTTGAGGCATCCGTCATGCGTGGGTTCCAGAGGCCAGACACCTTACGAGGCAGCAGGCAGGGGCGTCAATCGGACATTGCCGGTCAGCTTGGGCTTGCATCTGGTCCTCTGGGTTGCGTATCTGACGTCGACAACAGCAAGGATGATCATATGCGACCCTCTGGCCGTCAATTGGACGAAATGCGCCCGGTTTTCATTGAAACCGGCGTAATGAAACATGCCGAAGGATCATGTCTGATCAAAATGGGGGAAACGCATGTTCTATGCTCGGCAAGCATCGAGGACAGAGCGCCGCCATTTCTGAAGGGTACGGGTTTGGGTTGGGTGACCGCAGAATATGGAATGCTGCCAAGGGCCACCCATTCACGCAATCGTCGGGAAGCGGCGGCGGGCAAGCAATCGGGGCGGACACAGGAAATCCAGCGCTTGATCGGACGAGCGCTCCGGGCGGCGGTGGACCGTTCGGCTTTGGGCGAGCGCCAGATTGTCGTTGATTGCGATGTTTTGCAGGCAGACGGCGGCACGCGATGCGCGTCGATCACCGGGGGTTGGGTCGCACTGCGGTTGGCGTTCAACGCGTTGCTGAAGACGGGGGTCATCGTCAGCGACCCGATGATCGATCATGTGGCGGCGGTTTCCTGTGGTCTATACGCGGGGCAACAGGTGCTCGATCTGGACTATTCCGAGGATTCGGCAGCAGGGACGGACGCTAATTTCATTCTGACCGGGCGTGGCAGGATGATCGAGGTGCAGATGTCGGCAGAGGGGGCTACGTTTTCGCGGGCAGAGATGAATGGCCTTCTTGACCTGGCCGAAGCGGGATCATCCCGATTGGTTGCAGCGCAGAAGGCGGCGCTCGGGCTGGCGTGATGATCCGGTTCCCCAAAGATACGCTCGTGATTGCAACGCATAATCGAGGGAAACTGAAAGAGATCACTGACCTGCTGCGGTTGCATCCGATTGCCGTTCGGTCGGCAGCCGATCTTGGTTTGCCAGAGCCAGAGGAAACCGAAGACAGCTTTGTGGGCAACGCAAGGCTGAAAGCGCATGCAGCTGCTCGCGCGACGGGGCTTGCGGCACTGGCAGACGATTCAGGGCTCTGCGTCGACGCCCTGGCCGGGGCGCCCGGGGTCTATACCGCGGATTGGGCAATAACATCGGGTGGGCGCGACTTTGGCATGGCGATGGCGCGGGTGTGGGCGTTGGTAGAAGCCGCAGCCGCACCATTTCCTCGTCTCGCGCAGTTTCGGTGCGCCTTGGTTCTTGCATGGCCTGACGGCAAAGAGCAGGTGTTCGAAGGCGAAATGGCAGGGCAATTGGTGTGGCCGCTACGTGGTGAAGAAGGGCACGGCTTCGATCCGATGTTTCAACCTGATGGGTTTGCCGTGACGTGCGGTGAAATGGACCGTTGGGAAAAGAACCGCATAAGTCACCGGGGGGTGGCTTTTGCCAAATTACTGGAGGCTTGTTTCACGTGAAACATATTTCGACTGGATCGGTGTTCGAAGCGACGATGGGCTACAGCCGCGCTGTCGTGAAAGGGGGTTGGTGTTTCGTGTCCGGCGTAACCGGATACGACTACGCAACCATGAAAATGCCGAGTGGCATTGCTGACCAAGCTCGCAACTGTTTTGCAACGATCGATGACGTGTTGCGTCAAGCTGGATTTACGAGAGGTGATATCGTCAGGGTTCAGTACACCGTGGTATCAGCCGATTTGGTGCCGTCGCTTGTGCCTGTGCTCGGCGAGGTCTTGGGATCCGTCCGCCCGGCTGCAACCATGGTGATTGCAGGTCTGATCAGGCCCGAGATGTTGATCGAGATCGAAGCAACCGCTTTCAAAGGTTGATTGCAACATCATGTCAAACGTCATGGAGGACTGGCAGCATGGCGGCTTTGGTCTGTACATCCATTGGCCGTTTTGCCAGTCGAAATGCCCTTACTGCGACTTCAACAGTCATGTTGCGGGTTCGATTGATCAAAAGCGCTGGGGCCTTGCGTATCTTTCCGAGATTGACCGCATCGGCACCCTGACAAAAGGGCGCATTCTTAAAACCGTCTTTTTCGGCGGAGGGACACCCTCCTTGATGGATCCCGAACTGGTTGCCTTGGTCCTTGACCGTGTCAGAGGCACCTGGGCGATGGTCAACGATCCGGAAGTTACACTTGAGGCAAATCCTGGATCGGTTGAGATGGGTCGGTTTCGCGCTTTTCGTGAGGCAGGCGTGAATCGTCTTTCCATGGGAATTCAGGCTCTTAACGACACAGACTTGCGACGCCTTGGGAGGCTTCACTCTGTAGCAGATGCGCGAGCGGCATTTGAAATTGCGCGTGTTGTTTTTGACAGGGTCAGCTTTGATCTGATTTATGGGCGCCAAGACCAGACGCTTCAAGACTGGGACACCGAACTGCGGCATGCCTTGACACTGGCGGTGGATCATCTGTCCTTGTATCAACTGACCATCGAACCGGGAACCGCCTTTGGCGATCGGTTTGCCAAAGGCGGGCTACTTGGCCTACCAGCAGAAGACCTTGCTGCCGACTTGCATGATCTGACGCAAGACCTTTGTGGCGCAGCGGGAATGGCCGCATATGAGGTTTCGAACCATGCAGCGGCGGGGTCTGAGTCCCGGCACAACCTGATCTATTGGCGCGCCGGAGACTATGCCGGTATTGGACCGGGCGCACATGGACGCCTCACTCTGGCGGGAACGCGCTGGGCGACGGAATGCCCAAAAACCCCGGGCGCCTGGCTGGCTGCGGTTGAACGACGAACCGCCGATGCCTGGCCACAAACCGCGTTGACGGCAGAAGACCGCGGGCACGAGTACCTTTTGATGGGGCTGCGGCTGAGCGAGGGCATATCGCTTGCGCGACTCGCGGAGATGTCGGGTGGCCCCTTACCTGCATCCAAGCTAAAGCCCTTGCAAGAGCTTGACGTCATTACGGTGACGGAAGACCGCCTGCAAACCACGCCGGCCGGCCGGATTGTCCTTAACAGCGTGTTGCGAGCATTGGTCTAAAACTTCGATCCTTGCGCAAGATCTCGGGGGATCAATGACAGCGCCGCACACAAAAGGTCCAGGTCTTCCAGAGTACGATAGCGGATCGTGACCTGTCCGCCGTCATTGCCCGGAAAATGATCAATTTTCACCAGCATCTTCAGATTTGCGGACAAATCTGCCTCTAGCGCGCGAGTGTCTGCATCCTTTTCAAACTTCCCGGGCCTTTTGGTTTTCGCTTTGCCAAGGGACTCGGCCGTTTCCTTCATCAAACGTTCCGTTTCCCGCACCGACAGACCACGTTTCACGACTTGTTGGGCCATGGCAGATGGATTGCCGGCGGGGATCAAGGCCCGCGCATGGCCTGCCGACAAACTGCCGTCTCGCACCAAAACCTGAACGTCTTCAGGTAATGAAAGCAACCGCAGAAGGTTGGCAATATGGCTCCGACTGCGCGACAGGGCTTCTGCAAGCTTTTCTTGTGTATGGCCAAACCGCTCCATCAACTGCCGGTACGCCAGCGCTTCTTCGATGGCATTAAGGTCAGCGCGCTGTATGTTTTCGATAATCGCAATTTCGATTACCTCAGCATCGTCGAATTCACGCACCAAAACAGGTAGTTGGTGAAGGCCTGCAAGTTGCGCCGCCCGCCAGCGCCGTTCGCCCGCAATGATTTCGAACATGTCGCTGTCTGGAATGGCCCTGACGATCAAAGGCTGGATGACACCCTTTTGCCGGAGCGAATTTGCCAGATCCTGCAAGGCGTCCGGTGCAAAGTCCCGGCGCGGCTGGTTCGGGTTTGGCACGATTTTTTCGACAGGCACCAGATAATCGCCCCGCCGAGGCTGTTCCGGTTCTGCGCTGTCAAATTTGATGTCGGCCATAAGGGCGGAAAGACCCCGTCCCAAGCCACGGCGTTCCGGTTTCTTGTCAATCACGTAGCGGTCTCCTTTTGACCAAGCAGGGTCTTTGATAGGGTCAACGGATGGCGGGCGATGATTTCTGCGGCGAGACTTCGGTAGGCCTCACTTCCTTTCGACTGCGGATCATACTGCAAGACGGGCAAAGCAAACGAAGGCGCCTCGCTGACCCTGACATTGCGAGGGACCGTCGTCTGAAACACGAGATCGCCCAAAGTCTCTCGAGCGTCGTTTTCAACTTGCTGTGACAAGCGATTTCGACCGTCTACCATCGTCATCACCACACCTTCGATCCGTAGCGCCGGGTTTGCGGATTGCCGGATGTTGCGCAGCGTTAGCATCAGTTGCGAAAGGCCTTCAAGCGCGAAAAACTCTGCCTGGAGTGGGACCAGAACCGAGTGGCAGGCCACCAGTGCGTTGACAGTCAGCAAACTCAAAGACGGCGGGCAATCAATCAAGATGAAATCAAGCGCAAAACCGTCCATCGCCGGTTGCCGCAGGGCATCATGCAACAGAAAACTACGCTTTTCGTTCGCCACCAGCTCCATATCAGCTGACGCCAGATCCGAATTTGCCGGGCATATCAGCAGGCCATCAATCTTGGTGTGCTGGACAACATCCGTGAGCGGCGCTTCGTCGATCAATAGATCATAGGTCGTGACATTTCGATCCTCGGCGGCGATCCCAAGGCCAGTTGACGCATTTCCTTGTGGATCAAGATCAACCAGCAGAACACGCGCACCATTTTCGACCAAGCCGGCCGCGACGTTTATTGCAGTCGTCGTCTTGCCGACCCCGCCCTTCTGATTGGTTACGGCAATAATGCGCGGGTTGCTTGTGCGGGTCGGATCAGACATGACGGAGTTCCTTTACGACCAGAATCGCCGCTTTTTCTTCGGCCAGGCTTTCAACGCGCGCCAAGGTGAAATGCCAAGACTGGCGACAGTCGGAAATCTCAGCTTCAAATTGCGCGCCCTTAGAAAACAGGGCAATGCCATTTGAATGCAGGTGACGAGCCGCGTATCCAAACAAAGTAGCCAACGGCGCAAGCGCCCGCGCCGTCACGACATCTGCGTTCTGTGGTGGCAACCCTTCAATTCTCTGGGCGTGCACCACTCCACGCAATTCAAGCTGTCGCAGCGCTTCCGACAGGAAGGCGGCCTTCCTCTGGTCGACCTCTACCAGAACGACATTCAAATCCGGATTGGTGACCCGGGCCATGATGGCCAGGACAATGCCCGGAAATCCACCGCCGCTGCCGAAATCAACAAGACTTCTTGCGGTCTGCGGGATCAGTGCATAGAGCTGGGCAGAATCAAGGATATGCCTCTCCCAGATATCGGAGAGCGATCGCTTTGAAACCAGATTAATCGCCACATTCCATTTTTTCACCAGAGCCACGAACAAGTCCAGGCGGTCGAGTGTTTCACGTGAAACATCCAACCATTCCGGCACGCTCTGCACTTTGCGACCAGTCACGAAACGGCCCGTTGAAGCTCTGCCTTTCGGAGATGCGCCAAGATCAGCATCAGAGCCGCTGGCGTCATTCCTTCGATACGACCGGCTCTTCCAAGAGTCTCGGGTTTGACCTTTTGCAGCTTATGGCGCAATTCGTTCGAAAGGCCGGCAATGCTGCAGTAGTCGAAAGAAAGCGGTATCGACGTTCCGTCCCCTCGACGCAACGCTGCGATCTCTGCGGTCTGGCGCTGCAGATAGGGCGCATAGAGCGCTTCAATTGCGACCTGATTGCACAGCAATGGGTCCTCTTTCGACAAAACCGGCACCAAAGGCAGCAGCCGTTCTATAGTGACACCGGCAAAAGCAAGGACGTCAAACGCCGTCCGCCGAACCCCGTCATCACTGATTGCGATCCCAGCCTCGCGCAGCGCGGCGGGGCTGATCACACTGCTTTGAAGCTGCGATCGGATGGCATTCAATCCGTCTTCCTTCTGTTTGAAGGCCTCGGCCCTGGCATGAGTAATCAGACCCAGATCTATTCCTTTCGGCGTCAACCGCTGATCGGCGTTGTCTGCCCGCAGTGTAAGCCGGAATTCGGCGCGCGACGTGAACATCCTGTAGGGCTCTGATACCCCTCTGGACACCAGATCATCCACCATAACACCGATATAGCTGTCTGCCCGGTCCAGTATCACCGGTGCCTGACCCAGCGCACGAGCACTGGCGTTCGCGCCGGCGAGCAATCCCTGCGCTGCGGCCTCTTCGTATCCGGTGGTTCCGTTGATTTGGCCCGCAAAAAAGAGCCCGGGCAAATTACGCACCTCGAGCGACATTGTCAAACCGCGCGGATCAAAGAAGTCATACTCGATGGCATAGCCGGGCTGTAGAATGGCTACGTTTTCAAGTCCGGCAATCGTCCGAACATAGTCTGACTGGACGTCAACAGGCAATGATGTCGAAATACCGTTGGGATAGACTGTATGGTCATCCAGTCCTTCAGGCTCCAGGAAGACTTGATGCCCCGTCTTGTCGGCAAATCGCACAACCTTGTCTTCGATCGACGGGCAATAGCGAGGGCCAACTCCATCGATATGTCCGCCATACATTGCAGATCGATCAAGGTTCTTGCGGACGATATCGTGCGTTGCTTCGTTGGTGTGGGTAATCCCACAAGAGATCTGCCGAACAACCGGCCGCCGGTTGACGAAAGAAAACATCACCGGATCAGCATCGCCCGGCTGCATTTCCAAACTCGCCCAATCAATGCTCCGGCCATCCAACCTGGGCGGCGTCCCGGTCTTCAACCGGCCGCGACCCAGATTCAGCTCTCCCAAACGGTCGCCCAGCCTCTCTGACGCCAGGTCACCAACCCGCCCACCGCTGCGACGTTGGTCACCGATATGCATGACACCGTTCAGAAAAGTCCCCGCTGTCAGCACGACTGCCACTGCACGCAACCGCGTTCCATCGCCCAGTCGAACGCCGCTGATCTCTCCGCGATCAACATTCAGGTCGACAACCTCGCCTTCGACAATTTCTATGCCTTGAAAAGACTGCAACATACCCTGAACCGCTTCCCGGTACAGTTTGCGATCTGCCTGTGCTCGGGGTCCCTGCACCGCGGGTCCTTTGCGCCGATTCAGCAACCGGAACTGAATTCCCGCCTTGTCAGCCGCTCGCGCCATCAATCCATCCAGCGCATCAATCTCTCGAACAAGGTGACCCTTTCCCAGGCCTCCTATCGCTGGGTTGCATGACATCACGCCAATCCCGCTCCGCCGCAAAGTGACCAAGGCTACGTGCGCGCCACGACGGGCCGAGGCGGCTGCCGCTTCTACACCCGCGTGACCGCCGCCGATGACTATGACATCATAATGTTTCACGTGAAACATCCCCGCCTTCCGGACTCATTTTCCAATGCAAAAGCTGGCAAAGATCTCATCCAGCAGCGTCTCTACGTCCAACCGGCCTACCAGGACGTCCAATGCCCTGATAGCCACCCACAAATCGGCCGCCACAAACTCGATCCGTGCCGTCCTACTGCATAACTCACTGCTCGCTGATTCCATAGCCTCGATCGCACTCACCAATGCCATTCGATGCCGCGCGCGGGTCACCACGCCAGTTGATGCGACTTGCCGTTGCAACTCTGCCACGATACGGCCTACCAGCGCATCCACGCCCACCCCCGTCAATCCGGATACAGCCCCTTCAGGGCCCGGACGCAAATCGGCCTTTGCAAAAACCTCAATGTCACCTGCCCGCGGCTCCAGACCTAAATCCTCTACTGCCGACTCGCGCAGAAAGACCCGCAAATCGGCCGCCTGCGCCCGATTAATACCCCGTTCTATGCCGATCCGTTCGATCTCGTCATCGGCATCCCGAAGACCGGCAGTGTCCAGTAGCGTGACAGGCAACCCCGCCAGGTCCATCTTCACCTCGATCACGTCTCGGGTAGTTCCTGCAAAGGTCGAAATTATCGCCGCCTCGCGACCCGCCAACGCATTGAGCAATGTCGACTTTCCGACATTTGGAGGGCCTACAATCGCCACTTCAAACCCGCTGCGTACACGCTCGGCTGCATGGCTTCCGGCCACTTCCTGACGCAGTTCCGCCAACAGCCCGTCCAGCAGAGCCGTTACTTCGGGGCGCACATCAACCGGCACATCCTCTTCCACAAAGTCGATCGACGCCTCAATCAGCGCTCCCGCACGGATCAGTTGCCGACGCCAACCTTCCGCCCGCCGCCCGATCGCACCAGACAGCACGCGCTGCGCCTGTCGCCGTTGCGCCGCGGTCTCCGCCTCAATCAGATCGGCCAGACCTTCGACTTGCGCTAGGTCCAGCAACCCGTTTTCCAAAGCCCGACGGGTAAATTCACCCGGCTCCGCCATACGCAGTCCCGGCTGTTCCGCCAAGGCTTGCAGCACGCTGGCAACCACCGCCACAGACCCATGCACTTGCAACTCTGCAACGGTTTCCCCGGTAAAACTCGCACCCTCAGCGAACAGCAGAACCAAAGCGTCGTCAAGAACCTCGCCGCGCCAGATCAGCCGACGGACCGCTGCCCTGCGCATCTGTGGCAACTGCCCGCACAACGCCAGGACGGCATCATGCGCCAATCGGCCCGACAGCCGGATGACCGCCACACCCGCTTTGCCGCGGGCAGTCGCCAAAGCGAAAACCGTATCCATGAAAGATCGCCCCAACCAGCGCTAGCTGTTCATCGATTCAAAGAATTCGCTGTTGGTTTTCGTCTGCCGCAACTTTGCCAGCAAGAACTCGATGGCATCTGTCGTGCCCATCGGGTTCAAGATCCGCCGTAGGACATACATTTTTGACAGATCAACCTTTTCAACCAACAAGTCTTCCTTGCGTGTCCCTGATTTCGTAATGTCGATCGCCGGAAAAACCCGCTTGTCTGCAACCTTGCGGTCAAGCACGATCTCGCTGTTGCCGGTACCCTTGAATTCTTCAAAAATCACTTCGTCCATCCGGCTGCCAGTATCGATCAACGCTGTAGCGATGATGGTCAGCGACCCGCCTTCCTCGATGTTCCGCGCCGCGCCGAAGAACCGCTTCGGCCGCTGCAACGCATTGGCATCCACACCGCCGGTCAACACCTTACCCGACGACGGCACCACCGTATTGAACGCCCGTCCCAGACGCGTGATGCTGTCCAGCAGGATCACCACATCCCGCTTGTGCTCGACCAGCCGCTTGGCCTTCTCGATCACCATCTCCGCCACTGCCACGTGCCGCGTCGCCGGCTCGTCGAAGGTCGAGGCGACAACCTCCCCCTTCACCGTCCGCTGCATGTCGGTGACTTCCTCTGGCCGCTCGTCGATCAGCAGCACGATGAGATAGCACTCGGGGTGATTGGTCGCGATCGAGTTGGCGATGTTTTGCAACAACACCGTCTTACCAGTCCGCGGTGGTGCCACGATCAGCCCGCGCTGACCCTTGCCGATCGGGGCCACCAGATCGATAATCCGGGCAGAACGGTCCTTGATCGTTGGATCCTCGACTTCCATCTTGAACCGCTCATCCGGGTACAAGGGCGTCAGGTTGTCGAAATGCACCTTGTGGCGGGCCTTTTCGGGGTCATCAAAGTTGATCCGAGTCGCCTTGGTAAGACAAAAATACCGCTCATTTTCACGCGGCGCCTGAATGATACCTTCTATGGTGTCCCCGGTGCGCAACGAAAACTGCCGGATCATCTCGGGGCTGACGTAGATATCATCCGGTCCCGACAGATAGTTGGCCGACGGACTCCGCAAGAATCCGAACCCGTCCTGCAAGACTTCCAGAACGCCGTCTCCACCGATCTCCCAACCTTCTTCGGCATGTTCTTTCAAGAGCGAGAACATCATCTCGCCTTTGCGCATGCTCGGCGCGTTCTCGATCTCCCATTCTTCTGCCATCGCCAGCAATTCTGCCGGCGTCTTGGCCTTCAGATCGGCAAGATTCAACTGTTCAATCGTCATGGCAATGTATCCTCGGGTGTATAGACCGCCAGGTTAGCACCAACAGATTTCGCAAGGGGGATGCAACGGGCCGGACGGCCAAGCGCCCGTTTCCTACGCCCCTGGAACCCGGGTGTCAATCTCGATTGACCAAGCGTCAGAATTTCACGATGACCGACAGGACGATCACCACCATCAGGACGGTCGGAACTTCGTTCATCAAACGATAGCTCCTGCCGCTCAGCGTATTCCGTCCGGCCACAAAGTCCCTTCGCCGTCCACCCAGCCACAAGTGAAATCCTGTCATCGCCAACACAGATGCTGCCTTGGTCCAGGGCCAGACCTCTGACCAGTCAACGATACCAGGCGTCATCACCAGAGCTATCCCGCAAACCCATGTCAGAATCATCGACGGGGTCATGATCGCCTTCAGCAGCAACCTTTCCATCTTCTGAAACATCACATCGGTTTGCGTGCCGGCCTGGACGCTTTCCGTGTGATAGACATACAGGCGCGGCAGGTAGAACAGTCCCGCCATCCAGGCAATCACGGCCATGACATGAAATGCCTTCACCCAAAGATAGGCCTCTGACAACAGATCATTCATCGCGGTCTCCTTGCTGTTCTACTTAATAAAGAAAGAATCTTTATAGAGTAGATGTTGTAGTAGGGGCTGGGGACAACGGAATTCTTGCAACCACCCCCTGTTTCATCCCCAACATCCGCCTTGTGGATCTTCTGAAGAAATCCTTGGGAAAAAATCAGGTAAGTATTTGATTTATATATGGTTATCACGGTCAGTCTAAAGGTTTGAAACGCGACCCCTATCTGCGGATTGTCCAATCCATCAACACACCGGTCATTGAGCTGTCTCCGTGTGGAAGACCGGTACCGGTTCTTGACAAGCCGCGTTGAAACGATGCCCTTGCGATCCAGATTGCTGTTATCCAGAATTCCGCTTGCAGGAACAAACCCGGATTGTCCACACCGTCACCCCCAGCTCGCCCGCTTCGCCTAGCATCAGGTTCTGCCATCCGCTTGCATCTTCTACAGGCAGCCGGACTGACTGTAAGTGCCACCGCTGTGCGTCTTGACGAACCTGCCTTGCGCGACAGCATGCTGGCCGAAGGGGCGACGCCCCGCGATGTCGCTGATGGCCTTGCCGAGATGAAAGCCCGAAAACTCGCAGATCGCGAACCCTCCGCGTTGATACTCGGATGCGACCAGGTACTTGATCTGAATGGAAAAATATGGGGAAAACCGGAAACCCCGGATGCAGCGCGAGCGCAACTTTGCGCATTTCGTGGACAAACTCACCGCCTTTTGTCGGCACTTGTGCTATACGACGCGCAAAAGCCGGTGTGGCGTCACGTAGAAGAGGTCAGACTGACGATGCGCAGTTTCACCGACAGCTATCTGGATGCCTATCTGCAACGCAATTGGCCCGACATCAAAGAGTCGGTGGGGGGCTACATGCTTGAATCCGAAGGTATACGGCTGTTCGAGCGGATCGACGGCGACTATTTCAGCGTACTAGGAATGCCGATCCTGCCACTTTTGGCATATCTGCAACAACGAGGGTTCATTCCGGCATGACTGACCTGCCCAAAATCCCCCTTGCTGGTGTGATTGGCCATCCGATTGCGCACAGCCGGTCGCCCGCGCTACATGGCTACTGGCTTCGCCGCTATGGTATAAAGGGCCACTACATCCCGATGGATGTGGCACAGTCAGATCTGAAACATGCGCTGGAAATGCTGCCCCGTCTGGGTTTTGTCGGTCTGAACGTGACCATTCCGCACAAGGAAACCGTCCTTGCGCTTGCTGATGTGATCACCGACCGCGCGGCCCTGATTGGTGCTGCCAACACGTTGATTTTCCGAAAAGACGGGCGTATTCATGCCGACAACACCGATGGCGCGGGATTTATGGCCAACCTGCGTCAGCATGCGGCACATTGGATCCCGTCCAGCGGACCGGCGGCAGTTTTTGGTGCAGGTGGCGCGGCGCGGGCCGTGATCGCGGCCCTTGTCGAAGTAGGCGTCCCCGAGATTCGGCTTGCCAACCGGACGCGTCCCCGGGCAGAGGCGCTGCGGTCGGACTTCGGGGCCAAAGTGGTGATCCACGACTGGGTTCAGGCCGCAAACATGATCGAAGGCGCGTCGTTGGTGATCAACACAACATCGCTTGGCATGACTGGCAAGCCCGATTTCCGTGTGCCGCTTGATGCCCTGGCACCGGGAACGGTGGTCACCGATCTGGTCTACACCCCGCTCAAGACTCAGTTTCTGATAGACGCAGCCGCCCATCGCTGCCACGTGGTCGACGGTCTTGGCATGCTTTTGCATCAGGCTGCCCCCGGGTTCGAACGTTGGTTCGGCCAGCGCCCCGGGGTGGATGACGCCACCCGCGCCGCCGTGCTGTCGGCATGACGCCGTTTCGTCTTGGCCTTTCCGGCTCCATCGGCATGGGCAAATCAACCACTGCGGGCTTTTTCTCTGACGAGGGGCTGGCGGTGTGGGACGCCGACGCGGCCGTTCACCGGCTTTATGCTGCTGGCGGCCCAGCTGCCGACGTCCTTGCCCAGCATTTCCCCGAGGCCATTTCCAACGGCGAAATCGACCGCAATATGCTCAAGTCTCTGATTGCCAAGGATACGACCGCGTTGCCTTTGCTCGAATCCCTGATCCACCCCCTCGTGGCCGCAGACCGTGACGGCTTTCTGGCAAATGCCGTCACGGATATCGTGGTGTTCGACATCCCCCTGCTCTTTGAAAAAGGGACGCAGGCACAGATGGACGCGACGCTTCTTGTGACTGCGCCCGCGGCCTTGCAACGCGCCCGCGTTCTTGCGCGGCCGGGCATGACCGAACGGCAGTTCGAAACGCTGCTTGCGCGCCAGATGCCCGATGCTGCAAAGCGCAGCCTTGCAACCCACATCGTTGAAACCCTGTCGCTGGAGGCGACCCGCAGCTATGTGATCGCCCTGATCAGCCATATCCGAGCCCGCAATGCGTGAAATCGTCCTCGACACCGAAACCACCGGCCTGGAGCCGAACGATGGCCACCGCATCGTGGAAATCGGCGCAGTCGAGTTGTTCAATCACCTGCCGACAGGCCGGACCTATCACCAATACCTGAACCCACAACGTGCAATGCCGCCCGAGGCTTTCGCCGTGCATGGGCTTGGAGATGACTTTCTGCGCGACAAACCCCTGTTCGCTGATGTGGCAACGGCCTTTCTGACCTTCATCGCCGACGCGCCGCTGGTCATTCACAATGCGGCCTTCGACATGAAATTCCTGAACACCGAGCTGACCCGCGCCGGTCACCCGACGCTTGCCACTGCCCGCGCCACCGACACACTGCTGATCGCGCGACAAAGGTTTCCGGGCTCTCCGGCGTCGCTCGACGCGCTTTGCCGCCGCTTCAACGTCGACAATACGGGTCGGGAAAAACACGGCGCGCTTCTTGACAGCGAGATTTTGGCCGAGGTCTACCTTGAACTTGTCGGGGGTCGCCAACCCGACTTCGGCTTGTCCGCGGAACAACAGCACAACAGGGGCGCGGCAATCCAGTCCGAGATCTGGCGACCCCGCCCTAGGCCCGTGCCACTGTCCCCCCGCCTGACTGCCGAAGAAACCCGGGCCCATGAGGCCTTCATCGCAAAAATCGGCGATACAGCGATCTGGCTAAAGCGCTGAGACAAAACAATACCATCCTTTTGCACAATCGCCGCCGGTTTTGGTCATCGATGCAAGGCGCGCGGAAATGCTGCGGATTTGACAAACGTTCGCCGACCAATGGGAAGGCCGCAGTGATGGTGGTCGGCGCATGTATGCAGCGCCAGATAGGACCCGCCTTCGTATCCGACGGGCACCACAAAGACGGCAGATCTTCTCAGATCGTCCGCGTCAGCCGCAGCGCGTCATGGATCGCGGCATGTGTATTGCGTGCTTCGACCGCGTCTCCGATCCGGAACAGCTGAAAGCCCGGCGGTCCGCCCGCCATCTGCTGCGGCAACCCGTCAATCAGCGCGTCATAGTCGACTGCCCCCAGGTTCACCGACTTTGGCTTGAGATCGAAGTACACGTCTGCCAGCGGTTGCGTTCCATGGTTCACCACGACCTGGTCATACAGGCCTGTCCGTGTGACGCCTGCATAGTCCGACCCGAATGTTGCCCTGATCTGATTGCCGTATCTCTCAACGCCCAACAACCGCCACGTCACCGTAAACACCGTATCCAGCGCCTGCAATGCCCGCATATACGGCACCAGGTTCATTGCCATCACATCTGGCGCAAAGCTGCGGTCCGGTGTCATCACCTCGACCCGCGCCCCGGCCTCGGCCAGCAGTTGCGCCGCTTGCAGCGCCGTATGATCCCCGGCGTCATCATAAAGCAGCACATTCATCCCCGGCTTTGCGTCGCCGGAAAGGACATCCCAGGCGGAAACAGTCAACTCATTGCCAAAGCGCAGAATATCCTTTTCCGGCAGTCCCCCTGTCGCCACGATCACCACATCGGGCGCGCAGTCCAGAATATCCGAAGCCTCCGCCCAGGTGTTGAACCTGAACTCCACCCCCCTCGCCGCGCATTGGGCCAACCGCCAGTCGATGATGCCGATCATCTCGCGCCGCCGTGCGGTCTGCGTCGTCAGCCGCACCTGGCCCCCGGCCTGCGCTGCCGCCTCGAACACGGTTACGCGGTGCCCGCGTTCCGCAGCCACCCGCGCCGCCTCAAGCCCGGCAGGCCCCGCACCCACCACCACGACATGCCGCGCTGTGGCCGCACGTTCGATGGTGTGCGGTAACGTCTCTTCCCGTCCGGTTGACGGGTTGTGGATGCACAGCGCCATCCCCCCCTGGTAAATCCTATCCAGACAATAGGTTGCCCCCACGCAGGGCCGAATGTCCGCCTCGCGCCCCTCGATGATCTTGCGCACGATATGGGGGTCGGCCATGTGGGCCCGGGTCATCCCCACCATGTCCAACTGCCCCGAAGCCACAGCATACCGTGCGGTCGCCACATCCGGGATGCGCGCCGCATGGAACGTCGGCAACCCTACCTCGGCCCGGATGCGGCCGGCAAAATTCAGATGCGGGGCAGATGGCATCCCTTGAATCGGGATCACATCGGTCATGGCCGGGTCAGTATGGATGCGCCCCTTGATGATGTTCAGAAAATCGACCAGGCCCGAGTCCCGGAACATCTTCCCGATCGCCACCCCCTCATCGGGCGTGATACCGCCCTCTTCGGCCTCGTCCGCCGTATAGCGTACCCCCAACAGAAACCGCTCTCCCACCTGCTTGCGGCAGGCGGCCAACACCTCCATCGCAAAGCGCGCGCGATTTTCCAGGCTGCCGCCATAGGGTTCCGGCAGTGCATTGGTCAGCGGCGACATGAACTGATCCATCAAGTGGCCGTAGCATTCGAACTCGACCCCATCGAGGCCGGCTGCCTGCATCCGTTCCGCCGCATCAGCATAGTCGGAGATGATCCGGGCGATATCCCAATCCTCGATCACCTTGGGAAAGGCGCGGTGTGACGGCTCGCGCGACGGACCCGCCGCCACCACGGGCAGCCAGTCCCCCTTGTCCCACCGCGTCCGCCGGCCAAGATGCGTCAATTGGATCATCACTGCCGCCCCCGCCTCGTGGCAGTCATCGGCAAGCCTGCGCATCCAGGGTACCACCTCGTCCTTGTAGGCGAGGATATTGTTGAACACCGGCGGGCTGTCCTTCGACACCGCTGCCGATCCCGCTGTCATCGTCAGTGCCACGCCGGCTTTCGCGCGTTCCAGATGATAAAGCCGGTACCGATCTTTCGGCATGCCGTCTTCGGGGTAGGCCGGTTCGTGGCTTGTGGTCATGATCCGGTTGCGCAGTGTCAGGTGCTTCATCTGGTACGGCTGCAAGAGCGGGTCCTTGGACATGGCGTTATCTCCGGCTTTGGCTGCAGCCTAAACTCGTCAAAGCTCTGCCAATCGCGAAATTGCGACACTTCGGGGCGTCAGTTCTCCAAAATCGTCGGCAAACGCAGCCCCATGTCGCGCGCGCAGTCAACAGCCGAGCCGTATCCCGCATCCGCATGCCGCCAAACGCCCGAGGCCGGGTCGTTCCACAATACCCGCTTCAGCCGCTGCGCCGCCTCTGGCGTGCCATCCGCCACGATCACCACGCCGGAATGCTGCGAAAATCCCATTCCCACACCCCCGCCATGATGGATCGAAACCCAAGTTGCCCCCGACGCTGTGTTTACCAGGGCATTCAGCAACGGCCAGTCCGACACCGCATCCGACCCATCCTGCATGGCTTCCGTCTCGCGGTTCGGTGACGCAACCGACCCTGCATCCAGATGATCCCGGCCAATCACAATCGGCGCTTTCAATTCTCCGCATGCCACCATGTCGTTGAACATCAGCCCGGCACGGTGCCGATCCCCAAGACCGATCCAGCAGATCCGCGCGGGCAATCCCTGAAACGCGATCCGGTCCGCCGCCATGTCCAGCCACCGGTGCAAGTGGTCATTTTCGGGGAACAACTGCTTCATTGCCGCATCGGTTTTGGCGATATCTTCGGGGTCGCCCGACAGGGCCACCCAGCGGAACGGCCCGATCCCCTTGCAGAAAAGCGGGCGAATGTAGGCAGGCACGAAACCGGGGAAGGCAAAGGCGTTCTCCAGCCCCTCATCTTTCGCGACCTGCCTGATATTGTTCCCATAATCCAGCGTCGGAACGCCCGCGTTCCAGAAGTCGACCATGGCCGCCACATGCACCCGCATCGATGCCCGCGCCGCCCGTTCTATCGATTTCGGATCGCTCTCTCGTGCGGCTTTCGCCTGCTCGACGCTCCAGCCCTGCGGAAGGTAGCCGTTGAGCGGGTCATGGGCCGATGTCTGATCGGTCACGATGTCCGGGCGCATTCCGCCTGCCTGCATCCGCGCCACGAGTTCTGGAAACACATCCGCTGCATTGCCCAAAAGACCGACCGACTTTGCCTCACCCGCCGCCGTCCACGCGGTTATCATGGCCAGCGCCTCGTCCAGGTTCCGGGCCTTGGCATCGACGTACCGCGTGCGCAAACGAAAATCGATCCGCGTCTCGTCGCACTCGACCGCCAGGCAACACGCCCCCGCCATGACAGCCGCCAAAGGTTGTGCGCCGCCCATGCCACCAAGGCCAGCCGTCAAGATCCAGCGCCCTTTCAGTGATCCACCATAATGCTGCCGGCCAGCCTCGGCGAAAGTCTCATAGGTCCCCTGCACTATCCCTTGGGTGCCAATGTAGATCCACGATCCAGCGGTCATCTGCCCGTACATCATCAATCCGCGCCGGTCCAATTCGTGGAAATGGTCCCAGGTTGCCCAATGCGGCACCAGATTGGAGTTCGCAATCAGCACCCGTGGCGCATCTGCATGGGTCCGCACGACAGCAACCGGCCGCCCGGATTGCACCACCAGGGTTTCGTCCGATTCCAGATCGCGCAGCGAAGCTACAATCCGGTCAAAATCGCCCCAGGTCCGCGCGGCCCGCCCGATGCCGCCATAGACCACCAACTCTGCCGGGTTTTCCGCGACATCGGGGTGCAGGTTGTTCATCAGCATGCGCAGTGCGGCTTCGGTCTGCCAGGATTTGCAGGTCATCTCTACGCCCGTCGCGGGCATCACAACACGGGCGTTCTTGCGGTCAAACATGTCCGTCTCCGACGTTCAAAGGGTAGGAAATTCAAGACCCGCAGCCGCCACCAGCGCCCCGGAGCCGATCAGGTTTGCCGCCGCCGCGAGGTCAGGGGCCAGATAGCGGTCGTCGCCCAGGGTCGCGACATCCTGCCGCAACCGCGCGACCACCGCCGCCAAGGGCGCGCTGGTTGTCAAGGGCGCGCGAAACTCGATCCCTTGCGCAGCGCAGATCGCCTCGACACCAAGAATGACGCTCAGATTCTCGATCATTCGTCCCAGTCGCACCGCGCCATGCGCTGCCATGCTGACATGATCTTCCTGATTGGCGCTTGTCGGCGTCGAGTCCGTTACGCAGGGCATGGCGATGTGTTTGTTTTCGGACATCAATGCTGCTGTCGTCACTTCGGCGATCATCAACCCCGAATTCAACCCCGGTTTGGGCGTCAGAAACGCCGGCAGATCGAACGACAGCACCGGATCGACCATCAGCGCCACGCGCCGCTGCGCAATCGCACCGATTTCTGACAACGCCAGCGCGATCATGTCTGCTGCAAACCCTACCGGCTCGGCATGGAAGTTTCCGCCCGAAACGATCAGCCCGGCTTCGGTCAAAACCAGGGGATTGTCCGTGGCCGCATTCGCCTCGATCTCCAGCGTCCGCGCCGCCATCCGCAGCACATCCATCGCCGCACCCGTCACTTGCGGCTGACAGCGAATGCAATAGGGGTCCTGCACACGGCTATCCCCTTCCCGGTGGCTCTCGCGGATCTCTGATGCTTCCAGCAGGTTGCGCATCACCGACGCGGCCTCGATCTGCCCTGCATGACCGCGCAGCTCGTGGATCTTTGGGTGCAATGGTGCCGTCGATCCCATGATCGCATCAGTGGACAGGGCCGAGGTCACCAACGCCGCTTGCGCAGCCGCCCACCCGTCAAACAGCCCCGCCAGCGCAAAGGCCGTCGAAAACTGGGTGCCGTTGATAAACGCCAGACCCTCTTTCGGCCCCAGCGCGATCGGGAGCAGCCCTGCGCCCGCCAAGGCGGCGGCTCCCGGCATCACCGTCCCGCCAACCTCGGCTTCTCCCGCGCCAATCAAC
This sequence comes from Paracoccaceae bacterium, assembly GCA_031400505.1. Taxonomy (GTDB): domain Bacteria; phylum Pseudomonadota; class Alphaproteobacteria; order Rhodobacterales; family Rhodobacteraceae; genus JAIYDJ01. Next base: position 41,159 of record JANNPZ010000007.1, on the reverse strand, counting down.
ACTGCCGTCATATGCGCGAGTGGTGCCAGATCGCCTGACGCCCCGACAGATCCCTGCACCGGAATGACCGGGGTGACCCCCCTTTCCAGCATCGCGTCCAACAACTCGATCAGCGCCCAGCGCACACCCGATGCCCCGCGCCCAAGGCTCAGCAGCTTCAGCACCATCATCAACCGCACATGCCGCCGGGGCGCCGGGGCGCCCACCCCGCAGCAATGGGACAGGATCAGATTTCGCTGCAAAGTTGCGGTATCCTCTGGCGCTATGCGCAGGGACGCAAGTTTGCCAAACCCGGTATTCACCCCGTAAACCGGCGCATCACCCGCCGCGCTTTTGTCTATCACGGCGGCCGCCGCCTCGACCCCGACCCGCGCAGACCGGTTCAGCGTGACCGCCACTTCGCTCCGAAAGATCAAGGCAAGCTGCGCCAGTGTGACCTCGCCGGGGGTCAAAACCAAAGCGTTCACAGCACACCTCCGATGATCCGACGATAAAGCGAATTGAACCCGATACGGTAGGCAAGCTCTGCGGGATGCTCGCAATTCCAAACGGCCAGATCGCCGATCTGTCCCGCCGCCAAAGTTCCCCGGTCCGCCAGCCCCAACGCGCGCGCCGCATGGACCGTCACGCCCGCCAAAGCCTCGGCGGGTGTCATGCCAAACAGCGTGCAGGCCATGTTCATGGCAAGCAGCAACGAAGACATCGGCGATGATCCGGGGTTCATATCCGTCGAAACCGCTATGGGCACGCCATATTCGCGCAGCCGTGCGATCGGCGGCGCTTGCACCTCGCGCAAGGTGTAGAAAGCCCCGGGCAGGATCACCGCGACAGTCCCGGCCGCCGCCATGGCCGCACAACCGGCGTCATCCAGATATTCAAGATGATCCGCTGACAGCGCGCCAAACTGTGCAGCCATCGCAGCACCGCCCAAATTCGAAAGCTGTTCGGCATGCAACTTTATCGGCAGACCAAGTTCTGCAGCCACAGAAAAAACCCGGCGCATCTGGGCTGTGGAAAACGCGATCCCCTCGCAGAACCCGTCCACGGCATCAACCAACCCTTCGGCATGGGCCGCGCGCAGACAGGGCAGGCACACCTCGTCCAGATAGGCGTCTGCGCGTCCGGCAAACTCTGCTGGCACGGCATGCGCACCCAGAAAAGACGTCCGCACCACGACGGGACGTATTTCGGCAATCCGTCGCGCCACACGCAGCATGCGCAACTCTGTGCTGTGATCCAGCCCATAGCCGGACTTCACTTCAAGCACGCAAACCCCTTCGGCAATCGCCGCATCGACGCGGGGCAGGGCGCTGGCCAACAGGGCATCCTCGCTCGCGTTGCGCGTTGCGCGGACGGTGGACATGATCCCGCCTCCGGCCCGCGCAATCTGCTCATAGGACGCCCCGTCAAGCCGCAACGCGAATTCCGCTGCCCGGTTGCCCGCATGCACCAGATGGGTATGGCAGTCGATCAGGGCGGGCGTAACCAGCCGCCCGCCAAGGTCGTGCGGGGTCATTGCGGCAAAGTCATTTGGCAACGCGTCCAACGCGCCCACCCAGACGATCCGCCCGGCGTTGGTCACCAGGGCTGCGTCCTGCACTAACCCGAAGGGCTGTTCCGAGGGCAGCATCGTCGCCACGCGGCAGGATGTGAAAAGCGCCGAAGCCTGCTGCACCGCTGCCATCCCGAAAAGAGTTGTTGATCGGTTATGTATGCGATTATACGTATTATGTCTACTCATAAGGAGCCACACCGTGATCTTTGCAGGACAGGCCTACCTTCCAACCGGCTGGGCCAGCGATGTGCGCCTTACGATGGCGGATGGCTGCATTGCCACGATCACCTGCAATACCACTCCGCACCCTGCCGATACCTGCGTCGGTACCCTGCTGCCGGCTTTGTCAAATCTGCACAGCCACAGCTTTCAGCGCGCGATGGCAGGCATGACCGAGCATCGCGAAAAGGAACGGGACAGTTTCTGGACCTGGCGCGAGATGATGTACCGCTTCACCGCGCGGCTCGATCCGGACCAGATTGAGGCCATCGCGGCGCAAGTGTTCATCGAAATGCAGGAGGCCGGTTTTGCCGCCGTAGGCGAGTTTCATTACCTGCACCATCAACCCGGCGGCGCACCCTATGACGACCCCGCCGAACTGACGCGGCGCATCTATGCCGCCGCGCGACTGACCGGCATCGGACTGACTCACCTGCCGGTCATGTACAGCTATGGCGGGGCGGGGCAACAACCCCTGAATGCGGGGCAGAAACGTTTTGGAACAACCCCGGATCAATTCATGCGGTTGCTGGAAGCCGCCCGGACGGCCGCGCGTGATCTGCCGCAAGATACCTGCGTCGGCATGGCGCCCCATTCGTTGCGTGCAACCAATCCTGATGGGCTGGCGGCCATTCTGCCGCTGGCTGCTGGTCAACCCATTCACATCCACATTGCCGAACAACCCAAAGAGGTCGCCGACATCACAGCCTGGCTTGGTGCGCGCCCGGTGGAATGGCTGTTGGACCACGCCGATGTTGGCCCCGATTGGTGCCCTGTTCATGCAACGCACATGACCCCCGACGAAACCCGTCGACTGGCCAGGACGGGCGCCGTTGCCGGACTGTGTCCGATCACAGAGGCAAATCTGGGCGATGGCCTCTTCAACGGATCCGAATGGCTCGCGGCGCGGGGTCGCTTTGGCATCGGGTCTGACAGCAATGTTCGCATTTCGCTGATCGAAGAATTGCGGACGCTGGAGTATGGCCAGCGTCTGCGCGACCTTGCGCGCAATGTGATGACGGATGCAGGTTCGGTCGGGCAATCGCTTTATGTGGCGGCGGCACTTGGCGGGGCACAGGCGCTGGGCCGCCGTGCCGGGCAGATTGCGCCGGGATACCTCGCCGATCTGACGGCCATCGACCACAACCACCCGACGCTGTGCGCGCTGGTTCCGGTGCAGCTGTTCGATGGATTGGTGTTTGCCGCAGCAGAGTGCGTTGTCACCGATGTCTGGTCGGCGGGCCGCCATATGGTCCGCGACGGCCGCCACATCCGTCGAGACCGCGTCACGGCGGACTGGCGGCGTGCGGTTCGCAGCCTTGTGGCCGACCTGTGACACCGCGAACCACCTTTCGCGAGGTTCAAGCAGAAATCCTGCGCCGCATCACGCATGGGCCATGGGGGCCGGGCAGCCTGCTGCCGTCCGAGATCGATCTGGCACAGGAATTTGCCTGTTCGCGCGCCACGGTCAACCGGGCCCTGCGCGAGGTTGACGCGTTGGGCATGATCGACCGCCGCCGCAAATCCGGCACCCGTGTCAGGATGGCACCGGTGCGGCAGGCGCGGTTTGAAATCCCGCTGGTTCGTGCCGAGATCGAAGCGATGGGTGCCACGTATCGCTATGCCCTTGTCAGGCGCGAGGTTTTGCCTACGCCGGATAGCTTGCGCGCCCTGATGAATCTGGGCCCGGAGTCGCAACTGGTCCACCTGATTTGCGTGCACTATGGTGACGGCGCACCCTATCAGCTTGAAGACCGCTGGATCAATGCCGGAGCCTTGCCCCAGGCCAGGGACCATGACTTCGCCGCACAGAGTCCGAACGAATGGCTGGTGGCGACGGTGCCGTTTTCAGAAGTTGAAATCAGTTTTCAGGCAACTGCCGCGACGGACCTTGAGGCCACGCATCTGAACCACAACCCCGGCGATCCGGTGTTTCAAGTAAAGCGATCCACCTGGTGGCAAGGACAAGCCATCACCCACACGACGCTCAGCTATCGGCCGGGGCACCGCATGACCGCCCGCTACTGAGGCGCCACGCAAACCCGGGTACCCCAGGCGTCACACTTTGCCGCAAGTTCGGCAGGCAGTGCCGTATCCGTAAACAACGTGTCCAGTTCCGCCAGGGACGCCAACCGCGCCGGGGCTGACCTGTCGAGTTTAGAGCCGTCGCACACCAGAAAAACCCGCCTTGCCTGCCTGATGATCGCCTTTGAAACCCGCACCTCCGCCAGATCATAGTCCAGCAGATCCCCGTCTCGGTCCAGTGCCGATGTACCGATAACCGCAAAATCCACCTTGAATTGCTCAATAAACTGGGTGGTCAATTCACCCACCAACCCGCCATCAGACCGGCGCAGCGCGCCGCCCGCCACCATGATTTCGCACCCGGGATTGGCCGCCAAAATGTTGGCGACGTTCATGTTGTTGGTGACGACGGTGATGTTGCTATGCGTCAGCAATTCTCGGGCTACGGCTTCGGTTGTCGTGCCAAGGTTGAGGATGAGTGAACAGTTGTTCGGAATTTCGGCAGCGCAGGCCCGCGCGATTGCCGCCTTGGTGCCTTCGTTCATCCGTCGCCGTTGTTCATATCCCAGATTGGTCACCCCGGTGCGCAGCATCGCACCGCCGTGCACCCGATCCAGATGGCCGGCATCGGCAAGTTCGGTCAGGTCGCGCCGGATCGTTTGCAAGGTGACATCAAATCGTTGTGCGAGATCCTCGACCACCACCCGGCCCTCGCTTCTGGCCAGATCCAGGATTTCGGTTTGGCGGAAACTCAGAGCCACGCGGCTTCCTTTTCAAAACGCTGTGTACGCCATCCTCAAAGAAGTAGGCCGTCTGATCAAGCTGGAATGACATGCGAATCTGCGACAGACGGCGCAACTCCATGCCGCGATGCAGCGCGAATATGCGCGCAATGCTGCCCCTCTCGCGCAGATCGGCGGCCTTGGCAGAAAAATCTGCGCGTCGATGTTCGTTTTCAAGAAAAACGCATCAAAACGAAATACCCTTTGACGAACCGAAAAAAACGCGGCACGGTCTGCATGCTCTGGGAGGAAAAAACAGTGACAACGGCCAACGCGTCAGACATGACCGATCTTTTCGTCATTGGCGGCGGCATCAATGGCTGTGGCATTGCGCGTGACGCCGTCGGTCGTGGGTTGACTGTAGCACTGGCAGAACAAGGCGACCTGGCACAGGCGACGTCGTCTGCTTCGACGAAATTGTTTCACGGCGGCCTGCGGTATCTGGAATACTTCGAGTTCCGCCTGGTGCAAGAGGCGCTGCAAGAACGCGAAACCTTGCTGGTTGCCATGCCCCACATCTCGTGGCCGATGCGGTTCGTGCTGCCCTACCATCCTGACATGCGGTTCGAAGGCGACACCCCCACCGGCAGGCTCATGTCGCGGTTCATGCCGTGGATGAAGGGCCGCCGCCCGGCGTGGCTGATCCGGCTTGGGCTGTTTTTGTACGATAACCTCGGGGGTCGCAAGATTTTGCCGGGCACGCGCACGCTCGATCTGACGCGCGATCCGGCGGGTGCGTCATTGCAACCGCGATTTGCCCGTGCCTACGAGTATTCGGATTGCTGGATCGAGGATTCCAGGCTGGTTTCGCTGAATGCGGCCGACGCCGCACTGCGCGGTGCGCGCATCATGACCCGTACCCGCGTTGTAACGGCCGACCGTTCGACCGACCATTGGACGATCACCACGTCCGGCCCTGACGGCCAGACCATGCATCACGCCCGCGCACTGGTGAATGCCGGCGGCCCGTGGGTCGAAGACATCATCCGCAACGTTGCCCGCATCAATTCGACCGAAGGTGTGCGGTTGGTCCGCGGCAGCCATATTGTTACCCGAAAATTGTACGACCATGACCGCTGCTATTTCTTTCAGGGCACCGATGGCCGGATCATCTTTGCGATCCCATACGAAACAGACTTCACACTGATCGGCACTACCGACAAGGATCACCAAGGCGATCCCAAAGACGCAAAATGTACCGACGAAGAGCGCGACTATCTGTGCGCCTTTGCCAGCCAGTATTTCAAAAAGCCGGTCGCCGCTGCCGACGTGGTCTGGTCCTATTCCGGGGTGCGTCCGCTTTACAACGACGGGGCCAAATCGGCGACCGCCGCGACCCGCGACTATGTCCTTTCGCTGGATCAGTCCGGTGCGCCCTTGCTCAATGTGTTTGGCGGCAAGATCACCACCTACCGCCGCCTTGCCGAATCGGCGCTGGCAAAACTGGTGCCATTCTTTCCGAACGCAAAGCCGGCATGGACCGCACGCGTGGCTTTACCTGGCGGCGATTTTGCGCATGACGGTGTGTCGGCGCTTACCGCCAAACTTCGCACCGATTTTCCGTTTCTGACGCCGTACTGGGCGTCGCGTCTGGTCCGTGCCTATGGAACCAACGCGGCCCGTGCGCTTGGCAGTGCAAAAGCTGTTACCGACCTTGGCAGGGACTTTGGCGCGACCTTGACCGAGGCAGAAGTGCGCTGGTTGATGGAACAGGAATTTGCCACCCGCGCCGATGACGTCGTGTGGCGCAGAACCAAGCTCGGGCTTCGTCTGACGTCGGAGCAGATCGCGACGCTTGATGACTACATGACAAAAATCGCAAGCATTGGCGGGGCCGTCAACCCCGCCGCCGAATAGGGGCCACCATGGCGCTGGAATTGCAGGCAGTGTCACGGATGGACAAGGGGCAAGTGATCTTGCAGCCAACCAGCCTGACCCTGGAAAGCGGCACGATGAACGTCCTGTTGGGCCCGACACTTTCAGGCAAGACGTCACTGATGCGTGTCATGGCCGGTCTTGATATGCCAACCGCCGGACGGCTGATCTGGAACGGGCAGGATGTGACCGGATTTCGTGTGCAAGATCGCCGCGTCGCGATGGTCTATCAGCAGTTCATCAACTACCCCGGGATGACTGTCTTCGACAACATCGCTTCGCCCCTGCGTCTGATGGGCAAATCGGCCGCCGAGATCGACCGTGCCGTGCGGGCGACTGCTGACATGCTGAAACTGACGCCAATGCTGGGCAGAAAACCGCTTGAGCTGTCGGGCGGCCAGCAGCAGCGCTGTGCACTTGCCCGCGCGCTGGTCAAGGAGGCGGGTCTGGTGCTGCTGGACGAGCCGCTTGCCAACCTTGACTACAAACTGCGCGAAGAACTGCGTGCCGAGATTCCCCGTATCTTTGCGCAGTCGGGCGCGATTTTCGTCTATGCCACGACGGAACCCGAAGAGGCACTTTTGCTGGGTGGCAACACCGCGACGCTCTGGCAGGGCCGGGTTACGCAGTTTGGTGCAACGCCTTTTGTCTACCGCAACCCGTCTGACGCCGTTACCGCGCGCGTGTTTTCCGACCCGCCGATGAACTTCGTTCCCTGCATCAAGCAGGGCAACAGTTTGACCCTTGGGGTGGACGTTGTCCTTCCGGCGTCGGGCCGATTTGCCGCGTTGAAGGACGGCTCGTATCAGGCAGGCTTCAGGGCCAACCACCTGCACCTGCACCAAACCACTGGCGATAGTCTGGAGTTCGGCTGCACCCTCGGGGCCAATGAAATCACCGGTTCGGAAACGTTCCTGCACCTGCATCACGGATCGGATAAATGGGTCGGTCTGGTACACAACGTGCAGAATCTGGAAATTGGTGCTACTGTGTTCGTCTGGCTTGATCCGGCCCAGATTTATCTTTTTGATGCGATGGGCCATCTTGCCGCCCCGCGCGCGGAGGCATAGCGCATGGCCCGCATTACCCTTTCCAACCTCGCACACAGCTACTTGCCGATCCCGAAATCCGAAGCGGATTATGCGCTGAAAGAAATGGACCATGTCTGGGATGACGGTGGTGCCTATGCCTTGTTGGGGGCGTCGGGCTGCGGCAAGACCACGCTGTTGAACATCATATCGGGTCTTGTCCATCCGTCGCATGGTCGCGTGCTGTTTGGCGATCGGGACGTGACCCAGGCCCCGACCGCCGAACGCAACATTGCCCAGGTCTTCCAGTTTCCGGTCGTCTACGACACAATGACGGTGCGCGAAAACCTTGCCTTCCCGCTGCGCAATCGTGGGATGGACCCTGCCTACATCCAGTCCCGCGTGGCACAAATCGCCGCGATGATCGGCATGGAGGCGACGCTGGATCGCAAGGCACGCGGGCTTACGGCGGATGCCAAACAGAAGATATCGCTTGGCCGCGGCATGGTGCGCGAGGATGTGAATGCCATCCTGTTCGACGAGCCGCTGACCGTCATCGACCCGCACATGAAATGGGAACTGCGCACGCAGCTGAAACTGCTGCACCGCGAGTTTGGCCACACGATGATCTATGTAACCCACGACCAGACCGAGGCGCTGACCTTTGCCGACAAGGTGGTGGTCCTGCACGAAGGCCGCGTGGTGCAGATGGGCACACCGCAGGAACTGTTCGAGACGCCCGAACATACGTTCGTGGGATACTTCATCGGGTCGCCGGGGATGAACTTGCTTGCGGCCGAAATTCGTGGGAACCAGGCTTACACCGCCGCCGGGCCGGTCCCGCTGGGTCAGACCTATGCGCCGCAGACCGGTCGGACCCAGATCGGTATCCGTCCCGAATATGCTGAAATGACCGCCGGCATCGGACTGCCTGCCCGTATATCGCGTATCGAGGATGTCGGTCGCCATCGCATCATTCGCGCCGATGTTGAAGGAAGCCAGATCAGCATCATCGTGGGCGAGCATCAAACGCTTGGCGCAGATTTGACCCATGTCCGTTTCGACCCGAGCCGGGTGAACGTCTATGCCGACGACTGGCGTGTCAAAGGAGCCTCTGCCTGATGGACAAGACCCAAAACAACTGGGCCTGGTTTCTGGTACTGCCGGTTCTGGTGCTGGTCGCGTTTTCTGCCGTCATCCCGCTGATGACAGTCGTGAACTATGCATTCAACGACACGTTCGGGAACAACGAGTTCTTCTGGAACGGCCTCGGCTGGTTCGAAGACATGCTCGCGTCGGACCGCATGCACGAGGCGCTGGGCCGACAGGTGCTGTTCTCGGCGATCATTTTGGCCATCGAGGTGCCTCTGGGTATATACGTCGCCCTCAACATGCCGAAGAAGGGCTTCTGGAGCAGCTTTTGCCTTGTTCTGATGGCGCTGCCGCTGCTGATCCCGTTCAATGTCGTCGGCACGATCTGGCAGATTTTTGGGCGCGTGGATATCGGCCTTCTGGGCCACACGCTGGCCGCGATGGGCATCGATTACAACTATACCAATGACGCGCTGGATGCCTGGGTAACGATCATCATCATGGATGTCTGGCACTGGACCAGCCTCGTGGCGCTGCTGTGCTACGCGGGCCTTCAATCCATCCCGCAGGCCTATTATCAGGCCGCCAGCATCGATCAGGCCAGCCGGTGGAGCATCTTCCGCTATATCGAGCTTCCGAAAATGGCCGGAGTCCTTTTGATCGCCGTCTTGCTGCGGTTCATGGACAGCTTCATGATCTACACTGAACCCTTCGTGCTGACCGGCGGTGGACCTGGCAACTCGACCACCTTCCTGTCGATCGACCTCGTGAAAATGGCCGTCGGACAGTTTGACCTTGGCCCGGCTGCGGCGTTCAGTCTGATGTATTTCCTCGTGATCCTGCTGGTCTCTTGGGTGTTCTACACCGTGATGACGACCCTTGATAAGCAGGAGACGAAGTGATGCGCACCCGCTCCTCTGCCATCGTGATGACCCTGTATCTTTTGTTCCTGCTGATCCCGATCTATTGGCTGGTCAACATGAGCCTGAAGACCAACACCGAGATCGTCTCGACCTTCACGCTTTGGCCGACCAACCTGACCTTCCAAAACTACATCACCATCCTGACAGACCCTGCCTGGTACAACGGCTATATCAACTCGATGATCTACGTCACGATGAACGTGGTGATCTCGCTCGCGGTCGCCTTGCCTGCCGCCTATGCGTTCAGCCGGTATAACTTCATCGGCGACAAGCACCTGTTCTTCTGGCTTCTGACCAACCGCATGGCGCCCCCGGCGGTCTTTGCCCTGCCGTTCTTTCAGCTTTATTCAAGCGTCGGCCTGTTCGACACCCACATCGCCGTGGCGCTTGCACACTGTCTGTTCAACGTGCCGCTGGCGGTCTGGATCCTTGAAGGCTTCATGCGCGGGGTTCCGAAAGAGATCGACGAGACTGCCTATATCGACGGCTATTCCTTTCCGCGCTTCTTCATCCGCATCTTCCTGCCCTTGATCAGTAGCGGCATCGGGGTGACGGCGTTCTTCTGCTTCATGTTTTCCTGGGTCGAACTGCTGCTGTCGCGCACGCTGACCTCCGTGAACGCCAAATCCATCGCCGCCACGATGACCCGCACCGTCAGCGCGTCGGGCATGGACTGGGGCGTGCTTGCTGCCGCAGGGGTGCTGACCATCATCCCGGGCGCACTGGTGATATACTTCGTCCGCAACTACATCGCCAAGGGCTTTGCCCTGGGAAGGGTGTGATGACGAAAACCCGTTGGCCGCTCATCTACACCGGCGTTATCGCTCTGGCACTGGCCATTCTGGTTGCGCTATTCGCCGCCGCCCCGCGCGACGATAGTGGCATCCTGTGGACCGATCCAATGATCCCGGGCGGCTGGATGGCCTGGACCTTGCCCATTGCCCTTTTCTTTTTCATCATCGGCTGTCTGCTGGTGATCTTTACCATCCTCGCCATCCGCTATCCCGAAACCCCGCGCGTCGGTATTCTGCGGATCGAAACCACGCGGGGCGATCGGCTGTTCATTACCCTTCTGGGCTCGGCCTTCATTTCGCTGGCCTGGCTCGCCGCCTTCGGCGCACCTCTGACCTATGCGCTGATCCTATGCCTTGCCTACGCCGTAGCCGTCTTTCGCTGGGTCTAAGCAAGGCACCGACGACCCCTCGCCAAACGGGGGCAAACCGAACGTCTCAACATTCTGGGAGGAATAACATGAGATTGCGTCACCAAACCACCGCCATGGCGCTTGCGCTGATGGCCCTGGGCGCCCCCGCCTGGGCGGATATCGAGGCGGCGAAAGCCTTCCTCGACGCCGAAATCGGCGATCAGTCCACGCTTGACCGCGCTGGCCAGGAAGCGGAACTGCAATGGTTCATCGATGCCGCTGCACCCTATGCCGGCCTGGAAATCAAGGTCGTCTCCGAAACCATCGGCACGCATGAATACGAATCCAAGGTGCTGGCCCCGGCGTTCGAGGCGATCACCGGCATCAAGGTCACCCACGACCTGATCGGCGAAGGCGATGTTGTCGAAAAGCTGCAGACACAGATGCAGTCGGGCGAAAACATCTATGACGCCTACATCAACGACTCTGACCTGATCGGCACCCACTGGCGCTATCAGCTGGCGCGCAACCTGACCGACTGGATGGCCGGCGAAGGCGCTGCCGTGACCAACCCGGGTCTCGATCTGGCCGATTTCATCGGGGCCAAGTTCACCACCGGCCCGGATGGCAAGCTTTACCAGCTGCCCGACCAGCAGTTCGCGAACCTTTACTGGTTCCGCTACGACTGGTTCAACGACCAGAAAACCAAAGACGATTTCAAGGCCAAGTATGGCTATGACCTCGGCGTTCCGGTCAACTGGTCGGCCTATGAGGACATCGCCGAATTCTTCACCGGCCGCGACATGACCTATGCCGGTGGCCCGGACAAAGTGTTCGGCAACATGGACTACGGTAAGAAGGATCCCTCGCTCGGCTGGCGTTACACCGATGCGTGGATGTCGATGGCCGGAATGGGCGACGTGGGTGAACCCAACGGCCTGCCGGTCGATGAATGGGGCATTCGTGTGAACGAGAAGTCCCAGCCCGTCGGGTCCTGCGTTGCGCGTGGCGGTTCCACGAACGACGCAGCGGCGGTCTATGCCGTGACCAAGGCAATCGAATGGCTGCAAAAGTTCTCGCCGCCAGAAGCTGCCGGCATGACCTTTGGTGAAGCTGGCCCGGTTCCTGCACAGGGTGCGATTGCCCAGCAGATGTTCTGGTACACTGCCTTCACCGCGGCCTCGGTCGTCGAAGGCACCCCGGTGATGAACGCCGACGGCACGCCGAAATGGCGTATGGCCCCCTCGCCGCATGGCGTCTATTGGCAGGATGGCCAGAAGATCGGCTATCAGGATGCCGGTTCGTGGACTCTGATGAAATCGACCCCGGTGGACCGCGCACAGGCGGCTTGGCTTTATGCCCAGTTCGTCACCTCGAAGACCGTGGACGTGAAGAAAAGCCATGTCGGCCTGACCTTCATTCGTGAGTCCACCATCCAGCATGCGTCCTTCACCGACCGCGCCGCGAAACTGGGTGGCCTGATCGAGTTCTACCGCTCGCCCGCCCGCGTTCAGTGGTCGCCGACCGGCACCAACATCCCGGACTATCCGAAACTGGCACAACTGTGGTGGCAGAACATCGGCGACGCGATGTCGGGCGCCAAGTCGCCGCAGGAAGCTTTGGACAGCCTCTGCGCCGAACAAGAGAAGGTTCTGATCCGTCTGGAGAAATCCGGCGCTCAGGGTGATCTTGGCCCGGTGATGAACGAAGAGAAGGACCCGCAGGTATGGCTCGACGAGCCCGGCGCGCCGGTGGCCAAGCTGGAAAACGAAAAGCCCGCAGGCGAAACCATCGCCTATGACGAGCTGATCAAGTCCTGGCAGAACTAAGGCCTAAGGGCGGGGAGAAATCCCCGCCCTTTCTTCCAGATTGATCCAGACCGCACCGGAAGTGAACCCGCCCCGGATCAGAAACCCCGGTTCTGCCACCTCGGGATACGCCGCCACCCAGTCGCGGTATCGGTCGTTCGTCACAATCCGCGCGCCCATCTCGCGCGCCGCAGCCAACAATACCGGATCGGCAGGCGACCCTTTAGCAACCACGATCACCCGATCCTCCGGCAACCCCAAAAGCGCCCCCATCGCCCCGTAATGCTGATATTTGCCCGCCACCAGATAGCCCGCATTGGCATCAAACACGACATGAGGCGCAAAGCCCCGTTCTGTCAGCTGCCCTACCACCGCGCGCAAAGTGTCGATCTGCGGTGTTCCGCCATTCCAATACAGCACGTTCGATCCGTCGATCAGGATCGACCTGGGGCTGGCCCTGCGTGCCAGAAGCGCCCGGATTACCAGAATGACACCGGCAACTGCCGCTGGACCCGCCAGCAACAGAACATCCGAAAGGCTCGGCACAACCCATGCAACCGCCAGCGCGATACCTGAAGCGATGACGATCAGCAACGGCACTCTCATGGTGCGGTTCTAGCCCGCCCGATTGCCCCCGCCAAGATCCCGAGAGGTTCCAGATGCCCATTTTTGACCGCGCCACATGCGCCGATATCCCCCGCCTGATCGAAATCCGGGGCGCAGTTCTGGAAAACCGATTGTCCGATCCGACCTCGGTCACCCCCGACGACTATTTCCGCTTTGTCTCGCAAAACCGTGTCTGGATTGCCAGGGCAGCCGGCTAGATCGTCGGCTTTTCGGCCAGCGATCCGGCCGATGGCACGATCTGGGCCCTGTTTGTGGACCCGGCTCATCAGGGCGGCCTGCGCGCGCATCTTCTGCGCCGCGCCTGCGCCGATCTGGCGGCAAACGGAACCATTACGGCGCAACTGACCACTGATCCCGGCACAAAAGCCGAGCGGCTTTATCGCAGGCTCGGCTGGCAGGCGCGCGGAACGGCGGCGGACGGCGAAGTCATTTTTGAGAAGAACCTATGAAACGTGCTATGAAATCAATAGCTTTTGAGAGAATTCCTGTAACAGTCGTTGAACAGAGTGTGACAAATCACGGCACATTGAAGGGCAGAGTTGACGGACAGACTCCGGCATGGTGACCAAGGGCACCGGCAACATACATCTGTAAAAAGGACCAGTTTAGAACATGAGCACCTCCCAACGCCCCCTCGGCACCATTCCTGCCCTGACAGCAAGCACCCTTGGCGTGATGTTCGTCGCAGGCTTCTTTGCCAGCAACGCCTTTGATTTGTGGGGCCAGGTCATCAGCCCCGCGCTGGGTCTTGCCAACCTTTCCCCTCATGGCTTGGCCCGCAGCCTGCTGGGCGCGCTTGGCCTGCCCAACAGCGACTTTGCTGGCTACTTCATGCATTTCTATCTGGTCGGCCTGATCGGCTATCCCGTCGGCTGGCTTTTAATCTTTGCGCCGCTCTGGCGCGCCGTGGTCGGAGAGAGCCACTGGTTTCTGCCCGCAGCGGTCTATGGGTTCGGCATGTGGGTATTCGCGATTGGCGGCATCACGGCGATTGCGGGCTTGCCGTTCTTTCTGGGCTTTACCGGCATCACCTGGGTCGCGCTGGTGGGGCATGTTCTGTACGGCATCGTTCTGGTTGCGGTGTTGCAAATGATAGACCGGGGCTGACACGAGGCCCGAATTGAAATCCGCCGGGATCAGCGGATCGAACCGCTGATCCCGCGCACAAGGCAAATGACCAACAGGGAGGCTCTAAATGACCCATATCCTCGCCATCGATCAGGGCACCACTTCATCGCGGGCAATTCTGTTCGACGCTGCTCTTCGAGTGGTGGCTAAGGCGCAGGAAGAGTTTCCCCAGATCTACCCCGCGCCGGGATGGGTCGAACATGACCCGTCAGACCTCTGGGCAACCGTCGCAGGCACGGCCCGCGCCGCGATCGAAAAGGCCGGGATCGACGCGAAATCCATCGCCGCCATCGGCATCACCAACCAACGCGAGACGACCCTGATCTGGGACCGCGAAACTGGCCATCCGATCCACAACGCCATCGTCTGGCAAGACCGCCGGACCGCACCCACCTGCGAGGCGCTGACGGCCGCAGGCCACGCCGCGATGATCACGGCGCGGACGGGGTTGCTGCTCGACCCGTATTTCTCGGCCACCAAAGTCAAATGGCTGCTCGATCATGTACCGGATGCCCGCGCCCGGGCCGCCCGGGGTGCGTTGATGTTCGGCACAGTCGATACCTATCTGATCTGGAAACTGACCGGCGGGCGCACCCATGCGACCGACGCCACCAACGCTGCCCGGACCATGCTTTACAACATCGCGACGGGCCAGTGGGACGCCGAAATCTGCCGCCTTCTTGAAATCCCCATGTCGCTGCTGCCCGAAGTCCGCGACTGCGCCGCCGACTTTGGCCTGACCCGCGCCGACCTGTTCGGCCGCGAGATCCCGATCCTTGGTGTGGCAGGGGACCAGCAGGCGGCAACGGTGGGGCAGGCCTGCTTTACCCCCGGCATGATGAAATCGACTTATGGGACGGGGTGCTTTGCCCTGTTGAACACCGGGGCCGACATGGTGCCGTCGAATAACCGCCTGCTGACCACCATCGCCTATCAGCTGAACGGTAGGCCGACCTATGCGCTGGAAGGGTCAATCTTCATCGCGGGGGCCGTGGTGCAATGGCTGCGCGATGGCCTCAAGATCATCCGTGAGGCGAAGGAAACGCAACCTTTGGCGGAGCTTGCCGACGAGGCGCAAGGCGTTGTGCTGGTGCCCGCCTTCACCGGGCTTGGTGCACCCTATTGGCGGCCCGACAGTCGGGGGGCGATCTACGGTCTGACGCGCAACTCGGGTCCGGCGGAACTGGCGCGCGCGGCGCTCGAATCGGTTGGCTACCAGACCCGGGACCTTTTGGAGGCGATGCGTGCCGACTGGGGGGCGGCGGCGGACGGGGTGCTGCGGGTCGATGGCGGGATGACGGCCAGCGATTGGGCGATGCAGTTCCTGTCCGACATTCTGGGCGCACCGGTGGACCGGCCTGTGGTGACGGAAACGACAGCCTTGGGGGTGGCCTATCTTGCGGGTCTGCAGGCCGGGATCTGCCCCGATCCGGAAGAGTTTCAAAAAACATGGGCCTTGCAACGCCGCTTTGCCCCCACGATGGACGAGGCCACCCGCGCCGCTAAATACGCCCGCTGGGGGCGGGCGGTTGCCGCAACCATGTCGGTATGACGCCCTTTGGCATCACCGCACCGGGGCGCATCCTGTTCGGGCGCGGTGAGGCGGCCAAGGCCGGGGCGCTGATCGGTGCGTTTGGAATGCGGGTGCTGGTGGTTCACGGATCGGACGCGCAGCGCACGGGTTGGCTGGCGATCCCCGGGGCCGAGGTGCAGAGCCTGCCTTGCCGCGGCGAGCCGACCTTACAGATGCTGACCGAGGCGCTGTTCTGGACGCGCGCCTTTGACCCCCAGGTGGTGGTCGGCATCGGCGGTGGGGCGGTTCTGGACATGGCCAAGGCCTTGGCCGCGCTGATCCCCGCGCCGGGCGAACCGATGGACTATCTGGAGGTGGTGGGCCGTGGCCTGCCGCTGACCGCCCCGCCGCTGCCCTTCATCGCCATCCCGACCACCAGCGGCACCGGGGCAGAGGCCACCAAGAATGCCGTCATCGGCGTGCCGGACCATGGCCGCAAGGTCAGCCTGCGCGATGACCGGATGCTAGCCCGGATCGCCATCGTGGACCCGGCGTTGACTGACTATACGCCGCGCGGGGTAACGCTCGCCTCGGGGCTGGATGCGTTGACGCAGGTGATCGAGCCGTTCGTATGCACCCGCGCCACGCCGTTTACCGACGCCCTGACCAAGGCAGCGATCCCAATGGGCATCGCGGCGCTGATCCAACTGATGCAGGGCGATGATGCGGAGGCGCGGGACGATTTGGCCTGGGTTTCGCTGTGTGGTGGGCTGGCGCTGGCCAATTCGGGCCTTGGCGCGGTGCATGGGCTGGCGGGCGTGATCGGTGGGATCACTCCGGCGGCACATGGCGCGATTTGCGGGGCGCTGCTGGGGCCGGTGTTGCAGATGAACCGCGCGCGGGCCGACGGCGATGCCAAAGCGCGGCTGACCGAGGTGTGCCGTGTTCTGGGCACAGCTTTGGGCGTTTCGGCAGGCGATGCCCCCGATGCGCTGCAAGCATGGGCCAAGGCGGCGGGTTTGCCGGGACTGGCTGCACAAGGCTTGCAGGCAAAGGATCACGTCGCAGTGGCCGAGGCCGCGCTGGTGTCGTCGTCGATGAAGGCCAACCCGGTCGGGTTGAGCCTGAACGATCTGCGCACCATCCTCGACGCCGCCTGATCAGAAGTCGAGATTCTCGACGCTCAACGCGTTTTCCTGAATGAAGGCGCGGCGCGGTTCGACCACATCGCCCATCAGCTTGGTAAAGATATCGTCGGCCTCGGCCAGATCATCGACCTTGACCTGCAACAGGGTGCGCGCTTCGGGGTCCAGCGTGGTTTCCCACAACTGCTCGGGGTTCATCTCGCCCAGACCCTTGTAGCGTTGCAGCGACAGACCCTTTTCCCCCTCGGCCAGAATCGACTTCAAGAGGTCAATCGGCCCATGGATCGGCTGTTCGCGGTCCTTGCGGACCAGCCGCGCCGGGTCGCGATAGATGTCGCGGGTGTTGGCCGAGGCTTGCGACAACCGCCGCGCCTCGCCCGAGCGTAGAACGGCCCCGTCTAGCGTGCGCAACTCTTCAACGCCACGCAGAATGCGGGACAGACGGATGCCGTGATCTTGCGTGATCCGCCCGGACCAGCCCTTTTCATACTCTACCGCGATTATGTTCAGCCGCTTGGCAACGATATCGGCCACCGCCTGCAAGTCCGAGTCGGCCTGCCCCGGATCAAACGCCCCCGCCAATGCGGCTTGTTCCAGAATGCCGCGCGGATAATGCGTCGGGAACGCGTCCAGCACCCGGCGAAACTGACGCGCGCCTTCCAGAACGCGCGCAAGGTCCGCCCCTGCAATCTCTTCGCCATTGGTCAGGCGCAGAACCGCCCCTTCGATCCCCATCTCGACAAGATAATCCTCCAGCGCCGCCTGATCCTTCAGGTACACCTCGGACTTGCCCCGCGCGACTTTGTAAAGCGGCGGCTGCGCGATATAAAGGTATCCCCCCTCGATCAGCTGCGGCATCTGCCGGAAAAAGAACGTCAGCAAGAGCGTGCGGATATGCGCGCCGTCCACGTCGGCGTCGGTCATGATGACCACCTTGTGGTAACGCAGCTTGGCGATGTTGAACTCGTCCCGCCCGATCCCGGTGCCAAGGGCAGTGATCAGCGTCCCGATCTCCTGACTGCCCAGCATCCGGTCAAACCGCGCGCGTTCCACGTTCAGAATCTTGCCCCGCAGCGGCAACACCGCCTGATTTGACCGACTGCGGCCCTGCTTGGCCGACCCGCCCGCCGAGTCACCCTCCACCAGGAAAATTTCGGCTTTTGAGGCATCCTTCTCCTGACAATCCGCGAGCGTCCCCGGCAGGTTCGACACATCGAGCGCGGTCTTGCGGCGCGTCAGCTCGCGGGCTTTGCGCGCCGCCTCGCGCGCCAAGGCCGCCTCGATGATTTTGCCGACGATGATGCGGGCGTTGGCCGGGTTCTCTTCGAACCACTCCGCCAGCTTCTCGTTCACCAGCCCCTCGACCGCCGGACGCACCTCGGATGACACAAGCTTGTCCTTGGTCTGGCTGGAAAATTTCGGATCGGGCACCTTAACCGACAACACGCAGGTCAGCCCTTCACGCGCGTCATCCCCAGTGAAATCGACCTTCTCCTTCTTGGCGATCCCCGACGATTGCGCATAGCCATTGATGCACCGCGTCAACGCCCCGCGAAAGCCCGCCAGATGCGTGCCGCCATCGCGCTGCGGGATGTTGTTGGTGAACGGCAGCACCATTTCATTGTAGCTGTCGTTCCACCACATCGCGACTTCCACCGAAATCCCGCCCCGGTCCCCCAGGATGTAAATCGGCTCGGGCGTCACCGAAACCTTTGAACGATCGAGGTATTTCACATATTCCTTGACGCCGCCCTCGTAGAACAACTCGGTGCGCAGGGGCTCTGCTGGCCGCTCATCCTCCAGAATGATCCGCACGCCCGAGTTCAGGAATGCCAACTCCCGCAGCCGGTTTTCCAGCGTCTTGAAGCTGAAATCGAGGTTCGAAAACGTCCCCTCGGGGATGTTCGACTTGGCCGAGGCCAGAAACCGCACTTCCGTCCCTCGCATCCCCGGCGCGGGCCCCACGGGATAGACATGGACCACGCAATCGCCATGCTCGAACCGCGCGCGATACTCGGTGTCATTGCGCCAGACCGTCAGTTCCAGCCATTCCGACAGCGCGTTGACGACCGAAACGCCAACCCCGTGCAACCCGCCCGACACCTTATAGGCGTTGCCGCTGTCGTCCGTGTTGTTGAATTTGCCGCCCGCGTGCAGCTGGGTCATGATGACTTCTGCGGCCGACACACCCTCTTCCTGGTGAATGTCCACGGGGATGCCGCGGCCATTGTCGCGTACTGACACACTGCTGTCGGCGCGGATTTTCACCGTTACCGCTGTCGCATGGCCCGCCAGCGCCTCGTCGATGCCGTTGTCAACGACCTCATATACCATGTGATGCAAACCCGACCCGTCGTCGGTGTCGCCGATGTACATGCCGGGCCGTTTGCGAACGGCTTCCAACCCCTTGAGAACCTTGATAGAATCGGCGCCGTATGCTTCGGGCTTTTGTGCCGCTGCGATCATGGTGAAAAACCCCTTGCCTTGTCCGCCATTTCTAGCGGTTAAGCCTCGGAATGTCACGCAGATGACACAAGATATTGCGTCATGTCAGCGCAATCCCGGCGCCGACCGCGATCAGCAACAACCCCGAGATCAGGTTCATCCGTGCCATCCGGTCGGGCGTCGCCAACATCGCCCGCGCCCGGTCCAGAAACACCGCAAGCGCCAGATTTCCGATCAAAGGCACCAGCACCGAAACTGCAAGGATCACCACGATATCGGCCCCATTCAGCCGCATCAGATCAAAGAAACCCGGCAGCACCCCCATGTAGAACAAGATCGCCTTGGGATTGCCGAAGGCCGCGACAACCCCGGTGGCGAACCCCGCCCATATTCCCGGACGCGTCAGGGCGCTGTCCGCCTCTGGCACAGTCGACGACTTGCGCAACAACAAGACGCCCATCGCCACAAAGGTCAAGACAGCCACCCAATGCAGCGCCGTCAAGAACCCGCCATAGACAGATACGATCCACGACAGCCCGAAGATCGCTGCCAGCGGCCAAACCAGATCCCCGAGCGTCACGCCCACCGCAAGCGGCCAGGCCGCCGCAAACCCGCCAGACAGTGCCCGTGCCATCAGCGCGACCCAGACCGGCCCCGGCACCGCCCAAAGGGCCGCCATCCCCCCGGCGTATAGTAGAACCTCGCCAAACGTGACCGTCATCCCGATATCCTTGATACTCCGTCCACCTCGGCCAAGCTCAGCATCTGCCCCCGTGCACCCAGACTGTCAAACAACCCGGCTTCGGTGCCTGTCATCAGCGCCTGCGCCCCCAAGTTGCAGATCTCGTGATAAAGCGCTGCACGCCGTGCGGTATCCAGATGCGCCGCCACCTCATCCAGCAGCAAGATCGGCGCCTGCCCCAAATCCATCGCCAACGCCCGCGCATTGGCCAGCAAGACACTGATCAACAGCGCCTTCTGCTCGCCGGTCGAACACTGGTCTGCCGCAACATCCTTCGATGCATACCGTGCGGCAAGGTCCGCCCGATGCGGCCCGGTCAGCGTCCGCCCCGCCGCCATGTCACGCTTTCGCCCGTCCGCCAATGCGTCGATCAATGGTCCGGCCAACTCTCCGTCTGCGCCTACTATTGCCAGATCTGCACGCGGAAAGGCAGCATGCGTCCCGCCCTGGGCGTGCCCAAGCCGGCCCAGCGCCAGGTGCCGGTTCGCGACAATGCGCGCACCAAACCCGGCCATCTGCATCTCCAGCGCTGCGTACCAGTGCGGATCGATCACCTGATCGCGCAACAATCGGTTGCGGTCGCGCATCGCCTTTTCATAGCCAAGAACCGCCTCGGCATGATCCGGCGCAAAGCTGAGTGCAATGCGATCCAGAAATGCCCGCCGTCCCTCTGGTGCTTCGATCCACAACCGATCCATCGCGGGAACCAGCCACAACACACGCAAGATGCGCCCCAAATGCGCTTGGGCAACCGGCTTTCCATTCACCCGAACCTGCCGTCCCTCGCCCGGACCGGCCCAGGTCTCAACCTGATGCTGGGCTTCCAGACCATTGACGTCGCAAGAAACTTTCCATCCGATGTTTGCCGGCCTTTGCGCCAGATCGTCCATCGCAGCGCGCCGCAACCCGCGACCGGGCGACAACAGCGACACCGCTTCAAGAATATTGGTCTTGCCCGCGCCGTTAGGCCCGATGATTGCCACCGGCCGTCCATCAAAGCGCATTTGTGCCGCGCGGTGGTTGCGGAAATGCGACAGCGTCAAGGCCGTTATCGCCAGACCCGTCACGCTCATCCCTTTTTCATCTGTTCAAAAATATCCCGGGGGTTTGCGGGCTGGCCCCCAATCCGGTCGTTATACGCGCATCGGCATGACAACATAAACCGCCGAAGTGTCGTTTCCTTCGCGCATCAAGGTCGGATCGCCGGACGAATTGAACAGGAACACTGCATTCTCCCGGTCCACTTGACCGGCGATTTCCAACAGGTACTTGGCGTTGAAACCGATTTCCAGCCGCTCATCGGAATAGGCCACGGCCAATTCCTCTTCGGCGTTGCCGCTGTCTGGCGCATTCACCGAAAGGACAAGACGGTCTTCTTCAAGGCTCAACTTGACTGCACGGCTGCGTTCGGACGACACCGTGGCAACCCGGTCAACCGCCTTTGCGAAGGCAGCGGCGTCGACTTCTAGCCTGCGCGAATTGCCCGTCGGGATCACGCGGTTGTAGTCGGGGAACGTGCCGTCGATCACCTTGGACGTCAAGGAAATGAGCGGTGTGGCAAAACGGACCTTGGTTTCCGACACCGACACCGCAATCGTAGTGTCGTCGTCGTCGAGCAGTTTGCGCAATTCACCGACGGTTTTGCGCGGCACGATGACTCCGGGCATGGCCTGAGCCCCGGCCGGCAATTGCGCGTCGATGCGGGCCAGACGGTGGCCATCTGTCGCAACGCAGCGCAGCACCGGGCCGGCTTCGCTCGTCGCGACATGCATATAGACACCATTCAGATAATAGCGGGTTTCTTCAGTAGAAATCGCGAACTTTGCCTTGTCGAACAACCGTCGCAAAACCGAAGCCGGGGCGGAGAAATTGGTGGCGTATTCCGAAGATGCCATCACCGGAAAGTCTTCGCGTGGCAAAGTCGCAAGACTGAAGGTCGACCGGCCCGCGGCAATCACCAGCCGCCCTGTGGCTGCGTCATCCGACAGGGCAACAAGCGCGCCATCTGGCAGTTTGCGAATGATTTCATGCAGCATCACCGCAGAAACGGTGGTCGATCCGGCCCGCTCCACCATGGCCGGGGCTTTGTCGACCACTTCTATGTCCAGATCGGTCGCACGAAAGCTGACCGTCGCCCCGTCCGCCTCGATCAACACGTTTGCAAGAATCGGGATCGTATTGCGGCGCTCGACCACTGACTGGGCCTGCGCCAGCGCCTTGAGGAGCGTCCCGCGTTCGATGCTGAGCTTCATTGGTCCATCCCTTTGGCAAGCCCCGGTCGGGGAGGGTGAAATTAGCGGTTTCTTCTCGTTTCACAAGAGCTTTGGCAATGCCATCGCACCGACCCAATTGTTTTGACTTAAATGCCTGAGATTGCTGCGTTTACGCAACGCTTTTGTCGACATCCGGCGACCGGACAGACCATCGCCGCCCAAACCCTTGGGGTATCTGCGAAAGGCACCATTTTGGCATCATGCAAGCCGTGCGAATCAGCAGAAAGGTCGGGATCGACCCTGCATCATCCCTGCAACGCCCGGCGCAACATCGCAAGGTTGTCGGCCAGATCGCTGTCCGTTGCCATCAACTCTTCGATCTTGCGCACGCCGTGCATGATCGTGGTGTGATCTCGCCCACCGAAACGCCGCCCGATTTCGGGCAGTGACCGAAGGGTCAGTTGCTTGGCCAGATACATCGCGACCTGCCGGGGTCGGGCGATGTTGCGCACACGCTTTGGCCCGATCAGATCGGACAGGCGGATGTTGTAATGCTCAGCCACTTTGCGTTGAATTTCTTCGATCGTCATCTTCCGGTCGGATTGGCGCAAAATGTCGGACAGACAATCCTGCACCAGATCCAGCGTGATTTCGCGCCCGACCAGACTGGCAAATGCGAACAAGCGGGTCAGAGCCCCTTCAAGGACGCGGACATTGGTCGTGATGCGGTGGGCCAGAAATTCCAGCACGCCCGTAGCCAGAGACAGGCCTTTGTACTGCTTGCGGTATGCCTCGACCTTTTGTTGCAAGATGCCCAGGCGAAGCTCGTAATCGGTCGGATGCAGATCCACGACCAGCCCGCACTGCATGCGGGATTTGATGCGATCTTCCATGTCCTTGATTTCACCCGGCGCGCGATCGGCAGAAATCACGATCTGTTTGTTCTGGTCGACCAGCGCGTTGAAGGTATGGAAAAACTCTTCCTGCGTTGAATCCTTGCCGGCGATGAACTGAACATCATCAACCATGAGCACATCAACCGACCTGAACAGGCCCTTGAAATCCATGATCTGATGTTCCCGCAACGCCTGCACGAACCGGTACATGAACTGTTCGGCAGACAGATACAGCACCCGCAATTCCGGTTGACCCGCCTGCAGTTGCTGGGCAATGGCGTGCATCAGATGGGTCTTGCCAAGTCCGACGCCGCCATAGAGGAACAGCGGATTGAACGTCGCAGGGCCACCTTCGGCCACACGGCGCGCGGCGGCATGCGCAAGCTCGTTGGGCTTTCCCACAACAAAACTGTCAAAGGTGTTGCGCGGATCAAGTGCGGCCCCTGTCAGGTCGTCATCGCCCGTATTGCGCGACCGCGCGGTGGGTTTCGACGCAGCCTTGGAAGCAGCCTTTGGTGCCGCGCGCTGCAGCCGATCAGCCGCAACAGAAAACTCCAGTCGCCCGACCGAGGCCCCCGATTCGTTGAGTTCGGTCAGGATGAAATCCGAAAAATTGCGCGCGACCCAATCGCCGAAAAAGGTTGTCGGCACATCAAATCGTGCGACGCCATCCTTCAGACTGGTAAGCCTCAACGGCTCGATCCAAGTCTGGTGGTTGTTCTTTCCGATCCTGCTGATCAAGGTTCCCTGCGCACGACCCCAAGTTTCCTGCATCATCTTTTTTTCTGCCCCAAGTAGCGTTTTTGGACTTTGCAAAAGCCCACGCATTCTAAAACACCCTACCGCAACAACCGACTCCAAAACGAGACGGGCAACACCGTGCGACGAGAGGCGAAGGAAGACACAAAAACAGGGGCACCGGAATACCCGGAACCCGACTGCTTCGGTTATGATCATCCCAGGGCGGGATAGACACAACCAATTGATCGCAAACACGTTTATAGAACTAAGCACAATAGCTTGGCAGCGGCTGGCCCAGTATTCGGTTTGCGATCGTCTCTTGTCCCCCAAGTCGACGTGAATCGCTTGGTCAACGTAGCAAGCCGTGGTGCACGTCTGCAACCGAACTTCGCAGTTGACAGAACTTTGGTGAGGCGAATCCTTTGGCCCTTGCAAATCCGCCACGGAGCACGGCTTTCGCAATAAAAGGGGCGCAAAACGCAAAAAAACGCACCCTTTTCAAGGTGCGTCCAATGCTCGATTAAGTCAAATCGCCCTATGTGCTCGCGATAGCGACCATGGATTTGACCCGGCTTGACAGGCGCGACATCTTGCGCGCAACGGTGTTCTTGTGCAGCACGCCTTTGGAAACGCCGCGCATCAACTCGGGCTGAACCGTCTTCAATGCAGCGGCAGCGACCGTATGATCGCCAGAGGTCAGTGCCTCTTCAACTTTGCGCAGGAAGGTGCGGATGCGCGACCGGCGCGCCTTGTTGACTGCATAGCGCGTCTCGGACTGACGCGCGCGCTTTTTGGATTGGGCGGTATTTGCCATAGGTGTCGGGTTCCGGTGTTCTAAGAGCGAATTCTGAAGCCGCGTCATTAGGCGCTGCCTGTGGTCATGTCAACCGCGTTGTTACCAAGGTGTCACTTGTCGCGGAACTGGGCGGTGCGTTTTTCAAGGAATGCCGCCATGCCTTCGGTCTGATCTTCTGTCGCAAACAATGCGTGGAACATCCGTCGTTCGAACAGCAGGCCTTCGCGCAGCGATGATTCTTGCGCGCGGTTGACGGACTCCTTGATCGCCAGAACCGATAGCTGCGATTTCTCAGCGATCTTGTGCGCCGCCTTCATGGCTTCTTCCATCAGCGATTTCGCAGGGACGATCCGAGAGACAAGGCCGCAGCGTTCGGCCTCGACGGCATCCATGAAACGCCCTGTGAGGTTCATGTCCATCGCCTTGGATTTTCCGACGGCGCGGGTCAGGCGCTGCGTGCCACCCATGCCCGCACAGATGCCGAGGTTGATTTCAGGCTGCCCGAACTTGGCAGTGTCAGCCGCAAGGATGAAATCGCACATCATGGCCAGTTCGCAGCCCCCGCCAAGGCAATAGCCCGAAACCGCCGCGATGATTGGTTTGCGGATGCGGTTTACGGCTTCGGTCTCGGGTCCGAAAAGGTCATTGCTGAAGACTTCGTCGAAAGTCCTGGTTGCCATTTCCTTGACATCGGCCCCGGCAGCAAAGGCCTTTTCCGACCCAGTCAGAATAATACAGCGCACGGCGGGGTTCTTATCTGCAGCGACAAGGGCGACAGCCAGTTCCTGCATCAATTTGATGTTCAGCGCATTCAGCGCGTCAGGTCGGTTCAGTCGGATGAGGGCAACATAGTCCTCTATCTCGACGATCAACGTTTCATAGGCCATGGGTGGCTCCTGGTAATGGCTGTCAGGACTGTTAGCAGCAACGCCGGCGCAATCAAGGCGATGTTGGAAACAGGGGCTGGCAGACAGGACAATGAAAGGACGACCGGCCAGATTGGACCGTCCGGGTGATCGTGCCAGCGCAGGCCTGTGTTGGGCACCGTTCACCCTCTTTGTCGTAAACCGCGAAATGGTGCTGGAAATACCCAAGTTCCCCATCGGTCTGGCGAAAATCGCGCAGGGAAGAGCCCCCGGCGCAGATCGCCTCTGCCAGCACATCGCGAATGATCGGCACAAGCGCTGCGGTGTCTTGTGCCGTTAGCGACGCCGAAAGGCGCAACGGCGAAATCCGGGCACGGTACAGGGTTTCGCAGACATAGATGTTGCCAAGCCCCGCAACGATCGTCTGGTCCAGAAGGGCGGATTTGATCGGGGTCATCCGGCCTTTCAGCCGGTGGGCAAGATAAGTCTCGTCAAAGGCGTTGCCCAAGGGCTCAGGTCCAAGCCTGGCTAGCATCGGGTGTTGGTCTACAGACGTGGTGGCGATCAGGTCCATGGCACCAAATCTGCGGGCGTCGTTAAAGGTTATGCGGTTGCCACCGATCATGTCGAACACGACATGGTCGTGTTTTTGAGGTGCCGGATGATCGTGATGAAACACTCCCGCGACTTGGCCCGAGATCAGGATGCGGCCGGACATTCCAAGATGGATCAGCAGCGTCTCTGCGGTGTCAAGGTCGGCAAGTATATACTTCGACCGCCGCCGCAGACCTGTTACCACGGCCCCGGTCAGCCTTTCGGCCATCCGCGTCGGCAAAGGCCAACGCAAGTCGGGGCGGTTGACCTGTGCTGCCGCAATCTGCTGACCTTCCATCACCGGTACAAGGCCGCGGCGGACGGTTTCAACCTCTGGCAGCTCGGGCATCGTCGTCTTTCGGGACAGGTTGGCGCATTGCAGCGGCGCGTGGTCCGCCTATAAGTGCATCATCAGCAAGGACGGCAAGCCCCCATGAGCGAAGATCCAACGACGCATTTCGGTTTCCAGACTGTGCCCGAAGCTGAAAAAGCCGGGCGCGTGCATGGCGTGTTTTCCAGCGTCGCGAGCAAATACGACATCATGAACGATCTGATGTCGGGCGGTGTGCACCGGCTTTGGAAAGATGCGATGATGGATTGGCTGGCACCCCGGCCCGGTCAGCGGCTCTTGGATGTTGCGGGCGGCACGGGGGATGTGGCGTTTCGGTTTCTGAAACGTGCTCCATCGGCGACGGCAGTGGTCTGCGACATGACAGCGGCGATGCTGGAGGCGGGTCGATTGCGCAAAGACCCCGAGGCGGGCCAGGTCGAGTGGGTTGAAGGCGATGCGATGGCGTTGCCGTTTTCCGATGCGTCATTCGATGTTTACACGATTTCCTTCGGCATTCGCAATGTGACGCGCATTGCAGACGCGCTGCGCGAAGCCTACCGGGTGTTGCGACCGGGCGGGCGGCTGATGGTGCTGGAGTTCTCCCGCATTCCCAACGAGGCGATGCAATGGGCCTATGACCGCTATTCGTTCAATGTGATCCCTGCGATGGGCAAGGTCGTGACCGGGGACCGCGACAGCTATCAGTATCTGGTTGAATCGATCCGGCAGTTCCCCGATCAAGAAGCCTTCGCCGCCATAACACGAGCGGCGGGCTTTGATCAGGTAAAGTACCGCAATCTGACGATGGGGGTCGCGGCCCTGCACTCGGGCTGGAAACTGTGAGGGGACCGCACAACATCCTGCGGCTGATCCGGACGTTGGCGACGTTTGAACGAACCGGCGCGCTGGATGTGGTGCTGGCGGCGTTTCAGGCCCCAAAACGGGCACGAATCGCAGCCAAGGTCATGGGTTGGCCGTTCAAATGGCTGGGGCTGCGGGGTGATCCCTCTTTGCCGCCGGCAACCCGGGCGCTGACCGCGCTTGGTCCGGCCTACATCAAGTTCGGTCAGATCTTGTCGACAAGGCCGGATATCGTGGGCGATGCGTTGGCGTTGCAGTTGCAATACCTGCAAGACAAGCTGCCGCCATTTCCGACGGCTATCGCCAAGCAGATGCTCGCCGACGAGTTGATGCAGCCGGTGGACGAGATTTTCTCGGCGTTTTCCGAACCTGTCGCGGCGGCGTCCATCGCGCAGGTGCATCGGGCAACACTGCGCGCGACGGGGCAGGATGTGGCCGTCAAGGTGCTGCGCCCCGGTATCGGGCGGGCGTTTCAACGCGACATCGACGCGTTCTATCTGATGGCGCGGACGATCGAGATCGTGGCACCCTTTGCGCGCCGTCTGCGCCCGATGGATGTGATCACCCATTTCGAAGGTGTGGTGAAGGGCGAGCTGGATTTGCGGCTGGAATGCTCTGCGGCGTCGGAGTTTGCCGACAACACCAAGAATGACGCAGGCTTTCAGGTGCCAAAGCCGCTTTGGGATCTGTCTGGCCGCCAAGTGATGACACTCGCCTGGGCCGAAGGCGCCAACATGGCCGACAATGCCGCGATCGATGCGGCGGGGCATGACCGCAAAGTGCTGGCCGCACGCGTGTTGTCGTTGTTTTTGTCGCATGCGCTGCGCGACGGGTTGTTTCACGGCGACATGCATCAGGGCAACCTGAAGGTGGCCGCGAACGGCGACATTATCGCGTTTGATTTCGGGATCATGGGGCGGATCGATGAATACACGCGTAGGGTCTATGCCGAGATCCTGATGGGCTTCATCGGCAAGGACTATCGCCGGGTGGCCGAGGTGCATTTCGAGGCGGGCTATGTGCCGCCTGACCGTGACATCGATGAATTTGCCCGGGCGCTGCGGGCAGTGGGCGAGCCGATTTTCGGGATGGACGCCACGCGCATTTCAATGGCGCGGCTGCTGTCTTATCTTTTCGAGGTGACCGAACGGTTCGGGATGGAAACGCGGACCGAGTTGATCCTGTTGCAGCGCACGATGGTTGTTGTTGAAGGGGTCGCGCGGGGGTTGGACCCGCATATCAACATCTGGCAGGTCGCCTCGCCCTTGGTGACCTCATATGTGACCAAGAACGTGGGGCCTCTCGCGTTGCTGCGTGATCTGGGGCAGACGATCCGGGTTCTGACACGGTTCGGGCCCCGGTTGCCGGGGCTTGTCGAACAGGCGCTGATCCGGCAGGCGGTGCAGCCGGATGCGGCCAAGCCCACGCGATACGTGCTGATCGGGGCCGTGGCCGGTGTCGGGGCGGTTGGGTTCTTGATCGGGCTGCTGCTGGCCGAGTTTTTGTAGTTACGGCACCCGCAGCGCTGTCACGTTTTCGGCAGCCACCTTGATGCCGCCCGCCAGCAACAGGGTGGTGCCCCCTGGTCCGCCTTGCGCTTCCAGAATCGCGGCATATGATTCGACAGACGTGGTCGCCAACAGCGTTTCATCGGCGTAGCTTTCGAGCGACAGCGTATAGATCCCGGATGGCAGGGGATCGCCCGCAATGTCGGCGCCAAGCCATTTGTAAGGTTCGGCGGACAGCGGCAAATCCTCGCGACTAACGACTTGACCGCTTTGATCCTTGACCACCAGAACTGCGCGGTCGGCAATCGCCGCCGGATTGGGCGACAGCGTCACGGGTGTGCCGGCATAATAGACCGGGACGGCCGCCCGCGCCTCTTGCCCGACCCAGCCTGCCAGCTGTGCCAGGCTCATCATGCCGAACTGGGTGTTGAGAGTTGCCAGCAGATCGTTGGTTCGCGTCTGTTGTTCAACGCCGGCAAAGGTGGCGAGCTGGACAGCAAAATCTGACGAATCAACAGGGTCGAGGGGGTCTTGATTCTGCATCTGGGTGGTCAGCATCAGCAAGAAAGTCTCGTAATCCGAGGCGATCCCTGTTTCGGCAGCGACATTTGGCGCGGTTGTCGTCGTCGTATTGGTGGTGGTCGGGGCGATATCCATCTTCGGTCCTTTCAAAGGCGCAAGTCGAGTCCGCCGCCCGGCGGTTGGGGTCTTGGGGCGGGGACATGTTGATCGGCTAGGGTAGCGGGAAACGGGTGGTGCGCGGGATTTGACTGGGCCTGTTGGCCCCCCTGACCGCCTTGGCCAAAGCTGAGCGTGGCACCCGAAAACCCGGCCTGCCGGAATTCAGACAGCAGTTGGTCCGCATGGCGGCGCAGCAAGTCCAGCGTTTCGGGCCGTTCAACAACCAGATGAATGCGCATCCGGTCCCCGGATTGTGTCATCTCGAACCGCAGCTTACCCAGATCCTGCGGCGACAGCACCAATTCGACCGTTTCGCCGCCGTTCTGGCTGACTGCCTGAACAAGTGCCGGCACCGTGGCTGCGGGGAGTGGCGCAGACGGCAACGCATGGGTCACCGCGACTTGGTGCGCAGGCGAATGCAGCCCTGTTCCGCCGTGGGCGACGAGGAGCACTTGCGGTTCCGCCATTCCATCTGGCAGTCGTGTCTGCAGGCCTGCGGCAAGCAAGAGTGGGGCAGGTTCGGCGGTCGGCAATGGTCTGCTTTCTGGCCCGTCAGGAATAGGCTGGGCTGCCGGGCCAACCGTTGCAGCGGCATGATCTGCCGCGCGCAGCAGCACAGCAGCCTCGGCCGACTTGGAAGGCGGTGTGGCCGTTTTTGTTGCCTCCACGCTCAGTTTCCGGCCTGCGTCGATCGGTGCTTTGGCGTCGGAAACTGAGGGCGTTGTAGTCGGGTCGGGCGTCGGCGAGGTCGCGGTGTCTGGCGGTGCTTCTGTTCGCGAAACCAGCAAACTCTGGGTGGAAAGTTCAGATGCCTGCGGGGCGGCAGCAAGCGTGGTGGCGGACGCAAGCGGCGAGATGGGTACCGGCAAGGCGGGCAAAATGCCGTCGTCTACAGGTTGTGCGGTCAACCCCGCAAACTCTGCAAGTGTTGCGGTCCTTGAAGTCGGGGCATTTGCCACGTCATTTGCTGGTTGAGTGCCGGCCGAGGCGGGTGCCCCTGGACTCTGATCCGGCGGGATCAGGATTTGCGCAGCCGAACTCGTCTTTGCGACGTCAGGTGCCAAGGGTAACGCCAGATCGGCCGCCCGCATTTGCACCGCAGCCTCGGAAGACCGGACAAGCTGCATCGGCAGGCTGGCAATTTCCGGGCCCGCGACCTGCGAAGAGGATGAAGGCCGTGATGGCGGCGGCGTTTCTGCGGCTGTTTCAATGGCGTCTGATGCGGCATCAGGAACAACGGTCGCCGCCGGAACCACGATGCCCGATGGATCCGTCAGAACGTCGTCTGGCAGTGGGACGGATGATAGCCAGGCATCATCCTGTGTTGATGACATCTGTGCGTGATCTGCAGCATCCGTGACGGGGGGCGCATCCCCGACGGCGGTGCTTGGCGTTGGACCGGGCTGGGGGCGCAAACCGGCGTCCGGATCGGTTGGCGTGATCTCTTCATCACGTGGCGCCTTTTGCGGATGATGTTCGCGATCGAATTCCACGATGTCGCCAAAAGCCGTCGACGCAGTGCCGGTTCGCGCGCCAGTGCCCGGGGTGTCGAGGGGAAATGCCCGTGTCGGGGCGAGGTGGGGGATCTGGGGAATCATCATCGTTCGACTTCTGCCGTTGCTGGGTGGATCATTCCTTCAATTGGTTACCACCTGTTTACCGCCGGGGCAGATACTGAACCGACATCCCTGACCCCGAGGCCCCGATGCAGATTTCCCAAATACCGAATTCAATGCTCTCTGAAGCCGCACGCACTCCGGATCATGTCCGTGCGGAGTTGATGGAAAAGGCCGGCGCGCTGGAGGCTGTTTTCTTGTCTGAAATGTTGGCGCATGCCGGGTTGGGCCAGACGCCTGAGGGCGCATTTTCCGGGGGCATCGGAGAAGAGCAGTTCGCATCGTTCCTGCGTCAGGAACAAGCGACGCAAATGGTCCGGCAAGGTGGCATTGGCCTTGCCGAACATCTGTTTCACGCGATGACGCGGGACAAGGCGTGATGTCTACGGCTGCGGCGCAGGGCGCACCCGGCGCGATGGTGGTTTTGTTGGACCGGGTGCATGCCGCGTTGACCCAGGCGGAGTACGTGGATCTCGGCCCGCTTTCGGTGGCAATTGAAATAGAACTGGCGCGTCTGGAGCAAAGCAGCGATCACGCGGCTCTGCTGCATGTGCAGGCACTTGCACGGCGAAACGAGGCATGCCTGCAGGCAGCGCAACGCGGATTTCGTGCCGCCCGCCGTCGCGTGGAAGAGATCAAGGCAGCACGATCCGGCTTGGTCACCTACGACGTCAAGGGCCGCCGGGCAGAACCGCATCCACCCGGTGAACTGGCGAAGAGACTCTAAACCCTTGATTCAAATGCGGCACATCAGCTCTGTCGCAATTAGCAGGTTGTTAGAGCTTCCGCGATTATCTGGCGGTGCATCCCAAGACGGGGTGGCGCTGATGGCGATGGCCTGACGCACCGGATAAAAGGCCGCTTTCCGCCGCCCCAAGGGTGGTTCATCGCGCCAGGCGTAAAGCGCCGGCATTTGCAAAGGAATTACTATGTCGTCTATCCTGACCAACAACTCTGCCATGGTCGCCTTGCAGACAATGAAGTCGATCAACAAGAACCTCGCGATGACCCAGTCGGAAATTTCGACTGGCAAATCGGTGGCAAACGCAAAAGACAACTCTGCGATCTGGGCCATTTCCAAAGTCATGGAATCTGATGTTAAAGGGTTCAAGGGTATTTCGGACAGCCTCGCGCTGGGCGGTTCCACCATCGCCGTAGCCCGCAAAGCTGCTGAAACGGTGACGGACCTGCTGACGCAGGTGAAGGGCAAGATCATCGCCGCCCAGGAGGAAAACGTCGATTCGAGCAAGATCCAGACTGACATCGAACAGTTGACCAACCAAGTGAAGTCGGTGGTCGGGGCAGCTCAGTTCAACGGTTTGAACCTTATCGACGGCAACAGCGTCGAAGCGGTAAACATCCTGTCGTCGCTGGACCGCGATTCTTCCCAAAACGTCACCGCCGGCCAGATCACGGTTGAACGGCAGAACTTGTCTGTCACCACGCCCGTGTCGGCACAGACCTTTGGTGCCACGGCGCTGGCGGACCAGGCGGCGGCGGACGGCTACCTCAATTCGAGCACGTCAACTGCCCAGACCCTGTTCACCACCACGGCCTACGCCGCAGATGACAGCGACTTTGAAACCATTGCCGACGGCACTTCAAATACGATCACGATCGGTCAGGTCGCAGCCGGCGTCAGCTACGAAATCCAGTTGAACGACGTCTTGGTAAACGTTGCGGGCGGCGGTACATCCTTGGGTGCACGCACCTTCCAATATGTTGCCAGCGCCGACGACGGTACTGCGGAAGTGGCCAAGAACCTTGCGTCGCAGATCAGCGCATTCTTCGGGGCAGCGACCGGTTCTGCCTCCGGCTATTCTGCGGCGGTTGGCACGACAAACCCGAACGAGATCGTGATTACGAACGGGTCTTCGGGCGCTCCGACAAACACGACCATGCAGCTGGGCTTGCGTGCTACCGCGGGCGGCACGCCAGGAGCCTCGGCTTCGGCAAGCGGCCTTGGCGCTTTGTCCAACATCGATGTGACGACAGACTCGGGTGCGACCGGGGCGCTGACTGCGATCGAAGGTTTGATCCAGACCAGCATCGATGCAGCTTCCGCTTTCGGTTCGACCCAGAGCCGGATCGAAATTCAGGCGGATTTCATCAGCGGTCTGTCGGATTCGCTGACCTCGGGGATCGGGTCACTGGTCGACGCGGATCTGGAAGAAACCTCGGCGAGATTGCAGGCCCTGCAGGTGCAGCAGCAGCTTGCCACGCAATCCTTGTCGATCGCCAACCAGGCACCGCAAAACCTGTTGTCATTGTTCCGGTAAAGGCAAACGCCGGGGGGGGTTACCCCCCCGGCCCATCTTCTGAAAATAACCCCACTCGGAAGGATTTGCCATGAGTTCTGCCCAATACGCCGCCCGCAGCGGCTATGCCCGGCCCGATATTGCCTCTCGTACCCCGCGGATGGTCGAATACGACCTGATTGCGCGCATCACCCAGCGCCTGACCGCGACCTGGGCCAAACGGCGCACCGACTTCCCCGCCTTTGCCTTGGCCCTGACCGACAATCAGCGATTGTGGTCGACACTGGCCGCCGATGTTGCCGAACCGACAAACGGTTTGCCGGCAGCCCTGCGCGCACAGTTGTTCTACTTGTATCAGTTCACCGTCGAACACAGCCGCACCGTGCTGGACGATACCGGCAGCATCGAGGTGCTGATCGACATCAATACCGCGGTCATGCGTGGCCTGCGCGGCGAGGGCGGCACATGAGCGGGCTTGTCTTGAAGCTGGGGCCGCATGAACGGGTCTTGATCAACGGTGCCGTGATCGAAAACGGCGAACGGCGTTCACGACTGGCGATCATGACCCCTGGCGCGCATATCCTGCGGCTGCGCGATGCGATCCATCCCGAAGAGGCGAACACGCCCGTGCGGCGCGTCTGCTACATCGCGCAACTGGTGTTGTCGGGCGACGCCGTTCCCGCAGACGCGCGGATGAAGCTGCTGCGCGGGATTGAACAGCTAAGCCAGGTTCTGACCGATCACGACAGCCGCACGCAACTGACATTGGCCACAGCAGCGGTGTTGGAGGATCAGCACTATCAGGTTCTCAAAGCACTGCGCAGCCTGCTTCCTCGTGAAGAACGGCTGATGGCCGCCAGACACTCATGAGGCGGCCATGACTTTTTCGCCTATCCTGCCCGGAACCGGTTACACGGGGTGGACCTTCTTGCAGCGCACAAAGGCGGCCCAGGCGGCGGTCTTCAACAAATCGCCTGAACTGGCGCGCGAGGAAGCCTATTTCCGCGAGAAGATCAAGTCGGTCAAGACCGCAGATGATCTGGTCGCGGACCGGCAGCTTTTGAAAGTGGCACTGGGTGCATATGGGCTGGGGGGCGATATCGACAGCAAGGCCTTCATCCGCCGAGTGCTTTCCGACGGTACGTTGAAGGACGGTGCGCTGTCGACACGCCTGTCGAACAAGCAGTACGAGAAGTTCTCGGACGCGTTCGGATTTGGGAATTTTGCGGTACCCAACACGCAACTGTCGGATTTCGCAGACAAGATCATTGATCTCTATCGCACCCAGTCGTTCGAAGTAGCGGTTGGCGCGCAGAACAACGATTTTCGCCTGTCGCTGAGCGCGGAACGTGAGTTGAACCAACTGGCAACCAGCAAGACGAGTTCCGAAGAGACCAAGTGGCTGAAAATCCTTGGATCAGCGCCCTTGCGGGCGGTGTTTCAAAAAGCCTTGGGTCTGTCGTCCAGTGTCAGCGGGGTCGATCTGGACAAACAACTTGCCGCCTACAAGACGCAGGCTGAAAAGCTGTTTGGCAGCGATACCGTCAGTCAGTTCACTGACCCGTCCAAGGTTGACACGCTGGTACGCCGGTTTCTGGTAAGGTCAGAGGCAGAGAGCCTTGGCGCGGTATCCGGTTCCGGTGCGTTCGCCGTGCAGATGCTGCAACAGACCGAGGCCTTCTTGCGGGCCAATCGCCGGTGATCAACGGACCTTGAGGGCGGCGGCGAGGCGGCGAAAGCTGCCCGATACACCGTCCGACGGCGCATCTTCCGACAAAAATGCATCCAGAGCCGGCCAGACCTTGATGGCAAGATCGACCTGCGGGTCCGAACCTTTTGCATAGAGCCCGGCCTGAATCATCATCTCGGCACGGTCATATGTGCCAAGAAGGCGGCGGGTCTGGGCGATCTGGGTGTTTTCTTCGGCAGTGGCGGCCTCTGGCAGGCTGCGCGAGACGGATCGCAGCAGGTCAATCGCGGGAAAGCGGCCCCGTTCTGCAATCTTGCGATCCATCACCACGTGACCGTCAATCGTGCCGCGCAAGATATCAGCCACCGGTTCGTCCATGTCAGACCCCGCGACCAGCACCGAAAACACGGCTGTGATGTCACCCGAACCTTCCGGCCCTGGCCCCGCCCGTTCGGCCAGAGCCATGATCGCGGGTGCAAGCGACGCTGGATAGTCGCGCAGCGCTGCGACTTCGCCGCCGGCCAGAGCCACCTCGCGATGCGCCTCGGCAAATCGGGTGATGCTGTCTGCCAAGAACAGCACATGCAGGCCCTGATCGCGAAAATGTTCGGCCACAGCCATCGCAGCCCAGGCACATCGGCGGCGCACCAGCGGCGACTGGTCAGAGGTGGCAGTGACAACAACCGATCGCGCCATGCCATCCGGGCCAAGCACACGTTCGGTAAACTCGCGCAACTCGCGTCCCCGTTCGCCGATCAGCGCGATGACAACCACGTCTGCCTCAACCCCGCGCGCGAACTTGGCCAGCAGTGACGATTTCCCCACACCGGAACCGGCAAACAACCCGATACGCTGACCGCGAGCCAGCGGCAAAAGGGTATCGAAAACCGCAACTCCGGTAGAGAGACGTTCACCGATCCGCCGACGCTGTGCTGCAGCTGGGGCCTGGCTTCGCAATGGGCGAGAGACGGGGCCGCGAAACAAAGGGCGCCCATCGAGAGGCTGTCCGAACGGATCGACGATGCGGCCAATCCAGGAATCATCCGGTGCAATCAAAGACTGGCCATAGAGTTTGACTTCGGTCCCCATCGACAAGCCTTCCGGAGCCTCATCCGTCAGAATCGTCAGTCCCTCGGCGGACAAAGTCAAAACCTCGCCACCCATGGCCAGCGCGCCTTGGCTTTCGCCCACAATCACTCGATCGCCCAGAGTGGCTTTGCGTTCCAGACCGGTCACCCGAATGGTTCCGCGCGCCACTTCTGCCACCCGGCCAAGGGCATGAAAGCGGGAAACCGAGGCAATTTCAGCCTGAAGTCCGTCAAAAACACCGATCATTGGATTCTCCTTTTGTTCGTCTGATTACGGTTTTTAAAGGAATCACCCTTAAGCCTTGATGAAAGAGTTCAGCAATTGTTCGGTGGAGAAGCCCCGATGTTTGAGAAACTGGAACTGACCCGAATGGCGCAAAGCCTGGCGTCGCATGCAGGCGCAAGGTTGGGCGTGGTTGCCGGGAATATCGCTCACGCCGACACGCCTGGCTACAAGGCGCGCGACCTTCCTGCATTTGCAGACAGTTATTCCGACGCCGATCCGATGCGTGCGACGAAGCCCGGGCATATCGGTTCACCTGACGCTGCCACAACACAGGCGCGGATCATCAGGACCCCAGACTCGCCCAATGGCAACTCTGTCAGTCTGGAAACCGAAATGGTGCGCGGCGTCGCGGTGCGCCAGCAACACGAAATGGCTTTGGCGATCTATCGCAACACATCCGAAATTGTCCGCGCCAGTCTGGGACGGAGGGGTTGATGGGCGATCTTCTGCAATCTCTGACGATGTCGGCCTCTGGCATGGAAGCGCAGGCGATGCGCCTGCGGCATGTGTCCGAAAACATCGCGAACTCTGATACCCCCGGTTATCACCGCAAGACGGTCAGCTTTCGGGACGAAGTGGATACGGGGCGGGTAAAACCCGGCCCGGTGCAGCTGGACCAATCAGAGTTGGCCAGCATTTACGACCCAGGGCACCCCCTGGCTGATGCAAGCGGTCACTATGACGGCTCGAATGTCGATCTGGTGATCGAAATCGCTGACGCGCGCGAAGCGCAACGCAGCTACGAGGCAAACCTTCGGATGTTCGATCAGGCGCGGCAAATGACGCAGAGCCTGTTCGATCTCTTGCGCCGATAGAGGAGTTCTAGAATGGAATTGACGACCTCTCTTGCGACCCTGTCCTACAGCCAGGCCCGAACTGCGGCCGCCCCATCCCCGCAAGGGGGGGGCGAAGCCGGCGGCTTGGCTGGTCTGGCCGACAGTTTCTCCAAAACACTTGCCGAAGGCGAGGCAGTTGCCCGCGCAGCAATGACGGGAGGTGCCGATCCGCATGCGCTAGTGCAGGCGCTGGCCTCGTCACAGCTCGCAGTCGATACCGTGGCAACGGTCCGCGACAAGGTCGTGGAGGCCTATCAAGAAATCCTGAGGATGCCGGTATGACCGAAGGACTGTTGTTTGATGCTTTGCGACAGGCGCTGTGGATCAGCGTCGTGATCTCGGCGCCTTTGTTGTCGGTCGCGCTGGCCGCGGGGGTTTTGATCGGGCTGTTTCAGGCTCTGACCTCGGTACAGGAAATGACCCTCACGTTTGTGCCCAAGGTCGGAGCGATGATGATCGTGTTCTGGGTTTCCATGAGTTTCATGACGACGACACTCGTTGCGTTTTTTCAGGATCGGTTGATCCCGTTGATTTCGGGGAGCTGAGCGATGGATGTCACCGCGTATTCCACATTGGCCCGTCAGGCAGGGCTGATGCGCGAAATGGATGTGATTGCGCAGAATATCGCTAACATTTCGACGTCAGGGTTTCGGCGCGAAGGCGTGGTATTTTCAGAGTATGTTTTCCGCCTGGAAGACGCACCTTCGCTGTCGATGGCTTATGGCAACGGGCGCGTCGTCGACCTGTCGCAGGCCGGGCTGACGGCAACCGGTGGCACCTTCGATTTTGCCATTCAGGGCGAGGGCTTTTTTCTGATCGAGACGCCCAATGGGCAGCAGCTGTCTCGGTCTGGCGCGTTTACCCCGTCTGCCGAAGGGGAACTGGTCACGCCCGACGGCTTTCGGTTGCTCGACGAAGGGGGCGCGCCTGTCTTTGTTCCACCCGGTGCGGGCAAGATTTCGATGGCCGAGGATGGCACTCTGTCTGCGAGCGGCACGCCCATCGCCCGGATCGGGTTGTGGCAACCGGTCGATCCGATTTCGCTGCGTCATCAAGCCGGGACGATGTTCAGCGCCGATGCCGTTGAACCCGCAGAAGACGGTGTCCTGATGCAGGGCTATCTGGAAGACAGCAACGTCGAGCCGGTGACGGAAATTGCCCGAATGATCGAGGTGCAGCGCGCCTACGAGTTGGGCCAGACTTTTCTGGATCGCGAGGATGGTCGCTTGCGTGCCATCATTGAAACCCTTGGCCGATAGGAGCCTGCGATGAAAGCCCTGCAGATCGCGTCCACCGGCATGGCGGCGCAACAGATGAAGGTTGATGTGGTGTCAAACAATCTGGCCAACATGTCGACCACCGGCTACAATGCAAGGCGCGCCGACTTTGCTGACTTGCACTACCAACAAATTGCGCGCCCCGGTACAGTGACGTCTTCCAGCGGTACTGTTCTTCCGACAGGCGTTCAGATCGGGCTTGGTGTACGGCCTGCCTCGGTATCGGTCGTTTTGGCGCAAGGATCACTGACACAGACTGGCGGTGATCTTGACATGGCGATCGAAGGTCTGGGTTACCTCGAGGTGGTGTTACCGTCGGGCTTGTCGGGTTACACGCGCGACGGTGCGCTCAAGCGTTCCGCCGACGGTCTGATCGTCACGGCAGACGGCTATCCGGTTGCGCCGGAAATCACGATCCCGTCGGATGCGCGCACAATTTCTGTCAATGCAGACGGCGAAGTTTACGCCTATTTCCAGGATCAGGTTGAGCCGCAACTGCTGGGTCAGTTTTCGCTGGTCGGCTTTTCCAACGAAAAAGGCCTCGAGGCGATGGGGTCGAACCTGTTTCTCGAAACCGCAGCCTCGGGGGTAGCACTGGTCGGGACGCCTGGTATCGATGGACTTGGGTTGCTGCGACAGGGATATCTGGAGGAAAGCTCGGTTGATGCCGTCCGCGAAGTCACCGAACTGATCAAGGCGCAGCGCGGCTACGAGTTGAACGCCAAGGTCATAACGGCGGCCGACCAGATGCTGTCTGCCACCTCGCAGGTACGATGATGTTGCGGCTGTGCCTGATCCTGATGGCGGCCCCCGCGTTTGCCGACAGCGTCGTGGCGACCCGACCGATCCGTGCCCATGAAGTGATCACAGCCGAGGATCTGACATTGGTTGAAGCGAAGATCGATGGCGCGTTAAGTGATCTGGCAGATGCTGTCGGCATGGAAACACGGGTGGTCATCTACCCCGGACGGCCGCTGCGCGCCACAGACCTGGGACCACCGGCAACGGTCGAACGCAATCAGATTGTGCTTTTGACCTATCGAAGTGGCAGCCTTGCCATTCTGACCGAAGGCCGCGCCCTGAGCCGCGGCGGCGTGGGCGATGTGATCCGCGTGATGAACTTGGCATCCCGCGCGACAGTAACCGGCAAGATCGGGCCCGCTGGTCTGGTCGAGGTCGGACCGCAATCCTGATGGAGAACCCAATGCGCCTATTGATGATCGCACCCTTCGTCCTCGCCGCCTGCAGTACGGCAGGCGAAGTTGGGCGTGCTCCGGAGTTTTCGGCGCTGGAAGGCAGCTTTCAGCACCACGCAATGTATTCCAATCCATTGCCTCAAAGCGTAGATCCGAGTGCGCCGAGCGATCAGGCATCGCTTTGGACCGCTGGACGCAGCTCGCTGTTTGGCGATCGACGGGCGGAGCTACGAGGCGATATTCTGACGGTTGTGATCGAAATCGACGAAAAGGCCGAGATAACCAACCAAACCGGTCGGAGCCGGTCCAGCGATCAGGCCCTCAGCATTCCGTCGTTGTTCGGCATTCCACAAAGGATCGACCGCTCCTTGCCAGAGGGTGCCAGCCTTGCTGATGCTGTCGAAACCGGGTCGCAGTCCAGCTATCAAGGGGATGGATCGGTCAAGCGCAATGAAGAACTGACGCTTCGAGTGGCGGCAACTGTGGTCGAGAAACTGCCGAACGGAGTTTTGCGTATCGAGGGCCAGCAAGAAGTGCGGGTGAATTTCGAGCTGCGCGAACTGATCGTAACCGGATATGTTCGCCCAGCGGACATCTCGCGACAAAACGAGATTACCTATGACAAGATCGCTGGCGCGCGCATCTCTTATGGAGGCCGTGGCCAGATCACGGATGTCCAGCAACCGCGTTACGGCGACCAGATCGTCGATCAGATCTTGCCGTTCTGACCGCCATGATCCGCAAACTCATCCCCGTCCTTCTCGCGTTGCTTGGTCTTGGCGTCGGTATTGGTGCCGGCCTTTTTCTGCGTGCCCCACCTGAACCCATGGCCACAGGGGACCATGCCGCGCATGCAACAGATGGCGATCATGGGGTCAAGGCGGAAACAGAGGTTCCGATCGATCCGGAAATGATGCCGGACTATGTCAAGATGAACAATCAGTTCATCGTGCCGATCCTTGACGACGGGCGCATCGTGGCGATGGTCGTTTTGTCCTTAAGCCTTGAGGTCAAGCAAGGCTCGACCGATGACGTCTTTGCGCGAGAGCCCAAGTTGCGCGATGTCTTCTTGCAGGTAATGTTCGACCACGCAAATGCTGGCGGTTTTCTGGGGTCTTTCACAGATGCGGCGAACCTTGTTCAGTTGCGCTCTGCTTTGCTGGAGGCAGCGAAGTCGACGCTTGGCGAGATCGTCAGCGATGTGCTCATCGTCGATATCGTTCGGCAAGACAGTTAGAGCGCGTCGTCGGTCATCCGATTCAGGATTCCGAAGGTGAGAGGTTTGTGATTCCCTATCTTTGCCAGATGTAGGGGGTCATGATGGGCAAATCACATCCTATGGAACTTCGAACCCGCGTCGTTGCTTTCGTCGAG
>JANNPZ010000006.1:0-152267 GCA_031400505.1 Paracoccaceae bacterium | reverse complement strand
GGGTGGCGGTGATGTATCTGGGCCGGATCGCAGAGCTGTCCCCGCGTGACGACCTTTATGCCCGCCCGCTGCACCCTTATGCCGAGGCGCTTCTGTCGGCGGTGCCGGAACCGGACCCCAATCACGCCAGCACCCGGACGCGGATCATCCTGAAGGGCGATGTACCCTCGCCCGCCAATCCGCCCCGGGGCTGCAACTTTTCCACCCGCTGCCCGCGCGTGTTTGACCGTTGCCGCAGCGAGAAGCCCGAACTGGTACAGGCAGAGCCTGGGCGCATGGTCGCCTGCCACCTGTACAGCGCCACAACAAACCCTGCCGGATCAACGGGCAGACCCGAGGCAAAAGAGCATCATCAACAAGGAGCAAGTCTATGAAACTGAAAACCGCCCTGCTTGGCGCGGCCGCCGCCTGCGTGCTGGCGCCTGCCGCCTTTGCCGAACGCGGCGTGGATGGTGAGCTGAAGCTTACATTCCCGCAAGCCGTGTCGATCATGAACCCCTACCTGTCGGGGGGCACCAAGGACATCATCGCTTCGCAATTCGTGCTCGAAGCGCTTGCCGGCCTCACGCCGCAAGGCGAGATCATCACGAAACTGGCCGTAGAAATTCCGACGCTGGAAAACGGTGGCATCTCGGAGGATCGCACCTCGATCACCTGGAAGTTGCAGCCGGGCCTCCTGTGGTCGGATGGCACTCCGGTGACGGCGGATGACGCCGTGTTCACCGCAGCCTATTGCATGGACCCTGCAGGGGGTTGCGGTCAGGCAACCAAGTATGAAGGCGTCGTGTCGGTTGAGGCGCTGGACGCCACCACCATCAAGGTGACGTTCGACGGACCCAAACCGAACCCCTACACCACCTTCGTCGGCGCGCAGTCCCCGATCCTGCAAAAGGCACAGTTCGCGGCCTGTCAGGGTGCGGCAGCCCCGACCTGCACCGATGCCAACAACATGCCAATCGGCACCGGCCCCTTCATGGTGACCGGCTTTGCCGTCAATGACACTGTAACGTTGGTCGCCAACCCGAACTTCCGCGATGCGGCCAAACCGGCCTTCGCCTCTGCCGTGATCAAAGGCGGCGGCGACGCTGAAGGCTCGGCCCGTGCCGTGATGGAAACCGGCGAATTCGACTATGCCTGGAACACCCAGATCCCGCCCGACAGCCAGACTGCTATGGCCGCCGCCGGCAAGGGCCAGTTCGTGGTGGCCTTCGGCACGCTGGTTGAACGGCTTGAGATGAACTTGACCAACCCGTCGGCCGACCTGCCCGAAGGTGAGCGTTCGACCCTTAAGCATCCGCATCCGATCCTGTCGGATATCCGCGTGCGCACCG
This sequence comes from Paracoccaceae bacterium, assembly GCA_031400505.1. GTDB lineage: Bacteria > Pseudomonadota > Alphaproteobacteria > Rhodobacterales > Rhodobacteraceae > JAIYDJ01. The sequence continues at coordinate 150,936 of JANNPZ010000006.1, read as the reverse complement.
CCTTGTCCAAGGCCATCGACCGTTCGATCCTGGTCGAGATCGGCTATGGCGCAGGCGGTCAGCCGACCTGCAACATCATCCCGGGCCCCGCTGCCTGGGCGTCCGACAACACTGCTTGCATCGCGCAGGACATGCCCGGTGCGATGGCTCTGCTGGACGAGGCAGGCTGGGTTGACAGCGACGCGGACGGCATTCGCGACAAGGACGGCAAGAAGCTGACGATGCTGTATCAAACCACTGTAAACCCGATCCGCCAGGATTTCCAGGCGCTGATCAAGGATTGGTGGACCGAGCTTGGCGTCGAGGTGGAACTGAAGGCCATCGACCCCGGCGTTTTCTTTGGCGGCGATGCAGGCTCGCCTGACACGTTCCAGAAGTTCTATGCCGATGTCGAGATGTATGCCAACAACTCTGACAACCCCGATCCGGAAACCTATCTGGGCCAGTACCAGTGCAAGAACGTGGCGAGCCCGGAAAACCAGTGGCAGGGCGAAGGCATCAACCGGTTCTGCGACCCGGCCTATGATGCGCTGCACGCCAAGCTGAGCACTGCGACGGACGTGGCCGAGCGTCACGCGATTGCCAAGGAACTGAACGACATGGTCACCAAGAACTCGATGACCGTGATCCCGCTGGTGCACCGCGGCACATTGTCGGCCCATTCGCTGACGCTTGGCGGCGTGGACATCAACGCATGGGACGCAGAGTTGTGGAATGTCGCAGACTGGTTCCGCGTGAAGTGATCTGAAAACCATTGGGCAGGGCCGGATACGACTGGCCCTGCCCGCCTTTCTGCTCATTGATCAAAGGCACCGCCGCGCATGCTTACCTTCACGCTCCGCAGGCTTCTGGTTGCAATTCCGACCCTGCTGTTCATTTCGCTGATCATCTTCCTGCTGGTCGATCTGGCCCCCGGATCGCCGCTGTCCGATATCCCGCTGACGGTGCCGCCGGATGTCCGCAAGCGGATGATCGAGGCTTTGGGCGCAGATCAGCCAGTGTTCGTGCGGTATTTTCTTTGGCTGCGGCAGTTTTTCTGGGTTGAACCGGCCTACCTGCTGGATGGTTGGCTTGGCACCGACCTTGCCGGCGGACAACAGCGCATCCTGTCCTGGCAGTCGCGCAGCCCGGTGTTCGACGTGATCGGTCAGCGTTTGCCGCAAACGCTGTCGGTCATCGGCACGGCCTATCTGGTGGGGGTGCTGATCGCACTGCCCATCGGTATCTATTCCGCCTACCGGCAGTATTCGTTGTTCGACCAGTTCGGAACGCTGTTTGCGATGATCGGCTTTTCGGTGCCGACGTTCTTTTCGGGAACGCTGTTCATCATCATCTTTGCCGTCTGGCTGGGCTGGCTGCCGACGAAATACGACACCCAGTTGCAGGTCGTCGATTGGGCGACGTTCATGGAGCAGCTGCGCCAGATGGCCCTGCCGGTGATGACGCTGGGGCTCGCCAATGCCGCTGCCATCAGCCGCTACATGCGCTCGTCGATGCTGGACAACATGACGCAGGACTATGTGCGCACGGCACGGGCCAAGGGCATGCCCGAGAATGTGGTGGTGTTGAAACACGTGCTGCGCAACTCGATGATTCCAGTGGTCACGGTCATTGCCCTGGGCATCCCGTCGATCTTTGGCGGCGCCATTGTGACCGAAAACCTGTTCGGGGTGAACGGCATCGGGGCGGCGCTGATTGGCGCGATCCAGGTTTCGGACCTGCCGATGGTGCAGACGCTGGCGTTCATCTTTGCCGTTCTGATCGTGTTGTTCAACCTCATCGCAGACGTGCTCTACGGTCTGCTGGACCCGAGGATCCGCTATGACTGAAATTGCCCCGACCACAGCCAAGCTGGAAAAACCGCCGAGCGCGCGTCTTGCGATCTGGCGCCAGTTCCGCACGCACAAGGGGGCCGTGTTCGGTCTCGTTGTCTTGGGGCTACTGGTGCTGGCGGTTCTGATCGGCCCCTATTTCTGGGACCCCGAAAAGCTGACCGTTGCCAAGGCGATGAAGGTGCGCAACCAGCCCCCCTCACTGCAGTTTCCACTGGGAACTGACCAGTTGGGCCGCGACATGCTGCAACGCATGATGCAGGCGGGTGTCGTGTCGCTGGCGGTGGGGTTCGTGGCGATGTCGATTGCAATCCTGTTCGGGACCACGATCGGAGTGCTTGCAGGCTATTTCAAGCGGCTGGATGGGCCGTTGATGCGACTGACCGACATGTTCCTGGCGCTGCCGCTGATCCCGCTGTTGCTGGTGATGGTCATGCTGTTTCGCGACCGGATCGCGGGGCAGCTTGGGCCCGAACTCGGCGCGTTCACGCTGATTGTGTTTGCCATCGGGATCACGTCGTGGATGCAGGCCGCGCGTATTGTGCGCGGAGAGGTGCTGGCGCTTAAGGAGCGCGAATATGTTCTGGCGGCGCGGTCGATCGGGGCCGTGCCGCGACGGATCATCTTTCGACACATCCTGCCCAATGTGGTGTCACCGGTGATGGTTGCCGCGACGTTGGGCGTGGCCGAGGCGATCATCACGGAATCCGTGCTGTCATTTCTTGGCCTTGGTTTCCCGCCGGACTTTCCCACCTGGGGGCGGCTATTGTTTGACGGCCTGCAGTACATACAGCTTTACCCCGAGCGGGTGATCTGGCCAGGACTCGCGATTTCGTTGACGGTGTTGGCGGTCAACTACATTGGCGACGGGCTGCGGGATGCTCTGGATCCGCGGATTCGCGGGCGGTAAGGGCTGGCGGCCAGTCTCCGTCGTCCATTGGTCCTCGGACCAATGGCGCACCAATGGACGACCCCGGGATACCTGGACCAAGATGAAACGGGTCAGTCGAGGTGCTTGCGAACGCGGCGCACCATCAGCCAGACCCCGGCAAGAACCAGGGGCGTCAGCACCGCCAAGGTCAGGCCCTTGGACCAGCCCAGAGGTTCGGTAACCGGATAGGCGGCATAGCTGGCAAGATTGACCGCGTAGTAGCTGATCGCAACGGTCGAAAGCCCTTCGACGGTACGCTGCAAGCGCAGTTGCAAATCAGCACGGCGGTCCATCGATTCAAGCAACTTCTGGTTCTGGGCGCTGCGTTCCACGTCAACGCGGGTGCGCAGCAGCTCGGCGGCGCGTTGTGCTCTTTCGGCCATGCTGCGTAGACGACCTTCGGCAGATTTCACGGTGCGCATCGCGGGATCATAGCGCCGCATCATGAATTCACCGAAAGTCTGCCGGCCTTCGACGCGCTGCTCGCGCAGCACCTCGATGCGCTGGGTCACAATCGCCTCGTAGGCCCCGGTCGCGCCGAACCGGAACGAAAACTGCACGGCGAGGCTCTCGAGTTCGGCCGAGATCAGCAGCAATTCATGCAGTGCCGCCTCGGGCGACGGCTCGATGCTGTCGAGGCCTGTCACCAGCGCCGAAAGTTTCGGGTCAAGGGCGTTCAGCCGAGTGGTCAGGTGCCGCGCCCGCATCAGTCCCAGCATCGACATCGCACGATAGGTCTCGATCTCGGCCAGCCGCTGCACGATCCGGCCCACGCGCCGTGAGCCGGTACCCGGACGCACGAAAACGGCAAACCGCATATGGCCGGCGGGATCGATACGGAAATCACCCGCAACAACTGCCGCGCCATCGACAACACGACTGACGGCAAGGCTTTCAGGGACAAACCAGCCTTCCAGTTTGCTCAACATCCCGGCGTCGTCCTCTGGCATCGCCTCTACCCTGATCAACAGCGACACCAGCCGTTTGCCGGGTGCAGTGCCAAGCCAATCATCAGGAAAGATCTCTGCCTCTGCAGGGTCAAACGCCCGCGAAGATGCACCGGCGGAAAAGGCCGCATAGGTCACGAATTCGGTATGGCTTTCCCATTTCAGCTCTGCCCTGCCGATCGGTCCGGAAAAATGCGTGGCGTCCGGCGTCGGGTGCGACGAGGCATGCCGGTCCAACAGCGCCAGCAAATGCGCGCGGTCGCGATTGCGGTCCCGGTTGGCGGCGTTCACAGGTTCCTTGAACGCGAGGTAGGCGGCGTGGCTGGGAACTGAAAGTTCAGGGAATGGCCGGGCATGGAGTTCGTTGACCAACGGATAGCGCTGTGGGTGATCTTGGGCGGGCATGTCCAGCTTTCCAATGCATTTTACGGAAGGCTAGTTCGCTGAACCCACAGCGCCAATGGTATTCTGCAAAAAACGCACCCGCTGAACTTTATTAGCAAAAGAACAGTCACTTGCGCGACCGGATTGCACCAACCCGGGCTGCAGCGACCCTTTTGCGCCGGACGCGCTGTCAGTTGTCGCGCAAGATACGCCGCACACTGCGCCATTCGTGGCGATCAAAACGGGGCATCACCAACCCATCCCGACGATCAGCCAGACTTTCAAACCTGTCCCACCGATCTTCGATCACATCGGCAAAACTATAGTCCGTGCGCCTGTCGTGAATGCTTTCAGCGCGGTCAATCCAGTTTTCCACCCGGTCAAACCGCCACACATAGACGTCCGCCAAGGCCGGTCCCGCAATCAGACCGACACCCAGCGCAACTGCCCAGCCGATCCTTGATGTCATCGTCTCCTCCAAGTGTCGTGTCCCCGACATAGAGTATACGATGAACGCCGTCTTTTCTGTCGCAGAAAATTACAAGAACTTTCGGCTACTCGATCATCGGCAGTAAAGCATCAAGGGATTTTTTGGCGTCGCCGTAGAACATCCGGGTGTTTTCCTTGAAAAACAGCGGGTTCTCGATGCCCGAATACCCCGTGCCCTGCCCGCGTTTGGACACGAACACCTGTTTGGCCTTCCAGCATTCCAGCACCGGCATTCCCGCGATGGGCGAGTTCGGGTCGTCCTGCGCCGACGGGTTGACGATGTCGTTCGACCCGATGACGATGGCGACGTCGGTGTTCGGGAAATCCTCGTTGATCTCGTCCATTTCCAGCACGATGTCGTAGGGCACCTTCGCCTCGGCCAGAAGCACGTTCATGTGGCCGGGCAAGCGGCCCGCAACGGGATGGATCGCAAAGCGCACCGTTTTGCCCTTTGCACGCAGTTTGCGGGTCAGTTCCGACACCGCCTGCTGGGCCTGCGCCACGGCCATGCCGTAGCCTGGGATGATGATGATGCTGTCGGCATCGTTCAGCGCCGCCGCAACCCCTTCGGTATCGATGGCGATCTGCTCTCCGGTGACTTCCATTGCGGGGCCCGTGGTGGTGCCGAAGCCGCCGAGGATCACAGAAATGAACGACCGGTTCATCGCCTTGCACATAATGTAGCTCAGGATGGCACCCGAAGAGCCGACCAGCGCGCCGACCACGATCAGAAGGTCATTGGACAACGAGAACCCGATCGCCGCTGCCGCCCAGCCGGAATAGCTGTTGAGCATGGAAACAACGACCGGCATGTCCGCCCCGCCGATCCCCATGATCAGGTGATAGCCGATGAAGAACGCAGCCAGTGTCATCACCAAAAGCGCCATCGTCGATCCGTTTTGCAGATAGACAAACAGCAAAAGCAGCGAAATGCCCGCGGCTGCTGCGTTCAAAAGATGCCCACCTGGCAGCTTTTTCGCCTTGCCATCCACGCGGCCCGCAAGCTTGCCGAAGGCAATCACCGACCCTGTAAAGGTGACCGCCCCGATGAACACCCCAAGGAAGGTTTCAACCCGCAGGATGGAAATCTCTACACCCGATTTGTGTCCGATGACGCCGGCAAATCCGCTAAGACCCGCGCGTGCCTCTTCGGTCATCGCGGCGACCACGCTCATCTCGATATGGGTGTTGAACCCGATGAACACTGCCGCAAGGCCGACAAGGCTGTGCATCGCCGCCACCAGTTGCGGCATTTCGGTCATCTGCACGCGCTGCGCCACCACCCAGCCGACGGCCCCGCCCAGGGTCAGCATCACCAGCGTCACACCCCAGTTGCCGGCCCCCGGCCCGAACACCGTGGCCACGACCGCCAGCGCCATGCCCGCAATCCCGTACCAGACCGCGCGCTTGGCACTTTCCTGACCCGACAGCCCGCCCAGCGACAGGATGAACAGAACCGCTGCTACGACATAAGCCGCCGTGGTAAATCCGTAATCCATTGCGGCCCCCTTACGACTTCTGGAACATGGCGAGCATTCGCCGGGTGACCATGAAGCCACCGAAGATGTTGATCCCGGCCATCAGGATGGAAAGCCCGGCCAGGAAGATCACGAGATAGGACCCCGACCCGACCTGGATCAGCGCGCCCAGGATGATGATCGACGAAATCGCGTTGGTCACCGCCATCAGCGGCGTGTGCAGGCTGTGGCTGACGTTCCAGATCACCTGGAACCCGATGAACACCGACAACACAAAAACGATGAAGTGCGACATGAAGCTGGCCGGGGTGTAAAGCCCCGCCAGCAGCATCAGCCCACCACCGATGGCCAGCATGCCGACCTGATTGCGGGTCTGCGCCTTAAACACCGCGACTTCCTGCGCGCGCTTTTCGGCTGCGGTCAGTTCGACGATTTTCGGCTTTGGCTTGGCTGCTGCAATTGCGGCGATTTTGGGCGGCGGCGGCGGATAGGTGATCTCGCCGCCCTTCGCCACCGTTGCTCCGCGAATGACGTCATCTTCCATGTTGTGAAAGATCACGCCGTCTTTCTTGGGCGTAAGGTCGGTCAGCATATGCCTGATGTTGGTCGAATAAAGCGTGCTTGCCTGTGCCGCCATTCGGCTTGGATAATCGGTGTAGCCCACGACCGTCACGCCGTTTTCGCTGACGAACTTTTCGTCCATCACCGTAAGGTCGCAGTTGCCGCCACGCTCTGCCGCGAGGTCCACGATCACCGAGCCGGGCTTCATCAGGGCCACCATGTCGGCGGTCCACAGTTTCGGCGCCGGCCGTCCGGGGATCAGCGCGGTGGTGATCACGATGTCCATTTCGGGGGCAAGTTCGCGGAACTTGGCCAGTTGCGCCTCGCGGAATTCAGGCGAGGACGGGGCCGCATAGCCACCGGTGGCAGCGCCATCCTGCTTGTCAGAGAACTCGAGAAAGACAAAATTCGCGCCCATCGATTCGATCTGTTCCGACACTTCGGGGCGCACGTCGAACGCATAGACGATCGCCCCAAGCGAGGTCGCCGTCCCGATCGCGGCCAGACCAGCCACACCGGCGCCGACGACCAGCACCTTTGCCGGCGGGACCTTGCCTGCCGCCGTCACCTGCCCAGTGAAGAACCGGCCGAAATTCGACCCCGCTTCGATCACGGCGCGATAGCCCGCGATATTGGCCATTGACGACAGCGCATCCATTTTCTGCGCGCGCGAAATCCGCGGAACCATGTCCATGGCAATCACAGTCGCGCCGCGCGTCTTTGCAACCTCAAGCAGTTCTGGGTTCTGCGCCGGCCAGAAAAGACTGATCAGCGTCTGCCCGTCACGCAGGTCCTGTGCCTCGGACATTTCGGGGCCGCGCACCTTGACGAGGACATCTGCCGCCGCGACGACCGCCGCTGCATCCGGCAGAACCTCGACCCCCGCGCGGGCGTAAAGGTCATCCGAAAAGCCGGCTCGGGCGCCAGCTCCAGCTTCGATACATGCGGCATGACCCAGCTTTATCAGTTGCAGGGCCGAGTCGGGGGTCATCGCCACCCGGTTTTCACCCGCAAAGACTTCCTTCAATGCACCGATTTTCACCCGTCGCCCCCCGCTTGCAGTCAGCCTGTGACCAATACCACCGCGCAACAATATTTCAACGTCTGATTGCCCCCTGAACGTAAAAACCGTCACATCCCGGGTAGCCAACGGCCCGTCCGGGCCGCCCAGTCATCAAACGCCGATCCGAATCCAGACCGGAGCCGGGCTTCTTCATCCAGGATGAACCGTCTTGTAATCACCCAGGCAAAGAGTGGCAGAACCGGAAAGGCAAGCGGCACATCCCAATGCAGGATCAACCCGGTCAGAACCGCCGCGTCGCCCAGATAGATCGGATTGCGGCACAGACGAAAGACGCCCCCCGTGACCAGCGCGCTTGGACGCGATTTCGGGATCACTGTCGTTCTTGCGAACACCATCTGCGCGACCGCGAGCGCCATCAACGCAAGCCCCGCCGCAACCAGCGGCAGCCCGACCGACGCCAGCCCCCCGACCGCCCCGAACGGAACCGTGCGGTCAAGCACCCAGACCAGCGCGATGGCACCCGCAAGCCAGACAGGCGGCATATCAACCCATTTCAGCATCCTGGCCACGTCTCTATCCGGTTTCTCATTGGGAATACTCTGCCAACCTCTTCGGCGGGCGCAACCCCCTTGAACCTCCCACATGCAACAGGCAGGGTCCTGACCAAAGGAGCGACCCCATGCTGACCGACTTTGCTGCCACCCGCGCGGCCTTCGATCTGCCCGAAGGGATTATCTATCTTGACGGCAATTCGCTGGGTCCTTTGCCGCGCGCCGCTGCGGCCCGTGTCGCACGGACGGTCACCGATGAATGGGGCCGGATGCTGATTACCGGCTGGAACAAGGCGGGCTGGATGGAGCAGCCTTCGCGCATCGGCAACCGGATAGCCCGCCTGATCGGGGCAAAACCGGGTACTGTGGTGTTGGGCGACACGCTGTCGATCAAAGTCTATCAGGCGCTGGCCGCGGCGCTGGAAATGGCGCCGGACCGCCGGGTGATCCTGTCGGACACCGGCAACTTTCCATCCGATCTTTACATGGCCGAGGGGCTTTGCCGCACCTTGGGAAATGGCTATACGCTGAAAACCGTGGCCCCTGAGGATATCGCAGATCACATCGACGAGACTGTCTCGGTGACTTTGATCACCGAAGTCGATTACCGCACCGGGCGCAAACACGACATGGCGGCGCTGACAGCCCTTGCCCATCAGAACGGAGCGTTGACCGTTTGGGATCTTGCCCATTCCGCCGGGGCATTCCCGGTCCATCTAGAGGCATGCGCCGTCGATTTCGCGGTTGGTTGCACGTACAAATATCTGAATGCCGGTCCTGGCGGGCCCGCATTCATCTATGTCGCCCCCAAGCATGCCGAAACTGCCCGTCCGGCATTGTCAGGGTGGCTGGGCCACGAGGCACCGTTCGCCTTCGAGCACACCTACCGACCGGGCACGGGGATCGAACGGATGCGCGTCGGAACCCCGCCCGTGTTGCAATTGGCCGCGCTGGAAGCGGCGCTGGACGTCTGGGACGCGGTCAACTTGGACGACCTTCGGGCGGTTTCGCTGGCACTGACCGACCGCTTCATTGCCGGGGTCGAGGCTGCCTGCCCGACCTTGACCCTCGCCACGCCGCGCCCGCATGATCAGCGTGGCAGCCAGGTCAGCTTTCGCCACCCCGAGGGCTATGCCATCATGCAAGCCTTGATCCCACATGGCGTGATCGGCGACTTCCGCAGCCCGGACATCCTGCGGTTCGGGTTCACCCCGCTGTTCATCGGCCCCAAAGAGGTGGATGCGGCAATCGCAGTCCTGGCCGACATCACCGGCCGCGCGCTTTGGGATCAGCCCCAATACAAGACCCGCGCCCGCGTAACCTGACAGCGTAACCCGACCGCGCAACCCCACCGCGCAACCTGATCCGGGGCATCTGCCCACGCGTGCCAAAGCCGACACATATCCGATCACGGGCACATCACCGGCCAATTCCAGGGTGAATCTCGGTAGTTTTGCCGTGCAGGGAAGACGTAATTTGCAGTTTTACACTGTTTTGTGAACAGCCATGCTATGCAAGCACAGCCGGACCTTTGACCTCGCCTCGCGGTGCGGGTACCGTTGCACGGATGGATTCTATGGGCCATACCGGCCCTGCTCATTTCGGATATTGTTGCCATGCGCGCGCCCCTGCTGTCTTTTGTTCGTTCGTTTGTCTTGCTTGGTCTGCTTGCTGCCTGCGTGCCTGACCCCGCGTTGATCGAGGCGGGTCTGGCGCAACCCCCGGCGCCGAAACTGGCAACGGGCGTTTATGCCTCGACCATGGACGGTACGGTCAAGGTTGACGCTGTTCCGGTCGAACAGGTACCGACAGAATTTCAACGCCAGACTGTCTATTACCCGACAGATCAGCTGCCCGGCACCATCGTGATCAATCCCGCGGCACGGCACCTGTACCTTGTCACGGCCAAGAATACCGCGATCCGCTACGGGATCGCGGTCGGCAAGTCCGGGTTCGAATGGTCGGGCGAAGCGTTGATCACCGATCGCAAACAGTGGCCGACCTGGACACCGCCGGCAGAAATGATCGAACGCAAACCCGAACTCGCCAAATGGGAAAAGGGTCAGCCCGGCGGGCCGACAAACCCGCTTGGCGCGCGCGCGTTGTACCTGACGACAAATGGCGTCGATTACGGCTACCGGATCCACGGGACCCCGGAATGGAATTCGATCGGCCGCAACGCGTCGTCCGGATGCATCCGGATGATCAATCAGGATGTGATGGACCTTTACGAACGGGTTCCGGACGGATCAAAAGTGATCGTGCTGACGGCCAGCGGCACAATTCCCAAAGGCCTGACTTTGCCACCACCCACCCCGAAGAAGGCTGCTGCGGTTGTTGCGCAGGTCGCACCGGGCCCTGCGCCTGCGGCAACCTTTACGCCCCCGCCGCTGCCGGCAATGTTGCCAATTCCGCCAGCCGTGATTGTCAAACCCACGATTTGACCGTTCAGCCCTGCAAGCACGGCCGAAGAAGTCCATCGGGCAGGTCAAACTGGCTCTGATGTCGTGCCGTGCCCGGGCCAATGCAGTCTTGCCAGCCGGACCCCGGCAGTCCGCTAAAGCCGCGAGGGCCGCAGCCGGATGGCGTGCAGTTTTTGGCCCGACGCTGTGCGGCCTGCCGAATCTTGCCTATGCGGCAAGCCAGAGGTCGTAATCGCTGACCAGCAGATGGGTCGGTGCCACGTCTTCCTCGATCTCGGCAAATCGCCCGATCGGTTCGCGAAACACGTTGTCGGTCAGGTCGTCGTTGACCGTGCTGACCTCGCCGATCAGAACATCGCCGCCTTCGCCCCAGAACGCATGCCAGTCGCCCGGCATCAGCGTGACACTCTCACCCGGTGCCAGCCGCAGTTTTTCCCCGGGCCGGTATGTGCGCGCGATCCCGTCACACAACACCCGCCCCCCCCGATCCGCCGCAAATCCCCCGGCTTCGTCCGAACCGAACAACTCGATCACCAGCGTCGCCCCGCCTCGGTTGATGATGTCTTCGGCTTTGATCACATGGGTATGCATCGGCGACAATTGATCCTGGCGCGAGATCAACAGCTTTTCGGCATAGCACATGCCACCGCCCCGTTGCAGGTCAGAGAGCATCCCGTTGCGCAGCGTGAACAAGAACAGACCCATCGTGTCGAAATGGCCCTGACCGTAATCGGTGATATCCCACCCCATGCGCCGATCAACGATCGCGCGGGCATCGCTTCGCGTCTTGAACTGGTCCGGCGACCAATAGGCAAATGGTGGCAACACAAAACCATGGCGGCGGATCACTTCATCAGCCGCCTGCATGATGTCATTGACTGTCGAACGTTTCACGGGCTGCCCCCCTTGCCTGACTGCAAGACGGATATCAGACTTGCAATGGCTGCAACAAGCCCCGGCAGTTTGCGGGGCTTATGCCCGCATGCGAACCTGGTCGCGGTCTGACCAAGCCCGCGCCGCGTCGCCGAAAGCCGTGAACAACGGCCGCGACACCGGATCATCGCCCGCGTTCCATTCCGGGTGCCATTGCACAGCCAAGGTAAACCCGGCAGCGCCGCGAACATAGCTGGCCTCGGGCGTGCCATCGGGGGCATGGCCGTCTATGACGATCCGCTCGGCAGCCTTGGCAATGCCTTGGCCATGCAAAGTGTTGGTCATCACTTCCGTGCGACCCAAAAGCCGCGCAAACACCCCGTTGGCGACGAAACGCACAGGATGGCGCAGCGCGAACTGCTCTTCCAGCGTACCTTCTGGTGGCATGCGGTGGTTCATCCGCCCAGGCAGATCGCGGATTTCGGGGTAAAGCGTGCCACCCAGGGCCACGTTGATTTCCTGAAAGCCACGGCAGATGCCAAAAATCGGCTGACCGCGCTCGACACAGGCCCGAACAAGCGGCAGCGTCACCGCATCGCGGCACCGATCGAATGCCCCATGCGCCGGGGTTTCCTCTTCGCCATATTCCGAAGGGTGCACATTTGGCCGCCCCCCCGTCAGCAAAAACCCGTCGCACAATTCCAACAATTCCGGCACGGTGACATAGTTCGGATCACATGGGATGATCAGCGGCAAGCATCCGGACACTAGCGCAACAGCATCTGAATTCATCTTGCCGCCAACATGCACCGGATAGCGGTCGTTCAAGGAATGACTGTTACCAATGATCCCGACAACTGGCCTTCTTTTAACCTTGGTCATCACTTGTCCACATGTAACCGTTTTGCAAAAAAACATACGCCCCAAGCATGGTTACGAAAAGGACAGAATGCAACAAAAGCCTCACCAAAGTGTGACTTGCCCCTGCACAAGGCAACCTGTCACATTGTTTCACCCATGAAAGGATGATCGATGCCATTCTCTTGCTGCAACCGCTCAACAATCCTTGCTGTCATGATCCTGGGCGCGGCATCCTTGGCTGGCGCCGAGACTGCGGTGCCCGCGGCCGATCCCCATGCCGGACACAAGGTGACAACCGAACAAGGCGGCGCACCCGACAGTCCCGCCACCGCAGCCTTCAAAGCCGCCAGCGACCGGATGCATGCCACAATGGCATTCCCCTACACCGGCAACCCGGACATCGATTTCATCAAAGGCATGGTCCCGCATCATCAGGGGGCGGTCGACGCCGCCCGGATCGTGCTGCAATACGGGACCGACCCCGACGTGCGCAAATTCGCCGAAACGGTGATTGCAGCCCAAGAGGCCGAAATCACCTGGATGAACGATTGGCTGGCAAAACAACCACAATAGCGCTTGGCGCGGCCCGCGTTTCATGCCCTGAGTGTTGCGGCAGGGTGAACAGATGCACGTCATGATCACAGGCGCGGCAGGAATGCTCGGGGCAAGGCTCGCCAGCCTTCTTGCCCGCCGCAGCACCCTGCGCGGCCAGACGATCGATCACCTGACACTGCTAGACATTGCCCCACCCAGAACCCCGGCCTTTGCCGGACGCATCCAGTCCCGGGCGTTGGACATTAGCGCACCCCAGGGCGCCGCTCACCTGCTCGGCTCCCGCCCGGATGTGATCTTTCATCTGGCCGCCATCGTGTCTTCCCAGGCCGAAGCCGATTTTGACGCAGGCTACGCCACCAATCTCGATGGCACGCGCGCCCTGCTCGAAGAGATCCGCGCCGCAGCCTACAACCCCCGGCTGGTCTTCGCGTCGTCAACAGCCGTGTTCGGCACCCCATTTCCCGACAAGATCCCCGACGACTTCCACCCGACACCTCGCAGCAGCTACGGCACCCAAAAGGCGATGGCCGAACTTTTGCTCAACGACTACACCCGGCGCGGGTTTGTCGACGGTGTGTCGCTGCGCCTGCCCACGATCTGCATCCGCCCAGGGGCCCCGAACAAAGCCGCCTCGGGCTTTTACTCGAACATCCTGCGCGAACCCCTTGCCGGGAAACCTGCCAATCTGCCAGTCCCCGATACCACCCGCCACTGGTTTGCAAGCCCCGCCAGCGCGATCGCCTTCTTCGATCATGCAGCCGGCCTCGACACCGCCCGGATCGGTGCGAACCGCGCGATCAACCTGCCCGGCCTGTCCGCCACCGTGGCAGAACAGATCGAGGCGTTGCGCCGCGTTGCGGGGCAAACCGCGGTCAACCTGATCACCCGCAGTCCCGACCCCGCCCTTGCCGCAATCGTCAGCACCTGGCCGCAGGATTTCGACACTCCGCGCGCCGCTGATCTCGGCTTCACCGCCGACACCAGCTTCGATCAGATCATCGCGGCACATATCGCGGAAAACCCAAACGCAAAGCCGCAGGCAGCCACCGGCACCTGACTGTTTCATCATCTGTTCAAAAATATCCTCGGGGGTCCGGGGGGCGAGCCGCCCGGCTTCACCGCGCTCACGCCGCCCGCCCGACCACTCCCGCCGCCGCCGCCAGCGCCCCGGTCCCATGCGCAATGCCAAGACCCACCATCCCCGCCTCCATCACCGCCAGCGCGCCGAGCGTCATATGCGCATTGCAATGCCCCATATGCGCCACGCGCAGAAATCCGTGATAGGCAGGGTCCTTGCTGTCAGCCATGCCAAGCCCGATGCCCAATGTCACCCCGGCCTTGAACTCGGTCCATTCGCGCAGACGTGTTGCATCCGGCGCACCGATCCGGGCAGCCGTCACTGACCGCCCGCGATCCGCCGGATCAGCCACGTTCATGCCGATCGCGGCGTTGCCGGCACTCCAGGCATCAAACGCCGCCCAGACGGCCCCTGCCAGAACCTCGTGCCGCGCCCATACCGCTTGCAGGCCCTCTTCGTGCAAGATCATGGTCAGGGCTTCGCGCAGACCGTAAAGATGATGCGTCGGCGCCGTGCCTGCCCAATACTGCCAGAACTCCGAGGCATCCGACCTCGGCCCCCAGTTCCAATAGGGCGTTCGCAGATCGGCCGCCGTTGTGCGGGACTTGGCGGCATCGGAAAACCACACGAACCCCATGCCCGGCGGGGTCATCAACCCCTTTTGGCTTGCCGCCACCGTGACATCGACCCCCCAGTCATCCATCCGGTATTCGTCGCAGCCAAGCGAGGCAATGCAATCCACCGCAAGCAAGGCCGAATGCCCCGCTGCATCCATCGCAGCGCGCAACCCCGGGATCGACGTGCGCACCGAACTTGCCGTATCGACATGGGTGGTAAGCACGGCCTTGATCCGCCCGTTGCGGTCGGCACGCAGCGCATCTTCCACACGTCCGAAATCCGGCGCACTGGATTTGCCAAAATCCAGCAACTCCACTTCGATCCCCATTGCCTGCGCGCTTTCCGCCCAGCCATGGCCAAACCGCCCCGTCGCCAACACCAAAGCCTTGTCGCCGCGCGAAAAGATATTGGCATTCGCCGCTTCCCAGGTCGCATGGCCATTGCCGATATAGGCCGCGACGTTCTGGCGGGTCAGTGCAACGGCCTTCAGATCGGGCCATAACCCCTCGACCATCTCAAGCAACACGCCGGCATAGATGTTCGGACCCGCGCGGTGCATCGCCGCCAGCACGCGGTCGGGCATCGTGGACGGGCCCGGAATAGCAAGATACTGACGACCAAAACCCAGTGACATGTGCACTCCCCTGCAAACCCCACATCGCTATGCGTGCCATCGCGCGGCGTCAACTGTGCCCGCCTTGCCCTTGCACCCCTTTCCCGCTACACCGCGACCCAACAATCCCTGCAAGGCCCAGCATGATCCGGCAGATCCACCAGCGCCTGAAAGACTATCAGGGCAGGCTTGGCGCACGTTTTGGTGCTGACATCTCGACGCCTGCGGCCCGACGCGCGGCGCAATGGCATTTTCAGCTTTCAGATCATGCGTTTTTGCGGGTGTGGTGGACCAACCTGCATCAGGTAGCACCGGGCATCTGGCGGTCCAACCAACCTTCGCCCGAACGGCTGGCAAAGCATGCGAGGGACGGCTTTCGCACCGTGATCAACCTGCGCGGCGCACCCAGACAAAGCTTCTATCTCTTCGAAGCCGAGGCTTGCGCCGCGCATGGCCTTCAGCTGCATGATCTGACGATGTGGGCGCGCCAGGCCCCCGAACGCAAAACCCTGCTGGCACTGCACGATTTGCTGATGATCGCGCCGCGCCCGATGCTTGTTCACTGCAAATCCGGGGCCGACCGCACCGGCCTTGCGGCCGCGTTGTATCTGATCTGGGTCGAAGGCCGCCCACTTGCCGAAGCGCAAAGGCAATTGTCATGGCGCTACATCCATCGCTCTTCCGGCCCCACCGGCATTCTGGACCATTTCCTGCGCTTTTATGGCCGTGTCGAAAAAGCCACGTCCATCAGCCTGCTGGACTGGATCAAGACCACCTACGACCCGGCCGAGGTTACGGCGTCTTACAAACGGTGGGAGGCAGGCGGCAAGGACGGACCGTGGTAAACGATCCAAGCCCGGGCTTGCTGTCGTGGCTGTGGCGCGACCATTTGCGCCGCCGCAGGGGGGCGCTGCTTGCAGCGCTGCTGCTGATGGCAATAGAAGGCGCTACCGCAGGTCTTTTGTCCTACCTGATCCGTCCGATGTTCGATCAGGTGTTCATGGGCAAAGACCGTGGCGCGGTGATCTATGTGGCGCTGGCCGTGGCGGGGGTGTTTGGCACACGCGCCTTGGCCGGCTTTGGGCAGCGGGTGATCCTTGCACGCCAAGCCGAACGCACTTCGGCCGAGTTGCAGCAAAACCTGCTGACCCATGTCATGACGCTCGATCTGGGGTTTTTCCAGAACAACCCGCCCGGCGCGCTGATCGAGCGTTTGCGCGGCGACACGGCAACCCTTCGCGGGCTATGGGCCCCGATTCTGTCAGCGCTGGGACGTGATCTGGTGGCGTTGGTGTCATTGCTTGGGGTGGCCTTCTACATTGATTGGCTTTGGACATTGATCGCGGTTGTTGGCGTCCCCTTGCTGGTGCTGCCACTTGCCCGCCTGCAAAACCGCGTGCGCAACACCGCCCGCGCGGCGCGCGAGACGGCCGCCTTGCTGGCGACGCGTCTCGACGAGACATTCCACGGCATCACCACCATCAAACTGACAGGATCAGAAGCCCACGAAGCCGCCCGCTATGCGCGCGCGCAAACCGGCTACCTGCGCGCGCAGTTCCGCTCGGAAACTGCCGCAGCGGCGATCCCTGCGTTGATCGACATGGTGGCAGCACTGGGGTTTGCCGGTGTGATGCTTTACGGCGGCTTGCAGATCATGGATGGCGAAAAGACGCTGGGCGAATTCATGTCGTTCTTTGTTGCGATGGCGCTGGTCTTTGAACCGTTGCGGCGGTTGGGTTCGGTGGGCGGCGCCTGGGCCCAGGCTCGTGCCAGTCTTGAACGGATGCGCAGCGTGCTGGACCAACAGACCACCCTTGCCAACCCCGGCAATCCAGCGGCGGTACCTTCAAGCCCAGGCCTCGTGCTGGACGATGTTCAGTTCGCATATGGCACGATACCCGTGCTGCAAGGGACCAGCTTTTCCGCAGAACCCGGCAAGACGACCGCGCTGGTCGGTCCGTCCGGTGCCGGAAAATCGACCGTTTTCCATTTGTTGACGCGGATGGCCGACCCTGATGCGGGCCGCATCACCTATGGCGGGACGGATCTGCGTGCGTTGGACCTGACAGCGCTGCGGGCGCAGTTTTCCGTTGTGACGCAGGACACCGCGCTGTTTGACGAACCGATCGCAACCAACGTGCGGATGGGTGCGCAATCCGCAACCGACGCGGCTTTGCACCGGGCCCTGGCAGACGCCAACGCCGACTTTGTCAGCCAGTTGCCGCAAACCGTCGATACGCCTGCTGGCCCCCGTGGCTCTGCGCTTTCGGGCGGTCAGCGCCAACGCATCGCCATTGCCCGCGCGTTGCTGCGCGACGCGCCCGTGCTGCTGCTGGACGAGGCGACAAGTGCCCTTGATGCTGCATCCGAACACCTTGTGGCCGAAGCGCTGACGCGGTTGGGCAAGGGCCGTACCACCATTGTGATCGCGCATCGCCTTGCAACGGTGCGCGATGCCGACAAGATCGTTGTCATGGACGAGGGCCGGGTTGTCGATCAGGGAACGCATGACGAACTGCTTGCGCGCGGCGGGCTTTATGCCAATCTTTATGGCCTGCAATTCAAGGATTGATCCATGGCAGAGCCGAACCATAGCGAACGGGCAGAAGACCGGCAGATCGTCACGCTGACCGGCAAGGATGCGCTGACCTTTCTGCAAGGTCTTACGACCAACGACGTGATGCCACTTGCGCAGGCCTCCGGCATTGTCTGGACTGCGTTGCTGACCCCGCAAGGCAAATACCTTGCCGATTTCTTTGTGGTCAACACCGGCGATACCTTGCTGCTGGACTTGCCCGCCAGCATTGCCACCGCCACTTTGCAGCGCCTGTCGATGTATCGCCTGCGTGCGGCTGTCACGTTGACCCCTTCGGACATGCCGGTTGCGCGCGGGCTTGGCATGGCCCCTGCCGGGGCGTTGCCCGACCCACGGCATCCCGCCTTGGGTTGGCGGTACTATGGGGCTTTGGCGAGTGCACCTGCAATCGACTGGGACGCCATCCGCGTTGCCCACACGATCCCTGAAACAGGCATCGAATTGACTGCCGACACGTTCATCCTCGAGGCCGGGTTCGAGCGGTTGCACGGCGTCGATTTTCGCAAGGGCTGCTACGTCGGTCAGGAAGTCACGGCGCGGATGAAACACAAGACAGAGTTGCGCAAAGGTCTGGCGTCTGTCGCCATCACCGGGACCGCACCTCGTGGAACCGAGATCATGAGCGAAGGCAAAACGGCCGGAACCTTGCTGACCCAAAGCAGCGGGCGCGCGATCGCCTATCTGCGCTTTGACCGCGTCAACGGTCCGATGCAGGCCGGATCCGCAACGGTCACCCTACCGCCAACAGCCTAGCGTGGCGGCTACCTTGGCCGTACCACTTTAACGTCGATCAAAGTGAACAGCAAACGAACACAGGCTGGAACCCCATCGATGAAGATGACTGCCCTGTGCGGTCGTGCGCCCTCATCGCCAGAATGCTATGGCTCCGTATCCGGGCGCCTCCTATGAACCCGGATCAGGCGCGTTCGGAATATTCCATCAGTTCGGTGTGCACGATGATATCTTCATCCGGCCCGATGAACGGCGGCACCATGATCCGCACGCCGTTTTCCAGCACTGCCGGTTTGTAGCTTTTGGAGGCCGTCTGCCCGTTCTGCACCGGCTCAGTGTCGACCACCTTGCAGCGCACCTTTTGCGGCAGGGTGACGTTCAATGCCTCGTCACCAAAGTACTGCACCGTTGCCGTCATTCCGTCTTGCAGGAACGGGCGTCGGTCACCAAGAAATTCTGCGTCGATCTCGACTTGTTCATAAGTCGATGCATCCATGAACACCAGCCGGCCGTCAGTTTCATACAAGAACTGCTGGTCCTTGTTCTCGAGTTCGGTACGCTCGACCTTGTCTTCGGATCGGAATCTCTCGTTCAACTTGCGACCGTCGCGCAGGTTCTTCAATTCAACCTGTGCGAAAGCCCCGCCTTTGCCGGGCTTTACGTGGTTGACCTTCACCGCCGCCCACAGTCCGCCGTCATGCTCCAGAATGAAGCCAGGCTTGATTTCGTTTCCATTGATCTTGGGCATTGTGGCAAAACCTTGCATAAAGGTTGAAGGATTTTCATCCACACCTATATCTAGGTTACTATGAGGTGGCAAGACGACGAGATGCAGTAGGGTGTGCCGGGCAGGTATGCAATATTCGCATAGCAGCCATGCTAAATGATAAACCCCGAATCGTGACTAAATCGTTACAACCATCAAACGCCGGAATAACAAGAGTAGAAAAGAGAACGTAAGATGTTCGTTGACAGCACTGCATTCAATTTCGAACAGGGGCAACGCGCCCGCAAACTGTTCGCGGCCGTGGTGCTCGCTGCCCTCGACGACGCAATTGCCGACGACAAGAAATATGGAAACGGTCCTGACCAGATCGCCCGCTGGGCGCGGTCGCGAGATGGCCGCGAAGTCTTGTCAAACGCCGGGATCGACCCGAACGAGCGGGTCGTCAAAGGCTTGATGGAATTCGTCTCGAAAGGGGTTCGCACTTCTGTTGCGTTGTCGCGCGAAGAAAGCGAACGCCGCCATGCCGCTGAACTGGATCACGCCGAAGCAGCCTGACGAAATTGATGCAGCCCCCAAAGAAAACGCGCCACCCGGCGCGTTTTTTATGTTGATGCAACACGGGTGCTGACAACCTGCGGTGCAACAAACAATCAGTCGAACTGACCTGCCGCCAGGGCGCGCGCGATTTCTGCCCGCACAAGTTTGCGGATGTTGCGGGTGATGCGTTCGCCCAGGTCACCCTGCAACTCTTCCCGGATCAGATCGCGTACAAGATCGCGCAGCACTTCTTCGTTGTAGCTGATCTCGGTCTCTGTCTCCGCCATGTCGAAAGAAGCGGCAGACTCGCTGTTCTTCAAACCGGCAATCACTTCGGCCTCGAGCTGCGTAAACCATGCCAAATCCGCTGACTGCAAATCTGTGTTCATCTGTGCATCGGGCAGATGGTTTTGCGAGACTTCGACGTCGTCCTGCTTTGCGCCGGCCTGCATCCAAACCGGCGCGTCATGGGAAGCCGGCGAATCCTGATCGGATATGCTGGTGTGTACCAGATCGGCGTCTTGAAATGGCATGTCGACAGTGCCAACAACCCCGACCGATCGTGCGGTCAATGGTGCGTCGGCGTTGGCGGGCTGTTGAGCGTCCCAATCGGCATCCGACCAGTCGACGTCTTCGCCAAAGACCGCATCACCGGTTTCAGCTTCCCAGTCTTGTGCGACCAGCGCATCACTGACCGAAACCAAGACCTGTCGGATCGGTACGGAATTTTCGTGCGATTCCTGCGATCGGTTGTCGGGGACCACCCGAAGCGCGGGTGTCAGGATCAGCGCTGACCTTGCCGTCATCCTTGCAGACGAAATCCGTGGCGCGGCACGCAAATCTTCGGACACCAGACGTCGAATAGACGTCAGGACATCCTCGATTTCGACAGCGCTCATTGGATCAGACATCAAAAGAACACCACCGATGGTTTCATCACGCAGTCACCCTACCGCCCGCTGATCAGTCTGACAAGCGGATGCCCTAAGGTTGCGAAAGTTTCATGATCAATTGCCGATTGCTTTCAAAATACGGTCCAGCTTTTCGCCCTGTGGCGAATGGGCAGGCGCATTGCGGACCGCGCGGTAATAGCTGTCGACGTCATAGGTAGGAACACCCAGTCGCAAATGATCGGCAGTCAGAAGGCCCATCGCAGACAGCAGTTGATAGACCGCCACATACAGATTTGCTTCCGATTCAAGCCTGCCCGCCCGTGCATCAAGCAGATCCTGCTCGGCATCGAGCACATCCAGAGTGGTCCGCGCGCCAAGGGCCGCCTCTTCGCGGACGCCTTCAAATGCCGACTGCGCAGCCCGGATCTGTTCATCGCCGGCCGCAATCGACGCCCGCGACACCATGATGTTCGCCCAGGCCTGCCCTACGGACTGGTCAATCAGGACAACAGTCTGGTTCAACCCGGCCCGGGAACGGTCCTTTTGCGCGATTGCCTGACGAACGACAGACGACAACCGCCCGCCGGCATAAATTGTCTGGCTCAGCGTAATCGACAAGGACTGATTGTCGATGCCGCTGGCATCAAAGTTCGACGATTCCGACAGTGAAGCCGACCCTGTCACCTCTGGGGACATCTGGGTCCGCGCCAGTTCCACCTGCAAATCGGAAACTTTCACCAGATTTTGCGCCTGAAGGATGTTTGGGTGCGTCCGAAGTGCGACGTTGCGCGCAGAATCCAGGCTGTTTGCTGTCGCTGGCAGCTTCGGCAATCCGGCAAGACGACCGGGGTATTTCCCTGTCGCGGCTTTGTAGGCTTCACGCGCGACGTTGAACGCGCCCTCTGCCGCGGCAAGGCCGGATTTTGCCTGCGCCAGCGCCGCCTGCGCCAAGGTAACGTCTGTCCGTGTTACATCGCCAACCTCGAACCGGTCTGTTGCGGCCCGCAGCTCCTGTGCGATCAGCCTGACGTTCGACTGGCGCAACGCCACGATCGACGCCTGAAATGTGACATCCACATAGGCCTGAACCGCGCTGAGCAAGACCTGCTGCTCGACTCCGACCAGCGATTGCCGGGTTGCCTTCACCGATTCCTCGGCAATGGCAATCCCCAGCTTGTTCCGTCCGAAATCCAGCAGCGTCAACGAGGCCGACAGGCTGAGCGAGGTTGAAAGCCCGGTATCTCGCGTCGAGAAGATGCTGTTTGTTCCAGACCGCCCCCAAGATGTCTCTGCCGCCCATTGAACAACGGGCCGCAGGGCCGAAACCGCTTGTGCCACGTCTTCGTCGGCAACCCGAAGGATCGCTTCATTCTGTGCCAGAAGATTGGAATTGCGATAGGCCGCGACAAGCGCATCGGCGAGCGTTTCAGACCGCGCGACGGAGGCGGCGGACAAAGTCAGTCCGAGCGCCAGAACACCCCAAAACTTGCGCATAACACTCGGTCTCCTTGATCTTCCGGTCCCACGGACCTGCTTTTTGCTGTCGGCAACCGAGCCTTCCGGACGATCCGCCAGCACGCAATTGTTACAGAACGAAACCACGCGAGGCGGCAAACCCTGGCAGCACCGGGGCCGTCGCGTTGAATGCAAAGCGCCATGTAACCCGGCCATCCTGCTTGTAGCCGATCATCGCCTTGCCAAGCGGACCCGCCATGAACACAGCGGCAATCCGCCCACCGTCACGGATCTGGTCAATGATCGCCGCCGGCACCTCTTCGACCCCACCCTGAAGAACGACAGCGTCGTAGAGACCGTGCTTGACTGCGCCGCGGTTCAACGGGCCGGTCACCACCACTGCACTATCGACGCCTTCATTCGCCAACCGACGCTGCGCCTCTGCGGCCATCGTCTCGTCTGCTTCAACCGCGATCACCACTTCGGCCAGATGGGCGATGACAGCCGACGAATAGCCATAGCCACACCCGATATCCAGGACGAGCTCTGTCGGCTGAATATCAAGCGCATCCAGCAGCTTGGCAAGCGTGCGCGCTTCGAGCACAACGCGCCCGCCCCCTAGATCGACGTTTTCCCCGACATAGGCCGCCTCACGCATGGCTTCGGGCACAAAGACCTCGCGCCGGACATCCAGCATCGCCGCAATGATCGGAAATTTCGTCACGTCTGACGGTCGGACCTGTGTGTCCACCATGATCACGCGGCGGCTTTCAAATTGGCTCATGTCTGAACTTTTCGGTTTAGATGCACCTTACGTGTTCTTGCCACAGAACGCCCAGCGGGGCAACCAGCGACGACAGCGCAGTGGCGGCAAATTTCCATGACATCCGCAGAATTCAACGAGGGCAAGACGCAATCGACGTTCCTAGGTCGATGTGTCTTTGCAGGGTGGAAAGCAAACACCTGCTGCTCTATCTGCATCAAGACAAAAGGAGCATTTGCATGTCAGACCTTACCCCGCCGCCCTATCTCGGCGACGTGCCGGCACCAAAGGCCTTTCGCGACGCCATGCGCGGCTTTGTTGGCGCCTGCAGCCTGATCACCACCGGGCGCGGCGAGGCTTCGACCGGACTGGTCGTAACGTCAGGCGTCTCGTTGACAGCCGAACCGCCGATGATCCTCGCCTGTATCAATCGCAGCGCCTCCAGCTGGGCTGTCCTCAAACAGACCGGCGCTTTTGGATGGTCGGCGCTGGGGGCTGCCCATCAACCGGTCGCCGAGCGGTTTTCCGGTGTCGCAGGCCTGAAAGGCCACGAACGGTATGAAGGGGTCGAATGGGTTGTGGGTGCAACCGGGGCGCGCCATTTGGCCGATGCGCCGCTTGCCTTTGATTGCACGGTTGAAGAAATGATCGACCGCGGCACCCATTCCATCCTGATCGGTCGCGTGCAGTCGATCCTGACGAACCCGGGGTGCGGCGCATTGCTTTACTGGAACGGAACCTACACCCCCCTGCCGTGACGACCACAACCAGCAGACGCCACTGCCCTGGTTCTCCGATCCAGAACCGCTTGCGACGCCACAGCACATCTGTCTGCGCCGATGGCGCCATCAACCGGCAGCGCCCCGCTTCTTTCGCGCGCCAGGCGTGCTATCCCCAGTCCAGCACAACCTTGCCCGACTGCCCCGATCGCATCGCGGCAAATCCGGCTTCGAAATCGTTGACCGAAAACCGGTGCGTGATCACCCGCCGCACATCCAGCCCGTTTTCCAGCATGGCGATCATCTTGTACCAGGTCTCGAAAATCTCGCGTCCGTAGACCCCCTTGATGGTGATCGCCTTGAACACGATCCGGCTCCAGTCGACCGGCGATTTCCCGGGTGGGATCCCCAGCATCGCGATGCGTCCCCCCATCACCAAAGCATCCACCATCTGATCCAGCGCGACCTGATTGCCCGACATCTCCATCCCGACATCAAAGCCTTCGGTCATGCGCAGGCGCGTCATCACGGCGCGCAAATCTTCTGAGGCGACATTCACCGGCACCACATCTGCCACCAGCGCGGCCAGCGCCAACCGCACCGGATTGACGTCTGTGATCACCACATGCCGCGCCCCCACATGCCGCGCCACCGCCGCTGCCATGATGCCGATCGGACCCGCCCCGGTGATCAACACATCCTCGCCGATCAGATCGAACGACAGCGCCGTGTGCACCGCGTTGCCCAAGGGATCAAGGATCGCCCCGATCTCGTCGTCGATCGCATCCGGCAGGGGTACCACATTGAACGCCGGCAACCGCAGGTATTCGGCAAACGCCCCGGGTTCATTCACCCCGATCCCACGCGTGGCCGGATCAAGATGGAACCTCCCCGCGCGGGACTGGCGGCTCAGCTTGCCAATCAGATGCCCCTCGCCCGAACAGCGCTGCCCGATCTCCAGCCCGGAAACCAGCGCGCCTTTGGCAACAATCTCTCCGGCAAACTCATGACCCGTGACCAAGGGCACCGGAACCGTGCGCTGGGCCCATTCGTCCCAGTTCCAGATATGAATATCCGTCCCGCAAATCCCGGTCTTGCGGACCTTGATCAGAACATCTTCCGGCCCGATGTCTGGAACTGTGCGATCTTCCATCCACAGCCCGACCTCTGCGCGCGCCTTTACCAATGCCTTCATGTCAGTGCCCCCACCTCGCGCCCTGCCAATCCGAACGCCTCCAGCGCAAAATCAAGATCCTCGAACGTCAGGCTCGCATTCATCTGCGTGCGGATACGTGCCGCCCCGCGCGGCACCACCGGAAAGAAAAACGCCGACACCATCACCCCGCGCCGATCCAGAGACGCTGCGAACGCCTGCGCTACTTTCGCCTCGCCCAGCATCACCGGAATGATCGGATGCTTCCCCGGCAAAAGACGAAACCCCAACCGCTCGAGCCCGGCCCGCCAATAATCGGCATTGGCAAACAGCCGCACCCGCAAATCGTCAGCGTCCTCAATGATGTCCAGCGCGGCCAACGCGGCCCCCACCACGGCAGGCGGCAGTGCATTTGAAAACAGATACGGCCGCGCCCGCTGCCGCAAAAGATCGACCACCGGCTGCGCCGCCGCCACATAGCCGCCCAAAGCCCCCCCTAGCGCCTTGCCCAGGGTTCCGGTCAAAATATCAACCGACACTCCTGCCCGGGCCGGCGTTCCAGCCCCTTTGGGCCCGACAAATCCCGTCGCATGGCAGTCATCCACAATGACCATTGCTCCGTAGCGGTCCGCAACCGCCCGAAGCCCCGCCACATCGGCAAAGTAGCCGTCCATGGAAAAAACACCGTCCGTCGCAATCAGCACGAACCGCGCGCCACCCGCGCGCGCCGCCCTTAGCTGCACCTCAAGATCATCCAGATCCCCATTGGCAAACCGAAACCGCTGCGCCTTGCAAAGCCGCACCCCGTCGATGATTGACGCATGGTTCAGACTGTCGGAAATTATCGCATCCGGCGGGCCCAGAAGCGGCTCGAACAATCCAGCGTTCGCATCGAAACACGACCCGAACAAGATCGCATCTTGCATGCCCAGAAATCCGGCCAGCCGCCGCTCCAGCGTCCGGTGCAGGTCTTGCGTGCCGCAAATGAAGCGAACCGATGCCATGCCATAGCCGTGCCCCGCCATCGCCGCCTGCGCCGCTGCAATCAATCGGGCATCATCGGCAAGACCAAGATAATTGTTGGCACAAAGATTGATCATCCGACGCCCGCCGATCCTGACGTACCCGCCTTGCGCCCCTTCAATAAACCGCTCACGCTTCATCAGCCCTTCGGTTTCGATGCCCGCCAATTCCTCACGAAGATGCTCCAGAAACCGCACGTCTGACATCTCGGACATATCTCCAAAAAACATGCAAACCGTGCAACACCCCCCGGCAGAAATCAACCGGCTTTCACCTTGGCGCAAATATCCTGCGGGGGGCGCTGCCTTTGGCAGCGGGGGGCGCAAAGCCCCCCCTTTCTTCGCGTGGCTCCCCAGCAAGACCAGCCATCTGCGCGTCTCCCGCTGACCCAACCCCTGCACCTGCCACGCGCCCTCGCGGGCGGGTGCCAATATCCCCTTACCGCGGAACCAGTTCCCCTAGGCCCCGGGTCCACATCCACGCAGGTCACGCCCCAAGGCAGCCTCGGCAGTGACACGACGATCAATTGGGGCCGGCTCAACGGGCATAGCTGCAAGAAATCCGCTGCAACGCCTGTGTCAGGTTCCGCAGTAGGTTACATGCGGCGCAAGTCCCGCCGGTGCCGGCAACCCGTAAGCTTCGCGTCCCGCCAGCGAACCGAACGGGTCCTTCACCGCCGCCAGCAGGGCCGCGAACGGTGCGATGTTTCCCGCCGTCGCAGCCTCCAGCGCCTCTTCCACCAGATGATTTCGCGCAATGACCGCCGGGTTCACCGCCACCATCGCCTCGGCCCAGTCTTTCCGTCGGCGCGCCTGCCAGCGCGGCATCCAGTCCGACAGCACCTGCGCGACAGATGCATCCAACGCCCCGGTTCCCAACCTGCGAAATGTCAGCGTCCAGTCCGCCTGCTGCGCGGCCATTGTGGTCAGCAGATCGTCAATCAACCCGGCATCGCCCGCCGCAGCGCCATCCAGCGCCAGCTTGCCCCGCATCACGGTCAGCCACTCTCCCTGATAGGCCGACGCAACCGTTTCCAGCCGATCATTGGCAATCTGCACGGCCTTTTCCTGGTCCGGATCAATAAACGGCAACAATGCCTCGGCAAACCGTGCGAGGTTCCACCCCAGAACAAGCGGCTGGTTTGAATAGGCATACCTGCCCTGGCGATCGATCGACGAAAACACCCTGTCCGGTGCATAGCCGTCCATGAAGGCGCAAGGCCCGTAGTCGATAGTCTCGCCCGAAATCACCATATTGTCGGTGTTCATCACACCGTGAATGAACCCCAGCCCCATCCATTGCGCGATCAACCGGCACTGCCGTGCCGCGACCCTGTCAAACAGCCCGATTGCATCAACTCCGGGATCATGACGCAAGATGGTGTAGTCAAGCAATGCCCGCAGCCCAGCCGTATCCCGGCGCGCGGCAAAGAACTGAAACGTGCCGACGCGGATATGGCTGGACGCAATACGCGACAAGACCGCACCGGGCAGCATCCCGGCTTCGCGCCACACGCCTTCGCCGGTTGCCACAACTGCAAGCGCCCGCGTGGTCGCAACCCCCAGCGCATGCATCGCCTCGCCCATCAGGTATTCACGCAGCATAGGCCCGAGCGCCGCCTTGCCGTCACCCCCACGCGAAAACGGCGTGCGCCCTGACCCCTTCAGATGCAAGTCCCATCGCCGTCCGTCTGGCCGCAGGATCTCTCCCAGCAGATGCGCGCGACCGTCCCCCAGTTGTGGTGAAAACCCGCCAAACTGATGCCCGGCATAGGCCATCGCAGCTGGTTCGGCGCCGTGTGGCACCTCGGCCCCTGACAGCCATGCCGCTGCACGATCACACAGCGATAGACCCAATTCCTCTGCCAACGCGTCGTTGAACACCACAAGGCGTGGCGCCGGCGCAACGTCAGGGTTCAACCGCAGACAGGCCATCGGCAGATCGCGCACATAGGAATTGTCTAACCGGATGCCCATGATACCCCCGTGAATGCCGATCAGATATGGCAAGTCAACAAAGGACGCACAAGCTGCCTGGACAAGTGGTCGGGGCGATAAGATTCGAACTTACGACCTACGGTACCCAAAACCGTCGCGCTACCAGACTGCGCTACGCCCCGACTTGCGCTGTCTATCGAACCCTGACGGGAAAGAAAAGCCTCGTTGCAGCCCGTTTTCAATCGCCGCAGGGCCAGACTGCCGTTTCCTGCGACACAACAGGATGGCGCAGCGCCGACCCAGGACCGATCCCCAATGCCCGTGCCAGACCACCGTTGATTTCCAGCACGAACTGCACCCCCGGACCTCCATCAATGCCGGTTTCATCCAGCGGCACGGCATTCTCGTGGACGCGGGTGACCGTGCCCGTCGGGTCAACAAAGATCATGTCCAGCGGGATCAGGGTGTTGCGCATCCAGAACACGGGCTGTTGCGGTGCGTCATAGACAAAAAGCATCCCCGCCGACGAGGCCATCTTCGGGCGATGCATCAGCCCCGTCCCACGCTCTCCCGCATCATCTGCAACTTCGACGCTGAACTGCGCGATCGCCGCCTGCCCTCGCAGTTCAACCACTTCCGGCCGACAGGCAGCCCCGGCAAGGCCCGCAGTGACGCAGCTCAATCCGACTGCCGTAATGACGCTTCCCATGACACCACCTGAACGGCCATCCGGCCGCGTTTACCGTCCACGATACGCAGGCACACGGCCTCGCCGGCGGCCAGATCCGCAAATCCTGAAATCCGCAGAACTTCCACATGGATGAAGACATCCTCGGCGCGCGCGAACACGTTGGCAAAGCCGAATCCCTTGGATTTGTCGAACCATTTGATCCGTGCAGGCTCCAACGGCAACGCCATCAACTCATTCGGGGTCCGAAGCGCCGTGTCCTCGCCCGCAGGTTGGACCAATCCACGCGGCGGATCGATGCTGAGCACCTCTACGGCCTGATAGCCGCGCGGAGTTTGCTGCGCCTTTATGGTAATTCCAGCGCCGTCCGCAACCGAGCCCTGACCAAAGTTTCTAAGAACATTGGCATGCAGCAAGATATCTGCATCGGAATCGGCGGCGACAACGAAACCAAATCCCTTGGATGCGTCAAACCATTTCACTTGGCCGTGCACAATTTGCAAAGCCGTATCTTCGTCTGTCATTGCTTAGGCCGCTTCCCCAGAAAAGCCCACGTGCAATCCAAAATCGCATCCCGTCGCGACATGCAAGCGAAATTCCGCACAAATTCGCTCACTTCAACCACGAAGCGTGAATGGCAGGCGGCAAACGGGCCGAAAAGTCAGGGGTTCAGCCGTGTGACTTCCCAGTTCTTGCTCCCTGCGTCTCTTGTCCAACGGAAGCGGTCATGCAGGCGAAAATCGCCGTCTCCCCAAAACTCGATCTCAACAGGATCAATGCGAAAACCGCCCCAATGTGGCGGTCGCGGTGGATTGGTTCCGTGCTGCGCCGTCATTTTTGCAACCTGCGCCATCAAGGATAGTCGCGACTTCAGGGGTTTGGACTGGTCCGACGCCCATGCCCCCAGCCGCGACGTCAAACTCCGGCTGGCATAATAGGCATCCGCCTGTGGGCCATCTTCGCGCGAAACCGCGCCGCGCACCCTGATCTGGCGGCGCAGCGACTTCCAATGCAAAACAAACGCGGCCTTGCCAGACTGAGTGATTTCCGTAGCCTTCACCGAAGTGTAATTCGTGTAAAACACAAAAGCGCCCGCTTCAATTTCTTTCAACAGAACCATCCGCACATTTGGCAGGCCCGTCGCATCCACGGTCGCCAATGCCATGGCGTTTGGGTCATTGATTTCGGCCTGCTCGGCCTCGCCAAGCCACCGCTTCGCGATCACAAACGGATCGCTGCCGTCAAAAATGCCTGTTCGGTCCATTCGTTCCATCCCTGCCCATGTCCAGTGCAAAGCCATTGGCCCGCCCTTGCTGCATGCAATCCAATCGCCTACACGTCATGGTTACAACAAAAGTGCGAGGACGTCGGATGTCAACCGGAGTAGGAACAGGCGCTGGCGGGATCAGCCGCCTAATGGCAGGTAAACGCGGGCTGATCATGGGCCTTGCCAACGACAAGTCCATAGCCTGGGGCATTGCAAAAGCCTTGGCAGAACAGGGCGCGGAACTCGCCTTTTCCTATCAGGGCGAAGCGTTGAAAAAGCGCGTGGAACCCCTCATGGCCAGTATTGGCGCGTCAGTTCTGGCCGAGTGTGACGTCGCTGACCATGACTCGCTCGACGCGCTTTTTGAACATCTGCGGGTCACCTGGGGAAGCCTTGATTTTGTCGTCCACGCGATCGGGTTTTCTGACAAGAACGAATTGCGCGGGCGCTACGTCGACACGTCGCCTGGCAACTTCCGTCTGACGATGGATATCTCGGTCTATTCCTTTACCGCCGTCTGCAAACGTGCCAGCGCGATGATGGGCGCGGGCGGCAGCTTGTTGACCCTGACCTACTATGGCGCGGAAAAAGTAATGCCGCATTACAACGTGATGGGTGTAGCCAAGGCGGCTTTGGAAGCATCGGTCAAGTATCTTGCAGAAGACCTCGGCCGCGACGGGATACGCGTCAATGCGATCTCGGCCGGCCCGATCAAGACCCTCGCGGCCTCCGGCATCGGTGATTTCCGCTACATCATGAAATGGAACGAGTTGAACTCGCCCCTGCGCCGCAACGTCACTCAGGAAGAGGTCGGCAAAGCCGCACTCTATCTTTTGTCGGACCTCGGCAGCGGCACCACGGGTGAAAACCTGCATGTGGATGCAGGCTACCATGTCGTCGGCATGAAGGCAGTCGATGCCCCCGATATCGAGGGGGCCACCGGGCGCAAGGAGACGGGGCAATGATCGGAAGATCGCAATGACACTGACCGCCTTCATTGCCGCGTGGTTTTTGCACCTGCTGGCCGCGGCTTCCCCCGGTCCCGCGATCCTGATGGCCGCACGTACCGGCGTCAGCGAAGGGTTCCGCACTGGCGCATGGCTCGCCGTCGGGATCGGCCTCGGCGCGATGGTTTGGGCAACCGCCGCGCTGTTTGGCCTTACCCTGCTGTTTCAGGCAGCCCCCGCCCTTTTGTGGGGCTTCAAGCTGATCGGCGGCTTGTTCCTGATCTGGATGGCCATCCAGATGTGGCGCCACGCCACGAAACCGCTCGACACCGGATCCGACGCAACCCCACCCCGCACCGCCCTTTCCGCCTTGCGCCTGGGCTTGGTCACACAACTGTCAAACCCAAAACCCGCCATCTTCTTCGGCGCGGTCTTCGTCGGCACCGTTCCCGCCGGCACAACCCTGCCATGGTTCATCCTGCTGCTCTGCGCAATCTTCCTGAATGAAGTCGTCTGCAACATCCTCGTGGCGCGCGCGTTCAGCTTTGACGGACCCCGCCGCACCTACCAGCGCCTGAAAACCACAATCGACCGTGGCTTCGGCGGGATCCTCGCCGCACTCGGCCTCAAGATCGCCCTGCAATGACCCTCCTCATCTGTTCATAAATATCCCGGGGGTGTGGGGGCTGGCCCCACGTGACCCCAACCCCAAGGAGCGCCTGATGACTGACCGCCTGCCGCACGAAAAAGGCTTCCACGTCTCTTGGGACCAGATCCACCGCGACGCCCGCGCACTGGCCTGGCGGCTCGATGGCAAAGGGCCGATGAACGGTGCTTGGAAGGCCGTGGTCGGCATCACGCGCGGCGGCCTGGTGCCCGCGATGATCGTGGCGCGCGAACTCGATATCCGGGTCGTCGACACGATCAGCGTCAAAAGCTACAGCCACCAGTCGCAAATGAACGCAATCGTGACAAAATCGCCCCAGGAAGACCTGATGGGCGATGGCACCGGCATCCTGATCGTCGATGATCTGGTCGATACGGGCAAAACCCTTGAACTGGTGCGTCGCCTCTACCCGATGGCGCATTTTGCCACCGTCTATGCCAAACCAAGCGGCAAACCCATGGTCGACAGCTACATCACCGAAGTCAGCCAGGACACCTGGATCTTCTTCCCTTGGGACATGGCCTTGCAATATGTCCAACCGTTCCGCGGCACCGACTGACACCAGCCGCACCCAAGCCCCAGGGGGGCGCACCGCAAGGGCATCGATGACAAACAAGGAAATTCGACCATGCTACACCCCCTGAACCCCGCGATGGCCGTCACGGACGCACCACCCGTCATGGAGGCGCGGCGCTGGCTCGCCGGGGTCGACTTTCCCCATCACCGCCCCCTGATCAACGTAAGTCAGGCCGCCCCGGTAGACAGCCCGCCACTGGCGCTGCGCCAGGCTATCGCAGAGGCCGCGCTGAACGATCCCGCCGCCCATCTCTACGGCCCCGTCCTCGGCCTGCCTGCACTGCGCGCCGAAGTTGCCGCGCAATGGTCCGTCAGCTATGGCGGCCGGATCGACCCAGATCAGGTCGCGATCACCCAGGGCTGCAATCAGGCCTTTACCGCAGTGATGGCCACCCTCGCTGGCGTAGGGGATGAGGTTATCCTGCCAACCCCATGGTATTTCAATCATAAAATGTGGCTCGACATGCAGGGCGTATCAACGGTGCCTTTGCCCGCCGGCCCCGGATTGATCCCGGACGCGACCGATGCGGCCAGGCTGATCACGCCCCGAACCCGCGCCATCGTGCTCGTGTCCCCCAACAACCCGGGCGGTGCCGAATATCCGGCAACCACCCTCGCGGCCTTCTACGACCTTGCCCGTGCCAATGGCATTGCTTTGATCGTCGATGAAACCTACCGCGACTTCGACAGCAGAAACGGCCGTCCGCACATGCTCTTCGCCGACCCCGACTGGCCCGGTACCTTCATCCACCTCTACAGCTTTTCCAAAGCCTACCGGCTCACCGGCCACCGGGTCGGTGCCGTCATTGCCTCCCCCGACCGCCTTTTCCAGATTGAGAAGTTCCTGGATACCGTTGCCATCTGCCCCGGTCAGCTTGGCCAGATCGCAGCACTCTGGGGCCTGCAGAACCTGGCGCAATGGGTGCAAGGCGAACGCCGCGAAATCCTCGCCCGCCGTGCGGCAATGGTCAGCGGGTTTACCAGTTTGCCCGGCTGGGCGCTTCTTGGCTGCGGCGCATATTTCGCCTATGTCAAACACCCCTACTCGTCCCCTTCCGACGAAATCTGCAAACGCCTCGTCGTTGATCAAAGCCTGCTCATGCTGCCGGGCACGATGTTCCAGCCCGCAAACGCAACCGAAGGCAAACAACAGATCCGCATCGCATTCGCCAATGTCGACGCTGCCGGAATCGGCGAAATGTTCAACCGCCTGAACCATTTCCGGCTTTAGCCCTTTCATCTTGGCGAAAATATCCTGGGGGGTCTGGGGGGCAAGCCCCCCATTGCACCCCACTTGCCCCAGTGCCCCCGATCCCATAAACAGACCCGCAACCAACCATCAGGCGGACCCATGGCTCCCAGCGACGACACCCCGCGCAAGAAACGCTCCGGCACCTCTTTGGTGGTCTGGGTATTGCTCGGCCTTCTGATCATCGGCCTCAGCGGCTTTGGCGTCACCAACTTTGGCGGCGGCGTGCTGGCCATCGGCAAGGTTGGCGATCGCGATGTCGACGCCAATACCTACGCTCGCGCCTTACGCCGGCAGATCGACACGCTGTCAGAGCAGTTTGGCCAACCGCTGAGCATCGCGCAGATCGAAGCGCTCGGGGTCGATCAACAGGTGCTGCAATCCGTGCTGGACCGCGCCGCACTTGAAAACGAGGCCGCGCGGATCGGCTTGTCTGTCGGCGACGCGGTGGTCGCAACTCAGGTGACGCAGATCCGGTCCTTTCAAGGCGTAAGCGGCACATTTGATCGCGAGACCTACCGTTTTGTTCTCCAGAACAACAACATGACCGAGTCTGAATTCGAAGCGGAACTGCG
Source organism: Paracoccaceae bacterium (assembly GCA_031400505.1). GTDB lineage: Bacteria > Pseudomonadota > Alphaproteobacteria > Rhodobacterales > Rhodobacteraceae > JAIYDJ01. The sequence goes on along the minus strand of JANNPZ010000006.1, from coordinate 117,214 downwards.
CGCGGACCTCGCAGTCGGGCTGTTGCGAGGTGCAGTTGTGGGCGGCTTTGCCGTGCCGGCGCAGGCCACGGACACGTTGTGGTCCTATATCGGGCAACAGCGCAGCTTTGCGCTGCTGTTGCTGACCGAAACCGACCTCGCAGCGCCCATCCCGACCCCCACTGACGCCGATATTCTGGCCCACTACACCGCAAACATTGCCGATTTTACCCGCGGCGAAGCAAAGCGGCTGACCTACGCCGCACTGTTGCCCGACACGCTGGCGGCAAGCGTGACCATCCCCGAGGCTGATCTGCAAAGCGCCTACAACGCCCGGATCGACGAATTCGTGATCCCCGAGCGCCGCCTGGTGGAACGTCTGGTATTCCCCGACGACGCGACCGTATCCGCCGCCAAGGCGCGCCTCGACGCAGGCGAAGCGTTCGAGACGCTGATCGCAGAGCGTGGTCTTTCAGTGTCTGACATCGATATGGGCGACGTCGCAAAGGATGAACTTGGGGCCGCAGGCGACGCAGTCTTTGGCCTGACAGGACCCGGCGTGGTCGGACCGTTTCTGTCCGATCTGGGGCCTGCGTTGTTCCGGATGAATGCAATCCTCGCCGCACAGAACACCACGCTCGATCAGGCACGGACAACACTGCTGGCAGACCTGCAACAAGACGCCGCCCGCCGCGAGATCGCCAACCGGGTAGAGGCCATCGACGACTCGTTGGCAGGGGGCGCCACCCTCGAAGACCTCGCGCGGGACGAGGGCCTGACACTCGGGGTCACGGACTATGTCGCGGATGCCGCCGACAACGACCCGATCGCCGCCTACAGCGCCTTTGCCGATATGGCGGATGCGATCAAGGTTGGCGATTTTCCCGAGGCGATCTTGCTGGATGACGGTGGTCTGGTGGCCCTGCGGCTTGACGAGGTCGTGCCCCCTGCCCCGATCCCGCTCGACAAGATCCGCGATCAGGTCGCTGCCGCATGGACAGCAAAAGCCACTGCGGCAGCCCTGTCTGCAAAGGCCGTCGAAATCAAGGCCGCCGTCGAGGCCGGCGCGACGCTCGAAGGCCAGGGCGCCGTCCGTCTGTCCGTCGGCATCGACCGCCAGGCGAGCGTGGAGGGTGCCCCTCCAGACGTGTTGGAGGCGGCATTTGACATGGCGCCCGGCGATCTGCGGATGATCGAGGCGCCCGGCTATACCGCGCTGTTGCGGCTCGATGCGATCACGCCAGCCCCGACAGCCGAAGCATCCGCCCAGGCAACGCGCGAAGCGATCCGGGCGCAAACCGAACAGGGTTTCGCAAAAGATGCCCTCGCGCTTTTTACAAACGCGCTTGCAAACGAGGCCGGGATCACGCTGGATCAGGCGGCGATCGCGGCGGTGAATGCCCAGATCAACTAGCCCCCGGAGATGAAACTGGAACCGTCCTTTGAAGCGTTCGCGGCGGCTTGGGCGCGCGGTGAAAACCAGATGGTTTACGCGCGCCTTGCAGCTGATCTCGACACGCCGGTGTCTTTGATGCTCAAACTGGGCGAGGCGCGCACCGACACGTTCTTGCTGGAGTCGGTGACAGGGGGCGAGGTGCGGGGGCGCTACTCGGTGGTAGGCCTGAAACCCGATCTGGTCTGGCAATGCCACGGAACGCTGGCCCGGATCAACCGCGCCGCCCGGTTCGATCCAACTGCGTTTATCTGCGAACCGACCGCCCCGCTTGACAGCTTGCGTGCCCTGATCGCGGAAAGCCGCGTGACATTGCCCGACGGGCTGCCACCGATTGCGTCTGGCCTTTATGGCTATCTTGGCTACGACATGATCCGTCTTGTGGAACATCTGCCCGATATCAACCCCGATCCCCTTGGACTTCCCGACGCCGTGCTCTTGCGCCCATCGGTGGTGGCCGTGCTCGACGGCGTAAAGGGCGAAGTGACCGTCGTTGCTCCGGCCTGGATTGCGTCAGGTCTTTCGGCACGCGCCGCCTACTCTCAGGCGGCCGAGCGGGTGATGGACGCCATGCGTGACCTTGACCGCAGCCCGCCTGCCATGCGCGATCTGGGTGAGACGTCACCCGTGGGTGTGGCACTTTCCAATTTCACCCAAGACGGCTACAAGGCAGCGGTAGAGCGTGCCCGCGATTACATCCGCGCCGGCGACATCTTTCAGGTCGTGCCCAGTCAGCGCTGGACCCAGAACTTCGAACTGCCGCCTTTCGCCTTCTATCGCAGCTTGCGCCGCACCAACCCCTCGCCCTTCATGTTCTTCTTCAACTTCAGCGGTTTTCAGGTGGTCGGCGCCAGTCCCGAAATCCTTGTCCGGTTGCGTGACGGCGAGGTGACGGTGCGTCCCATCGCCGGAACCCGCAAACGGGGGGCAACGCCCGAGGAAGATCGCGCCCTTGAAGCCGATCTGCTGGCTGATGCCAAGGAACGTGCAGAGCATCTGATGCTCCTGGACCTCGGGCGCAATGATGTGGGCCGGGTTGCCATGATCGGAACCGTCCGCCCGACCGAACAATTCATCATCGAACGCTACAGTCATGTCATGCACATCGTCTCAAACGTTGTCGGCCAGATCGCCGAGGGGGAAGACGCGCTGTCGGCCCTGCTCGCGGGCCTGCCGGCCGGCACCGTGTCAGGCGCGCCAAAAGTGCGCGCCATGCAGATCATTGACGAGCTGGAACCAGAAAAACGCGGGATCTACGGCGGGGGCATCGGGTATTTCGCGGGCAATGGCGAAATGGATTTCTGCATCGCGCTCCGCACAGCCGTGCTGAAGGATGGCCAGCTTTACATCCAGGCCGGAGGCGGCGTTGTCTATGACAGCGACCCGGAATCCGAGTACCAGGAAACGGTCAACAAATCGCGCGCCCTGCGTCGCGCCGCCGAAGATGCCGGCCTCTTCGCAAGACGCGCCAACAGCTGATCTCTCGCGATGGGCGTCTTGTTTTTGTTGGTCCCCGGGGAAACCCGGCAACCCGCCCCAGCCGACCACTTCCGCCACTTCACATTGGCACAAATATCCCACGGGGGTGCGGGGGTGTGAAACCCCCGCTGCCACCAGCACATCATGCGCCCCCGCCAATGTAGCGCGCCCAGCTCGCGTCAGGGTGCGGTCATCACCGCTGTGATCGGTGCCAACGCCACCGATGCTGCGCGCCCTTCGACGGTCCATTCCATCAGTGCCGCAACCGTCTCGGGCCGCGCGTCACCCAGCACAACGACGCGCCCCTCTTGGGCTGCCTTGAATGCGGCGCGGTCCAGATAGCGGCGGATGGTCGATGTCGCCTCTCCGTCCGCATCCAGCCTGCGGAAAACAAGGGCTGATGGCAGTTCTGCCCGCCGCGCTTCCTGATCGGCAGCGTTCAGGCCCGCGTCAAAAGTCACCAGCCCGCGCCCCTGCGCAGCCAGCAACGGAACGACCTGCGCCGCAAGCGGGCGATTGCCTTGAAAACCATCGCTGCTTTGGTCGATCATTCCCACCGATTGCGGCAATACCCCCGCCATTGCCTGAAAACTCTGTTCAAGATCGCTGGCCGTTGCGCCTTGCGGGATACCACTGGCCAGCATCAGAACTTCCTGACCGGCCCCGCGATAGATCTCCGCAGCAGCCGCAGCCCCCGGCGTCAGCGGATCGATGACGAAGGTGACGGGAAAGGCGATCTGCGCAAGGGCCGCCCTATCCAGTTCCGGCGCGCCCGTGTCGCGCAGCAAGACTGCAAACAACGGCTTGCCGTCGGGATTTTCGAACGCCCGCGCGAACCGCTCTATCGGAGGGGCATTTGCATCCGGCACCAATTGCGCCGCGCCTTCTGTCGCGACAGGCACATCTGCCGGCACGATCTTGGGCAACTGACCAACCTTCACGCCGTCGGTGCCGGGCAATCCTTCGTCCGGGGCCAGGGTGCGTGCAGCACCGTCGGAAATGATCGGCTTGACCGGTTGCAGACCCGGGTCCGGTGCCTCGTCGGTCTGCCCGTCCGGTTCTGCCACATCGAGTTCGGCCTGCTGCAGGGGCGGCGGCAAGGGTTTGGCCACTGGCAGATCGGGCGCAAGGTCGGGAACGGGCTGGGCCGTTGCGGGCGCCGGGACTGCAACCGGGCCGGGGGTTTGCTCTGGCGCTACCCGTGCCGGAGCGGGGTCGGCGCGCGGTGCGGGCGAAGGTTCCAGCAAGACTTCCTGCGCCGGGGGCGGCGGCACATCAACGGCCGTGACGGCAGCGGAAGGGACAGCGTCCGGTGCAACCAGGCCCGCGGGCGCTTGTGGCACCACCGGCTGGATCGATTCGGGAAGTTCCGGCAGCGCGGCAAAATCAGCGACAACGCCAGCCACGGGCGGATCGGACGCCGAAAGGACATCTGCAGGCACTTCCGGGGCGGGTGCCAACTTGGCTGGTGGCGGTGCATCGGCCGTCGTGATGACCGGATCGACGGTTGGCGCACCCCCAGAGCCGGCCAAGTCGGGCGCCCCAGTGGCTGTCGGTGCCTGCGGCACGTCAATGGCCGCAGCCGGTTCGGACACCGCGCCCAGGTTTGCGGGCACTGGGGTTGCGGGCACCGGGGCTGAGGGTTCGGGAAGCGGAGGTTCCGGGACGGTGGGTTCTGGAAGCACGGGTTCTGGAACGGGGGCCACCGGAACCGCGGGCACCGGAACGGCATCGCCAGTCTCCTGCCCCGTCGACACACCATTGTTGCCCACAACCGGTGTTTCAGTTGCCAAAACCCCGACATCCTGCACGGATCGCGGCGCAACCTGCGATATCACCACCAGCCCCAATCCAGCAACGACGCTGCCCCAAGCCACCCCTGCCACAAAACCCCGGATCAACCGCTTCCCCCACCCGCTATGCCGCGTCTCTCAACGCCGCGTGCTCTTGACGCCCCATTGCTGCTGGCCCCATGTAGACCGAGACGACGCAATTCTTTATCCCCTATCCGCCAAGGCCCTGCAATATGCTGCTTCTGATCGACAACTACGACAGCTTTACCTACAATCTTGTCCACTATCTGGGCGAGTTGGGGGCGGATATCCGCGTGCTGCGCAACGATGCGGTGGATGTTCAGGCGGCCATGGCCTTGCGCCCGAAGGCAATTGTGTTGTCGCCCGGTCCTTGCGATCCTTCGGCCGCAGGCATCTGCCTGCCACTTACCCTTGCCGCAGCCGAGGCGCGCATACCCCTCCTCGGTGTCTGCCTCGGCCATCAGACCATCGGACAAGCCTTTGGCGGCAACGTCGTGCGTTGCCATGAAATCGTGCATGGCAAGATGGGGTCGATAGCGCACGCGGGCGCAGGCGTCTTTGCGAACCTGCCAACGCCTTTTCTTGCAACGCGGTATCACAGCCTGATCGTGGATCGCGCGACCTTGCCCGCAAGCCTTGAAGTCACCGCATGGCTGGCTGATGGGACTATCATGGGGCTTCGACACCGCAGCCTGCCGATCGAAGGCGTGCAGTTTCACCCTGAAAGCATTGCCTCCGAACACGGCCATCATCTGCTGCGCAACTTCCTTGACGCGGCAAAATCGGTCGTCCCGGCATGACCGACAGCCTGAAGCCGCTGGTGGGCATTGCAGCCACGCGCCCCCTGACCCGCGACGAGGCCGTGGCAGCGTTCACCGCCCTGTTTGAAGGTGCCGCCACTCCGGCCCAGATGGGGGGGTTTCTGATGGCCCTGCGGACACGCGGCGAAACCGTGGATGAATATGCCGCCGCAGCTTCGGTGATGCGCGCGAAATGCAACCCCGTCATCGCCCCTGCCGGTGCGATCGACATCGTAGGTACCGGAGGCGACGGCAAAGGCACGCTGAACATCTCGACTGCCGCTGCGTTTGTCGTGGCAGGCGCCGGCGTGACGGTTGCAAAACATGGCAACCGCAATCTGTCGTCAAAGTCCGGCGCGGCAGATGTCTTGACCGAACTTGGCCTGAACATCATGATCGGGCCCGAACTGGTGCAACGCTGTCTGACCGATCATGGCATCGGCTTTATGATGGCACCCATGCACCACCCCGCGATGCGGCACGTGGGCCCGATCCGCGCAGAACTTGGTACCCGCACCATTTTCAACATCCTCGGGCCGTTGACCAACCCTGCCGGCGTCAAGCGGCAACTCACCGGCGCTTTCTCTGCCGCGCTGATCCGCCCGATGGCCGAAACCCTGCGCGCGTTGGGGTCCGAAACGGCCTGGCTCGTCCATGGCGGCGATGGGACCGACGAAATCTCGATCAGCGAACCGACGGCGGTTGTTGCGCTGGATCAGGGCCATATCCGTGAGTTCACGCTGCGCCCGTCGGATGCGGGTTTGCCCACGCACCCGTTTTCAGACCTGCTTGGCGGCGCGCCGGCCGAGAATGCCGTGGCGTTTCGCGCCCTGATGGATGGTCATGCCGGGGCGTATCGCGATGCTGTGCTGTTCAATGCCGCCGCCGCCCTGATCGTCGCGGGCCATGTCGCCAGCCTGACCGACGGCGTCGCGGTTGCGGCCCACAGCATCGATTCCGGTACGGCACGTGGCAAAGTCGCAAGCCTTGCCGCGCTGACCCATGCCTGACTTCCTTTCCCGCCCCCAAACGGCTAGTCCTGCGCCATGAGCACAATCCTTGATCGCATCAAGACCTATAAACTCGCCGACGTTGCCGCCCGCAAGGTGCTGCGCCCTCTTGCCGTGGTCGAAGAGCAGGCCCGCGCGGCACCCCCGCCGCGCGGCTTTGTCACAGCCCTGCGCGAGGCCGCGAACACAGGCTACGGTCTGATCGCAGAGATCAAGAAGGCGTCGCCATCCAAAGGCTTGATTCGCGCCGATTTCGATCCGCCCGCATTGGCCCGCGCCTATGCCGAAGGAGGAGCCACCTGTCTGTCTGTGTTGACGGATGGCCCGTCCTTTCAGGGTGATGACAGCTTTTTGCTGGCTGCGTCCAATGCCGTGAAACTGCCCTGTCTGCGCAAGGATTTCCTCTACGATCCCTGGCAGGTCGCAGAATCACGCGCCCTGCACGCCGATTGCATCCTGATCATCCTTGCTTCGGTGTCGGACGCACAGGCAGCAGAACTGGAGTCCGCCGCGATGGGCTGGAAGATGGACGTCCTGATCGAAGTTCATGACCGCAGCGAACTTGACCGTGCAACCCTGTTGAAATCACCGATGATCGGCATCAACAACCGAAACCTGCATTCGTTCGAGGTGACACTGGACACCACGCGCGACCTTGCGCGTCGGGTGCCCGAAGACCGGCTGATCGTGTCGGAAAGTGGCCTTTACACACCAGGTGACCTTGCCGACCTTGCGGCCTACGGTGCGCGCTGTTTCTTGATTGGCGAGGCATTGATGCGTCAACCCGATGTCGAAGCTGCAACGCGGACCCTGCTTTCGCGTCCGCTGATCGCGCAAGGTGGGCTATGACGTTGTCGCATTTCGATGCCAGTGGGCAGGCGCATATGGTTGATGTAACAGAGAAATCCGTGACGCACAGGATTGCTGTTGCCACCGGGGCGGTTCGGATGCTGCCGCAAACCCTAGCACTGGTTCAGGCCGGCACCGCAAAAAAGGGCGACGTTCTTGGCACGGCGCGCCTTGCTGGCATCATGGCGGCAAAGCGCACTGCAGACCTGATACCGTTGTGTCACCCGCTGCCGATTTCCGCGGTATCGTTGCGCCTGACGGCCGATCCGGATCTGCCGGGCGTCCGCATCGAGGCCACGGTCAAGACAACCGGCCGGACCGGCGTGGAAATGGAAGCGTTGACCGCCGTGTCGGTTGCCTGTCTGACCGTCTATGACATGTTGAAGGCCGCTGAAAAATCAATGACGATCGATGGCATCTGCGTGATCTTGAAAGATGGCGGTAAATCCGGGCGTTACGAGGCAACGTGATGATTTCGGTTGAAGAGGCTCTCGACCGCTGCCTTGCGTTGGTCGGCCCGTTGTCCGTTGAATCCATCCCGCTGCGGCAGGCGATGGGCCGCTGGATGGCAACACCGGCCCGGGCCAAGGTGAACCAGCCCCCGTTCAACGCGTCGGCGATGGATGGCTATGTGATCATAGGCGATCCGGCACCGGGCGAGCGGTTCAGCGTCATCGGCGAGGCGGGCGCCGGCCATGCCTTTTCAGGCGTGCTCCGACCCGGCCAGGCTGTGCGCATCTTCACCGGCGCACCGGTGCCGGCCGCGGCCACACGCGTTGTCATTCAGGAAGACGTCGAACGTCAAGGGTCTGAAATAGCGGTTAAACCCGAGGTGGAAGCCGCCCTTCACATCCGCCCTATGGGTCAGGATTTTCGCGCAGGCGACGTTTTGTCCCCGCGGTGTCTGCGGCCGAACGATCTTGGCTTGCTTGCAGCGATGAACATACCGAACGTCACCGTCACGCGCCGTCCTGTGGTGGCCATCATCGCCACGGGTGACGAATTGGTGATGCCCGGCGAAAATCCGCGCCCCGATCAGATTATTGCGTCCAACAGCTTTGCCATAGCGGCTTTGCTTGAAGAGGCCGGAGCAACAGTGCGGCTTCTGCCAATCGCCCGCGACACGATTGCGGATTTGCGCATGGTGCTGACCCTCGCCGCATCGGCAGACATGGTCATTACCATTGGCGGCGCATCGGTAGGCGACCACGACGTTGTTGCCCAGGCAGCCGAAAGTCTGGGGTTTCAGAAGTCTTTCTGGCGCATCGCCATGCGCCCCGGCAAGCCTTTGATAGGGGGCAGGCTTTCTGGCGTTCCAATGCTGGGGCTTCCGGGAAATCCGGTGTCGGCCGTCGTCTGCGCGCATCTGTTCGTGCTGCCGATGGTGCGTGCGATGCAGGGAGACCCCAATCCTGCGCCCCGTTATCGGCGTGCCATTCTGGCCGCAGCCAACGGACCAAACGGACCGCGCGCGCACTACATGCGGGCGAAACTTATTGAAGCCGAAGGGTTGCCCTCGATCACGCCTTTCGACCGGCAGGACAGCGCATTGATGGGGGTGCTGGCGCAGGCAGACGCATTGTTGGTGCGCCCGGCCAATGACAGCGCCCAAAAGGCGGGGGCGTTGGTGGAATATCTGCCCCTATAGGTTGTGTCTTTGCAAAGGACTTGACACAAACCGAGAACGCGGGCAGAACATTGTGTTAACACCGGGTGGCAAACTTGGCGGATCATACAGGTCGGGTATCCCAATGCTGACGCGCAAACAGTTGGAACTGCTGGATTTCATCAAACAACGCTTGGATCGCGATGGGGTCCCGCCGTCGTTTGATGAAATGAAAGACGCATTGGATCTGCGGTCGAAATCCGGCATTCATCGTCTGATCACGGCATTGGAAGAGCGCGGCTTTATCCGCCGCATGGCTCATCGCGCACGCGCATTGGAAATCGTGAAACTGCCAGAGGCGATGGAGCGGCCGGGTTTCACCCCGCGTATCATCGATGGCGATCTGCCGCCGCAACCCAAAGGTGCGATGTCGGTCAACGCTGTGCATGCGCTGGAAATCCCGATGATGGGGCGCATCGCAGCCGGGGTCCCGATCGAGGCGATTTCGCATGTCTCGCATCATGTAGCGGTGCCAGGGTCGATGCTGTCGGGCAGTGCCCAGCACTATGCGCTTGAAGTAAAGGGCGATTCCATGATCGAGGCTGGCATCAACGACGGCGATATCGTGGTGATACGCGAACAGGTCACGGCCGAAAACGGTGACATTGTCGTAGCATTGGTCGAAGATGCCGAGGCTACGTTGAAGCGTTTTCGTCGCAAGGGCGGCATGATTGCGCTTGAGGCTGCAAATCCGGCCTACGAAACGCGGCTCTTTCCCGATCACATGGTCAAGGTGCAGGGTCGCCTTGTCGGACTGATCAGAAGCTATTGATCTGCCGAAGCCAATCGCGGCAGCGGCGGTTGCAGGACCGGTTGCTGCGGCACTTCTCCGCGCCCTGCCCAGATGCGGGCCGCGCCGCGAGCGGGGGTGATGTGTACCCTTCCATCATGCAGATCCAGCGCCAAAGAGCCTGTCGTCTTTAGAAACACGCGGTCGATCAACAGACAGCCTCCTGGCAAAGGCCCTTCGGCCACCGCTGCCAGCACGACGATCTGCACTTCGCCGCAGGCTTTGCGCGCCAGCGACGGCGCGGCTTTTCCGGTCAAGACAATCCCCTGCAACCCGGCAAAGTCAAACCGTCGCGCACCCTTGGGACCGGTGAAACCGGGTCGATCGGCGGCCTCGGTCTGTCCGGTCAGATCGCCGTCGTTCTGCAACCAGTTCTCGGCTGCAAAGCCAGCGCCCTTGGCTGCAGACAAGGCCCGGCCCTGCGGACCCATCAGACCCACCAGCGCGCCGTCCGAACTGATCAAAAGTGCAGGACGGTCGGCCTGTGACCAAAGACCGAACGCCAGCATCAACGGCGCGAGGCCCCCCAGCCGGATCCGCCCGCGACACAACACCGCCCACAGCCCGCCCACTGTGATAAGCGGCACAACCAAAGGCCCCGGTGCGATCACCGGCGTCACGGCTCCGTCCAGACTGGCAACCCACTGCGCCACAAAGAGGATCCAGCGCGCGGCCTGTTCCATCACCCAAAGCGGCAGCGCCTCCAGCCCCAGCGGGACCAAAAGCGCGGCGACAGCCCCCGATGCCATGACAAGGCTCATCATCGGCACCGTAGACAGGTTCGCGAGCAAACCGTAATCGGTAAAGCGATTGAAATGTGCCGCCGCAAAAGGCGCGGTTGCAAAGCCCGCAAGTACCGACGACAGCACCAAAGCGAAAACCGGAATGATCCAGCGCGGAAGCCGTTCGCGCAGCACTGCCCCGTCCAATGCGGCAAACCCGGCAATCAATGCCACCGTTGCCGCAAATGACATCTGAAAGCCCGGCTCTGCCAGGCTTTCAGGTTGCCACAGCAGAATGATCACCGCCGAAATTGCCACCGACCGCAGCGTCAATGCCCGGCGGTCCAGCAAGATTGCCCCCAGCATCACCGCCACCATGATGAAGGCGCGTTCGGTCGCCACATTGGCGCCCGAAAGCAGCAAGTAGAAGCCTGCCACCCCCAGCGAAATCACCGCCGCCACCTTGCGACTGTCCAGCCGCAAGGCCAAAGGCGGGATAAGTGCCACGCCATACCGGACAAGTCCGAAAGTGAACCCGATCAGAAACGCAAGGTTCATCCCAGAAATTGCAAGCAGATGCGACAGGTTCGAGTCGCGCAGCGCCTGAACCGTTTCCTGATTGATCCCTGACCGGTCCCCCGTCATCGCGCCCGCGGCAAAAGCACCGGCCTGACTGGGCATCTGCGCGCGCATCCCTGCCCCCATTTCGGCGCGCAAGCGATTGATCCATTGGGTTCCGGCCTCTGCGTCCTGCCATAGCAGGACTGGCGTGCGGCTATAGCCAACTGCCCCCAGCGCGTCAAAAAATGCCATCCTGCGAAAGTCGAAGCCCCCAGGCTCTGCCGCCCCTTCGGGCGCAGAAAGATGCGCGGTCAGAAGAACCACCTGCCCCGGAGAAAACGTGGCTTCCTGAACGCCTTGCAACGACACCCTGACCCGCGCGGGCGTGCGGTTCGGCGATGTGCGTTCTAGAACAACGCGGTCCAAAGTCATCCGCAATGCATCATTTTGCGAGCGATCGATGTCGATCACCCGACCCTGCACCGGGCCATAGTAGCGAAAATCAAGGACCGGGGCCGCGACCAGGTGCGCGCGCGCGCCCGCCGCAAGCCCGCCAAGCACCACACAACCTGCGGCAATCACTAAAGGTTGCGCCAGTTCCGGCCCCCAGAACCACAGCGCCAGTGCCAGCAGCATGCAAGCCGACAACGTCAGATAGGCAGTCGCCCCCGGTTCAACCGGCCAAGCGAACCATGCCCCCACCCCACAGGCAAGAAACAGCGGAATCCACAGGAACAGCTGCTCGCGCACCTCTGCCAGCGCCAACAGAGGCCGCCAACCACCCACCTTGTTTTGCCCCTGCTAAATCCCTAATGCTGCGCGTGATCCTAGTCCGTTCTTGCTTTCCAGAAGGTTAACGACTGATGACCGCTGCGCCATCCGACAATAAGATCGTTACGCGATTTGCGCCTTCACCAACCGGATATCTGCATATCGGTGGCGGGCGGACTGCGCTTTTCAATTGGCTTTATGCGCGCAGCCTGGGCGGAAGATTTCTGCTACGGATCGAGGATACCGACCGCGAACGCTCCACCCCGGAAGCCACCGCGGCCATTCTGCGTGGCTTGACCTGGCTCGGGCTTGACTGGGACGGCGAAGTCGTCAGCCAGTTTGACCGCAAGGATCGCCACGCCGAGGTGGCGCATCAGATGCTGGCGCGCGGGGCCGCCTACAAGTGTTTCAGCACGCAAGATGAAATCGCGGCCTTCCGCGCCATGGCAGACACAAGCTATGCCGTGTTCCGCAGCCCCTGGCGCAACGCGGATCCTGCCACGTATCCTTACGCGCCTTTCGTGATCCGAATGAAGGCTCCGAACCACGGGCAAACCGTAATTCGCGATCAGGTTCAAGGCGATGTCACCATCCAGAATGATACTTTGGATGACATGATTTGTTTACGCTCTGATGGCACACCGACTTACATGCTCGCTGTGGTGGTTGATGACCATGATGCTGGCGTGACACATGTGATCCGGGGGGATGACCATCTGAACAACGCCGGTCGCCAGCAAATGATCTATGACGCCATGGGGTGGGACATCCCGGTTTGGGCGCATATCCCGTTGATCCATGGGCCTGACGGCAAGAAACTGTCGAAACGCCATGGCGCTGTCGGTGTCGAGGAGTATCAGCGCATGGGTTATCCGGCAGCGGGAATGCGCAACTATCTGACGCGCCTGGGATGGGCACATCAAGACGCCGAGATTTTTAGCACAGCCGAAGCGTTGAAAATGTTCGATCTTTCAGGTATCGGACGCGCTGCCGCACGTCTGGATTTCAAAAAACTGGAAAACACCTGCGGACATCATATGGCGATGTCTGAGGATGCTGCGTTGCTGCACGAACTGCATGATTTTCTTGCTGTGACGCAGCGCCCGGCGCTTTCGATGCGCCAGTCCGACCTGATGCTGAAGGGCATGTATTGCGTCAAGGAACGGGCGAAAACCTTCCCGGAACTGCTTGATAAGGCAGAGTTCATCTTGGCCGCGCGCCCGATTGTGCCTGACGAAATGGCTGCAAAGGCGCTTGATCCGGTATCCCGTGGTATACTGAAATCGTTGACGCCGCAGCTGCAAAATGCTATCTGGACGAAAGGCGATCTGGAAGTCATCCTGAACGCCGAAGCCGCGGCGCATGGCATTGGCTTTGGCAAACTGGCGGCCCCGCTGCGGGCCGCTTTGGCCGGACGAACCGCAACGCCATCGGTCTATGACATGATGTTGGTGCTTGGGCGCGAAGAGACGACATTGCGGCTGGGGGACGCGGCTTGAGCGCTGTCCTTGGCAACGGCCCTGCGGGGCGCACTGGATTGACACGGCCCCGACCCGGATCCCCGGCCTCGTGGCACAGCTTGGGGGAATAATGATGCATCAATCAACCAAATCCGCGACCCTGACACTTGATGGCAAAACCTTTGATCTGCCGGTCTATTCGCCGACGGTTGGCCCGGATGTCATGGACATCCGGAAGCTTTACGGCGACGCGAACATCTTCACCTTTGATCCTGGCTTCACCTCGACGGCCGCCTGTGAAAGTGCCATCACCTATATCGACGGCGACGCGGGCGAATTGCTGTATCGCGGCTATCCGATCGAAGAACTTGCCGAGCAATCGAGCTTTCTGGAAGTCTGCTACCTTCTGCTCTACGCGGAACTGCCGACCGCCGCCCAGCTGGCCGATTTCGAGCATCGCGTGACGCACCACACGATGGTGCATGAACAGATGCACTACTTCTTCCGCGGGTTCCGCCGCGACGCGCATCCAATGGCCACGATGGTCGGCGTGGTCGGCGCCATGGCTGCTTTCTATCACGACAGCACCGACATCACAGATCCCTGGCAGCGTGAAGTGGCCGCGATCCGCATGATCGCTAAGCTGCCGACGATTGCCGCGATGGCCTACAAGTATTCGGTTGGTCAGCCGTTCGTTTATCCAAAGAACAGCCTCAGCTACTCGGCCAACTTCCTGCACATGTGCTTTGCGGTTCCGGCCGAGGACTACATTGTGAATCCCGTTCTCGCCAAGGCGATGGACCGTATCATGATGCTGCATGCCGACCACGAACAGAACGCCTCGACCTCGACCGTGCGTCTGGCGGGGTCTTCGGGCGCAAACCCGTTCGCCTGTATTGCCGCTGGCATTGCCTGTCTTTGGGGGCCGGCGCATGGCGGGGCAAACCAGGCAGCGCTGGAACAGTTGCGCGAAATCGGCACTGTCGACCGCATTCCGGATTTCATCCAGCAGGCCAAAGACAAGACCAGCGGCATCAAGCTGATGGGTTTTGGTCACCGGGTCTACAAGAACTTCGACCCGCGCGCGACAGTGATGAAGCAGTCCTGTGACGAGGTCCTGGACCTGCTCGGCGTCGGCAACAACCCGCTGCTGCAGGTCGCCAAAGAGCTGGAGCGGATCGCGCTGCAGGATGAGTATTTCATCTCGAAGAAACTCTACCCCAATGTCGATTTCTACTCGGGCATCATCCTCGAAGCGATGGGCTTTCCGACCGCGATGTTCACGCCGATTTTCGCGCTGTCGCGCACTGTCGGCTGGATTTCGCAGTGGAAAGAAATGATCGCCGAAAAGAACCAGAAGATCGGCCGACCACGCCAGTTGTACATCGGCGAGCCGCGCCGGGCGTATCTGGACGTGACCAAGCGCTGAACGTTCACGGTCGGTGGTCTTTCTGCACGACCACCGACCGTCACATTTTCGCGTGTTCGTCTGATGTCCAATCCCCTGCGCCGCATTGCCGCAGAGGGTCGAGGGCGACAGATGGCGGGGCAGTTCCCATGTATCCTTGTGAAGAACCAAGCAGAACCGGATCATGAAAGACGCTTCGCACTCCCCCGACCTGACCGCGCACTACACACCGCGGAACCTGACCGACAAAGTGGCATATCGCACCGTGCGATTCATGCGGTTTTTTGCGGATGCCTTCTTTTCCAAGCGCTATGGCCACCGGGCCGTCGTGCTGGAAACCGTGGCCGCCGTGCCCGGGATGGTGGGCGGATTGTTGCAGCATCTGAAGGCGCTGCGCCATATCCGCGACGATCAGGGCTGGATCCGCGAGTTGCTGGACGAGGCGGAAAACGAACGGATGCACCTGATGACCTTCATCGAGATCGCACAGCCCAGCCGGATGGAGCGGGCGATCATCATGATCGGGCAGGCGATTTTCTATAATGCCTACTTCTTTCTCTATTTGTTCGCGCCCCGCACTGCCCACCGGATCGTGGGCTATCTCGAAGAAGAAGCCGTCATCAGCTATACCCAGTACCTGGCCGAGATTGACGCCGGGCGCGTCGAAAACGTCGCCGCCCCGAAGCTTGCCCTTGACTACTGGAAACTGCCGGCAGGCTCGCGGTTGCGCGACGTCGTGCTGGTGATCCGCGCCGACGAGGCCGGCCACCGCGACCGCAACCACGAGATGGCCGATGACCTGACCGCCGGTCAAAAGCGCCCGTCGAGCGTCCCCAGCGCCTGATAGGTGTCGGGCCGGCGGTCGCGGAACACACCCCACGTCGCCCGTGTCGCGGCAACCGAATCCAGATCGATTGAAGCTGTGATCACGGCTTCGGCGGTGCGATCAGCCTGCGCCAGCACCTCGCCTTGGGGCCCGGCAATGAAACTGCTGCCGTAAAACACAAGGGTCCGGTCGCCAGCGGTCTCGATCCCGATCCGGTTTGACGCAACCACGGGCAGGATGTTGGCAGCCGCATGGCAGCGCATCGCCATCTCCCAGTGCGGCTGGCTGTCCTAGTCTGGTCGGTAAGGTTCTGATCCGATGGCGGTTGGATACAGCAAAACCTCTGCCCCCATCAGCGCCATCGCCCGCGCCGCTTCGGGGAACCACTGATCCCAGCAGATGCCTAAGCCGATGCGACCGTAGGCCGTTTCCCAGACGCGGTAGCCGGTATCCCCGGGCGAGAAATAGAATTTCTCTTCATACCCCGGCCCCTGCGGAATATGCGTCTTGCGGTAGTTGCCCAACACCCGCCCATCGGCATCGATCATCACCGCCGAATTGAAATACGCCTGCCCGGCCTTCTCGAAATACGAACAGGGCAAGACAACGCCCAATTCGCGGGCCAAGGCGGAAAGCCGCGCGATCAGCGGGTGGCCGTGCATGGGGTGGGCATGGCCAAAATGCACGGGGTCTTGGGTGATGCAAAAGTAGGGCGTGGCGAACAACTCTTGCACCAGCACCACTTGCGCGCCCTGCGCGGCGGCTTGGCGCACGATGCGCTCGGCTCGGTCGGCATTGGCAGACAGGTCCCATGAGCAGGCGAACTGGGTAGCAGCAAGGGTAAGCGTGCGCATCATGCAATCCTTTGGCGGACAGGCTGGGGGCCCAGAACAAGCCGGCCGATCAGGTCTTCAAGCCGACGACGAAACCATCGGTTGCTTTGGCAAGGTACTTGCGCGTGGGCGAAAGTGAAGCCCTATCGCCCCTGCGGCAAAGCAAAACGCCAGCGCGGTTGGGACGTGGGCACTGATGAATGAAGCCGCTCTGAAGCGTCGGCCCCGATCGTGCGACGGCGACGGTAGAGGAAGAACTTGCCAAAGCCCGACCAGGTGCCAACCATGGGCGCGTCAGGGTCGCACGGAAAGCGGTCACGCCAACCGTCAGGCAGTGCGAGGCCCAGCGTTTCCGCACGGTCCAGCATCCAGACCAAAGGGATGTTCGACAGCGCGCGCGACTCTGTGCGGCCACCGATCTGCCCGCCGATGTCGGCATGAGCGCCGCGGAACCAAACCTGTTCAACATTGCCGGTCCAGTCCTTTGGGCTTTGCCAAAGAACGGGTTGGTATACCGCCCGGGTTTCATCCCGCGCGAGCGCTTGAAATCCATGCCGCACGGAAGGCCCCAGATGCGGGTTGTGAAAGGCATTGCGTTTGTCGGTGAGCATCCACAACAGCGGCAGCCGTAGCCCCAGCGCCTTGACCGTGTCAAAGACGCCGACCATTTCGATCGGCGCAGATTGATGGCAGAAACGGCGGTGAAACGCGCGGGCGGCCGTGCCGTTGGGATTCAGCTTATAATGCCGCCATGCCAGATGCACGCCGCGTTCGGTCGCGTGTTCGCGTTTCAACAACCCGACCTGATCGATCACACCGGCCAGACTGCGCACTGCATAGGCACCGCGTGAATAGCCGAACAGAAAAATCCGGTCACCCGGGCGATAGTGACTGGACAGCCAGCCGTAGGCGCGGCGGATCTGGCGCGACAGGCCCTTGCCCTGCGCCACGTTGATCGCGCAGCGCCAGCCTTCCCATTGCAGGCCCTGTTCGTAATAGACTGTCCGATCGGCCGAACGCCCCTTTTCGGTCAGCAGCCGGAAGATCAGGCCAGCATTGGTTTCGGACCCGGAGGTAAGCGAGGACATCGTGCCATCAATGATGATCACATGATCGACAGCGCCGCGGCTTCGACCTCCGTGGGGCGGCACGGCCATTTCGGCCTGCACCTGCGGCTGGCCATTCCAGAAACGTTTCAGGCGGTTCTGAATTGACAAGACTTGCCCCCCCCCCTAGGGCGGCCCGTAACAAAAGAAAGGCCATCCGGGGCAGCATACCCCGAATAGCCTTTCGTACCGATTTATATTTTCGTTACAGTTTCAGCGACAGAACCGTGGCCAGCACAAGCTCGCCAAAGCCATTGAAGCGGCTGTTGGTGACGGTGGAATAAGACCCCATCCCCTGCCAGACAACAAAATCGCCTTCGGTCAGATCAGACGGCAGGGCAACGTCGCCTGGCAGCCGGTCAACCGAATCGCAGGTCGGGCCGAACACGATGCGGCCTTCCAGCGCGCCGGTGCGGCTCTGGCCTTCGGGTGTCAACACTTCGGTCCGGTCGATCACGCCGATCTGGCCGAACTCGAACATCGCGCCGTACATTCCGTCGTTCAGGAACACATGGGTTCCGTCGCGCACCGCCTTGACCCGGGCGGCCAAAGCAAAGCCGTCGCCACACAACGCACGCCCCGGCTCGCAGACCAGCATCGGGCGATCTGCACCGAACGCCTCTTCGGTGACACGGCCGATCACATCGAAAATCGCCTCAAGGTCGGGCGACTTGCCGGCCATGCGGTGATTCGGAAAGCCTCCACCGACGTTCAGTCGCGCGATGGTCACGCCCGCTTGCCGGGCGATGTCGGCGGCCACCACGATGTAGCTCGCCCAGGCTTCTGGGTCGGTACACTGCGTGCCGGGATGGAAGGTGATGGACGGGATGAACCCGGCCTCGGCCACCTTGCGCAGCAAACCGACGGCGACTTCCGCAGTTGCGCCGAACTTGGCGCCAAAGTTGTAGGCCGCCCCGGACACCGGCAGCTTGAAGCGCACCGAGATCTCGCAACCCTCGGCCGGGACCATCTCGATCAGCTTGGCAAGCTCTGACGCGCTGTCGACCGACCAGGATTTCACATCCGCCGCCACTGCGTGGGCAATCTCGGCGCGGCTGCGCACCGGGTTGTGATAATGAACGGCCGCATCAGGAGCGAGGCGGCGGATCAGGTCAATCTCGAACGGCGAGGCGCAGTCGAAGCCGCGCAGACCCGCGGCGATCAGGTTTTCGACAACCTCTTCGCTGGGGTTCGACTTGACCGCATAGGTCACCATGCCGGGAAAGCCGTCGATGAAGCGGCGACCGGCGACCTGGACGGCCTCGGGGGCGAAGAACAGCACCGGGTTTTCCGGTTGCTGGTTGCGCAGGTATTCGGTCGGGTTGGTCCATATTGTTTTGGACAGTCCCATCGGCGTGATCCTTTCTGCCAACAAGACGCAAGCCCCTTCCCGTTGCTCGGACGGATGGCACCTGCGTGGTTTTTACAACCAGGCCAGGTGCGTATGAGCCGCCCTTTTCCTGCAATCAGGATGGCGTATATGTGTGACAACTTCACCGAACAAAACAGTATATTTGCAGCGAATGGGCGTTATGATGACGAAAAGACGAGGCATGTTGCATGGATGAACTGGATCGAACCATTCTGGGCCTGCTAGGGGCCGATGCGCGGATGTCGGTGGCGACGCTGGCGCGCCGCCTGAAAATCGCCCGAAGCACCTTGCAGGCCCGGCTGGAGCGGCTCGAGTCGTCGGGCATCATCGCGGGCTACACGTTGAAGCTGGGGGAAGAGGCCAAGGTTGGGCGGATCAGGGCGAGCGTGCTGCTGACGATTGAACCCCGTGCGCAGGCCGCAATCCTGACCCGGCTGAAGTCCATCGCCGAAATCGAACGGGTGTTCACAACCTCGGGGCGCTTTGATCTGCTGTTGCAGATCGCGGCACCCAACACCCAGGTTCTCGATCAGGTGCTGGACCAGATCGGGGCGCTGACCGGAGTGAAATCGTCGGAAAGCCTGATCCACCTGTCCACCAGGATCGACCGCGCGGTGTGATCACGGCAAGGCGCGACCAATGATGTCGACGATGGCTGCATCCCGTGCGGCGGGTGGCAGGGCCGCAATCTCTCGCAGCCGTCCCGCTGCGAGCAAGTCTGCCATCCCGTGCGCGATGGCCCAGACCGCCGCCACATCAACCTGACTGCCCCCCCCCGCCGCGTGAACCTGATCGGCCAGATGGCGGTAGGCCGCAAAGGCCTCGCGGTAAAGGTCAGGATCGGCGTAGTCGGGGCGGGCAGAGCCGAACAGCAGTTTGAACAGCGTCGGCCGGGACAGTGCGAAATCTACATAGCCAAGGCCCGCGGCGATCAGTTGCGCGCGGGGTTCAGGGGCCGCCTGCGCCTCGCGGGTCGCCTGCGACGCCAGAAACTGGCGAAACCCTTCGGCGGCAAGTGCTGTCAACAGCCCGTTGGCATCGCCAAAATGGTGCGCCGGGGCGGCATGGCTGACCCCTGCCCGTTTGGCCACCTGGCGCAGCGAGAACGCCTCGATGCCATGCGCGGCCAGTTCGGCCTCGGCGGCGGTCAGCAGGGCATGGCGAAGATCGCCATGGTGATAGGGTTTATCGGTCATGACCTTGCATAAGGCTGCATCTTGGCGCTGTCAAAATATTATCTTGACAGTGGATAGATGCGCGTTATCTTATCCTGACACCGACAAGATAGGATCATGTATGACCCCTGATGCCCTGTTCCAGATCGCCAATCCGATCGCCATGTTGGGTTGGATCGTGCTGGTTTTTGCCCCCCTCGCCCCACGCATCACCGATATGGTCGCGCATCTTGTGATCCCGATGTTGATGTCGGTGGCCTATTCCGCCCTGATCCTGGCCCATTGGTCCGGGGCTACGGGGGGTTATGGCAGCTTGCCCGATGTGATGGCCTTGTTTCGCGACCCGCACATTGCGCTGGCCGGTTGGGTTCACTACCTTGCCTTCGATCTGTTCGTGGGGGCCTGGGCCACCCGCACCGCGCGCGCTGAAGGTATCCCGCACCTTCTGGTCCTGCCGCATCTGGTGCTGATCTTCCTGTTCGGACCGGCCGGGTTCCTGACCTTTTACGCCATGCGCGCCGCCTTCCGCCTGCGCGCCCCAAAGCACGAGGCATCCTGATGACCGCGATTTCCCTGACCCGCGCCCCCAACCGGCTGTGGACCGATGCGCCCGCCTTTACCGGCCTAGCCCTGTTCATCGCACTGACGGCCGTTCCACTGCTGGCCGCAGCCTTGATCGACCCGCGCCTGTTTCTGGGCGCCCCGATCTGGCAGAAACCGCTGCAGTTTCATCTGGCTTTGGGGGTCTACATCCTGACCTTGGCGTTCTTTGCCCGCTTTCTGCCCACCGGGATGGCCTCGCGGCCCTGGCGCATCTATGCGGGCGTCGTGTGTTTCTGCATCCTGGCCGAACTCGGTTGGGTCGGCGGGGCGGCGAGTTTCGGCATCGCCTCACACTTTAATGTCGATGATCCGGTGATGGGCACGATCTATGGTTTCATGGGGCTGTTCGCGGTGATCCTGACCTCGGCGAGCGCCGTCATGGGCGTGGCAATCTTGCGCAACCCCAACACCGGTCTTGCCCCGGCATTGCACTTGTCGGTCGCACTCGGCCTTGTGCTTACCTTCGTTCTGACGCTGATCGCGGCGGGCACGATGTCGTCGATGCCCGGCCACCACATCGGCACGCCGGTAACCGGCGCCGCGCTGCCGATCCTCGGCTGGTCGCGCGAGGTCGGCGACCTGCGGGTTGCGCATTTCTTTGCCACCCACGCGTTGCATGTGATCCCCGTTGTCGGCCTGATTGCCAGCAGTGCCCTTGCTGCCGCTTCGGCGCGGTGGGTCGTCATCACCGCCTCGGCCGCCTTTGCGGGCCTGGTCGGTCTGACCATGGCACAGGCCTTTGCGGGTCAGCCCTTTTTGCCCTGGATCGGCTGACCGAACGGGCTTTTCCTTCTGCCGCCTGCGCGATACACACCGCTGACCCGATGCAGGACGCAGCCAATGCCGATGGAAAAGACCTTTGACGCGGCGCAAGCCGAAGCCCGGATCACTGCCCTGTGGGAGGCGGCAGAAGCCTTCCGCGCCGGGGCCAACGCAAGGCCCGGCGCGCCCGCCTTTTCGGTGATGATCCCGCCGCCGAACGTCAACGGATCGCTGCACATCGGGCATGCCTTCAACAACACCTTGCAGGATATTCTGGTACGCTGGCACCGGATGCGGGGGTTTGACACGCTGTGGCAGCCCGGTCAGGACCATGCCGGCATCGCCCTGCAACTCGCTGTCGAGAATGAGCTGGCGCAAAGCCAGATCCAGCGGCGCGACATGACCCGGGCGGCGTTTCTCGACTATGCTTGGGGTTACAAAGAGCGGACGGCCGACCGGATTGTCGGGCAGTTGAAACGTCTTGGGGCGTCCTGCGACTGGTCGCGCAACGCCTTTACGATGGCGGGCGCGCCGGGCGACACCCGGATCGGCCACGAGAATTCTCCGAATTTTCACGACGCGGTGATCAAGGTCTTTGTCGAAATGTACAACAAAGACCTGATCTATCGCGGCAAGCGGTTGGTCAACTGGGACCCCCGTTTTGAAACCGCAATCTCTGATCTCGAAGTCGAGAATATCGAGGTTGCGGGCCATATGTGGCACTTCAAATACCGTTTGGCGGGCGGCGAGACCTATGAGTATGTCGAACGCGATGCCGCAGGGGCTGTAAACTTCCGCGAGACGCGCGATTATATCTCGATTGCCACGACGCGGCCTGAGACGATGCTTGGGGATGGGGCCGTGGCCGTTCACCCATCGGATGCACGCTATGCGCCCATCGTCGGGAAATTCGTGCATCTTCCGCTGTGTGACCGCCTGATCCCGATCATCACGGATGAATACCCAGATCCGACCTTTGGCTCGGGTGCTGTCAAGATCACCGGCGCGCATGACTTCAACGACTATGCCGTGGCCAAGCGCAACAGCATCCCCTGCTACCGCCTTATGGACACGCGCGGTGCGATGCGCGCCGATGGGGCGCCCTATGAACAGGCGGTTTTGCGGGCGCGCGAGATTGCGGCGGCGTCTGCGACGACAGAAGCCGAGGTGGACAGCCTGAACCTCGTGCCTACGAAATACCGCGGTCTGGACCGGTTCGAGGCGCGGAAACAGGTGGTCGCGGACATCACCGCGCAGGGGCTGGCGGTGACGGTTCTGGTGAAGTCTTTGGACCCCGAGACGGGCAGCGAACACCTGACGCTGGAACCGGTGGTCGAGGCGAAGAAGATCATGCAACCATTCGGGGATCGCTCGAAAGTCGTGATCGAGCCGATGCTGACCGACCAGTGGTTCGTCGATACCGCGCAGATCGTGGAACCGGCACTGGAGGCGGTGCGGACGGGCCGGACCAAGATCATCCCGGCGTCGGGCGAGAAGACCTATTACCACTGGCTGGAGAACATCGAGCCCTGGTGCATCTCGCGCCAGCTGTGGTGGGGGCATCAGATCCCGGTTTGGACAGCAATGGTTCCTAACCTTCAAGGCGACGTCGGCACTTGGAGCGTTCGCGTTGGTGAGGACATTCCTCTCGGGAAAGCCGCTGAATTCAATCATAAGCACGCTCAAGACGAAACTGCGCTCGGCGGGAAACTTACCCCGGCCGGTCTTCTCACCATGCAGTTTTGCGCTGCGACGGCCGAAGAAGCCAAAAGGCAAATCGAAAACGTCTGGGTAAGTCGCACGGGCCGACCGCTACCCTACAAGTTGGTTGAAGTTGACTCTGAGCCAAAGGAATGGCCCCAGTTTTTGTTTAACACGACGACCAAGGGCACAGATATTCCGATTTGGCGCGACCCCGACGTCCTCGATACATGGTTCTCCTCCGGCCTCTGGCCCATCGGCACCCTCGGCTGGCCCGAACAAACCCCAGAACTGCAACGCTATTTCCCCACTTCCGTCCTCGTCACCGGGGCCGACATCCTGTTCTTCTGGGTCGCCCGGATGATGATGATGCAACTGGCAGTCGTGAACGACATCCCCTTCCACACCGTCTACCTGCATGGCCTCGTCCGCGACGCCAAGGGCAAGAAGATGTCGAAATCCGTGGGCAACGTCATCGACCCCCTCGACGTGATCGACGAATACGGCGCCGATGCCCTGCGGTTTTCCAACGCCGCCATGGCCTCGCTCGGTGGCACGCTGAAACTCGACACCGCCCGCATCGCAGGCTACCGCAACTTCGGCACCAAACTGTGGAACGCCGCCCGGTTTGCCGAGATGAACGGCGTCTGGGAAGGTCACACCACCGGCCCGGCCCCCACCCCGACCGCCACCGTCAACAAATGGATCATCGGCGAGGCCGCGAAAACCCGGGCCGAAATCGACGACGCGCTGGCAAACTACCGCTTCGATCAGGCCGCTGATGCGCTTTACCGCTTCATCTGGGGCAAGGTTTGCGACTGGTATGTCGAATTCGCCAAGCCGCTGTTCGACGGCCCCGACGCCATCGAGACACGGGCCACCATGGCTTGGGTGCTGGATCAGTGCCTGATCCTGCTGCACCCGATCAGCCCTTTCCTGACCGAGGAGTTGTGGCAAACCACCGGCAGCCGCGCGAAACTGCTGTGCCACACCGACTGGCCTGCGTATGGGGCAGAGGTGATTGACCCCGCAGCCGATGCTGAACTGACCTGGGTAACCACCCTGATCGACGACATCCGATCCGCCCGCGCGCAAATGCATGTGCCGGTCGGGTTGCGGCTCGACATGCTGGCACTGGACATGGACGCGGATGCAACCGCGGCCTGGAAGAACAACGAAACGCTGATCAAGCGGCTGGCACGGATCGAAACCCTGACCCCGGCGGCGGCCGCACCCAAAGGGTCGATCACCATTCCCGCCCCCGGTGCGTCGTTTGCGCTTCCGCTGGCCGGCATCATCGATATCGCCGCCGAACAGGCGCGCCTTCAAAAGACGCTTGACAAGATTTCGAAGGAAATCAACGGGCTGAAGGGGCGTTTGAACAATCCGAACTTTGTGGCTTCTGCCCCGGAAGACGTGGTCGACGAAGCAATGGCCAACCTGGTGGCCCGCGAGGATGAGGCCGCCAAACTCGAAACCGCCCTGCAACGCCTGAAAGAACTTGCCTGAGCGTGCCAAGACACAGGCAACGACGGCTGTGCGTCTGCGGCGGATGTGCAACGTGATCGAAAACACGTCGCTGCGGGCAGGCATTCGGCCGGGTTTGCCTGAATTTCTATTGCCAGTCCGCCCTGCGTGCTGCCACATCGCGACATGACCGTATCCTTGACGCCCCTTGCCGCGGAACTGCCCTCGACTGTCCCGTTTGTGGGTCCCGAAGCGCAGGAGCGCCGTCTTGGTCGTCGCTTTGCCGCCCGGCTTGGTGCCAATGAAAGCCTCTTTGGTCCCTCGCCGATGGCAGTCGCTGCGATTGCGCGTGCCGTGTCCGACGTCTGGATGTACGGCGATCCTGAAGTGCATGACCTGCGGGCCGCTTTGGCCGCCCATCACGCCTGCCAACCCGCACATGTCGTGATCGGCGAGGGGATCGACGGCTTGCTTGGCACGCTTGTCCGGCTGCTGATCGCGCCCGGTGATGCAGTCGTGACCAGCGATGGGGCCTATCCCACCTTCAACTTCCATGTCGCAGGCTCGGGCGGAGTTCTGCACAAGGCGCCCTACAAGGGCGATCACGAAGACCCCGAGGCGCTGTTGGCATTAGCCCGCAGCACCGGCGCAAAGCTGATCTACCTGTCCAACCCCGACAACCCGATGGGCAGCCATCACCCCGCTGCGACGATCACCGAAATGATCGACGCCGTTCCCGACCATTGCCTTCTTGTTCTTGACGAGGCCTATATCGACCTTGCGCCGCCAGGGACCGCCCCGATGATTGCCCCGGACGATCCGCGGGTCATCCGGATGCGCACATTTTCCAAGGGCTATGGGCTGGCGGGCCTGCGGGTAGGCTATGCGCTGGCGGCTCCGCCGCTAGTTCAGGCCTTTGACAAGTTGCGCAACCATTTTGGCGTCGGCCGGCTGGCGCAAGCCGGGGCGCTGGCGGCTTTGGCGGACCAGGACTGGTTGCACGACGTGCAACAGCGTGTCGTTGCGGCACGGCTGGCATTTGCGCAGACCGCGCGGGACAATGGGTTAACCCCGCTTGCGTCGGCGACCAATTTTGTGACCATCGATTGCGGGCGTGACGGGGTCTTTGCACGACAGGTGCTAGAAGGCCTGATCAGCGACGGGATTTTCGTGCGCATGCCGTCTGTGGCCCCGCATGACCGGTGTATCCGCGTCAGCCTTGGCGATGCCACTGCCCTGTCAGCCTTTGCAGCCGCTTTGCCAAACGCACTTCGCCTGGCGGGGTGATCATTCGGCGGCAAGCCCGCCGTTTGCGGGGCCAAGCGCTGGCGCTGTTCCGGCCGGGGGTTCGACTGCCAACAGGCGCGGGGCTGCCGGTTCCTGCTCGATTGCTGCGAGGCGCACCACCGGATGCACGGGTTCCGCCAACACAACCCGGCGGAACACCAGCATGTTCTGAAACGTGGTTTTCGACCCGGTCAGCCCGACACGCTCTTCACAAGGCAGCGTATCGGCCCGCAGATATTCCCACCCGTCCTGTCCCAACTCGTTCATCAAGATGGTTAACGTCAACGCAAAGCGATCCGGCGCTGCCTTGACACCGCGCGACTTGTCGCCCCGGACCGGAGCCGGGATCACCCTATATTCGAACTTCTGCATCCGCGCCTCCCGCCGTTGCCGGGCACAGTATGAAACTTCACGCGGAAGGCCAAGTGACGAAAATGCTCGTTGCCCTATTCGGCGCGAGGTGGCCGTATGCCGTGTGAGCCGCGACCATACCGATCGCATCGCTCAGGCAACTGCACAGCCGCACGCCACTTTCTCGTCATATTCCCTCGTGATTCGGCCGGGCCTTCGTGCTTCACGGTTTCCGCACGTGGTTAATTGACTTGTGATTTCCTCCAATTGCGCATTGGCAACAGGACTAATTCAACCGTCAAAACAATATGATCCATTTCACACAACCCAAAGCTGCAATTTAACCAACAAGCAGATGATTACTGCCAGTTAAACAAAGTTTTGCTACAAATGCTGCGGGGGTCAAACATGATCGGATATACAATGAAAATGACTATGACGGCTGTTGCGCTCGGCTTGCTGCTGACCGCACCTGCTTCCGCCGCCACCATCGTGACGAACGGCAGCTTTGAAGACGGCGCGCTTGCCTTGAACGGCAGCGGCTGGAACGTCTTCAACTCGGTTATCGGCTGGAACACAATCTCTGGCTCGGGCATCGAGATTCAGACCAACCCGACACTCGGCCAAATCGATGCGCAAGAGGGCAATCGCTATGTCGAGTTGGACAGCAATAACAACTCGGCAATGCGCCAGGTGGTCAACCTGTCAGCCGGGGACTACCTTCTGTCGTTCTGGTACGCGCCGCGCGTTGGCAACCCGGGCACCGATGGCATCTCCTTCTCCATCGCGAATGCGATCGGAAGCATCGCTACATCGTTGAATCCAATCGATGGCTGGACCCTGGTGACTGCCGCCTTTTCGACCGCGGGCGGCGCATTGAACCTCGACTTTGCTGCAACCGGCAAAAGCGAAAGCCTGGGCGGACTTGTCGACAACATCTCGATCGCCCCTGCTCCGGTTCCGGTTCCGGCTGCTGGCCTTATGCTGGTCGGTGCCTTGGGTGGCTTGGCGGCACTTCGTCGTCGCAAAGCCTGATACGAACGGCAACACTGACTACCTTGCAAGCAAAAGGCGGCCCAATACGGGCCGCCTTTTGTGTCTAAACCCCGGCATTCAGGCATCCGTCGGTGCGCAGTGGAGACCAAATCGAAAAGCCACCAGAGATCGTTTACTCTATGCGGTTTCGACCTTTCCCACCGTACATTTTGATTCCGTTGTTTCTAAATTCGATAGAGACATGCGGAAATTTCAGTAATTGTCCATAGATAAGAAGGCATCGGAGTTTTCTGGTATCTTAGGAATACAAGAATTAAGGCAACGTGATGCATTTTGGGTGGGTTGCTTGATGCTGAATACTTGATCTAGCAATGGGTCTCGCGGCAGACACACTCATGGAATTGTGGCCGTATGAGCAATAGAACGCGCGGCCTCCATGGCCATGGTTTCCGCATGCGTGGCTATTGTAAGTACCATTGATGCTAGAATCGCAGCCAAAGGACCTCGCGCAACTCTGAGCAGTCTTGATATCATCAACAATACGATCAAATCCAACTCGACTTGTGCCAAACGACGGAAGTTTGTTGGACGTCCTATCGGGCACAAGGCTCCAACTGTGTTCTGCTGTGCCGAAGCGCGATGCCAACGCAAACCCAACTTGGGTCTGCGGTTCGCGTTCACCGCCAATGTCGATCTGGCCCACCTGACGGCCGCGACCCGGCAATTCGATGCCAAGGCTGCAAATGCTTCACCTGCCGGTGGCTATGTTATAGCGAACCGTTCGGTTTCTGCCGGACCCGTCGGGCGACTTGCAGGGTGTCGGCGCTTTGGGTCGTCTGGCCGCGCTGCGTCGCACTGACCTATCCAGCGATATCGTCTTCAAGGGGCAGCTTCATGGGCCGCCCTCCAAGTCACAACCCCAGCTTGCGCGTCACCATTTCGTTGACGGTGGCAGGGTTGGCCTTGCCACCCGTTGACTTGATCACTTGCCCGACGAACCATCCTGCGAGCTTCGGGTTCGCCCGCGCCTTTTCGACCTGCCCCGGATTT
The DNA here is from genome assembly GCA_031400505.1 of Paracoccaceae bacterium. Taxonomy (GTDB): domain Bacteria; phylum Pseudomonadota; class Alphaproteobacteria; order Rhodobacterales; family Rhodobacteraceae; genus JAIYDJ01. The sequence continues at coordinate 88,923 of JANNPZ010000006.1, read as the reverse complement.
TCGGCGATGATTGCGTCCACGGCGGCCTCGATGGCGCCGGTATCGGTGACTTGCTTCATCCCCTGCGCCGCCGCGACGCTGGCAGGGTCACCGCCGTCGGTCCAGAGGATTTCGAACAGGTCCTTTGCCATCTTGCCCGAAATCTCGCCCGAGCCAATCAGGTCGAGTACGCCGCCAAGCTGCGCCACCGTCACCGGGGAGTCCGTGATCGCCAGACCCTGCTTGTTCAGCCGGCCGAACAACTCGTTGATCACCCAGTTCGCGGCGATCTTGCCGTCGCGCCCCAAGGCAACCGCCTCGAAATAGGCGGCACTTTCCAGATCGGCGGTCAGCACGTTCGCGTCGTAATCCGTCAGCCCGAAATCGCCCATGAAGCGGGCCTTCTTGGCGTCGGGCAGTTCGGGCATGGATGCCGCGATGTCATCGACCCAAGCCTGCTCGATCTCCAGCGGCAAGAGGTCGGGGTCAGGGAAATAGCGATAGTCATGCGCCTCTTCCTTGGACCGCATCGACCGGGTTTCGTTGCGGTCGGGGTCGTAAAGCCGGGTTTCCTGATTGACCTTGCCGCCATCCTCCAGAATGGCAATCTGACGCCGCGCCTCGACATCAATCGCCAACTGGATGAACCTCATCGAGTTCATGTTCTTGATTTCGCAGCGGGTTCCCAGATGGCCGAAATCCTGCGTCGCCTGATACTTCTCATACTGCCCCGGACGGCAGACCGAAACGTTCACATCTGCCCGCAGGTTGCCGTTCTGCATGTTGCCGTCACAGGTGCCGAGATAGCGCAGGATCTGGCGCAGTTTGGCGACATAGGCCGCCGCTTCTTCCGGCCCGCGCAGGTCGGGGCGACTGACGATTTCCATCAACGCCACACCGGTGCGGTTGAAATCGACGAAGCTCATCGCAGGATCCATATCGTGGATCGACTTGCCCGCGTCCTGTTCCAGATGGATGCGTTCGATCCGCACAAGGCGGGCAACACCGGGCGAAAGTTCGACCAGAACTTCGCCCTCGCCTACGATGGGGTGATAAAGCTGGCTGATCTGATAGCCTTGCGGCAGGTCGGGGTAGAAATAGTTCTTGCGATCAAAGGCCGAGGTCAGGTTGATCTGCGCCCGCAGGCCAAGGCCGGTGCGCACCGCCTGTTCGACGCAGAATTCGTTGATCACCGGCAGCATCCCCGGCATCGCTGCATCAACGAAGGCGACGTTCGAATTCGGCTCCGACCCGACAAGCGTCGATGCCCCGGAAAACAGCTTGGCGCGGCTCGCGACTTGCGCGTGGATTTCCATGCCAATCACCACCTCCCAATCGCCCTGCGCGCCCGCGATGATGCGGGGCTTCGGGGCTGCGTAGGTCAGATCGAGCATGGGAACCTCCGGGATGTTCAGGGTCTTTTAGGCGCGGCAGTGCTGGGGGGCAAGTCAATCGCCCCGCATGCGGCTCGCCATCTCGGTCAGATCGCGGCTGAGGCCCGGTGCGGCAAGAATGCGGGCAAGTTCGGCCTTGATCATCGCCTGACGGGTTGGGTCATAGCGCCGCCAAACCTCGAACGCCGTGGACATCCGCGACGCGGTTTGCGGGTTCAAAGGGTCCAGCCGGATCAGCCAATCGGCAAGCAGCCGGTAGCCCGCGCCCGAGGCATGGTGGAACCCTGCATGATGGCCCGACAGTGCGCCCATGACCGCACGAAACCGGTTCGGGGTCTTGTGGTCAAAGGCGGGGTGACGGGTCAGGTTTTCGGCAAGGTTGGCCGCCTGATCGGGTGCGGCATGGGCGATCTGCACCGAAAACCATTTGTCGGTCACGTTGCGATCCCCGGCCCAACGGCTGCCGAAAGTCGCGAGTTGTGGCTGGCCCCGCCCGATATCCAGAAGGCAGGCAAGCGCACCAAATTCATCCGTCATGTTGGTGGCGTTTGCGAAGGCCTCCTCGGCCGAATTACCCTCGTCGGTGCGGCTGACCAGCGACAATGCGCCAAGGCGCAGGGCGCGGCGGCCTGCGGCGGCGGCATCGGTGGAGAAAAGGCCCGTGTCGGTCAATGTCGCAATCAAGCCCGGCAGGCGAGACGACAGGCGTTCGGCCAACCCCTGCGCCATCCGGCGGCGGGCGGCATGCAGGGCGGCGGGATCAGGCGTCTGTCCGGTGGCAGCAAGGGTCTGCGCCATGTCATCCTCGCCCGGCAGGCGCAAGCACAGCGCGCGGAAGGCCGGGTCAAGCGCATCATCAAAGGCCACGCGCGCCAAAGCATCGAGCCAATCCGGGGCTGTGGGGGCGTCTTGCGTTGTCATCTGTGCCAGCACGTCCTTGGCCAGTGCCCGCCCCGCCTCCCATTTGTTGAACGGGTCGGTATCATGGGCCAACAGGAACGCATGCTCGGTTGCCGATTGCGCGCGGTCCAGCAGGACCGGGGCGGAAAAGCCGCGCAGGATTGACGCCACGGGTTTGCTGGCAAGGCCTTCGAACGTGAACGATTGTTCTGTTTGCGTCATTTCCAGCAGCGTTGTCGGCACGACTTCATCGCCGTTGGGGTTAAGAAGGCCCACGGCAATCGGCAGCACCTTGGGGTCCTTGTGCGGCTGGCCGGGGGTGGCGGGGTTGGTTTGGCGGAACGTCAGGGTAAAGCGGCCATTGTCCCAGTGTTCGGTGACCGTCAGACGCGGGGTGCCAGCCTGCGTATACCACAGCTTGAACTGCGACAGATCGCGGCCCGTGGTGTCTTCAAACACCTGCAACCAATCCTCGATTGTCGCGGCATCGCCATCGTGGCGGTCGAAATAAAGCGTCAGCGCGCGGTCGTAATCGGCGTCGCCGACCAACCGTTTCAGCATCCCGATCACCTCTGCGCCCTTTTCATAGACCGTGGCGGTATAGAAATTGTTGATCTCGATAAAGCTGTCGGGCCGCACGGCATGGGCCAGCGGGCCGCCATCTTCGCGAAACTGCCGGGCGCGGAGTTTCAGCACATCCTCGATGCGCTTGACGGCATGGGACCGCATGTCACCCGAAAACTGCTGGTCGCGGAACACGGTCAGCCCCTCTTTCAGGCACAGCTGGAACCAGTCACGGCACGTGATGCGATTGCCGGTCCAGTTGTGGAAGTATTCATGCGCAATGATTGACTCGACCCAAGCGATGTTATCGTCGGTAGCGGTTTCGGGCGAGGCCAGCACGTAACTGGAGTTGAAGATGTTCAGCCCCTTGTTTTCCATAGCCCCCATGTTGAAATCATCCACCGCGACGATGTTGAACACATCGAGATCGTATTCGCGGCCGTAAACCTGTTCGTCCCACCGCATCGACCGGATCAGGCTGTCCATCGCATAGACACAGCGATCTTCGTCGCCAGGTCGGACATAGATGTTCAGCGCGACATCGCGCCCCGACATCGTGGTGAAGCGGTCGCTGCGCGCCGCCAGATCCCCCGCCACCAGCGCAAAAAGGTAGGCGGGCTTCGGCCAGGGATCGTCCCATTCCGCCCACCCCGGGCCCGACGCCACCGGATTGCCGTTCGACAGCAAGACAGGCGCGTCGCCTTCAACGCGCACACGGAACACCGACATCACATCGGGGCGGTCGGGGTAGTAGGTGATCTTGCGGAACCCCTCTGCCTCGCATTGCGTGCAGTAAAGCCCGCGCGACATATACAGGCCCTCCAGCGCGGTGTTGCCTTCGGGCGTGATCTCGACTTCGGTTTGCAGCGTGAAGGGCCCATCGGGCAGCAGCGCCGCCGGGATCGTCAGGCCCGTCGCATCCGGGCTGACCGCAAGGGGCCGCCCGTTCAGGGTCAGCGAGATCAACGTCAGGTTTTCTCCGTCCAGCCGCAGCTCATGCAGGCCGGGCCGGTCCGGGTTGCGCACCATGTCAAGCCGCGCCTGCACGCGCGTGGCCGTCGGGTGCAGCCGGAAGGTCAGATCCACCGACGTCACCAGATGCGTGAAGGGCTGATAGTCGGCAAGGAAGATGGGCTGCGGCTGATCGGTCATGCGGGCCTCCTGTTGCCTCCGACCCTAACCCGATGGTGCTTCGATGCAAGGGCACGGGTGTCTGTTGCGCGGGGTCTTCAGCCCCCTGTAATGTGCCTGCATGACGCCCCGCACGCCGACGCCCGAAGACGCCACTGCAATCGCCCGCCTGCATGTGCAGGCCTGGGCCGAGACCTATGCCGGTCTGCTGCCCGCGTCCGAGATTGCCAAGGCCGACCTGCCCCGCCGCGTGGAACAGTGGCAGCTGGTCTTGGAGGCCGGGACCTCGCGCGTGGTCTGGCTGCCGGGGGCGGGTTTCGCCTCGGCCGGGGCGCAGCGGGATGACAGCCTTTCAGCGGCGGGCTACCCGGAAGAGTTGTATGCGATCTACCTGTTGCAGGCGGTCCATGGGCGCGGTCTGGGGCGGGCCTTGTTGCGCGCGGTCGTGACCGACCTGCCCTTTTCGGCACGGGTGGTCGAGGGCAATGACCGGGCCTGCCGGTTTTACGAGCAAAGCGGCGCGCGCCTTTTGGACGCCCATGACGAGGGGATCGGCGCGACCGGGATACGCGAGCGGCTTTATGTCTGGCCGCACGGACTGCGCGCAAAGCTTTCGTGACACCCCGCTTCCGGGCTTTACGAATCTCAGACAAACGCTATTTCTTGTTCCATGAATGTTCTCGTCTGGTTCAAACGCGATCTGCGCATCCATGACCATCCGGCGCTGACCCTTGCGGCCTCGCTTGGGGCCGTGGTGCCGGCTTATGTCGTCGAGCCAGAGTTGTGGGCGCAGCCCGATGCCTCGGCCCGGCAGTGGGGGTTCGTTGAGGAAAGCCTGCACGATCTGCGCGAGGCTTTGGCCGGGATCGGCGCGCCGTTGGTGGTGCGGGTTGGCGACGCGGTTGCGGTGCTCGACCGGCTTTGTCGCGCCAACAAGGTCACGACCATCCTGAGCCACGAGGAAACCGGCAACTTGTGGACCTATGCGCGTGACAGGCGGGTGGCGGACTGGGCGCGGGCTGCGGGTGTTGCGTGGCGCGAGGTGCCGCAGACCGGCGTAGTGCGCAGGCTGGCTGGGCGCGACGGCTGGGCCGGCCAACGCGATGCCTTCATGGCGGCCGAGATTGCCCCACTGCCGGGCCTGCGCGCCATTTCAGGGGTCGAAGGCGGGGTGATCCCCACTGCCCGCGCCTTGCGGCTGGCCGAGGATCGCTGTCCCAACCGGCAGGCGGGCGGGCGGGCGCAGGGACTGATGCTGCTGGACAGTTTTCTTGCGCGACGGGGCGAGCGGTATCGGTCATCGCTGGCCTCCCCCGTGACCGGAGAGCGCGCCTGTTCGCGCCTGTCGCCGCATCTGGCCTGGGGCACGCTGTCAGGGCGCGAGGTGGCGCAGGCAACTGCGGCAAGGGTGGCGGCGCGTCCAGGCGGGCTGTGGGCCGGATCGCTGGCCAGTTTCGAATCGCGGCTGGCGTGGCGGGACCACTTTGCGCAGAAGCTGGAGGATGAGCCGGAAATCGAAACGCACGCACTGCACCGGGCAACTGAAGGCTTGCGACCGCGCGGGGGCGATGCCGGGCGGCTGGCGGCGTGGGAGCGGGGCGAGACAGGCGTGCCGTTTCTCGACGCCTGCCTGCGGTCGCTGATGGCCACGGGATGGCTGAATTTCCGGGCGCGGGCGATGGTGATGGCGGTGGCGAGCTATCAGTTCTGGCTGGACTGGCGCGAAACGGGGCCAGTGCTGGCGCGTCGGTTTACGGATTACGATCCAGGCATCCATTGGCCGCAGGTGCAGATGCAATCAGGGGTCACGGGGATCAACACGATCCGCATCTACAACCCGGTCAAGCAGGGCCTCGACCATGACCCGACCGGCAGCTTCACCCGCCGGTGGCTGCCAGAGCTTGCCTCGGTGCCGGACAGTTTCCTGCAAGAGCCGTGGAAATGGCCCGGGGCGCAGGGGTTGCTCGGGCGGCGGTATCCCGAACCGCTGGTCGATCTGGTAACGGCCCAGCGGGCGGCGCGGGATGCGCTGTGGGGTCTGCGTCGCGCGCCGGGGCATCGGGCAGAAGTGGCCGAAGTGATCGAAAAGCACGCCAGCCGGGCGGATGCACGTTTTGTGAACGACCGTTCGCCCCGGCGGCGCGCGCTGCCCGTAGCAGAATCTCAACTGGCGTTCGACCTGTGAAAATGCGCAAGAAAGGCGATTTGCCAGTCAAGATCTGTGCCACTTGCGGGCGGCCGATGGTGTGGCGCAAGGCGTGGGAGAAGGTCTGGGACGAGGTCAGATACTGTTCGGATCGGTGCCGGGGGTTGCGGGGGAAAGGGGGGCCGTCTGCCCCCCTCGGTGCCAAAGGCACCTCACCCCCCGAGGATATTTGAGCAGAGAAGAAAGGATCAGAGGGTTTGGGCATAGGCTTCGAGTTGATCTGCGACCGTGCCCCATCCATTGTAGAACCCCATCGCCTTGTGCTGTTCGGCGGTCTCTTTCGAGCGGTGGCGGGCGATGGCGGGCGATGGCGGTATAGCGGGTGCGGCCAGGGCCTGCATCTTCGAAGGTCAGGATTGCGGTCATGAAGGGTTCAGGAGCAGGCTTCCAGCCTTCGGTGTAGGTGTCGGTGAACACCAGTTTTTCGTTCGGGATCACTTCGAGATAAACGCCGTTGTTCTGGTGCAGATTTCCGTCCACCTCGAACGTCGTGTTGCAGCGCCCGCCAACCCGCACATCCAGCGCGCAGGCCGTGACACAATGCGGTTTGGGCACGAACCAGTGGATCAGATGTTCGGGCGTGGTCCAGCAGGTGTAGATCAAGGCGCGAGGGGCCGCGATCTCGCGCGTCAGGATCAGGTCGGTGTCGGGGTCAAGGTCGGGGATCATGGTCAGGTTCCTGTATCAGGGTTGCGACATAGGCTTCCAGCCGGTCTATCTGACCTTCCCAGACCTGCCGCTGTTCGGCCAGCCAGCGTTCGGTCTGCGCCAGCGTTGCGGGCACAGCGCGACACATCCGGGTCCGGCCGACCTTTTCGGTCACGATCAGATCGGCCTGCTCCAGCACGGCAAGGTGGCGCAGCACGGTGGGGAGTGCCAGACGCGTCGGTCGGGCAAGCTCGCCGACCGGCACCGCCCCCTGCCCCAGTTGCGCAAGAATGCCGCGCCGGGTCGGGTCGGACAAAGCCTGGAAGATCAGCGACAGATTGGGATCATGGTTAGCCATGTCGCTTGGTATCGCGGCGCGACGCATACCGCAAGAGATAGTTAGCCATTTGACAAACTATCGCGCTCCTAACCGAGATCGAGGGCGATGGCGTGAATCCGGGTGTTCAGATCGCCCAAGGCGGCATGCACGGCGCGGTGGCGCGCAACGCGCGGCAGGGCTGCCAGCACCGGACTGCGCAGGCGGATGCTGTAATGGCTGTGGCCCGAGCCGTCATCGCCGGAATGCCCGGCATGACGGTGGCTGTCATTGGTGATTTCCAGTACCTGCGGCGCGAAAGCCGCGGACAGGCGGGATTTCAGGTCGTCTTCCACAGTCATTTTGCACTGCCCTCTTTCGGTTCCTGCTGAAAGCCCTATCCTTACAGCCCCGAGTCGGAAAGGCTCATGGCACAAGCAACAAGGCTGCCGTTCATGTCTAGCCGCCCTCCTTTCGAATTCGACATCCGGGTTTCCTCGGACAAAGCCAAGCGCAAGACCGGACGTCGCGGCATGTCGGGGGCGTTCGATACCTCGACCAAGGCTTGCGACTATCCGAACTGCAAAGAGAAGGGCGCCTACCGGGCCCCAAAATCGCCGGACCATCTGGACGAGTATTTCTGGTTTTGCCGCGATCATGTGCGCGAGTACAATCTGAAGTGGAATTTCTTCGGCACGGCGACGGATGAAGAGTTTCAGAAACTGCTGGAGAAGGACAGGCTGTGGGAGCGTGAGACCAAGCCGTTTTCAAAAAAGGACGATGGGCGGGCATGGCAGCGGCTGGGGGTCGATGATCCGCTGGAGATCCTTGGCAGCAACGGCACGCAGAACCCGGGCAAGCCGGTGTCGAACGCCACCCGCAAGCTGCCCGCCACAGAGCGCAAGGCAGTGGAGATCCTGGACGCGCGCGATACCTGGACCAAGGCCGAAATTCGAAAGCAATACAAAAGCCTGGTCAAAGATTTGCATCCCGACATGAATGGCGGGGACCGCAGTGACGAAGAGCGGTTGCAAGAGGTGGTCTGGGCTTGGGATCAGATCAAGGACAGCCGGTATTTCCGGGAGTAGCGATCGGGGTGGGTGGTGAGGTGGGGGTTTCACACCCCCACGCCCCCGTGGGATATTTCTGCCAAGGCGAAACTGGCCGGGTCAGGACAGCAGATAGTCGATCAGGGCCTGCGTGGATCCGTCCTTGCCCGATGCACTGGACTTCCCTTCAAGGATCGGCTGCAAGGTCAGCGCCAGTTCCTTGCCAAGCTCGACACCCCATTGGTCGTAAGAGTTCAGGCCAAGGATCACGCCTTCGACGAAGACCCGGTGTTCATAGAGCGCGATGATCTGGCCCAGCGTGAAGGGGGTCAGTTTGGGGTAGACGAGGGTGGTGGACGGGCGGCTGCCGGGAAAGACGCGGTGGCGCGCCCGGCGGTCCAGTTCGGGGCCGGAAAAGCCCTTCTTGGCCATCAGTGCGGTGGCGTCGGCCAGCGAACGGCCGCGCATCAGCGCTTCGGATTGGGCTAGGCAGTTGGCGGCGAGGAGCAGGTGCTGATGCGCAAGGTCAGCCTCTTGACCGGTTCGGGCCAACAGGAATTCGCAAGGCACGACGCGGGTGCCTTGATGGATCATCTGGTAGAAGGCGTGCTGGCCGTTGGTGCCGGGTTCGCCCCAAACCACGGGTCCGGAATGCGTGGCAAGGTCTGAGCCGTCAAGGGCGACGCGCTTGCCGTTCGATTCCATTTCCAGCTGTTGCAGATAGGCAGGCAGGCGCGAGAGGCGTTGATCATAGGGAAGCACGGCGCGGGTGGCGTAGCCGCAGATCTGGTTGTGCCAGATGCCGGTCAGGGCCAGCATGACGGGCATGTTTTCGCCCAACGGATCGTGGCAGAACCGTTCGTCCACGTCACGCCCGCCTGCCAGAAAATCGCCGAACGCCTCTGGCCCGATGGCCAGCATGAGGGACAGGCCGATCGGCCCCCAGATCGAATAGCGCCCGCCGACCCAATCTTCGAACCCGAAGACGCGTGCGGGGTCGATGCCGTAGGCTGCGGTCTTGTCGGCGGCGGTCGAAACGGCGGCGAACTGGGCTGCGGGGTCGGTCACTGCGGCTGCCAGCCAGCGCCGGGCGGTGTCGGCGTTTGTCATCGTCTCGATCGTGGTGAAGGTCTTCGACGCCACGATGACAAGCGTGGTTGCAGGGTTCAAACGCGCAAGCGTATCGGCGATATGCGCGCCATCGATGTTTGAGACGTAATGCACCCTTGGGCCGTCATGGTAGCGGGCGAGCGCAAGGGTGGCCATCGCAGGGCCAAGGTCCGACCCGCCGATGCCGATGTTCACCACGTCGGTGATCCGCCCGCCCTGCCCCATAAACCGCCCCTCGCGCACGTCGCTGGCAAAGGCGGCCATCCGGTCCAGAGTGGCATGAATACCCGGCACCACATCGACACCGTCGACGATAACCACCACGCCTTTCGGCGCACGCAGCGCCGTATGCAACACGGAACGCCCTTCGGTGTCGTTGATCCTGTCGCCTGCGAACATCGCGGCGCGGCGGGCAGCAAGACCTGATGCCTCGGCCAGAGCGATCAGAAGACCCCGGGCCGTCGCATCGATGTTGGTCTTGGAATAGTCGAACAGCATCGATGCCGCCCGCGCGCTGAAATCATGCGCGCGGTTCGGCGCATCGAACAGCGTCAGGATCGGTCGGTCCTGAACGCTTGCGTGATGGTCCTGCAAGGCCTGCCAGAGTTGCTGCATCATCTACTCCGCCCAATGAACAGTTGCTTGATCAAGAACGGCCCGCACCGGGGCCTCGGATGGGGTCAGGGTTTGCGCGCGCAGCAGGGCGTCACGCTTTTCTGCGCCCGTGATCAGAAGATGGATGTGCCGGGCCGCCTGCAACACGGGGGCGGTCAGGGTCATGCGCGGCTCGGGTACGCCGCGTGCCCGCATCGGCAGCAGGATCGGCGCATCCCGGGCAAGGGCCTGTTCCAGAAGATCGGCCCCGGGAAAAAGGCTGGCGGTGTGCATGTCGCTGCCCATGCCCAACAGCAGCACAGTGATCGGCAGATGCGGCGCGATGGTGCCCGCGAGCGCAGTCAGCGCGGCCTCGGGCTCGTCCGTGTCAGCATGAAGCGGCAGCAGGGTGGCTGCCTTGCCGAAGCCCTGCAACAGCCGCGCCCGCACCAGCGCCGTGTTCGAGCGCGGGTGCTTCTCGGGCACCCAGCGTTCGTCGTTCAGAACCACTGCAACCTTGTCCCACCCCAGATCGACCCCCGACAGCACGTCAAACACTGGCCCCGGCGACGTTCCCCCCGGCACCGACAGCGTGGCGTGCCCGTCTGCAAGGACGGCCTGCCCAATCTGTCTGGCCATAATGGTGGACAGCGAAAGATAAAGCTCTTCGCGGTCGGAATAGGTTTGCAGGATCATTCGCGGATCTCGCGCCAGCGTCGCCCGTCCTTGTGCATCAGCATCAGCGCATCCTCGGGCCCCGACGATCCGGGATCGTATGTCTGCGGGCGATCGCCGCGCGCCTCCCAGGCCGCAATGATAGGGTCGGTCCAGGCCCAGGCGGCCTCGACCTCGTCGCCGCGCATGAACAGGGTCTGATTTCCCCGGATCACATCCATGATCAGGCGTTCATAGGCGTCGGGCACGTCTTCGGCATCATCGCCAAGCGCCTCTGCAAACGACATGTCCAGCGGGACCTGCATCAGCCGCATGCCCCCCGGCCCGGGTTCCTTGATCATCACCATCAGGTTCATGCCTTCGTCTGGCTGCAGCCGGATAACCAGAACGTTTTCGCGCCAACCTTGCGCGTCGTCAAAGATCGAGTGCGGGGGTTCCTTGAAGGTGATGGCGATCTCGGATTCGCGTGCACGCAGTCGTTTGCCGGTCCGCAGATAGAACGGCGTGCCCTGCCAGCGCCAGTTTGCGACCTGCACTTTCAACGCGATGTAGCTTTCAGTGCGGCTGGCGGGGTTTTCGGAATGGTCAAGATAGCTGCCCTCGCTCCCCCCCTTCAGATACTGTCCGCGCACGATGTCATTCGGGCCCACTGGCTGCAATGCCCTGATCACCTTCAGCTTTTCATCTCGTACCGCATTCGGGTCAAAGTGATACGGAGGCTCCATCGCGATCAGGCACAGCAGTTGCATCATATGGTTTTGCACCATGTCGCGCATCGCACCGGACTTGTCATAATAGACTCCGCGCCCGTTTACCCCGACAGTCTCTGCGACTGTGACCTGCACATGGTCGATGTATTCGGATTTCCACAGCGGTTCGAACAGAATGTTGGCAAAGCGCACTGCCATCAGGTTCTGTACCGTTTCTTTGCCGAGATAATGATCGATGCGGTAAATCTGCGCCTCGGTGAAATGCAGTGCCAGAACTGCGTTCAGCGCCCGCGCCGAAGCCAGATCCCGGCCGAAGGGTTTTTCGACGACGATCCGCGATGTGGCGTTGGCTATGCCGTGGGCATGAAGGCGTTCTGCCAGATCGCCGAACAATGCCGGAGCGACTGAGAAATAGAAGGCCCGCACCACGCCGTCACGCATCCGGGTCTTCAGGGCTGCCCAGCCGCCATCGCCCTTTGCATCGATCGGAACGTAGCTCAGCCGTTCGATGAACTCGGCAATGACCTTTGCATCACGCCGCGCTTCGGGCACGAATTCGGCGATTGCCGCCGCGGCCATCTCGCGAAAGCCTTCGTCAGACAACTCGCCGCGCGCGGCACCGATAATGCGCGCAGTGTCCGGCATCTGACATGCAAGGAACCGCCGGTAGAGTCCAGGCAGGATCTTGCGTCGGGCCAGATCGCCGGTCCCACCAAAGATCACAAGGTCAAAGGAATCGACCGGAATGACGCGGGAAACCATTCTGCACCTCGTTGTTCGCAATGCGTGTTAGCGCTAACCAAGCCGTCTTACTGGCAACATCCCGCAAAGTCCAGAACTGCAAGACCTGCACTGCCAGTGTTCCCTTGGCGGCAATCGTCAGTTGCGTCAACAGTTTCTGACGAAAGGTGCGCGGGGTCAGCGCGCAGCAATGCTGTGACGCGCCCTGATCACCCGTGCAGGATACTGCGGTCGCATAAAGACTGATCTGGGAAACTGAATGCGGGGGGGCGAGCCAATCCTTGATACTTCAAACCAGACGACCAGACTACGCTGCGAACCGCAGTGCATGGATCAGTCACATGCCCGAAATGAAATCGAACCCAAGGTTCCGGCAACCGTCACTCGACCCAAAGCGCCGCGTTTCGATCTGCCTTGAAATGGATCAGCGTTCTGCCCTTGCCTGAAAAGTCGCTGCACAGCCACTGCGCCAGTTCGCTGTGGATTTCCGGTCCAATCAGAACCAGCCTCGGATTTGACAGTTTGATATGGACCCGGCTGATCGCCAAGCGTTCAGCCTGTGCCAGGTTCTTGCCGCCCTCCAGTACCGTGCCGTCCAGCCCGCCTACCCGGTCCAAAAGCGCGCCAAGGCCAACCTGCTGTGCGAGCTTCGTCAAGGCGCCATCGTCGGGGCGCACATCGCAGCCCATCACCAGCGCGCGGCGCAAAGAGCCTTGCAGCAGGTCGGGGTTTCTTCCGGCACGTTGCACATTGCGGCGCAGCGCCCCGCGGCTGAGGTTGCGCAGATCGATCCCGGCAAGCAGGATCGCACCCGTAGCCGGCGCTTCCAGCCCAAGCAGCATGTCCGTCGCGGCCTCTGCATCAAGTTCGTCGGTGAAGACTTCGGTGATCTCACCGCCCTCGGCCCGAAAAGACAGGGTCGTACCCGAAGGCAGGGTAACATCCTCGAACACCACAGCGACGGCACCCTTGGGCAACGACTTGCCGTCGCGATAAAGGTCGCGTTTGGCGCGCGACAGCACTGCCTCTGCCTTGACCGCAGCCGCACGGTAGGCGGCCCGGTGATTCCAGATCCCGCCAAGTTCCCGCAGCGGCGACAACAGCAGGCCAAGCACCGCAAGCGCCGCCGCGATGCTGCCAGTGCCAAGATCGGCGCGATGCCCGGCCAGAATGACCAAAGCCGCCACGACGCCAGTTGCCATGTCCGGCAGCGCCTTCAGGCTTTCAACGCCAAAGCGATGCCGCAAGGCCGCCATGACCATTGCATCCGTGCGTTTGTCCAACAGCTCCAGCTCTTTGCCGCGCCGCCCCAGCCTGTCCAGATGCGGTGCAATTGGCATCCTCTCGGCCATTTCGGCCGCAATCCTGGCCCTGCGCGCGCGCAGACGACGCTGCAACGGGACAAGACGCTGCCCGCCCCAAGCTATTGCGGCAAGGCTCAGCACATAAATCGGCACCACCACCAGGGCAAATACCGGATCAAGCAACCAAAGCACCGCCAACATGACAGGGATCAGCACTGACGCCGCAATCAGCCGCGGCAGTCCGACACCAAGCCAGTTGCGAAACGCCGTCATGTCGCCGACAAAACGCAGCGACATGTACCCCGCACGCCGCGCTGCAACGGCCCGCGCCGGCATCCGCGCTGCATGTTCAAACAGCGTGGACCGTATCTGGCGCGCATACTCCTGACCGATCCTTTCCCCCATGTGCCGTGACCCGACATGCGTTGCCGCGATCACGGCACCACTCCCCATCAGGACCGCCAGTTCTGCCACGGGCAATGCGCCACCTGCATTCATCGCCTCGAACAGGCTTCGCGTGGCAAAGGCCGCTGCCCCGGCGGCAGCGCCTTGAACAAGCGTCAGCGCCGCGACCATTGCAAGCCCGCGACCGCGTCCGCGATCCAGCAGCGGCGGCAGCCTGCTCACGCTGCGGCCCGTGCATTCGAAAATGCCCGCAAGGCAAAAGCGTTGGCCTCGGCTGGATCGGCAAGGTCGTTCTTGCGCAATACCGGCACCCCGGTCGCAGCCACCGCTTCTGCCGCAGCCATGGGCGAGCAGCTGAGGATGCCGGTCAGCGCATCGGGACGGATGCCATGGCGCGCTAGTTCGGCCACCCCACCCGCAGCCGCCACGGCGTCACCGCAGGCAAAAACCATCCCCGACATCCGACCTCGCAGCCACGGATCCGCGACCAGCGCCCCGGTTTCGCGCTGAAACAGACCATCGGCGATTTCCATGACGACGATCTGGCAGCCCTGCTCTTCTGCATGTCCCAACAGCAGTTCAAGACCCGATTTTACGCGGTCCATCGGTTCGCGGTAGGTAGTGACCATGCCTGCATCAGTGAAATCGGCCACCCAATGCGCGCCGGTATCAGAGTATTCGTTGTAGTCCCCGAACGCACCGGTCCCGGTGCCTTTGAGCGCGGCAACGTTGTAGCCCGCGCGTCGCAGGCCAAGCGCCAGTTGAGCTGTGGCGGTCGTCTTGCCAGAGTTCATCGCCGTGCCAAGTACAAAGATCACCGGAATTTCGCCCCCTCGCATCGTCGGCGGCAAGGTATAGCTGTCAAGGTTCATCGGGCGACCTGCACCATCCAGCAAGCGACCCATCGGCAACAGACGCGTGGCAGGTTTGATCCGCTCGTTGCGCGACACCATTCGGCCCATGCAACCGCCACCTGCCAGCAGGTCGCAACCCGAAGGGTCGATTTCGGCCCACCCTTCGAACTGATCCGGGGCATAGCGCGCACCGCAGGCCAGAACGATGATATCGCCGGGAAAGATATTCGAGGGGCGCCCCGAGACGAGTTGAACCCGGTTGTGCTGGCCGATGCTTTCAACCTGCGCAAGGATCAGATCACCCGCGCGGGCAGCAGCAAAATCGGTGTCCATTCCGGCGATATGGCTGCGGTCGACACGGCGGGTCGAGAAGGTCCATTTCGCAGTCGCGAGTGCGGAAATTTGGTTGTGCGGCATAATGATGTTTCTCCATATGAAAGGGGGGGGTCAGCAGGCGGTCGCCAGCAAAGCGAGCTCGGGCTCGGATTTGGTGACAAGACGAGCAAGATCGGCATGTGCTATCGCATGTGCCACGTCGTGGGTCACACCTGGCAGTGGCGTCAGGGTGATATCGGGTTGAATACCGTGCCTGAGTGCTGCCGCCCGAAACCGCTCGACATAGGTTTCTGCACGGGCGATCCGATTGGGTCCCTGCAGGCGATCAAGGTCTGGGGTTTGCCGCAGACTTGCATCCCGGTCGGTATCGCCGGTGCCGACAAAAACCCGAACCGCAAGCCCCAGATAGATGGGCAAGGCAAGGTCGTGCCGCCTGGCCCACAGCTCTGCCTCGGCCGAGTCATCTGTCCCAAGGCCATAAGGATATGCCATGCTGGTATCAGGAAGGCAGTACCAACCCGCCGCCGCGAGGTTCAGCCGTCCAACCTTGTTCGGGTAGAGCATTGCAAACCGATGCGCGAGTTGCGCGCCGCCAGAATGCCCGAACAGATCAACGGGCCCCGCGAAAACCGGATCAAGAATGGCAAGATACGACAACAAGGCCAAAAGGGCCTGATCCGGGCGCGCACTACGGCTGGGGCGTTGAAAATGGGTCCAGCTTGACGCGCAAAAATCCGGGACCACGATCCGGCGCCCGCTGCGCTCTGCCTCGGGTTCAAACAGTTCCACCAGTTCGTCTGCGTTCCGCGAAATGCCGTGCAAGACCATCAAGGCCGGCAAATGTGACACGACCGAAGGCCGGATGACTTTGGCGCACAAAGTGCCAGACACGGACGCAACACGGTGATCCGTGACGAATTTGGAAAAAAATCGGCGGGGCATTTGTCTCTCCTGCAAGCTGTCTCGCAAAGAAAACGCGCTTGCGGCGTCGGTATTCCAAAGTCACAGAGATTTTTCATCCGTTTTGCGCGACAATCGTCAGGAAGGCATCCGATTGGCCACGAAATCGCGCCGTCAGACGCCTGAAATCCGATAGAGTCGGAACGCGGCCGATGATCTAAAGGGCTGAAAACTCAGGCATCCGGTGGCCCCTTGCCGCGTGTAGACCGAAGGCCCGCACGCCCAGTGCGGAAAGACTGTCGGGCGGAAAGGCTGTCAGGTGGAACCGCAGGTCCCAGAAACCCCCTAGTGCCCGGTAAAATTTGCACGCCGCTTTTGCAAAAACGCGGCGACCCCTTCTTGAAGATCCGCCGTCTGCCCGCATTCCCCTTGCAGTCGCGCCTCCAGCGACAACTGAGCGTCGAGGTCCTGATCAAAGCTGCGACGCAACGCCTCCTTCACCCCGGAATAGGCCCGGGTCGGCCCGGTTGCCAGCGCTGCCGCGCGCGCACGCCAATGGGCGTCGAAACTCTGATCCGGCACGGCTTCCCAGATCATTCCCCAGTCGGCCGCCTGCCGCGCCGTGACGCTTTCGGCAAAAAGGCACGCCCCCATTGCACGCGCCATGCCGATCTGACGCGGCAGCCAATACGTGCCCCCCGCATCCGGGATCAGGCCAATCCGGGTGAAAGCCTGAATGAAACTCGCACTTTCCGTCGCAATCACGACATCGCATCCCAGCGCAAGATTGGCCCCTGCCCCCGCCGCCGGCCCATTGACCGCAGCAATCACCGGCACCGGGCAATTTGTAATCGCCTTGAGCAACGGCACATATTCATCCTTCAGAACCCGCTCGAAATCGAGCCCACCCAGTGCCTGCGCATCCAATAGATCCTGCCCGGAACAGAACCCGCGCCCCGCCCCGGTCAGCACGATGACCCGTGCCCGCGCCTGCGCCTGTTCCAGGGCGTGCAGCAGTTCGATCCGCATTTTCTGCGACAACGCGTTCATGACCTGGGGTCGGTTCAACGTCAGAACCGCCATGCCGTCGGCGATATCGCTGGTGATAGTCTGATACATCTGTCCCTCCGCAATCGGCCCAGCATAACCGGACCTTGGCGGAACGACAGCCAAAACCCCGCGTCACGACTTCAGAATTTCCTCCAGCCGCGCCTTGTCGGCGTCTGACAGAGCTGCGGCTTCGGACTTTGGCCTGCGCAGCGTGGATATGGCGACAGCAGCGCCCGCGAGCAGCATCGCAGGCCCGGCCAGCCACAAGATCAGATTGGCCCCGCGGGCGGGCGGGTCGAACAGCACGAATTCGCCATAGCGGGCGACGATGTAATCGACAACCTGCACATCGGTATCGCCCGCCACGATGCGCTCGCGCACTGCCAGCCTCAGATCACGGCTGATCGGCGCAGATGAATCGTCGATCGTTTCACCCTGGCACACCGGACACCGCAGCGTGACGGTGATCGCGCGCGCGCGCGCCTCCAATGCCGGGTCAGGCAGGATTTCATCCGGCTGCACGGCAAAGACCGGACCCGCCGTCAGCATCAGCATCAGCGTCAGCACCCGCCGCATGCTCTACTCCGCCGGTTGCAGGTTTGGGGTTTTGCGCGCGCCCGCCGCAAGGCGATAGCGCCGGTCCGAAAGGCTGAGAGCGCCACCCAAAGCCATCATCAGGCATCCCGCCCAAATCCAGTTTGCAAAAGGCTTGATGTAACTGCGCACAGCCCAGCTGCCATCTTGCTGTTTGTCCCCGATCACCAGATACAGATCGCGGAACACCCCAAGGTCAATCGCAGCTTCGGTCGTGGGCATTCCGGCCACCGGATAGTACCGCTTTTCCGGGTGCAGCACGGCCACATCACGCCCGCCTTTGCTGACCGTCAGCGTGGCCTTGGTGGTTTGGTAGTTGTAATCGACACCCTCGGTCACTTCGTCCAGCGTCACAGTGTACCGCCCCAACTCGAAACTTCCGCCGACCTTGACCACACGGATATCCTCGGAAACCCAAGCGGTGATCGCGGCCACGGCAAACAGGGTGACGCCCAACCCGGCATGTGCGGTGGCCTTGCCCCAGTCTGCCCGTGGCAGCCGGCCCAGTCGCGCCAGACGCCCCGCCAGCGTTCCCCGTCCTGTGCGGGTCCAAAGATCAACGATTGCCCCCATCACCACCCAAACCCCCAGCGCGGCCGCGACCGGCCCCATCGCCGAACGCCCGGTCTGCATCGCAAACACCAGTGCCCCGACCGCCAGCGCCAACACCAAAGCCGACCGTAAAGTGCGCAAGGTGCGGCCAATCTCTGCACGCTTCCACGGCATCATTGCGCCCACAGGCAGGATGATCGCCAGCCCGACAAAAAACGGAGAGAATGCCGCATTGAAAAACGGCGGCCCGACCGATAGCGCACGGCCCCACATCACCTCGGCCACAAGCGGCCACACGGTTCCGATGAACACCACCAATGCCGAAACCGCGAGCAGAATGTTGTTGGCCACCAGCGCGGATTCGCGGCTGACCATCGCAAACACGCCCCGCCCCTCCAGCACACCGGCGCGAAAGGCGAAAAGCAGCAAAGCCCCGCCCAGAAACACACCCAGGATCAGCAGGATGAACACCCCCCTCTCGGGGTCATTGGCAAAGGCATGTACCGATGTGATGACCCCCGATCGCACGATGAACGTGCCGATCAGGCTGAAGCCGAATGCGAGGATCGCCAGAAGGATCGTCCACGCCTTCAGGCTTTCGCGCTTTTCCACCACGATTGCGCTGTGCAGCAGCGCCGCGGCAAACAACCACTGCATCAGCGATGCATTTTCAACCGGGTCCCAGAACCAGAACCCACCCCACCCAAGTTCATAATATGCCCACCAGGATCCCATGGCGATGCCGATGGTCAGGAACACCCAGGCCGCAAGCGTCCAGGGCCGCACCCAGCGGGCCCAGGCGGCATCGACCCGCCCCTCGATCAGCGCCGCCACCGCGAAACTGAACGACATCGAAAGGCCTACGTAGCCCAGATACAGGAAGGGCGGATGAAACGCCAAACCGGGGTCTTGCAACAAGGGATTCAAATCCTGCCCGTTCATCGGCGGCACAGCCAGCCGCAGGAACGGATTGGATGTCAGCAGCATGAACAACAGGAACGCCACACCGATCGCGCCTTGCACCGCAATAACCCGTGCCCGCAGCGTCGTTGGCAGATTGCCGCCAAACCAAGCGGCACAAGCCCCAAACAACGCAAGGATAGCCGTCCAAAGCAGCAACGACCCTTCGTGGTTGCCCCAGACACCACTGATCTTATAAATCATGGGCTTGTCGGTGTGCGAGTTGTTTTCGACGAGCGCGAGCGAAAAATCCGAGGTCACAAAAGCATAGGTCAGCGCCGAGAATGCCGTCAGCAACAGCAGGAACTGGATACCGGCAGCGGTATCCCCAACAGCCATCAAGGCCAGATTGCCACGGTGCGCGCCCCACAGTGGAAGTGTGGTTTGAACAACTGCGACCGCCAAAGCCAACACCAGCGCGAAATGACCCAGCTCGACAATCATGCGTTCCCCCACTTCATATCGAAATCTAAACCCTATCCGTCAACAAGCCAAGCGCCTGCGCGGATGGGTCGCGCAAAGCTGCGTGACGCACTATGGTCGACATCAAAGGAGTCGCTCATGCCCCACACAATTCTTATCGGTGCCCCTATCGACGATGGTCAACGCCGCCCCGGCTGTCTTATGGGTCCTGCGGCCTACCGCGTTGCGGGGATTGCTGCAGCGATCCGCGACCTTGGCCATATGGTCAGCGACTGGGGCGATCTGGCCCTGCCGGATTTGACGGATGCCACCTGCACCAACCTTGCCGTGCATTCCCTGCCGCAGGTGCTGGGGTGGACGCAGGTGCTGCAGCAACGCACCGATGATGCGCTCTCGCAAGGCGCGCTGCCGATCATCCTGGGTGGCGATCATTCGCTGGCGCTTGGATCGGTGGCTGGGGCTTCGGCCTTTGCCGCACGCGCGGACCGCCCGCTTTTCCTGCTGTGGCTGGATGCGCATTCCGATTTCCACACACCGCTGACCACCACATCCGGCAACCTGCATGGCACGCCCGTTGCATATATTGCCGGACGGGCGGGTTTTGACGCCTTCCTGCCCTTCCCTCGCCCGATCCCGGCCGACCGCATCTGTCTTTACGGCATCCGTTCGGTCGATGCCGCCGAACATGCAGCCCTTCTGGATCATGATATTGCGATCAACGACATGCGCGTGCTGGACGAGCGTGGCATCGTCGCCCCATTGCGCGAGTTTCTGGACCGCGTGCGGGATGCGGGCGGCATGCTGCATGTCTCGCTCGACGTGGATTTCCTGGATCCTACCATCGCGCCCGCCGTTGGCACGACCGTGCCGGGTGGCACCACCTTCCGTGAGGCGCATCTGGTGATGGAGCTGTTGCACGAGTCAGCCCTTGTCACGTCGCTTGACCTTGTCGAGTTGAACCCGTTTCTGGACGAGCGTGGCATGACTGCCAAACTGATGGTCGATCTTGTGGGCTCGCTGATGGGCCGCAAAGTGTTCGACCGCCCGACCCGCAGCGCCTGAAGAGGAGCGCATGATGCTGAACCTTGTTCCCTTCGTTTCGGTCGATCACATGATGAAGCTGGTTCTGCATCTGGGCATCGAACGGGTCCTGATCGACCTCGCGGCCGAAATCGAGGCCGATTTCCGCCGTTGGCCGATGTTCGACAAGACCCCCCGCGTGGCCAGCCATTCCGATGTCGGCGTCATCGAGTTGATGCCAACGTCCGATGGTGAAACCTATGGGTTCAAATATGTAAACGGCCATCCGTCCAACATGGCGCGCGGCTTGCAGACGGTGACCGCCTTCGGGCTATTGGCGGACGTCGCGACAGGCTATCCGGTGCTGCTGTCAGAGATGACGATCCTGACAGCACTGCGCACTGCGGCCACATCGGCGATGGCCGCGAAATACCTGATGCCGCGTGGGGCCACCACCATGGCGCTGATCGGCAACGGCGCGCAGGCCGAGTTTCAGGCCCTTGCGTTCAAGGCGATCTGCGGGCTGACCGAAGTACGGCTTTTCGACATCGACCCGGCAGCGACGGCGAAATGCGCAAGGAACCTCGCGGGGCGCGGGCTGACCGTGGTGCAATGCGACAGTGCCGAGGCGGCCATTCTGGGTGCGCAGGTGATCACCACCGTCACAGCAGACAAGCAATATGCAACGATCCTGACCGACAACATGGTAGGGGCCGGCGTGCACATCAACGGTGTTGGCGGCGATTGCCCCGGCAAGACCGAATTGCACCGCGACATCCTGCTGCGGTCCGATATCTTTGTCGAATACCCGCCCCAGACCCGGATCGAGGGCGAAATTCAGCAACTCGACCCCGACCATCCGGTGGTCGAATTGTGGCGGGTGATCGCGGGCGAGGTTCCGGGGCGCAGCACCGCAGACCAGGTCACATTGTTTGACTCCGTCGGTTTTGCGATCGAAGACTTCGCAGCCCTGCGCTATGTCCGCGCCAAACTGGACGATACCGGCTTCTTCGAGAAACTCGACATGATCGCAGACCCCGACGACCCGCGCGACCTTTTTGGGATGATCTTGCGGGCAAGTTAGGCTCGTTCGCGGTTTCTGGTCACAAGATCTGCAGCCAGCCGTGATTTTCCCATCGCCGGTGGCCTGCCTGCGGCACCTTGCTTGCACCCCATGGGTAGGTTGGTGTAAGGTTTCCACAACAAGATATAGACCCCCTTTCAGTCAGGCGGCACAAACGTGAGCGACACTCCCGAAGATACTGAAATCGCAGGCGATCTGCCGGAAAAGCCCAGCTATCACGGCCCGCAGATCGACATCGCGGCCGAGATGAAGACGGCCTACCTCGACTATGCGATGTCGGTCATCGTCAGCCGCGCGATCCCTGACCTGCGCGACGGGTTGAAACCGGTGCATCGGCGCATCCTTTATGCGATGCACGAATCGGGAAACACCCACGACAAGGCCTATCGCAAATCGGCGCGGCCCGTGGGCGACACAATGGGCAAATATCACCCGCATGGCGACAGCGCGATCTATGATGCGCTGGTTCGGATGGCGCAACCGTTCTCGATGTCGCTGAAACTCCTTGATGGGCAAGGCAATTTCGGGAGCATGGACGGCGATAACGCCGCTGCGATGCGCTATACCGAAGTGCGGATGGACAAGCCGGCGGCCTATCTTCTCGCCGATATCGACAAGGACACCATCGACTTTCAGGACAACTACGACGGGAAGGACCGCGAGCCAACGGTCCTTCCCGCGCGCTTTCCCAACATGCTGGTCAATGGCGCAGGCGGCATTGCAGTGGGCATGGCCACCAACATCCCGCCCCACAACCTTGGCGAAGTCATCGACGGCTGCCTTGCCCTGATCGCCGATCCGGACCTGAGCATGGAGGCGCTGATGGAGATCATCCCGGCGCCCGATTTCCCGACCGGCGCCACCATCCTTGGCCGGTCTGGCGCGCGTAAAGCGTACCTTGAAGGGCGCGGGTCCGTCATCATCCGCGCGCGCACCCATATCGAGGAACTGCGCAAGGACCGTTTCGCGATCATCATCGACGAGGTTCCCTATCAGGTGAACAAGGCACGGATGATCGAGATCATCGCCGATCAGGTGCGCGAAAAGAAGATCGAAGGCATCGCCCATGTGCAGGACGAATCCGACCGGATCGGCGTTCGGGTGGTGATCGAACTCAAACGCGATGCGACGGCGGATGTGGTCTTGAACCAGCTTTACCGGTTCAGCCCGATGCAGACTTCGTTCGGCTGCAACATGCTGGCCTTGAACGGGGGCCGTCCCGAACAACTGACCCTTCGCGATTTCCTCAGCCATTTCCTGACCTTCCGCGAGGAAGTTGTCGCCCGCCGCACCGCATTCGAATTGCGCCGCGCCCGCGAACGCAGCCATATCCTGTGCGGTTTGGCGGTCGCCGTGTCGAACGTTGACGAGGTGGTGGCGACCATTCGGTCTTCAGCCGACCCGGCCGAGGCCCGCCACCGCCTGATGACCCGTCGTTGGCCCGCAGGCGAGATCATCCCCTATATCAAGCTGATCGACGACCCCACCCACCCGGTCAACGACGACGGCACCTACAACCTGTCCGAACTTCAAGCCCGTGCCATCCTGGACCTGCGCCTGCAACGACTGACGGCGCTTGGTGTCAAAGAGATCACCAACGAACTCGCGGAACTTGCCGGAAAAATCAAGGACTACCTTGAAATCCTGGGCAGCCGTGACCGGATCATGGGCATCATCGCCGACGAGCTGCGCGAGATGAAGGCCCTTTTCGCCGTCCCTCGCCGCACCGAAATTGTCGACTGGTCGGGCGACATGGAAGACGAAGACCTGATCGAGCGCGAAGACATGGTCGTCACGATCACAAGTGGCGGTTACATCAAGCGCACACCGCTGATCGAATTCCGCAGCCAGAACCGCGGCGGCAAGGGCCTTGCGTCCATGGCGACCAAGGAAGACGACGTTGTAACGACGCTTTTTGTCGCGAACACGCATACCAACCTTTTGTTCTTCACCACCGACGGGATGGTCTACAAGCTGAAAACCTGGCGCTTGCCGCTGGCTGGCAGAACGGCAAAAGGCAAGGCAATCATCAACTTGCTTCCGATTGTTCAGGGCGTCAGCATCGCCGCCTTGATGCCGGTCGATGTGCCAGAAGAAGACTGGGACAACCTGCAGATCGTATTTGCCACCAGCGACGGCGACGTGCGACAAAACGATCTGTCGGACTTCACCAATGTCAAACGCAACGGCAAGATCGCGATGAACCTGCCCGAGGGCGTAAGCCTGGTGAACGCGGCAATTGCCAATGATACCGATGATGTGATGCTGGTCACGGCGCTGGGTCGGGCGATACGTTTTCCCACAACCGAGATTCGTGTCTTCAAATCCCGCGGTTCCACCGGGGTACGCGGCGTTCGCCTGTCGCAAGGCGACAGCGTTGTGTCGATGGCCATCATCCGCCATTTCGAGGCCGATCCGGCAGAGCGTGCAGCCTACCTCAAGCAACGCCGCCTGATGGCCGGCGTGACCGAAGATGAAGCCGACGACGAGGAAGACGCCGCAGCGGAAGGCCAACTGACCCCCGAGCGCTATGCGGCAATGTCGGCGGCCGAGGATCTGATCCTGACCATCACATCAAGCGGGGCGGGTAAACTAAGCTCCAGCCACGATTATCCGGTGCGCGGGCGCGGTGGCATGGGGGTCAAGGCAATGGACGGCGCGATGAGGGGCGGGCCGCTGGTGGCGTCTTTCCCGGTGGATCTGGGCGATCAGATCATGCTGGCCACCAGCACGGGCCAGTCGATCCGGGTGCCAGTGGCGCAGATTTCCTTCCGCTCCCGCTCGGCGGGCGGGGTCAAGGTGTTCAACATCGGGGGCGATGAACAGGTGGTGTCGGTAGCGCGGGTCGCGGAACAGGGCGATGATCCGGCTTGAGGCGTATCTTTTGGCGCTGGCCGCGGCAGGACGCACCACGACCTATGGTGCGCTGTCGCGTGATCTGGGGGTGCGTATCGGGGAAGTGACGGCAGGTCTTGAGAATTTGATGGAACAGGATGCACAGGCCCGTCGACCTTTGCGCGCAGCGCTTTGTAAAGGCAAACTGTCGCAAGGTCTGCCCGCGCAAGGGTTTTTCCTGAAATGCGCCGAGTTGGGGATTGACGTGGGCGATCCGGTGGCCTTTGTGGCGGATCAGCGTGCGAGACTGTTCAACGGGGCGAAATGACCGAAACCCTTCACATCATCGGCGGCGGCATGGCAGGGTCCGAGGCGGCCTGGCAGGCAGCGCAAGCAGGCGTGCCGGTGGTCATTCACGAGATGCGCCCCACCGTCGGCACGTTTGCACATCGCACCGGGTTGCTGGCGGAAATGGTCTGTTCGAACTCGTTCCGGTCGGACGATGACGAACGCAACGCAGTGGGGTTGCTGCATTGGGAAATGCGGGCGGCAGGCGGACTGATCATGGAAATGGCTCAAGCGCACCGCCTGCCTGCCGGGGGCGCACTGGCGGTAGACCGTGATCTTTTTGCCGAAAGCGTCACGGACCGCATCAAGGCGCATCCACTGATATCCGTTTCATCCGAAGAGATTACCGAACTACCTTCGAGTGGACTATGGATCATCGCAACCGGACCATTGACGTCTGGCGCATTGGCGCAATCGATCCGCAACGCTACTGGTGCCGAATCCCTTGCCTTTTTTGATGCCATCGCCCCAATCGTTTACGCCGATAGCGTCGATATGTCGGTGGCCTGGATGCAGTCGCGCTATGACAAGGGTGAAACCGAAGAAGAACAGACCGCCTACATGAATTGCCCGATGGACCGCGCGCAATATGAGGCTTTCATCGACGCGGTGCTTGCGGCGGAGAAGACCGAATTTCATCCGGGCGAAACGGCTGGCTACTTCGACGGATGCCTGCCCATCGAGGTGATGGCCGAACGGGGCCGCGAGACACTGCGGTGGGGCCCGATGAAGCCGGTGGGTCTGACCAACCCACGCGGACCCAAGCCGCATGCCGTGGTGCAACTGCGCCGCGACAACAAACTTGGCACGCTTTACAACATCGTGGGCTTTCAGACCAAGATGAAATACGGCGCGCAAGCTGCTGTTCTGAAAACCATACCCGGACTTGAGAATGCAAGTTTCGCAAGGTTGGGCGGCATTCATCGCAACACATTCATCAACTCGCCCACCTTGCTGGACAATCAGATGCGGCTCAAGTCGCGTCCCCATATTCGATTTGCCGGGCAGATCACCGGGGTCGAGGGGTATGTGGAATCTGCTGCGATGGGCTTGCTGGCGGGCAGGATGGCCGCATCCGCGATCAAAGGTGAGATAGTGTTTCCGCCCCCGGCCGACACGGCAATGGGGGCGCTGATCACCCACATCACGGGCGGGGCCGATGCAAAGACATTTCAGCCGATGAACGTCAACTTCGGCCTCTTCCCCCCGATTGACGCACGTGGCGGGCGCAAGGGGCGCAAGGATCGTTACAAGGCCTATACTGACCGCGCCAAAGACGCCTTCATGACATGGCTTACATAACCCGTTTCGCCCCGTCACCGACCGGGCCGCTGCATCTTGGTCGTGCATTTTCCGCCCTGACGGGATTTGACCGCGCAAAAGCTGTCGGTGGCGAATTTTTGCTGCGGATCGAGGATACCGACCTTGCTCGCGCGCGACCCGAATACGAGGCGGCCATCTTCGACGACCTCCACTGGCTTGGCGTGCGTTGGCAATCTCCGGTGCGGCGACAGTCAGAGCATTTGGCAGATTACGCTCTTGCGCTGAATGGACTGATCGCACGCGGGCTGTGCTATCCTTGCGGCTGCTCGCGCGCCGATATTCACGCAGCTTTGACGGCCCCGCAGGAAGGTGTCACCCACCTGCCGCCCGATGGCGCGGTCTACCCCGGCACTTGCCGCCATCGCCCGATGTCAAGCCGCACGCCGACCGACGCCATCCGGCTGAACCTGGCCAAGGCGTTGGACGCAATTGACGTAAGTAAACTTTCGTTCACCGAAACCGGGCCCGAACGCAACGGGTTGCACCGCGTGTCAGGATCGCGCTTGATGGGGCGGGTCGGCGATGTGGTTCTGGCGCGCCGCGACCTTGATACGGCAGCATATCATTTGTGCGTAGTGCTCGACGACAACGTGCAAGGTATCACCGAGGTAACGCGGGGGATGGACCTGTTCGAGGCAACAGATGTTCATGTCATGCTGCAACGGCTTCTTGGGGTGACGACACCGCTTTACCATCACCACCGCCTGATCCGCGACGAACAAGGCAAGCGGCTGGCAAAACGGGATGCCTCGCGCAGCCTGGCCACCTATCGCGCCGATGGGGCCTCGCCAGCGGACCTGCGCCGGATGCTGTTCATGCCACAGGTTTGAAGATCTCTAGCTCTTCCCCGGCCCGGATTGCCGTGAAAAAGCAGGTCAATCTGTTGGTGTGACAGGCCGGCCCCTCTTGCCGGATCACCGCCAGCAGACAATCGCGATCGCAATCAAGCCGCAATTCGATCAGAGTCTGGATATGCCCCGACGTCTCGCCCTTGATCCACAGCGCCGCCCGCGACCGCGACCAATAGGTCATTCGCCCGGTTTGCAAGGTCATCGTCAGCGATTGCAAGTTCATCCAGGCAAACATCAGCACAACACCGCTTTGTTCGTCCTGCGCGATGCAGGGGATCAATCCGTTGGCATCATAAGACAGGCTGGCGGGATCGAAGGACATGCGGGTTCTCCTTGGCGAAACACGGCTGAGCGCTTATCTATGTCAATGTCTTGGGGAAAACCATGAGCGACAGCGATCTGATCAAACTCTATTCCGGCCGCATCCTGGCCCTTGCAGCCGACATCCCCCATACCGGGCGGCTGACGATGCCCGGGGCCAGCGTGCGCAAGCGATCGCCGCTGTGCGGATCCTCGGTTACGGTCGATCTGGTGATGCGGGACGGGCGGGTGGCAGAGTTTGCGCAAGACGTCAAAGCCTGCGCGTTGGGTCAGGCGGCAGCGTCGGTACTCGGCCGGTCGGTTCTGGGCTGTACCCGCGAAAAGCTGGAAACCGTGCGGACCAGCCTTGCCAACATGCTGAAATCAGGCGGACCGATCCCCGACGCCCCGTTTCAGGAGTATCAAGTGCTGATCCCGGCGCGCGATTACAAGAACAGGCATGCGTCCATCCTGCTGTCGATCGAAGCTGCCTGCGAGGCTGCATCGCTGGCAGAAGCAGCGTTGTAAGAAAAAGACCGCCGACCATCACTGTGGATGGCGGCGGCAAGTCGCGTGTCTTTTCGCGGGCTGCGAGGCAGGAAAACCTCGGGTTGCATCCCGTGGGGACAAATGCAACAGGCCCGGTCAGCAAAGACCGCAGGCAGTTTTCACGCCGTCCCGGTCAAGGACAGACCGGCGAACAGCAAGCCAAACAAGACAGTGACCCCGACGGCATCTTCAATCAGCAGCCCTTTGCCGCGCCTGAGAATGTCTTTGATTTCGCCGAACATCTGGTCCTCCTGTCTTTTGTTGCTGTATTGTTCTCACAATTTTACTAAGATGTAAAGAACTTTATAGGAACATTCGACCAAGTTTCTGCGATCACAGTGTGTGCCAGCACGTGGCACGCCACTGCCGGGGCTTAACCTACGGACAGCAGCCTGATCGCGCGATCGTGATCCAGCAACCAAAGCAGGGTGCGTGCAGCCTGGCCGCGGGGGCTGGTCAATTCCGGATCCTCTGCCAGCAGGCGACGGGCATCCGACTGCGCCACGGCCATCAGACCTGCCTGTTTTTCAAGGTCCGCCACCCGAAACCTTGGCAACCCGGATTGCGCCGTGCCGATCAGATCGCCTGCCCCGCGCATTGCCAGGTCTTCTTCAGCGATCCGAAAGCCATCCTCAGTGGCGCGGATCACCTTCAGGCGACGCTCGCCTGCCTCGCCAAGTGGGGCTTGATACATCAGCAGGCAGGTCGATGCGGCGGCTCCCCGCCCGACTCGCCCGCGCAGTTGATGCATTTGCGACAGGCCAAAAATCTCGGCCCGCTCGATCACCATGATCGAGGCGTTGGGCACGTTCACCCCGACCTCGATCACGGTTGTTGCGACCAGAACCGAGATCTCTCCGGCCACGAATCGCCGCATGCTTTCGTCTTTTTCGGCCGGCGGCATCTGGCCGTGCACCAGCCCGACCCGGTCGCCCAAGGCCGCGCGCAACGCCGCAAACCGCGCCTCAGCCGAGGCATAATCAACCACTTCACTGTCTTCGACCAAGGGGCAGACCCAATAGGCCTGCCGCCCCTCGGCAAGCGCCTGCGCCAGATGCGCGACCACTTCGTCGATCCGTGAAGTCGGGATCAGCGCTGTGCGGATCGGTTTGCGTCCTGCCGGCTTTTCATCCAGCACCGAGATATCCATGTCGCCATAGCTCGCCAGCGCGAGGCTGCGCGGGATCGGCGTTGCCGTCATCACCAGCACATCCGCCGCCTGCCCCTTTGCCCCCAGTTCCATCCGCTGCGCGACGCCGAACCGGTGCTGTTCGTCTACCACCGCAAGCCGCAGGTCGGCAAACTGCACATCCTTTTGGAATACCGCATGGGTGCCAACCAGAATTCCGGTTGCGCCGTCTGCCAGCGCCTTCAGTTTTGCCTTGCGGTCCGCGCCCTTGTCACGCCCGGTCAGCAGATCAAGGCGCACCCCTGCCGCCCGCGCCAAAGGAGCAAGGCCATCGTGGTGCTGGCGCGCCAGAATTTCGGTCGGTGCCATCATCACCCCCTGCCCGCCCGCCTCGACGGCGATCAAGAGCGACAGAAACGCAACCAGCGTCTTGCCCGATCCGACATCACCTTGCAGCAGCCGGTTCATCCGCAACGGTTTTTCCATGTCCTGTGCGATTTCGGCGACAGCGCGGATCTGCGCGCCCGTTGGCTGATAGGGCAGACTTTGCAGCACCTGCTTCTGCAACTGACCTGTGCCACGGGTGACCTGCCCCTTGCCGCGCCGCAAGGTCGCCCGCGCCATCGAAAGCGTCAATTGATGCGCGAACATCTCGTCATAGGCCAGCCGGGCCCGCGCGGGGGCCGTTTGCGCGAAATCGCCCGCCTGCGTTGGGGCATGCGCCAACCGCAGCGCCTCGCGCCAGGACGGCCAACCTTCCTGTCGCAGATAGGGGCCGTCGATCCATTCCGGCAGATCGGGCGCGCGCAACAGTGTGTCTGCAATCGCCCGGCCCAGCAGTTTATGCGTGACACCCGCGACCAGTGGATAGACCGGCTCGTAAAGCGGCAGCTCTCCTGCCTCTTCTGGGCGCAAGACATGGTCGGGATGCACCATCTGGGCGATGCCGTCGAAGAGTTCCACCTTGCCCGACACCAGCCGGCGTTGGCCGGTCGGCAGCAGCTTTTGCAGAAAGTCAGCCCGTGCGTGAAAAAAGACGACCTGAAACTCCAGCTCTGGATCGCGCACCATCACCCGGTAGGGCCCTTTGGCACGGGGCGGGAAATGCGCACCGACCACAACCTCGACAGTCACCGTGCAGGGCGGGGTCACATCGCGGACAGAGGTTTTGCGGCTGCGGTCTACGCCGCCGACCGGCAGCAAGAACAGCAGGTCTTTGGGGCATGCAATCGCCAGTCCTGCCAAGGCTTTGGCGGTTTTTGGCCCAACACCCGCCAGCGTTTCCAGATCGGCAAACAAAGGGAACAGCAGCTCCGGCCGGCTCATGCTTTGCCGATCAGCGCGAGCCAGGCACCCTCGTCCAGGATCTTGATGCCCAGCCGCGCCGCCTCTTTCGCCTTGGTCCCGGCACCCGAACCTGCAACCAGCACGTCGGTTTTGGCACTGACCGACCCTGCGACTTTGGCCCCCAGCGCTTCGGCCCGTGCCTTTGCCTCTGCGCGGGTCATCTGTTCAAGCGTACCTGTGAAAACCACCGTCATGCCCGCCACCGGGCTGTCTGACAGCACCGACATCTGCACCGGCTGCACGTCCAGATGTGCCACAAGCGCATCGATCGCGGCCCGCTCTGCTGCATTCTGAAAAGCCGCGACCAGCGACCCAGCCAACACGGCACCGACACCGTCGATCGACGTCAGTTCGGCCCATTCCTGTCTGTCAGGAACAGCATTGGTCATCGCCATCTCGAACGAAAGCCAGGTCGCATAATGCCTGGCGAGCAACGCCGAAGCCGCTTCGCCGACATGACGGATGCCGAAGGCAAAGATCAGCCTGTCCAGCGGGATGCGTCGTTTGGCCTCGATGGCTGCGAACAGATTGCCGACCGAGCGCTCTCCAAACCCATCGCGGTTCTTCAGCTTGCGCAAGCCGTTGGCCGCATCCCGTTCCGCGAGCGTAAAGATGTCGGCCGGTGTCTTTACCGGCAGATCGGCGTCGTGGAAGAACATCTCGACCTGCTTTGCCCCCAGTCCTTCGATGTCAAACGCACCCCGGCTGACGAAATGCTTCAGCCGCTCTACCGCTTGGGCAGGGCAAATCAGCCCCCCGGTGCAGCGGCGCACCGCATCGCCGACCTCGCGCAGCGCACCCGAGCCACATTCCGGGCACGTGTCCGGAAACGCGAAAGGAAGTGCCTGCACATCCCTGCGCGACAAATCAACATCAGCGACCTTGGGGATCACGTCGCCCGCGCGATACACCTGCACCCAGTCGCCTGGCCGAATATCCTTGCCGCCCCGGATTTCGTTACCCTTGGCATCGCGCCCCGCGATGTAATCCTCGTTGTGCAACGTTGCATTGCTGACCACCACGCCGCCTACCGTCACCGGCGCCAACCGCGCGACCGGGTTTAGCGCACCGGTGCGGCCCACCTGAATGTCGATCCCCAAAAGCCGCGTCCACGCCAGTTCCGCCGGAAACTTGTGGGCAATTGCCCATCGCGGCGTGTTGGACCGAAAGCCAAGCCGTGCTTGCAGGGCCAAATCGTCGACTTTGTAGACAGTGCCGTCAATGTCATAGCCCAAGGTCGCCCGTTGCGCCTCGATCGACCGATACTGTGCCAGCAGCATGTTGGGGCCGTCGCACAAAGCCGTCAGCGGGTTGGTCGGAAATCCCAGTTCGGCCAACCTGGCAATCGCGCCGGACTGGGTCTTTGCCAGTGGTTCCGACAGCGCGCCCCAAGCATAGGCAAAAAAGCGCAACGGCCTTGCGGCTGTGATCGACGCATCAAGTTGCCGGAGCGACCCAGCGGCGGCGTTCCGCGGATTGGCAAAGACCCGGTCACCCCGTGCATTCAGCGCCGCGAAATCAGCATGTGACATGTAGACTTCACCCCGCACCTCGATCACTTCGGGCGCGCCGACAAGTCGCTGCGGGATATCGGCAATCGTGCGGGCATTGTCGGTGACGTTTTCGCCAACGTCGCCATCGCCACGCGTTGCGGCGTAAATCAGAACTCCGGCTTCATAGCGCAGCGACAGTGACAAGCCATCGATCTTGGGCTCGGCAGTATAGAAAAGCGGCCCCGTGTGCCCGAGGTATTTGCGCACCCGGTCATCGAAGTCGACCAGATCATCAGACTCAAACGCGTTTTCCAGGCTAAGCATCCGGACCGAATGCGCCACCTTGGCAAAACCATCCGCAACTGGCGCCCCCACGCGGTCGCTCGGGCTGTCGGTTTGCTTTAGCCTCGGAAACCGCGATTCGATCGCCGAGTTTCGCTGTTTCAGGGCGTCATAGGCGGCGTCCGTCAACTCTGGCGCGTCTTGTGTGTGATACGCCCGGTTTGCTCTTGCCAAGACGCTGGCCAATGCGGCCAGCTCTGCTGCTGCTTCTGCTTCGCTCAACTCTGACACGGCACGCGTCGCTTCCATCGCCCCCTCCCAGTTGCGAGAGTATAGCTATGGCGCAAACTCGCCGAGGTCCAGCCTCAGGCCCTTGCAGCAAAGCGTGGAGCTACGGCGACCGCAACCGGTTCGCGCAACACATAGCCGCGACCCCAGACGGTTTCGATATAGTTCGCCCCGCCTGTCGCTTCGACAAGCTTTTTGCGCAACTTGCAGATGAAGACGTCGATGATTTTCAGTTCCGGCTCGTCCATGCCGCCATAGAGATGGTTAAGAAACATCTCTTTGGTGAGCGTCGTACCTTTGCGCAGCGAAAGAAGCTCGAACATCTGATACTCCTTGCCCGTCAGGTGTACCGTCGTACCTTCAACATCCACGGTCTTTGCATCCAGATTGACCGAAATGCGCCCTGTCCGGATGATCGACTGGCTATGGCCTTTCGAGCGGCGGATGATCGCATGAATCCGTGCGACCAGTTCTTCGCGATGAAACGGTTTGGTCAGATAGTCATCCGCGCCAAACCCGAAGCCCTTGATTTTGCTTTCCGTGTCGTCTGATCCCGACAAGATCAGAATCGGGGTATCAACCCGGGCCAACCGAAGTTGACGCAGCACCTCGTGACCCGACATGTCCGGCAAATTCAGGTCGAGAAGGATCAGATCGTAGTCATAGAGTTTGGCCAGATCGATCCCATCTTCGCCCAGATCCGTGCAGTACACATTCAGATTGGCATGGGTCAGCATCAATTCAATGCTGCGTGAGGTTGTGGGATCATCTTCCACCAGTAGAATTCGCATCTGCCCGTGCTCCGCCTGAGGCCCTTGTTCGTTAACGACACTGACGATCAATGGTTAATCGGGGGTTACTCTGCCTGCACGGGAGAAAAATACAACTTAAAGTTGTCTGTATTTTTGAATAGTCGTCACACGCAGCGCCTTTTCGCCGTGCGACTCAACTGCTTGGCGCCATAAACCGAACTCTTCGGCAGACAACGCATACCTCTCCATCGCTTCGGACTCTGAAATCAGCCCGTAAACAACCGCTTTCACGACAATGGCCTTGCGGCTGGCGACCCATCGACGGGTCTCAGGGTTGGGCAAATCGGCGCGACTGAGGGTGCTGCCATCCGGCAACGTAACCTGGCGCGGTCCGTCAACACGTTTAAGATACATAAGCGGTCCCTCGTTCCTGTGCATACTTTGACCTGTCGTCCTTAAGCATTGCTGAAATCCGGGGGTTGAGAGTGCTTAGCATTTTCCTATATTGCTGTCCGACTACGGATGGGACTTTCATGCTTGATGCTCCGCTCAATTCTTTAGGCTTTGCGAAGTCACCCGCCGACACGCGGGTCGTGGTGGCCATGTCAGGCGGGGTTGATTCGTCGGTTGTCGCAGCGATGCTGGCGGATCAGGGCTACGATGTCGTGGGCGTCACCTTGCAACTTTATGACCACGGGGCAGCACTTGCCAAGAAAGGTGCCTGCTGTGCGGGGCGTGACATTCATGACGCCCGCCGCGTCGCCGAAACCATGGGCTTTCCGCACTACGTTCTGGACTATGAAAACACCTTTCGCGCGGCTGTGATCGAGGAATTTGCCGACGCCTATCTGGCCGGGGCTACGCCGGTGCCCTGTATCCGCTGCAACGAAAGGGTCAAGTTCAAGGATTTGCTTGCGACGGCCCGCGACCTGGACGCCGATTGCATGGCGACGGGCCACTATATCCAACGCAAGCTTGGCCGGACCCCGGAACTGCACAAGGCGGCGGATTCCGCGCGCGATCAAAGCTATTTCCTGTTCTCGACCACGCCCGATCAGCTTGACTACCTGCGCTTTCCGCTTGGGCATCTGATGTCCAAGGCCGAAACCCGTGCGCTGGCCGCCCGCTATGGGCTGTCCGTCGCCGACAAGCCGGACAGCCAGGACATCTGCTTTGTGCCAAACGGCAATTATGCCGCGGTGATCGAAAAGCTGCGCCCCGGCGCGGCAGAACCGGGCGATATCGTGGATCTTGCCGGGACCGTCATCGGTGCGCATCGCGGGGTGATCCACTATACGATCGGACAGCGCAAGGGCCTGAGACTCGGCGGTCTTGAGGATCCGGTCTATGTCGTGAAACTTGACGCCGACACCCGCCGGGTGGTCGTCGGACCCAAAGCTGCGCTGTCAACCCGCACCATTCCGCTGCGTGAAATCAACTGGTTGGGTGACGAACCCTTTGATGCGCGATCCGAATGGCACCTTTGGGTCAAGGTTCGCTCGACCCGGCCACCGCGCCCTGCGGTGGTCAGACCGCTATCGTCAACCGAGGCGACTGTAGAACTGCTCGACCCCGAAGACGGCGTGTCCGCCGGGCAGGCTTGCGTTTTCTATGCGCCCGAAGGCGGACGGGTGTTCGGCGGCGGCTGGATCTGGCTCGGGCGCTAGGCCGGCAGATGCGCCAGCACCGAACGGGCTGCGCGCAGACCTGGCGGCTCGTCGCCCCAACCCAACCGCTCCATCGTGGTCCACATCGCAGCCTCTTGCGGGGTCCCGTCCGCAAGAACTTTTAGCAACGCCGGCGCGATAAGGTCGGCCCTGCACCGGTCGCCCAGAAATTCAGGCACCACGCGCGTATCCGACACCAGATTGACCAGCGTGACCGTATCGATCAGCGCTGCCCTGCGCATCAGCCACATCGTGACCGGATGAAGGTCATAGGCGATCACCATCGGACAGCGGTTGGCCGCGAGTTCCAGCGAAACCGTCCCCGACGCGGCAAGTGCGACGTCCGCCGCGGCAAAGGCACCGCGTTTGCTGCCCGCATCCTCGATGATCTGCGGGGCAATGGGCCAGTTCGCCGACGCCTCGCGCACAAGATCCGCCACACCGCGCACCGTCGGCACCGCGACGCGGGCCATCGGATGCACCGCCTTCACCACGGCCAGAACGGCCCCGATCACCGGGGCAACCCGCGCGACTTCGCTGCGGCGCGACCCCGGAAGGGCAAGGATCAGCGGCCCGTCACCGTCAAACACCGCCCGCTCTTCGGCGGTTGCCAATGGTTCTGCCACCACTGGATGGCCCACGAAATCGCAACTCATCCCGGCGTCAGTCATATAGGGCGGCTCGAACGGCAACAGCGCCAGCACATGGTCGATGACCCGCGCCATCCTGGCCGCACGCGCCGGACGCCACGCCCAGACCGACGGCGCGACATAGTGAATGGTCCGCAACCCCGGCTGCGCTGCCTTGACGATTTTTGCAACCCGAAGGCAAAAATCCGGGCTGTCGATGGTGATCAACGCCGCAGGCTGCAGCGCAAGTGCGGCCTGCGCACATTCGGCAATCCGACGTTTCAGCGCGAAATACTTCGGCAAAACCTCGGCAATCCCCATCACAGACAGCTCCTCCATCGGGAACCGGCTGCTCAGCCCTTGTGCGGCCATCAAAGGACCGCCGACGCCGTGAAATTCCACTTGCGGGACCAGACTGCGCAGCCCTGCCATCAGGGCAGCCCCCAACCGATCACCGGAAGGCTCGCCCGCGATCATGAACAGCTTCATGGTACAGCCCAGATCGCAATACCGCCCGCGTCGGCCCGCCGTATGACCTCATCGCGGTGCAGGATGACGACGTGCCCCGCCTGGACGCAAATCCCCGACAGACCGGCCTCCAGCACCGCCTGAACCGTTGCAGGGGCGATGGTGGGCAGATCGATCCGCAGATCCTGACCCGACTTGGCGCGCTTTACCAACACGCCCCCTGCGCCCCGACGCCGCGCGGCCACATCTGCCAACAGGGCGTCGGTGCCGAAGATCGCCTCGATCCCCAGGCACAGACCCTGCGCCACCACGCAGGCCTGCCCGACATCCACCGGCGACAGCGCCTCCAGGATCGCGCCACCGCGCGCCGCATCCGTCAGATCGCGCGGCCCCGGTGCAATGCGCCCCAGGGTGCCCGCGCCGATCAGAAGGTCCGGCGCAACGTCTGCCAGACCAACGACAGACAGCCCTGCTTGCTCGAACAGCGCGATGACCGCCCGCAGGGTCACATCATCCCCCTGCTCCATTGCCGCCAACAACTCTGGCACCACTTGCGCCGTCGCCGGATCGAACAACGCTGGATCAAGCCGTGGCCGCGTCACCGCCCCGGCAAACAGCACTCGCTCCACGCCGTCATCCGTCAACTGCCGCATAAACGGAACCAGGCGTTCGATCCTAAAAACGCGGTCGACCGCCACGGATGCAGGAGAAAACCCCTCCAATGCGCAAACCAGTGGCGATTGCGCCAATCCGGCTGCCAGCAAACCGGGCAAATCTCCGGATCCGGCTATGATCGCAAGACGGCTCATTTCGGCGTCAGAAACGACCGGTCCGTCGCGGACAGGATGAAATCCGTGATCTCGTGGACATGCGCTGACGTGGTCTCTTCCGCCAATCGACGTGCCCGGTCCAAGAACGACCCTTCGCCCTGTGCGAGCATCTGATACGCGGCGCGAAGCGACATAATCTCTGTACGGCTGACCCCACGGCGCTTCAACCCAACCAGATTGAGGCCGTCCAGAATGCCACGCGGGCCTTGCACCAACCCGTGCGGCAGCACGTCGTTGGTCACCATCGTCACCGCCCCGATGATCGCCCCCTGCCCGATCCGCACCCACTGATGGATGCCCGACAGCCCGCCGATGATCACATCATCGCCGATCACACAATGCCCGGCAATTGCCACCTGATTGGCCAAGATCACCCGATTTCCCAGGTTCGCATCATGGCCGACATGGGCACCTGTCATCAAAAGGCAATCATCGCCGACCTTCGTGACACCACCACCGCCTTTGGTCCCGGTGTTCAGCGTGGCACCTTCACGGATCTTGCAACGCTCCCCGACAATCAGGCGCGTCCGCTCGCCCTGATATTTCAGATCCTGCGGGACTTCGCCCACACAAGCGAACGGGAAAATCTCGGTTCCCGCACCAATATCCGTCCAACCCGTGACCACGGCATGCGCCTTGACAACGACCCCGACGCCCAGATTGACTTCGGCCCCAATCACGGCAAAGGGCCCGATCTGGCAACCCGCGCCAATAACGGCGCCAGGCTCGATCACAGCGGTGGGATGCACACCCGGCGTCATCGTCAGGCTTTCGGCACGTCGAACATGGCCATGAAGGTAGCTTCGCAGGCCAACTCGCCATCCACTATCGCGCGTCCTTCGAACTTCCAGACCCGCCCGCCACCGCGCAGGGCGGTCACGTGCAACTCCAGAACGTCACCGGGCACCACCTTGCGGCGGAACTTGACGCCATCGACGCCCATGAAAAACGTGGTTGCGTTCTTGTCGACGAGGTCCATCGACAGACCCACCAGAATTCCGCTGGTCTGCGCCATCGCCTCGATGATCATCACGCCCGGAAAGATCGGCATCCCCGGAAAGTGCCCCTGAAATTGCGGTTCGTTAAAGGTCACGTTCTTGATGCCAACGCAGGATTTCGGCACCACGATGTCACGCACTTTGTCGATCAGCAAAAACGGATAGCGATGCGGAATGATCCGCTGGATCAGGTCCAGATCGGCAGACGTGGTCATCGCAGGCAGGTGGGTCATCTCAGCTCCTGTTATCCAGGCGGTGTTGCACTTTGCCCTGCCTAGCAAGTCATGCGCCCGCCGACAAGCATACGCAGTTCAGGGCGTAGCCGGCGCGGGAACGGCCCCGGGGGGTGCGACTGGTTCCGGCGCAGGGTCGGGCTGATCGGGGGCTGCTTCCTGCAGCCCGTCGCCCAATTCGACATCAAGTCGCGCAATTGCGTCGTCCGTGATGTCAAGCCGGCCAAAACCCAACACGATGACGCTGCGGTCAATGATCGCAACGGCGCCCTTTTCGGCCATAAGCTGGCCAAGAACGGGCA
This sequence comes from Paracoccaceae bacterium, assembly GCA_031400505.1. Taxonomy (GTDB): domain Bacteria; phylum Pseudomonadota; class Alphaproteobacteria; order Rhodobacterales; family Rhodobacteraceae; genus JAIYDJ01. The sequence continues at coordinate 50,800 of JANNPZ010000006.1, read as the reverse complement.
AAGCGGAGTCGAAGAACTTGGTACGGTCTTCATCGCGCCGCCGGGTCAAAGCGCGGAAACGCGCATCCTGCGCACGTCTTACATCTTCGACACGCAAGTCAAATTCATCGGCCAGCTTTCGGAATTCGGGTGCCGACAGACGGGTCCGCAGGTCGGTCAGGGTGCGTTCCTCTGCCTCGAACGCCGCTTCCAGCTTGCGGTTTTCGGCCGCCAATGCGGCCTCTTCAGCCTCGATGCGGGCCAGAACACTGCGACCGAACTGCGATTCCGAAAACAGCCGGTCCTGGTCAAGCGTAACGATAGAGCCGCCTGACAGTGACGGTTCCTGCGCCACAGAACCGCTGGCCAAGACCGCCAGCAGCACCCCGATGACCCACCGCCGCATCAGAACTGCGTTGAAATGGTCAGATCGAACGTCTGCTCCTTGTCGAAGTCTTCCTTCAGCAGGGCACGGCTGAAGTTGAAGCGAAGCGGGCCGACCGGCGTGTCCCAAAACAGCGACACCCCGATCGTCGAGCGGAGCGAGAAGTCTTCACCCACCACTGTGGGGTTGGTTGCATCCAGACTCCAGACAGAGCCCACATCAAAGAACAGCCCGCCCTTGATGCCATATTCCTCGGGAAGGCCCAGCGGGAAATCCGCCTCGAACCGGGCCACGGCAAAGGCGTTACCGCCCAGGGCGTCTTCGTTGACGCTGCCCAGATCGCGAGGACCGATGCCGTTTGCTTCGAATCCGCGGATCTTGCTGCGGCCAAAATACCGTTCTGTGACCCTTGTGCCGTAGCCGTCGATCCCGTTGATAAGACCCGCCTCGAAAATCGCGCGAATCGTAACCTCTTCCTTGATCACCTTGGTTTCAGCCAAGGCAAACAGGCTGGATTCCAGATAGGTCGCATCGCCGCCCAGACCTGCCAGATCCTGCCCGAACCGGATCAGGACCCGGTTGTTGGGGTTCAAACCGGTGAACCTTGTGTCATACACATAGCTGTAGCCGATTGCGGATGTCAGGACCTTGCCGCGCGCTGCCTCGTCGAACAGGATCTGCGACGAGTCATCGGTCAGGTCAGTCGGCGTATCGCTGCCCGCGACATTTTCGATCAGGTCTTCACTCAGCGCATAGCGCAATACAAACCGGCTGTTGGCGCCGATCGGAAAGTCGATTGACGGGCTGATGAAGATATCAGTGGTATCGTAAAAGGCGTTGTCGCTTTCGCTGATCGCATAGCCCGCATCGAACTTGAACCGCAAATCGCGGCCCAAAAAGCTGGGCTCGACAAAGCTGATGCTGCTATCGGTCGTGTCAGCGCCGGTTTGAAGGTTGATATTGAACGTCTGACCACGGCCTAGGAAGTTGGTTTCGGCAAAACCCACCGCCAAACCAAATCCGTTTGACACGCCATAGCTGGCACCAAAGGACAGCGACCCGGTCGGTTGCTCTTCAAGATCAACGTTGACCACAACCTGATCCGGCGCCGAGCCTTGCTGTGCATCGACTTCGGCATTTGAGAAATACCCCAGTGCCCGGATCCGTTCGGCCGCCTGCCGGATTTCACGCGGGTTGAACGGGTCGCCTTCGATGGACCGGAACTGCCGCCGCACGACCTGGTCAAGCGTCGTGGTGTTGCCTTCGATATCGATCCGTTCGACGAAAACCTTCTGCCCACGCGTCAGAACGAACTGCACATCGATCACCTGATTGCGATCGTTGCGGGTGATGCGAGGCTCGACGATGATGAAATTCAGCCCCTTGCGCAGTGCAAGCGTTTCCATCCGCGCGACGTTGTTTTCGATGATGGCCGGTGTGTAGGTGACCCCAGAACGCAGCTTGCGCACCGCGTCGAATTCGGCCGCATCGACGCCTTCGACTTCTGACACCGTGCTGACCGCACCGACATTGAAGCTGCGCCCTTCGCGGACAGAGAATGACAGGAATGTCGCGTCGCGTTCACGGGCCAATTCGGCCGACGCGTCCAGAATTTCAAAATCGACATAGCCGCGCGACAGGTAGAAATCCCGCAGCATCTGCTTGTCAACCTCAAGGCGCTCGTTCAGGAACGTGTCGCGCTTGATCACCTGCCGCAGGAAACCGGCCTGTTTGGTTTCCAGAATCTGGCGCAACCTGCGGTCGGAAAACGCGCGGTTGCCGACAAAGGACAGCCGCTCGATTTCGACGGTCTTGCCTTCCTGAATTTCAAACACAAGGTCGACGCGGTTGTCAGAGCGCCGGATGATCCGGGGCTCGACTGTGGCTGCCGTTCGCCCGGTCACGCGATACTGCTCGGCAATGGTTGCGGCATCCGCCTCGGCCTTGGACGGCGAATAGATCAGGCGTGACTTTGACGTGATCACTTCGAGCAGATTTTCGTCTTTGATCCGTTTGTTACCCTGAAAATCGACCACATTGACCGTTGGGTATTCCTTCACCCGGATTACCAGAGTGCCGCCTTTCGGATCGACGACAACGGTTTCGAACAACCCAGAGTTAACGATGCGCTGGTAGGCGTCATTCAATTCGCCCGCTGAGACGCCCTGCCCGCGCTTGATTCCCGCAAAGCCAAGAATGGTTTCGCCATCGACCCGCACGTTTCCCTCGATGTTGACGTTCGAGAAGCTATAGCTTTGTGCCCAGGCCGGCGCGAAGAACGCGCCCGAAATCCCTGTTGAACCTAGCAAAACCGCTACCAAGGCTGGACGAAGCACTGTCTTGAAAAACACTTCGCGCCGACCGCCCGCGCCAATGTGCTTGCCCATGGTTTTCTCCGCCCAATCAAACGTCTGCTACGTCTGACTAGCCGCTCGTATCGGGCTTGTCAAAAGGCTGACGTCAAACACAGCCGGTAGCGGCAGGGCCTGTGAAAAAAACTGTGGATAGTTTTGCGCCAGGTCTTCAGGGTTGAACGATTGTCGTGCCAAGGAACGCGCCTGCCAGCAACCCGGCAACCACAGTTCCCAACACGAAGATCCGGTCCCAGTTCAGCCAGACCAGCAGTCTGACCCCTTTGTACCCGTCCATTAGCAGCTGCATGATCCGCCCCGTATCCGCCCTGTTAACGATTTCCACGCGGTTATGGCATGGAATTGGGGCAAGACTGTGGCCCGGCAGATCCGGATCAGGTGCAGAAAAGATCGTTGGAAATCGCAAAGACCATCAGCGACAGCAGCAGCGCCAGGCCGAGGGACATCAGCACCTGCAACGCTTTGTCGCTTGGCGGCTTGCCGGTTGCGGCCTCCCAGACGTGAAACACCAGATGCCCGCCATCCAGCACCGGAATCGGAAACAGGTTCAACAGTCCGATGCCCAGCGACAGCACGGCAAGCATTTGCACGAATGTCTCGAACCCCGACCGTGCCGCGTCACCCATGACCTCGGCCATGCCGATCGGACCCGAGATGTTGCAGCTTGAAATCGAACCGGTCACGATATGCCACAGACCGGACAGCGACGTTGTGCCGACATACCATGTCTGATCCAGCGCGAGCCCAACGGTTTCGAACGGACCGGGCTGGCGGACGGCGAATTCGAACAGCAATCCGCCCGACACACCGATCAACCACCGCGTTTCAAATCCCGTTTCAGTCGGAAGGTCGCGTCGGCGGGGGCTAAGCGTCAGATCGAATGTTTCGCCCGCACGCCAGACCTTCAGGGCAACGGCTTGGCCCTGCGAGGCTTCGACAATCGGCGGCAGTTCCGCAAAGCTGCTGACGGCTTGTCCGTTTGCCGCTAGAATCACGTCCCCGGCCTGCAATCCCGCGTCGATCGCCGCCGATTTGGGCTGCACAAACGCAGCAATCGGCGGCATCGGATGAGGTCCCGACACCTCGATCTGTGCACCCGCGCGGTCGATCAGATAGGTAACCGAAGCCGCCGGGCCAATACCAGAGACGGCAGCACCATAGGCCGCAAGATCCGGGGTTGCAGTCCCGTTGACGGCCAGAATCTGGTCGCCCTGCTGCAATGACACACCTTCGAAGGGTACGTCCCGCATTTCGCCTACGACGGGCTTGTCCAACGCAACACCGGTCCACGCGACCACCCCTACGAACACCGCAATCGTGAGCAAGAAATTGAACACAGGTCCCGCAAGAACCGTCAGCGCGCGCGCCCAAAGTGGCGCCCCGTGCATCGTACGGCGCAATTCTGCCGCCGAAAGTCCGGTCATCGCCCCTTGATCCCGCCGCGAAGAGGCATCCGCGTCGCCCAGAAATTTCACATAGCCGCCGAACGGCAGTGCAGCCAACTGCCACTTGGTCCCTCGGCGATCGACCCGACTGAAAAGCACTGGCCCAAAGCCCAGCGAAAACACCTCGGCATGGATGCCGGTCAGGCGTCCGAAGATGTAGTGGCCATATTCATGCACGGCCACGATGATCGACAGTGCCACGATGAATGACACCACCGTCCACAAGAAACCGCCCGCACCCGACACCAATCCCACAAAATCCAAACGCCCTGCTCCCGCTATCGTGCCTGCATGCCGGCCGCAATTTCGCGTGCCCTTACCCGTGTCAAATGGTCCGCCTCCAGCACATCCTCAAGTCCCTCAACGGCTTTTCCAAGGCGGATGTCCGACGAAAGCCGGGCGAGCGTCGCCTCGACCAAGCCTGCCATCTGGGCAAACCCAAGGCTTCCGGAGATGAAATGGTCCAGCGCCACTTCCTTGGCCGCGTTGAACACAGCCCCTGCCAGCCCGCCGGTTTCCATCACCTCGCGGCACAGCCGCAGCGCCGGATAGCGGTCAAGATCGGGTGCGCGGAACGTAAGACGCCCGAGCGCGGCAAGATCCAGCCGCGCCACCGGCAGCGGCAAACGTTCCGGCCAGTTCAGCGCATAGCCAATCGGATGCCGCATGTCAGCGGCCCCCAGATGCGCCATTATCGCCCCGTCCCGATAGCCGACCAGCGAATGGATCATTGATTCTGGATGGATGATCACCTCGACCTGCGCAGGCGCTACGCCGAAATATTCTCGGGTCTCAATGACTTCCAGCGCCTTGTTGAACATGCTTGCGCTGTCGATGGTGATTCGCGGTCCCATGGCCCAGTTCGGATGCGCCAGCGCCTCGGTCACCGTTGCTGCGGCCAGCCTTTCCAGAGGCCAATCGCGCAAGGCCCCCCCCGATGCCGTCAGGATGATCCGTTCGACCGAGGCCATGTCTTCGCCGACCAGGGCCTGAAAGATCGCAGAATGCTCGCTGTCCACCGGCAGGATCCGCGCGCCGTGTTTGGCTGCGGTGCGCATCATCAGCGGACCTGCGGTCACCAGACTTTCCTTGTTGGCAAGCGCCAGCGTGCGCCCGTGACGCAGCGCGCGCATTCCCGGCACCAGTCCTGCGGCACCCACTATAGCGCTCATCACCCAGTCGGCAGGCCGGTCGGCGGCCTCGGCAATGGCCGCCTGCCCTGCGGCGGCCTGAACGCCGGATCCCGCCAGCGCCGCGCGCAAGGCCGGCAGGCAGGCCTCTTCTGCGGTCACCGCGACCTCTGCCCGCAGCGCGCGGGCCATTTGCGCCAGACGATCCACCTTGTGGCCGCCGGTCAGTGCGACGCAACTGTAAACCTCTGGCCCGCCCTGCCGCATCAGCAGATCGAACGTGCTTTCCCCGACCGACCCCGTCGCGCCGAATACCGAAACCGACCGCATCCGTTACACCTTCTCGAATGGCAACGGCACGACCAGCCCGATCAGCATGACGGCAAGCACCGCCCCGGTCATCGCATCAAACCGGTCCAGCACCCCACCATGCCCCGGGATCAGACGCGACGCATCCTTGACGCCAGCCCGCCGCTTGATCCAGCTTTCGGTGATGTCGCCCATCTGCCCTGCCAGCGCCACCAGCGGCGACAGCACGATCAGCCCGGCACCCGCAGTGCCCGCAAGCACAAAACCCAGCCCGACAACGCCCGCCCCGAGCCACCCTGCGACCGTGCCCGACCAGGTTTTTTTCGGGCTGATCGCCGGCCATAACTTTGGCCCGCCGATCAAGCGCCCTGCGAAATAGCCCAAAACATCCGAAGCCACGACAATGCTGACCAACCACAGGATCGCCACACCGCCTGCCGATACCCGCAGGACGATTAGCCCAAAACCCGCCAGCATCACCGCAAACCCGATCCACGCCATCAGGCCGGGATCACGGCGCGGCGTCAGCGCAAGACCAAGCGCAGGAAGTGCAAGCACCACCCAGGACACCCACTGCGGCAACGCCACGGCCAACAGCAGTGCCGCCGCTGAACAAAGCGCCAACGCCACGGCCAACCCGCGCGCGGCAGGCGCACTCATCATCGACAGTTCCCAGATCATCACCGCCGTCAGCAGCACAAGCAAGGCAATGAAAGACGGGCCGCCAAGCCAGATTTCCAGCGCACCAACCCCCAGCATCACCAAAGCCGAGGTCATCCGCGTGCGCAAGTCGGACCAACGGCCCGCCGCTGGGCCCGTCATCCGATAGCCACGCCGCCGAACCGACGGTCGCGGTTGCCAAAACGTGCCAAAATCGCGGCCAGTTCGACCGGAGTGAAATCCGGCCACAAGGTCTGGGTGAACTCGAACTCGGCATAGGCCGACTGCCAGGGCAGGAAATTCGAGGTGCGCATCTCGCCGCTGGTGCGGATCACCAGATCGGGATCCGGCAACCCTGCCGTGTCAAGATTCTGCGATATCAACGCGTCGGTGATGGCTGTTGCCGCAAGCCGGCCTTCCGCCACGGCAGTTGCCACCCGCTGCATCGCCCGGATCAACTCGTCACGCCCGCCGTAGTTGATTGCGACCGTCAGGTTCAGTCGCCCAAGGCCCGCCGTGCGCGCCTCGATCCCCGCCATCAGGCGCTGCAACCGAGCATCGAGCCGCGTGCGATCCCCGATAAAACGCATCCGCACGCCCTCAGCCGCAAGGCGGTCTGCCTCGCGTTCGATATAGCGCTCAAAGATCGACATCAGCCCAAGAACTTCTTCGGTGGAGCGTTTCCAGTTTTCGGTCGAAAACGCGTAGATTGTCAGCCAGCGCACCCCTAGGTCGGGGGCACAGCGCACGATTTCCTTGACCCGCTCTGCCCCTTTGCGGTGACCAACCAGTCGCGGAAGACCGCGATTTGTTGCCCATCGCCCGTTGCCATCCATGATGATGGCCACATGCTCTGCCGGACGAGCTGCCTTGGAACCGAGTTTATCGCCTGCGCCCACCATTGCCTCGCTTGCAACCCGAACCATTGTCCGGCGTTATTCCCTTCAACCGGGATTTCCCGGCCGGCCACATGCACACCAGGCCCGCGTCAAACCTGCATGATCTCGGCTTGTTTGCTGTCCAGGGCGCGGTCCACAGCCGCAATCGTCTTGTCGGTCAAGTCCTGCACCTCGTCCGACCACATCTTCTGGTCATCTTCGGACATGCCGGCGGCCTTAGCCTTCTTGATCTGGTCCATCCCGTCGCGCCGGACGTTGCGCACCGCGACCTTGGCGCTTTCTGCGTAGCCGGCAGCGACTTTGGACAATTGTTTGCGCCGCTCTTCGTTCAACTCGGGGATCGGGAGGCGGATCAAGGGGCCGTCGGTCACGGGGTTGATGCCGATGCCACTTTCGCGGATCGCCTTTTCCACCTTGGAAATCATCGCTTTGTCCCAGACGTTGATCACAACCATCCGCGGTTCGGGCACGTTGACCGTGCCCAACTGGTTGACCGGCGTCATCTGGCCATAGGATTCGACCATGATCGGATCAAGGATCGACGCCGACGCCCGTCCGGTGCGCAAACTGCCGAATTCCTGCTTGAGCGAGGCTATCGCCCCATCCATCCGACGCTGAATTGCGTCAAGGTCAATCTCGATGTCGTCAGCCATGGAACCCTCTTGGATCGTCCCGCCTGGGGGGATTTCAGCCTGTATATGACAATGCTGCGCACGGAGCCAGAGCGCAGCGCGGGGGTTTTCCCGACCGGTCCGTCAGCCATGCACCCGCGTATAGGTGCCCTGCCCCGACATGATCGTGCGAAACCCGCCCGGCTCGTCCAGCGAAAACACGATGATCGGCAGGTTGTTGTCGCGGGCCAGCGCAATGGCCGTCGCATCCATCACCCCAAGATGGCGTTCCAGCACCTCGTCATAGCTGACAGTGGTATAGCGTTTGGCATCTGCGTGTTTCTTGGGGTCCTTGTCATAGACCCCATCCACCTTGGTACCCTTGAAGATCGCCTGACAGGCCATCTCGTTGGCGCGCAGCGTCGCTGCCGTATCTGTGGTGAAATAGGGGTTTCCGGTACCGGCAGCAAAGATGCAGACCCGCTTTTTCTCTAGGTGCCGCACGGCACGGCGGCGGATGTAGGGCTCGCAGACCTGATCCATCGGAATGGCGCTGATCACGCGGGTGAACACGCCAAGCTGCTCCAGCGCCGCCTGCATCGCCAGTGCATTCATCACAGTGGCAAGCATCCCCATGTAGTCTGCGGTCGTCCGCTCCATCCCTTGCGCCGAGCCTTGCAGGCCGCGAAAGATGTTGCCGCCCCCGATCACCATGCAAACCTCGACCCCAAGATCGCGCACGATTTTGACTTCCTGCGCAATTCGCTGCACTGTCGGGGGATGCAGACCAAATCCCTGGTCCCCCATCAGGGCCTCTCCGGAAATCTTCAGCATGACGCGCGTGTAAGCCACGGCTGGTTCGGACGCGGTCATATGTGTTCCTGCCTTTTGATGGGCGCTTTGCCTGGCGTGATGCTCACTTTGCACGCGCGACAAAATGTAGGAAAACGTCGGCGGGTTCAACCCGCAACTCTTGCCGGTGCCGGCAGCAAGGATTTCACGCCTTCAGTGCCCCATGGTAACTTTCGGGATCGCAGATGAACGAAGGTCAGCTTCTGAAAAACCTGTCGCGCGAGGCGCCGATCCTGCTTGCGGGGCCGACCGCCAGCGGCAAGTCGGCGCTTGCCATGGCGCTGGCAGCGCGCGACGGGCGGGTGATCGTCAATGCAGATGCGTTGCAGGTCTATGACTGCTGGCGGGTGCTGACGGCGCGCCCTTCCCCATCTGACACGGCCCTGCTGCCCCACGCGCTCTATGGTCATGTGGCGCAGGATGCGACCTATTCGGTTGGCCACTGGCTGCGCGAGGTTGCAGGCTTGCTGAACAGGCCCGTTGTCATCGTCGGTGGCACCGGGTTGTACTTTGCGGCTCTGACGGAAGGTTTGGCGGAAATTCCGCCCGTGCCGGCTGCTGTGCGGGCCGAAGCAGAGCGGCGTCGCACCACCTGCGGGATTGCCGCGCTTTTGGCCGATCTCGACGCCGCAACCACCGCCCGAATTGACACAGCCAATCCGATGAGGGTGCAGCGCGCCTGGGAAGTGTTGCAAACTACGGGGCAGAGTCTTGCCGACTGGCAGGCAAAGACCGGAGCACCTTTTTTGCCGCTGGCTTCGGTCGAGGCAGTCGTGCTGCACCCCGACCCCAAATGGTTGGATATGCGCATCTCCGCTCGATTTGCCGGAATGCTGGAACAGGGTGCCCTGGACGAGGTGCGGGCCGTGCAAGCGGTTTGGCAACCAGATCGGCCCTGGGCCCGGGCCATAGGGGCTGCCGATCTGATGGCGCATCTGCAGGGCACATCGGACCTGCCTGCCGCTATGGCTGCGGCCGTACTGTCCAGCCGCCGCTATGCAAAACGGCAGCGCACCTGGGGACGATCCCGAAAGTCGGGCTGGCGCGCCGTTGCCTTGCCCTGAGCCTGAGCCTGAGCCTGAGCCCGACAGTCGGTGCAAGCAAACCGCCCACAGGTTTTTCCACAGCTTTCGATGCGTAACCCCGCTCAGCGGCGAATACAGCGCGAATTTCGCTTGGGAAAATCTTACCAAAATGCTTATCTAGAGTTGTGAAATAGAAGAAAACGAACATGGTTGCCCTGAACGAACCCTTGCAAGCCCGCCTTGTTGCAATCCCTCGTCTTGTGGCCGGGGGTCGTTGGCGCGTCGAGGCGATGCGCTCGATTTCCGAGCCATGTCTTTTGTGGTTCACGAAGGGTCAGGGACGCGTCACGATTTCAGGAATGACGCGTGGCTACACAGCGCACAATGCGATCTTCATACCGGCCGGCGTGATGCACGGCTTTGAAGTTGGATCACAAGTCTTTGGCACAGCAGTCTTTTTCGGAAAAGACAGCACAGTGACCCTTCCCAAGGAGCCGCTGCACCTTCGCATCCGCGAAGTGCATGCACAGCAAGAACTGAACGTCATGCTCGACATGATCCAGCGCGAGATTGACAGTGAAAGCCCGGCACATGACCGTGCCGCACGCCACTACCTGGGGTTGCTCGGGGTGTGGCTGGAGCGTCAGGCCGTCAAGGCGGCTGGCGATCAGGTGCGTCCTGATGCCGGTCGCAGACTGGTTGCCCGCTACACGGCGCTGCTGGAAAGCGAATTTCGTACCGGCTGCGGAGTTGCAGAGCTTGCAGCCGAACTTGGAGTTACCCCCACCCACCTTACCCGCTGTTGCAAGAAGGCCTGCGGGCGATCTGCGCATGACATTTTGGCCGAGCGTCGGATCTTCGAAGCCCGCCGCCTGTTGACCGAAACGGATCATCCTGTTGGCCGGATCGGCAGCAGTCTTGGCTTCACTTCGCCCGCGTATTTCACCCGGGCGTTTCAAAACATGACCGGGCATTCGCCGACGGCCTTCCGCCGCACGAACTGAGATCACCAGAAATTTCGAATCGCCAATTGCCCCCGTGCCAAGAAGCACGTCGGGGTTGTGACGGCGCCGGTTTGACTGGTTTCTGACGGCGCGCCACAGGTAAACTTTGGTTTTCTTTCGACCCGCAACCAGTTTCCGTCGCAAAACAGACATCGTCCGGCGAATCCAGACGTTGACGCACGCATGGAAAAGATGCGGAATACCGCAGTGAGGCATATTGCCCGCGCGATGGTTCGTGGAGAGGACTCTGGTGAGCGAACCATATCGCTGCGGCGCTGAACTGTTGTCTGCACCACAAAGCAAAACCGGGCGCTGCCCGATAGGGAGACCAAGATGATCCATCAAACTGAAAATGTTGCCCTGCATCCCGCCGCCGACATGTTCGTGCAAGAGCATCGCGCCGGCAAACTCAGCCGCCGCGAGTTTCTGACCCGCACAACCGCTTTGGGCATTTCAGCTGCGGCCGCTTATGGCCTGATCGGGATGGATGCTCCGGCCATGGCCGATGGGCATGCCCAGGTTGGCGGCGTCGTGCGCTGTGCAATGACCACGCGTGCGCTCAAGGACCCGCGCACCGCCGACTGGCCGCAAATTGCCAACGTCTATCGCGGCTGGCTTGAATACCTGATCCAATACAACCCCGACGGCACCTTCGAAGGTCGCCTGCTGGAGTCGTGGGAAGCCAACGCCGACGCCACCGAATACACCCTGAAAGTGCGCCCCGGCGTCACCTGGAACAACGGCGACGCGTTCAACGCCGATGACGTCGTCCGCATGTTCACCCGCTGGACCGATGGCTCGGTCGAAGGTAACGCGATGGCATCGCGCTTCCTCGGGTTGGTGGACGAGGCGACCAAATCACTGCGCGAAGGCTCGGTCGTTAAAGTTGACGACATGACCGTCAAGTTGATGATGTCGATCTCTGACGTCGCAGTTGTTCCGAACCTCGCCGACTATCCGGCAGCTGTAGTGCACGCGTCTTATGTCGACGGCACCGATCCTGCGACCAACGCGATCGGTACCGGGCCTTATGTTCCGGGCGAGATCTCGGTTGGCCAGAAGATGACGCTGGTGCGCGCACCGGAAAGCCATACCTGGTGGGGCGGCACCGCACCGCTGGACGAAATCCACTACGTCGATCCCGGCACCGATCCGTCGGCCATGGTTGCACTCGCAGGGTCTGACGAAGTCGATTGCAACTATGAAACCATCGGCGACTACATCGGCCTGCTCGACGGCATGGGTTGGCAGAAGTCCGAGGCCGTGACCGCCTCGACCATTGTCGTGCGCATGAACTCGAACAACGATCTCTACAAGGACAAGGCGGTCCGTCAGGCGATCCAGAAGGCGGTCGACCCGAAAGTCGTGCTTGAACTGGGCTATGATGGCCTCGGCACCACTGCCGAAAACCACCACGCCTGCCCGGTCCACCCGGAATACGCCAAGCTGCCCGCGCAAGTGATCGATGCGGCTGCCCTGGTGCCGGCACTGGAAGCGGCCGGTCTGAAAGACGCCGAGATCGAGATCATCTCGCTGGATGACGGCTGGGAAGCTGCCACCACCGACGCCGTCGCAGCCCAGCTGCGCGACGCCGGCGCCAACATCAAGCGCACCGTGATGCCGGGTTCGACCTTCTGGAACGACTGGCAGAAGTACCCGTTCTCTTCGACCACCTGGAACCACCGTCCGCTGGCCGTTCAGAACATGTCGCTCGCCTACACCTCGACCGGCTCGTGGAACGAAACCGGCATGGCTTCTCCTGAGTTTGACGCTGCAATGGCCAAGGCGCTGTCGCTCGCCGATGCCGATGCGCGCCGTGAAGTGATGGTGTCGCTGCAGGGGATTCTGCAGGACGAAGGCTACATCATCAACCCGTTCTGGCGCTCGCTGTTCAGCCACGCCAAGCCCGGGGTGAATGTATCCATCCACCCGTCGTTTGAACACCACCACTACAAGTGGTCGATTGCGGCCTGATCAGACCGAAAACCCTAGGGCGCGCCGGCAACTGCGCGCCCCACCAAAAGTCTCCGCAACCGTGTATCCGGATCAAGCGGGCCAGACGACCAAGGGGAGCGAACCATGCTGAAATTCGTACTGCGCCGCCTTGGCGTGATGATTTTGACGGCGATTGTGTTAACGTTCATTGTGTTTTTCCTGACAAATCTTCCTCCGAACCTCGAAAAACTGGCCCGCACCGAAGGCTCCGTCCGCATGGATGATGCAGCAGTCGCCCGCTGGGTCGTTGAAAACGGGCATGGCGGCTCGGTATTGTCTCGCTACTCGGAATGGCTTGGCGTCAAGGCCGGCTGGGTGCTTACCGATGACAAAGGTGTCACGCGCGGGCGGTGCATCGATGCGGGCGTCACGGCCGAGACTGCCCCGCGCTACTGTGGCATCTTGCAGGGCGACTGGGGCTTTTCCACGTTTGCCAAAGAGCCGGTGACCGCATTTCTCGGCGAAAAGCTGGCCGCGACGGGTTGGCTGATGCTGTTCGTCATGCTGCTGATGGTGCCGGTGTCGCTGTTGATGGGGGTCTTGTCGGGCATGCGCGAGGGATCGCGCACAGACCGCGTTCTGTCCTCAGCCGCCATCGCGACCACGGCCACGCCTGAATACGTGTCGGGCGTGATCCTGGTCGCGATCTTTGCCACCTCGACCACCGGCATCTCTCCCATCCTCAAGGAATGGGGCTGGATCGACGGCAACACCCTGTTCATGGGCACCGCCACCTCCGCACTGGACGGGTTCACTTTCTGGAACTTCGGTTTGCCCGTCATCACGATCGCGCTTTATGGCATCGGCTACATCGCGCGGATGACCCGTGCCTCGATGACCGAAGTGATGACCCAGCAGTACATCCGAACGGCGCGGCTGAAAGGTGTGGCCTTCAAGGATGTCGTGATGCGCCACGCGCTGCGCAACGCGCTGATTGCTCCGTTCACCGTGATCATGCTGCAGTTCCCGTGGCTCTTGAACGGCGTGGTGATTGTCGAAACACTGTTCAACTACAAAGGCTTCGGCTGGACGCTGGTGCAGGCCGCCAGCAACAATGACATAGAATTGCTGCTCGGCTGTTCGGTCGTTGCCGTCTTTGTCGTTCTCGTGACGCAACTGATCTCGGATATCGGCTACGTCTTCCTCAACCCCCGCATTCGGCTGAGCTGAGGAGCATATCATGGAACTGTCCTGGGGACCAATTTTTGCCCGCATGGTCGTGCAATTCCTGCCGGTCTGGATCGCCCTGATCGCCACTTTCGCAGTGTCGATCACCTATCGCCGCCGACTTGGGCTTTACGGCAAGCTGTTTGACAGCCCCGTCGGCATGATCGGATTTGGCCTGGTGATGTTTTGGGTGTTTACCGCACTTTTTGCTGACCTCATCATCACGCATGACCCTCTGGCGCAACTCTCCGGCCTCAAGAATGCGGTACCGGGATCGGCACTGAAGGACACCAAAGGCGACGCGCTCTACAGCCATTACCTGCTCGGCGGCGATGCGCTGGCCCGTGATGTGTTCTCGCGGATGGTCATGGGCGCGCGCCGCGTGCTCACCATCGCCCCCGCGGCAACCCTTTTTGCCTTCATGGTTGGCATCACCCTTGGCCTGCCCGCAGGCTATCTCGGAGGAAAGCTCGACACCCTGCTCAGCTTCATCGCGAACCTTGTTTTGGCCTTCCCGGTGATCTTGCTGTTCTACCTGCTTGTGACACCTGAAATCCGCGCGACCGGCATCCCGATCGTGCTGGCAGCCGTTCTGTTCCTGTTCCCGATCATCTTCATGACCATCCTGTTCAATTCGCGCTACTTTACCAATCCGCGACAGCGCAACCTCTATGTCGGCATCACTCTGGCCATCGGCCTTTGGGCCTACTCCGGCCTTGCGTTCAACGCCGACCCGACCGGCATCTTCTCGATGGACCCGAACCTGCTGAACGTCTTCGTCTCGGTCGTCTTCGTCAACGCCCCCACGGTTTTCCGCATCGTGCGCGGCATCGTGATGGACATCAAGGCGCGTGACTATGTCGCCGCCGGCCAGACGCGCGGCGAAGGCCCGTGGTACATCATGCTCTGGGAGATTCTGCCCAACGCCCGCGGCCCCCTGATCGTCGACTTCTGCCTGCGCATCGGCTACACCACCATCCTGCTCGGCACATTGGGCTTCTTCGGCCTCGGCGTCTCCCCGGAATCCCCCGACTGGGGCAGCACGATCAACTCGGGGCGCAAACTTCTTACGCTCTTTCCCCACCCCGCCGTGGTTCCCGCCCTCGCATTGATGAGCCTTGTGCTGGGCCTCAATCTTCTGGCGGACGGACTGCGCGAAGAAAGCCTGAAAGACTGATGCGTTCATCTTGGCCCAAATATCCCGGGGGTCCGGGGGCTGGCCCCCGGTCTCGACCCAAAACAGCGAGGCTGCAATGACTGCCACCGATCCGACGCAAATCTGGGACCCCAGCAAACCGATCCTCGAAATCGACCATCTCTCGATCAGCTTTTTCACGCGCCTGCGCGAAATCCCTGCTGTCATGGATTTTTCCTGCAGGGTGATGGCGGGCGAATCCATGGGCCTGGTCGGCGAGTCCGGCTGTGGAAAATCCACCGTGGCCCTCGCCGTCATGCGCGATCTTGGCAAGAACGGCAAAATCGTCGCCGGTTCGATCAAGTTCAAGGGCCGCGATCTGACCCATATGACCGAAGACGAGCTGCGCCACATCCGCGGTTCCGAAATCGCGATGATCTACCAGGAACCGATGGCCTCGCTGAACCCCGCGATGAAGGTCGGCGCGCAACTGGCCGAAGTGCCGATGATCCATCAAGGCATGCCGCAAGCCGAGGCCTGGGCACTTGCCCGGCAGATCGTGGCTGACGTCCGTTTGCCCGACCCTGACCGTATCCTGAACGCCTATCCACACCAGCTTTCGGGCGGTCAGCAGCAGCGCATCGTCATTGCCATGGCGTTGATGAGCAAACCCGCCTTGCTGATCCTTGACGAGCCGACCACAGCGCTTGATGTGACCGTCGAGGCTGGTATCGTCGATCTGGTCAAGGCCCTGGGCGAAAAGTACGGCACCTCGATGCTGTTCATCAGCCACAACCTCGGCCTGATCCTTGATGTCTGCGACCGGCTTTGCGTGATGTATTCCGGAGAGGCGGTCGAAACCGGTAACGTTGTCGAAGTGTTCGACAAGATGCGCCACCCCTATACCCAGGCCCTGTTCCGCTCGATCCCGCTGCCGGGTGCCGACAAGAACTCCCGCCCCCTGGTTTCGATCCCGGGCAACTTTCCGCTGCCGCATGAACGGCCGCAGGGCTGCAATTTCGGACCGCGATGCGACTACTTCCAGGCAGGCCGCTGTGATGCCACGGAAATCCCGATGTCGGATGTTCCGGGCGATGACCGTCATGCAAGCCGCTGTCTGAAGTGGACCGAAATCGACTGGAACGCGCCCATGAAGGCGAAAGTCACTAAGGAAAAGACACCGATCGGCCGCGTCGTTCTCAAAATGGAAGACCTTCAGAAATACTATTCGATTTCGGGCGGTGCTTTCGGGGGCGGCGCAAAGAAGGTGGTGAAGGCCAACGAGTCCCTCAGCTTCGAGGCAAGCGAGGGTGAAACCCTTGCGATTGTAGGCGAGTCCGGTTGTGGCAAATCAACCTTCGCAAAGGTTCTGATGGGGCTGGAAACCGCCACTTCCGGATCAATCATGCTGTTTGACGAAAACGTCCAATCGACCCCCATCCAGAAACGCAACACCGATACGGTGTCGTCGGTCCAGATGGTGTTCCAGAACCCGTTTGACACATTGAACCCATCGATGAGCGTGGGGCGCCAGATCATCCGCGCGCTGGAGATCTTCAACTACGGGGCAAATGACCAGGCCCGCGCCGACCGCATGCTGCAACTGCTCGATCTGGTCAAACTGCCGCGCGCCTTTGCCGAACGGATGCCGCGTCAGTTGTCGGGCGGCCAGAAACAGCGCGTCGGCATTGCGCGGGCTTTCGCGGGCGGGGCCAAGGTGGTTGTCGCAGACGAGCCGGTTAGCGCGCTCGATGTCAGTGTTCAGGCCGCCGTTACCGACCTGCTGATGGACATTCAACGCGAAAACAAGACGACCCTACTGTTTATCAGCCACGATCTTTCGATCGTGCGCTACCTCAGCGACCGCGTCATGGTGATGTATCTTGGTCATGTCGTTGAAATGGGAACCACCGATCAGGTGTTCCAACCGCCCTATCACCCCTATACCGAGGCGCTTTTGTCCGCCGTTCCGGTTGCGGATACGCGCGTGATCCGCAAACGCATCGTGCTGGAAGGCGACATCCCTTCTGCGGTAAACCCGCCACCCGGCTGCCCGTTTCAAACGCGATGCCGCTGGAAATCGCAGGTACCGGGCGGTATCTGCGAAACGCTGATGCCGCCGGTCCGGGTTCTGGCCGGCAACCATCAGATCAAATGCCATCTGCCCGACGCGGTGCTGGCGCAGATGGAGCCCGTGATCAAGATCGCAGCCGAATAGCATCTTGGCTGCAACCGCGGTGCAGTCATTCTGCACCGCGACTGTGCTGGGGGACAGATGATCGCGTCGGCAATCGGCAAGTCAGCCCAGAATGGCGACCACATAGTTTTCGGTTTCCGCATAGGGCGGAATTCCGTCGTGCTTTTCAACCGCCGCTGGTCCTGCATTGTAGGCGGCCAACGCCAGCCGCCACGAGCCGAACTTGTCATACATCTGGCGCAGATAACGCGCGCCGCCTTCCAGATTCTCACGTGGGTCGGTCGGGTCCACGCCGAGTGTCGCAGCCGTTGCAGGCATCAATTGTGCCAACCCCGTCGCACCCTTGGACGACACGGCATCGGGGTTCCAACCAGATTCCTGCTGCACGAGTCGCAAGAACAAGTCTTCGGGAATCCCGTGTTTGCGGGCTGCGGTCTTTGCCACTTCCAGGTATTCACCCTTGTAGCTGCCACGAAAACGTACACCAGGGTCGGATTCGGTCTTTTCAGTCTTTGGCTTCAAACGCTCTGAATAGTCGTACTGCGTGGCCAGTCGCCCATCCAGCAGTCTGGTCTGGGATTTGAACAGACCATCCCGGCTTTTGCTTGACCCCGACAAGACCAGCCCTTCTGCCAGAACCAGGCAAGGCATCAGGACCAGAAGCCCCAGACCTGCGCCGCAAGCAACCAGTTTCTGACCAACCCGCATATGCCACCAATTCCTTAACCGCCTGTGAAGCATAGGCAGTTTTTCATGGATTTCCAGCCCGTGCTTTTGTGCGGTCACAAAGCTCGCAAGAACCAGCCGGCGCGCTTTTGCGATGTCTCGCAGATGCGCCAGACCGGGGTTGACCGAAGCCACGACGTCTGCCCGACCTGCAGATGTTCAGCCGATCAGGTCGCAGATCAGCCAGATTGCACCCGCGCCGCAAGGGTTTGGCTGAGTTGGCGAAGCTACCGGCTTTCAAGGACCGCAATCTGGAAAATGGTCAAACGCCCCACCGCAATACCAGACTGCGGAAGCCGGGTAGCAACGGTTGCAGAGCGGTGACCCGGGCAGTATAGACTTTTTGTTAACCAGAAACGGCGAACCTGCCGGAAACACTTGAATCGGGAGAGTTGCATGGCGGGGTCGGTCAACAAGGTCATCATCGTAGGCAATCTCGGTCGCGATCCCGAGGTGCGGACATTTCCAAACGGTGGCAAGGTGGTGAACCTTCGCATAGCAACATCGGAAAGCTGGCGCGACAAGCAAAGCGGCGAGAAGAAAGAGCGTACCGAATGGCATTCGGTTGCGATTTTCAACGAGGGCCTTTGCAAGATCGCAGAGCAATATCTGCGCAAAGGCTCTACCGTCTACATCGAAGGCCAGTTGGAAACCCGCAAATGGCAGGATCAGTCGGGGGCGGACAGATACTCTACCGAAGTCGTGCTTCGGCCATATCGCGGCGAAATGACCCTGCTTGGCGGGCGCGATGGCGGTGGATCCGGTGGGGGGGCGGGCGGCGGCTATGAAGACCGCGGCGGCCCCGAAGACTATCAGGGCGGCGGGAATTTCGGGGGTGCCGCATCGGGGTCTGGCGCGGGCCGAAGTTCGGGTGGGTTCTCTGGCGGCGCATCGCAGTCACGCCCTGACCTTGACGATGAAATTCCATTCTGACCCAAGGGCATAAGGGCAGCGCGGCCGCTGAGCCATATGCGACTGCGGTGGACCCATGGATCGCAAGCTTTCAATTGATCTCCTGAAGATCGCCATGGCGATTTGCGTGGTCGCGATCCACGTGAACCCTCTTGACGGGCTGCCAGAGGATGGCGCGTTTCTGCACGGCGCCCTTGCACGGGTCGCGGTCCCGGTTTTCTTCTTGATAAACGGATATTTCTTCGAAACCATAGCCCGCCAAGGTGGCACGCGGATCTATGTCGCGCGGCTGCTGCGGCTTTTCGCAATCTGGACAGTGCTGTACCTGCCCGCCTGGTCCTGGGCCCTGTCAAACCCCGAGGTCTGGCAACTGGTCCGGTTTCTGGGGATGGGCTGGTGGCATCTGTGGTATTTGCCAGCACTTGCTCTCGCGGCGGCCTTGGGGGCGGTGATGCAAGGTTGGCCGGTCTCGCGGCAACTCGCGGCGATGGCTGCCAGCTTTCTGACCGGGGTAGGACTGGTCTATGGTCTGGCGTTCGATCTGCTGCATCCATCGCAACTGGTTTTTGGTGACATGACCGTCCTGCACCGCAACGGGCTGTTCCTTGGATTGCCGTTTTTCCTTGCCGGAATGCTGATCCGGCGCAGCCGTCTGGAGCAGCGGTTCAGCGTGCAGGCCCTGGCAATCATCGCGGCGTCTGCGCTTGCGATGCTGGTGGCTGAGGGCTGGTTTTTGGGAAACCATGCGACCGAACTTGCCAATCACGACAATCTGCTGATGCTTGGATTGGCGAGCCCTGCTCTTTTTCTGTTTGCATTGAAGTTCAAGGCGAAAAGCCCCTCTCGCACGCTCGGCACCTATGCCAACGGGTTGTTTTTCATCCATGTTGCGTTTTGCGTTGCCGGTTTCAGGCTGACCGAATGGCCAAAGTTGTGGATCTTTGGCGTGGCGGTTCTGGGCTCGCTTGCAGTAACCTTTGCCTTGATCCGCAGCGGCCTGGACCGAAAACTGTTGTGACGCGATGCGATGACTGGACCTTTGCAGTGGTATTCCCTATATAATTGGTCAACAACTTGTGGAAGCTGGCAATGATTGAACCGCAGGACAAGATCGAAGGTACGCCGCTGATCCGGCCGTCCACGACGAACCATCCGCTATATGATCAGGTCGTCGAGGCTTGTCGCACGGTCTATGACCCGGAGATTCCGGTTAACATTTTTGACCTGGGGCTGGTCTACACCGTTGAAATCAGCAAGGAAAACGAGGTTGACATCATGATGACCCTGACGGCCCCCGGTTGCCCCGTTGCAGGCGAGATGCCGGGCTGGGTGTCGGACGCAATCGAGCCGCTGGCCGGGGTCAAGCAGGTCAATGTCGCTATGACGTTCGATCCACCCTGGGGGATGGAGATGATGTCCGACGAGGCCAAGCTGGAGCTTGGTTTCATGTGATCTTGCAGGCAGGGCGGCGCGTGCCCATCTTGTGACCAACCAAGGAGCGTTCCAATGTTCGGCATTCCCGGCAAAGCCGCCGTCACCCTGACCCCCAATGCAGCGCAACAGATCGCGCGGCTGATGGCAAAGCAGGGCACGCAGGGCTTGCGCATCGGCGTCAAGAAGGGCGGTTGCGCGGGCATGGAATACACGATGGATTACGTGGCCGAGGTGAACCCGCATGACGAAGTGGTCGAGCAGGACGGGGCCCGCGTTCTGATCGCGCCGATGGCGCAGTTGTTTTTGATCGGCACCGAGATCGACTATGAAACCGACCTGCTGCATGCGGGGTTCAAGTTTCGCAATCCGAACGTGGCAGAGGCTTGCGGCTGCGGTGAGTCGATCAAGTTCAAGGACCAGCCTGCGCCCTGACCGCTTTCCCTTTTCCGCGCCATGCGGTATCGCAAGGGTGGATGATTGGGGAACAGCATGCGCAAACTTGCCGCCGGAAACTGGAAGATGAACGGGCTCTTTGGCGCGCTGTCGGAAGTGGCAACGCTGTGCGCGGCAAACCCTGCACCAGCTTGCGACATGCTGTTGTGCCCGCCTGCCACGTTGCTGGCCCCGATGGCGGCAGCGGCCCGGGGCACCGCTTTGCAGCTTGGCGGGCAGGATTGCCACGCGGCGGCTTCGGGCGCGCATACCGGTGACGTGTCTGCGGCGATGCTGAAGGATGCGGGTGCCGCTTACGTGATCCTGGGTCACTCCGAACGGCGCGCCGATCATGCCGAGACGGATGCGCAGGTGATGGCCAAGGCGCAGGCGGCGCAGGGCGCCGGCCTTGTCGCCATAGTCTGCCTGGGCGAGAGCGAAGGCCAGCGCGACGCAGGTGCCACGCTGGACGTGATCGGTCGCCAACTGGCCGGGTCGGTCCCGGAAGGTTCTACAGCAGAAAATCTGGTGATCGCCTACGAGCCGATCTGGGCCATCGGCACCGGTCGTACTCCGTCGCTGCCCGAGATTGCCGAGGTCCACGCCTTTTTGCGCGCCCGATTGATCGCCCGCTTTGGCGCCGGGGCCAACGGCATGCGCCTGCTTTATGGCGGGTCGGTCAAACCGTCGAATGCGACCGAGATTTTCGCCCTGTCCCATGTCGATGGCGCGCTGGTTGGTGGTGCAAGTCTGAAGGCCGCCGATTTCGGGGCGATCGTTGCGGCCCTTTCCGCCGCCTGACGCTGCTTGGCTGTCGGTGACAGGCCTGCGCCGCTTGCCGCTTTTTCATAGGCTGTGAACATGACAACCGCACCTACCCTGCGCCGCAGCCTTGCGACCGCCAATCTGATCTGCGTGGCCTCGATGGTCGTTTGGGCCGCAGGCCTGCCTGCGGCAGATCTGATTATTCCGTTGATCCCGCCGATTGCCCTGACGGCGATGCGCACCGGGCTTGCCGCGTCGGTTCTGCTGCTGATCTGGGTGCTGGTCGAAGGTACCGGTCCGATCCGCCGCGCCAACTGGCTGCGTGGCATCGTGGTCGGCGGTATCTGCATCGGTCTGGGGGCGGTTCTTCTGGTGATCGGGCAGTCCTACACGGATGCGGTCACCGTCTCGATCATCACGGCCACCATGCCGATCGTCGGCATCGGGCTCGAGGTGCTGCTGGACGGCCGCCGGATCACCGGTGCGCTGATCATCGGCCTGCTGCTCAGCCTGGCGGGTGGCATGATCGCGCTCGCGCAGGGCGGATTTTCGTTGAACCTCGGCCTTGGCGCGCTGGCGGCCTTCTGCTCGACCGCCGCCTTCACATGGGGGTCGCGTGCGACAGTCACGCAGTTTGCCGACCTCACCCCGCTGGGGCGCACCACGATCACCGTGACCGGGGCTTTCGTGGTGATGGCGGTGCTGACGATCGTCTGGACACTGGCAGGCGGCGCACCGGTGCAATGGGCGGCCCTCGGCTGGCCGGAACTGGGGGCGCTGGCGCTTTTTGGCATAGGCTCGCTGGCACTGAGCCAGATCCTGTGGATCATGTCGGTCGAACGCCTCGGTATCGGGACGGCCAGCCTGCACATGAACGCGGTGCCGTTCTATGTGATGATCATGGCCTTCGCGCTGGGGGCGGACTGGAGCTGGCTGCAAACCTTCGGGGCTGCCGTCGTCGTTTTGGGCGTGATGATCGCCCAAGGCGTGCTGTGGCGGGCTGCCCGTTGATCCACCTCAGCCAATCCCCAACCGACCCTGGCTTCGTGCAGAACCCCTATCCGTTCTACGAACTGGCCCGCGGCCACGGCCCGTTCTTTCACTGGACCGACTATAACCTGCCCTTCACCCCGCGTGCGGCGGCGGTCAACGCGATCTTCCGTGACCGCCGCTTTGGCCGCGAGGCCCCGCCCGAATTCTCAGACGCCATCCCAGAGCATGTGGCCCCCTTCTACGCGGTC
The DNA here is from genome assembly GCA_031400505.1 of Paracoccaceae bacterium. Classification (GTDB taxonomy): domain Bacteria; phylum Pseudomonadota; class Alphaproteobacteria; order Rhodobacterales; family Rhodobacteraceae; genus JAIYDJ01. The sequence goes on along the minus strand of JANNPZ010000006.1, from coordinate 28,125 downwards.
GAGGCGCATTCGATGCTGGAGTTGGAGCCGCCCCGGCATACCCGCCTGCGCAGCCTCGTGCTGCGCGCCTTTACCTCTCGGCGGATCGCGGCGCTGGAACCCGAAATCGCTGCCCTGTCGCATCAACTGATCGACACCCTTCCACCCGGCGACTTCGACCTGCTAAAGCATTTCGCGCAAAAGCTGCCGGTGATCATCATTGCCCGCCTGCTGGGTGTGCCCGAAGAGATGTCGGACGACCTGTTGCATTGGTCCAACGCGATGGTCGGCATGTACCGCGCCAACCGCGACCGCCCGACCGAAGACCGGGCTGTGGCTGCCACACTGGCCTTCACCGCGTTCCTCACCGACTACATCAACCAACGTCGCGCAAAACCCGCCGACGATCTGATCACCCACCTGATCGCCGCCTCCGAAGACGGCGACCGGCTGACCACCAGTGAGCTGATCTCCACCTGCATCCTGCTGCTGAACGCAGGCCATGAGGCGACCGTGCACACCATCGGCAACGGCGTGAATACCCTTTTGCAGACGGCTCAGCCGCGCGCGGTCCTGCGGCCCGACGCCATCGAGCAAACTGTCGAGGAAATCCTGCGCTTTGACCCGGCGCTGCACATGTTCACCCGGTGGGCCTATGCAGATGTCGATGTGATGGGCCACACGTTCCGGCGTGGCGACCGCGTGGGCCTTCTGCTGGCTGCGGCAAACCGCGATCCGCAGGTCTGGGACGCACCTGCGCAATTCGATCCGGCGCGCGCGATCAAGCCGATCGCGACCTTCGGCGCGGGCCTGCACTTTTGCGTCGGCGCCCCGCTCGCCCGGCTGGAGTTGCAGATCGCCCTGCCGATCCTGTTCGCCCGCCTTCCGCAGCTGCGCATCGCGGCGCCCCCCCGATACGGCGACGTCTATCATTTTCACGGGTTGGAACGTCTGCTTCTGGCGCGGTGACCGCGTTGCGCGGCAATGCGCGTTTGCTGATCAAACGATACGCTCAGTGCGCGTTTACAGCCGTTCCCATACGCTGGCAGTCTTTCGCATCCGTTTGCAACAACGGCCACCCGAAACGAACGCGGAGCTGCCTTCCATGTCCATCAATGCAACCTTCTGCGGGACGGCCTTCGGTGCCTTTCTCGCCGTCTTTCCGGCGCTGGCCACGACAGTCGAGCCGGAACACCAGTCACCCATCGACATCATCACGTCTGACGCCGTCCTGGCCGACCTTGACGATCTGATCTTCTCGTATTCGAACGCAGTGACGCTGACCCTGGTCGACACCGGCGCGCCGGACGAGGAAGCCACGATCCGTGCGGATGTCTGCCCGGTCTGCGGCATGATTCACGCGCCGGGTGTCGGAAGCGTCGAAAGCACGTTGACGATTGGCGGGATCTCCTATGACCTGCTGCAATTCCATCTGCATGCACCGGCCGAACATGAAATCGACGGCAATCGCGCTGACATGGAACTGCATCTGGTGCACCAGTCTCTGGACGGGGCGCTCGCGGTCGTGGGTCAGATCATCACCATCGGCGCAGAAAACGAGGCGCTCGCGCCTTATTTCGATGCCCTTGCGGCCATTGCCAGCGGCGTCTCGGATGTCGTCATACCGAATTTCGATCTTTCGGCCCTGATTCCGGACGACCTGTCGTCGTATCGCTATACCGGCTCGCTGACCGCACCGAACGGGACGAACCCGGAAGAGCCGTTCTTCGAGCCTGTCGCATGGACGATCCTTGCAGCACCGATCACCGTGTCGGAAGAGCAGTACGAAGCCTTCATCTTGTTGTTCGACGAGGATCTGAATGATGACGGGTTCCCCGATGGCAACTCGCGCGAGGTGCAGCCGCTGAATGGGCGCGTCGTCCTGACGGATGTGGTGCCGGTGCCGCTGCCGGCGTCGGGCCTGTTGTTTGTCTTTGCCTTGGGCGGACTTGCCGCGATCCGTCGCCGCGCGGCCTGAACGGCGTCAGGGGGGCCCATGCAGAGGGCCCCCGTATTTCCCGCGGTCTGCGGTCTGTATCAGCCCGCCCTGCCGGGTCGTCACACCGGCAGACGCGTCGTCGATTTGATCTCTTCCATACTCAGCAACGCCGTTACATTGAAAATCCGCACCTCGGAAATCAGCGCCTGATAGAACGTATCATAGGCCCGCGCGTTCTTGACCCGCACCTTCAGGATATAGTCGATATCCCCCGCCAACCGGTGTGCTTCCATGACTTCGGGGCGCTCTTTCAGCGTCTTCAGGAACTTGCGCTGCCATTCCGCCTCATGCTCGCTGGTCCGGATCAACACAAAGAAACAAGCCTCCAGCCCCAGGGCGTCGGGGTCCAGAATCGTGGTGGTCTGCAAGATCACGCCCGCGTCACGCATCCGCCGGATCCGGTTCCACACCGGCGTCTTCGACGACCCGACCTTGCGTGCCATCTCGTCCAGGGACTGACTGGCATCCGCTTGCAACTCGGTCAGGATTTTCCGATCAATCTCATCCAGCCGGACTACCATCCCCCCTCCTCTCGCTTTGCCGGAACCCTGTTCCATCAGTCTACAGTATCAGGACATTATTCCTTATCTGCAAGCTATACTGGTCAAAATATGGGACATTATTCTATATTGGTATCAGAAAACAGGATATCGCCATGACTGACCTGCCCATTCTTGCAACTCAGACTGCGACTGTGACCTTCGTCGGTGCGGGCCCTGGTTCGGCACAACACCTGACACTTGGCGCCTATCATGCGCTGCAAGCGGCGAATGTGGTGATACATGACCGGCTGGTCGGACCTGAAATCCTGGCTCTGATCCCCGCCTCGGCCCGCCTGATCGATGTTGGCAAAGAGGGCTTTGGCCCCAGCACCGCGCAATCCGATATCAACAGCAACCTCGTCGCCGAATCCCTGACCGGCGCGCGCATTGTGCGCCTCAAAGGGGGCGACTGCGGGATCTTCGGTCGTCTTGACGAAGAGATGGAGGCGCTTGAGGCCGCAGATGTTCCCTTTGCCATCTTGCCGGGCCTGACCACCGCATCGGTCGCTGCCGCCGGCATCGGCCAATCCCTGACCCGTCGGGGCCGCAATGCCAGCCTGCGTATCGTCACAGGTCACGACATGGCGGGCTTTGCCGATCACGATTGGCGCGGAATGGCGCGCGCCGGTGAAGTCACTGCGATCTACATGGGCAAGAAATCTGCCCGCTTCATTCAGGGCCGTCTGATGATGCACGGTGCCAGTCCCGCCACTCCGGTCACCCTGTGCGAAAACGTCTCGTGCCCCAACCAGCGCATCCTGTCCGCCACCCTTGCCACGCTGCCAGACGTTGCAACCCAACTGACCGGCCCCGCAATCATCCTCTATGGCCTCGCCCCGCGCGACGCTGCCACCCATTCGATCTTGAACGAGGTCCGCGCATGAGCCGCCGATATACCCCCCAGGTTGTCACCGCCAACGATCTGCGCCTTGGTGATGTGGTCTATCTGACAGCCGGCGATCGCTGGACACGCCATCACCGCGAGGCTGAACTGCTCGAGGACGAGGCCCATGCGCAGATGCGCCTGTTGTTCGCCTCCGCGCAGAAACTGGTGATCGTCGGGGCCTATCTCGCCGATGCCCGCCCTGGCCCGAACGGCCCTGAACCAATCCACTTCCGCGAGGCGTTCCGCACGCGGGGTCCTTCAAACTACGCTCATGGTAAGCAGGTCGATCATGTATAGCTATTCCGACTTCGACGAGGCTTTTACCCGCTCTCGCGTCGCACAATTTACCGGGCAGGTCGAACGCCGCCTTGATGGGTCGTTGACCGAAGAAGAATTCCGCCCGCTGCGCCTGATGAACGGGCTCTATCTGCAACTGCACGCCTACATGCTGCGCATTGCCATCCCCTATGGCACAATCAGCCCGCGCCAGATGCGCCAACTTGCGCTGATCGCCGACACCTGGGACAAGGGCTATGGCCATTTCACCACGCGCCAGAACATCCAGTTCAACTGGCCGAAGCTGCCAGACGTCCCCGCAATCCTGTCAGCGCTGGCCGATGTGGAAATGCACGCGATCCAGACCTCTGGAAACTGCGTGCGCAACGTCACCGCCGACCATTTCGCAGGGGCTGCCGCGGATGAAATCGAGGACCCGAGGCCCTATGCCGAACTGCTGCGCCAATGGTCCACCGACCACCCCGAGTTTCAGTTCCTGCCGCGCAAGTTCAAGATCGCCATCACCGGCAGCCCGAATGACCGCGCTGTGACGCGCGCGCATGACATCGGCCTGCGGATGCACCGCAACGCCGCAGGCGAGCCCGGGTTCGAGGTGATGGTCGGCGGCGGTCTGGGCCGCACCCCGATGATCGGCCATACGGTGCGCGACTTCCTGCCCGTGGCCGACATGCTTCCTTACGTCGAGGCCGTGCTCAGCGTCTACAACACGCTGGGTCGGCGCGACAACAAGTACAAGGCGCGCATCAAGATCACCGTGTTCGAAACCGGCCCCGTCGAAATCACCCGCATGATCGAAGAGCGTTTTGCCGAACTGCGCCCGCTTTTCGGCGGCAATGACCAGCGCCTGCTGGACGACATCCGTGCGGCCTTTGCCGAACCCGCCTACCGCCACGCCCCGACCGATGCCTTTGACGCGTTCTACAAGGCCGATCCGGTGTTCCGGTCGTGGGCAGATACCAACCTGACCACCCATCGCAACCCCGACTATGCCATCGTCACTGTCAGCCTGAAGGCGCATGGGGCAACCCCTGGCGATGCCACCAGCGCGCAGATGCGCCTTCTGGCCGATTTGGCCGAACGCTGTGGCCACTTTGACCTGCGCATCAGCCACGAACAGAACGTCATCCTGCCGCATGTCCACAAATCCGACCTTCCGACCCTGCATGCCACGCTGTCACAGGCGGGCCTCGCCACGGCCAACGTTGGCCTGCTGTCCGACATCATCGCCTGCCCCGGCATGGATTACTGTGCGCTGGCCACGGCCCGGTCGATCCCCGTCGCGCAGGAATTGGCGCTGCATTTCGACGCGCTGAAGCTGGAGCATGACATCGGCCCGCTCAAGATCAAGATTTCGGGCTGCATCAACGCCTGCGGGCACCACCATGTCGGGCATATCGGCATTCTGGGCCTCGATCGCGCCGGAGTTGAAAGCTATCAGATCACCCTTGGCGGCGACGGCACCGAAACCGCGATGATCGGCGACAAGACCGGGCCGGGTTTCGCCTATGACGAGATCACGCCTGCAATCGAGCGTATCCTGCGCGCCTACCTCGGCTTGCGCCAGGACCGGTCCGAGACTTTCTTGCAAGCCTATCGGCGCGTTGGCCTCGGTCCGTTCAAGACGGCCTTGTATGGCGTGGAAGCAGGCAAAGATGCCGCGTGATCTGCACACTGGCGATGTGGCCGAAAGAGTTGCGTCGCTGAATGCCCGCTATCGCCATCATGGGGCGACGGCGGTGCTGGAACACAGCTTGAAGGACGATGACCTGGGCCGGGTCGCGCTGGTCAGCTCGTTCGGTGCCGAGTCGGTGGTGTTGCTGCATCTGGTGTCGGTGATCGCCCCGCAAACGCCTGTGCTGTTCATAGACACGCGCATGTTGTTCCCGGAAACGCTTGATTATCAACGCAAACTGGCCGAGGCGCTGCCCCTGTGCGACATTCGCACCATCCGCGCGGCCCAACCCCGACTGGCGTTCGAGGACCCCGACAACACGCTGCACCAGTTCAACACCGATGCCTGCTGCAACATCCGCAAGGTGGAACCGCTGGAACGCGCCTTGGGCGACTTCGACGGCTGGATCACCGGGCGCAAACGCTATCAGGGAGCCACGCGCGAGGCGGTGCAGTTTTTCGAGGCGGAAGGCGATCTGCGCATCAAGGTCAACCCGCTGGCCCATTGGGGCCGCGATGATCTTGAGGAATACATGGTCGAAAACCGCCTTCCGCGCCACCCGCTGGTGGCAAAGGGCTACCCGTCGATCGGTTGCGCACCCTGCACGACGGCTGTGAAACCGGGCGAAGATCCCCGCGCAGGCCGCTGGCGCAGCAGCGACAAAACCGAATGCGGCATCCATTTCATCAATGGTCGCGCCGTCCGCACACCACAGGAGTCCGCCGCATGAGCGTGATCGTCACCGACACCGGGTTTGCCCCCGCAACCGAGATGGGCTTTGTCGCCTTGGCAGACTTGCCCCGTCATCAAGGCGCCGTGGATCTGACCCAGACAGATGACCCAGAGGCGTTGCGCAGCATCTTGCCTGACCTGAACCTGATCCGCGTCGCTTTTCCCGCCTTCAACGATGGCCGCGCCTTCACCATCGCGCGGCGACTGCGGATGATGGGCTACACTGGCGCGTTGCGCGCCTTTGGCCCGGTCATCGCCGATCAATATGCCATGCTGCGCCGGGTCGGTTTTGATCAGGTGGAAATCCCCGATGCACTCGCAGCACGGCAACCGGCGGATCAGTGGGCGTTTCGTGCCGATTGGCGGCGCCATGACTATCAGTCGCGCCTGCGGGCCTGATATCCCGCTTTTCCTGCCCGCGCGAACCACGTAACGAAAGCCAACCGCAATGACCCAAGCGTTCGCCATGCAAACCGCTGCAAAACCCCATCTGCCTGATGCCCAGACCGTGACGGCTGTCACCCACTGGACAGACCGGCTGTTTTCCTTCCGCGTGACGCGTCCGCGTTCGCTTCGATTTCGCTCTGGCGAGTTCGTGATGATCGGCCTTATGGGCGACAATGGCAAGCCGTTGCTGCGCGCCTATTCCATCGCGTCGCCGTCCTGGGACGAAGAGTTGGAGTTCTACTCGATCAAGGTGCCCGATGGTCCACTGACCAGCCGCTTGCAGCATATCGCAGTGGGTGACGAGATCATCCTGCGCCCAAAACCGGTCGGCACGCTGGTGCATGATGCCTTGCTGCCGGGCAAACGCCTGTGGTTTTTGGCCACGGGCACCGGGCTTGCCCCGTTCGCCAGCCTGATGCGCGAACCTGAGACCTATGAGAAATACGACCAGGTCATCATGATGCACACGTGCCGCGAGCTTGCGGAACTTGAATATGGCCGCCAGTTGGTGGCCAACCTGCAAGATGACCCGCTCATCGGCGAAATGGCTGGCGAAAAGCTGATCTACTACCCGACAACCACACGAGAGCCGTCGGCGCATATGGGCCGGATCACCGACAACCTGACTTCTGGCCGCGTGTTCGCCGACCTTGATCTGTCATCGATGAACCGCGAAACCGACCGGGCCATGGTCTGCGGCAGTTTGGCCTTCAACCTTGACGTCAAGGCCGTGCTCGAAAGCTTTGGTCTGCGCGAAGGCGCCAATTCCGACCCGATGGAGTATGTGGTGGAAAAGGCCTTTGTCGGCGACGGGATCTGATCACGGCTGATATTGCAATAGAAAGCCGCGCAAGTCGTTCTGCGCGGCTTTCAGTCAGGAAAACGAGATCACAGACCCAAGGCGGCTTTCACCTGAGCCAGCGCAGGTTCGATCAGTGCCGCGTTGGATGCAGCTGCCGTTACGACTGATTTCAGCGTGGCCTTGACGTCATCCCCCAGCGGCGATGCGTCGATCAACGCGGTTACTTTGGCCGCGTCGAAATTTGCAGGATCCAGAACTGCAAGCGCATCCGCAGCTGCGGTGGCTGCGCCTTCGGCGGCAGTGGTCGCCTCGGTTGCAGCGGCTGCTGCCGCTGCTGCTGCGGCGGCGGCTTCTTCTTCCAGTTTCTTGGCGGCAGCTGCGGCTTCTGCGGCGACGGCGGCTGCAGCATCTTCTGCGGCTTTCGTCGCAGCTGCGGCTTCTTCTAGAACTTTGGCCGCCATGGCTTCTTGCGCAGGCTTGTAGCTGAACTGATAATATCCGCCCGCAGCCAACAGCGCGACGACCAGTCCGATTATGACGTTCTTGTTCATGTCAAAAGTCTCCTATACCGATGAAAAGTTCGGTCGCGGGTTCATTTGCACAGTTCGACCACAAAGAAAAGGGCGACACTGGACCGCATGACAGGCACCGCCTGCAATAGCGGGTTGAAGGCTCGCGCCAGCGCCGCTATCTTGCGCTCTCAGAACAAACCACACAAGGACGAATACCATAGCCCGCAGACCGCACAACGCCCCGCCGCAACGCGAAACCGGCCCGCGCATCAATGATCGCATCCGGTCGCCAGAAATCCGCCTTATCGGCGCGGAAGGCGAGAATATCGGCGTCGTCACCCCAGCCCGTGCGATGTTTCTGGCCGAAGAGGCCGGGCTTGATCTGGTGGAAATCTCTCCGAATGCCGAACCGCCCGTGTGCAAGATCATGGATTTCGGCAAGTTCAAGTATGAGAACCAGAAACGCGAGGCGGAAGCCCGCAAAAAGCAGCACATCATCGAAATCAAGGAAATAAAGTTCCGTCCCGGTACCGACACCCATGATTACGACGTAAAGATGCGGTCGGTCATGAAATTTCTGGATGAAGGCGACAAGGTGAAGGTCACTTTGCGCTTTCGGGGACGCGAAATGGCGCACCAGCAACTGGGTCTGGAACTGCTGAACCGCGTTTCGGCCGATGTCGGCGATGCCGGCAAGATTGAATCGATGCCCCGGCTGGAAGGCCGTCAGATGGTGATGATGATCGGGCCAAAATGACCCGTCGCCAATAGTTCGTGAAGGCAAGGCAACCCCCGGACAAGCCGGGGGTTTTCATTGCAGGGCACGGGTCAGACACTGGCTTTGCAAGGGGCCGTCCATGTGCCGCAAGGTGGCTGCAACACCGCGCGGGCTGCGGTTGAACACCGCCGATGCCACCAGTGCCTCGACCGGAGAGCCAAGCACCATCACTCCCCAATAGCCTCCCAACCCGTGCACGGCAGCCGACAGGCAGATTTCCGCCGGCTCTGACGCACATATCGTTTCGCACAAGGCCACGACTGCGTCGGCCTCTGGCGCGGTCGCAGCCCAGACCGCAAAGCCCGCCGGATCAGGCGCAAGCCCCAAAACCGCCCATTGCAGATCGGCGGGATCGGGTGCGACAGGGGCTTTCCAGCCTTCGCGCATCGCATAGGCCCGCAGACTTGCCGGATAGCCGGGGTGATCCGCTGCCGCAGCAAACCCCTGCCGTTGCCTGCGCGCCAAGGTCAGCCCGGCAAACCGCGCAGCCCTCGGTTCGCCGAGGGTTGCAAAGTCATTGATAACCTCGGCCGTCGTGCTGGTATCCCACAGTTGCGCCCAGGTCTGCGCCACCGGATCGTCCAATCCGTTGGTCCAGCGCTGACCCGACAGACCGCCAGGCCTGCGGAGCACGGCGATCCGCGCGTCACGCGCCAGACCCGCCAGCCAATCCCCTTGAAATGCAGGAAAGCCGTCGATTTGCCCCAGCAACAGCCGCGCTGCAGCATTTTCGCGTGCGGCCAAACCCGCAAGCACCGGCAGGGCATCCACTTCGTTGCCCGCCAGCCAATCCCCGACTGCCGCCTGAAACTCCGGATCGCGCTGACCAGCGACTTCTGCCTGCACCGGCAGGCCGAACCAGATCACCGAAAGAAGGATCAAAAGCCCGCGCATGCAACATCGTCGGTCTCAACCGCCCCGCTGACAAGCCCTTTCAGTCGGCCTCGCGCAAATGTGGCCGTGATCCGATCTCTTTCAGCAGTCCGCCAACCCCCATCGCTGCCATGTCGGCATCGGTGACGCGCAGTCCGCACGCCAGCCGTTCCAAAACCCAATCTGCCCCATTCAGCGCGGGCGAACGCGCGCAACCAGGAAGCCCGATGACCGGTCGCGACGCGAGTTCGCCCAAGAACAGCAGATTTCCCGGATCGACGGGCATTCCGAATCGCGCCACCGTGCCGCCTGCCTGCCGCAGCGCCGCAGGGGCGGTGTCATGCATGTCCGACGTTGCAGACCCGGTCAATATCATGATCATGTCGGCGTCCTGCCGCAGCAGCGCCTGCGCCAGGTCTTCGGTTTCGTGCGCCACGACGCAATGGCCTGACAGCCGCATGCCAAGGGCCTGCAAACGCCCGTCCATGGCACGAATGCCCTTGGAGGACAGTTTGCGGTCCTGTCCCGGCACCTCTGTCAGCACCAGCGCCGCCGTTTTGTGCACCACCGGCAGAATACGCACCGCCCCCAGCGCCGCCGCGCAGGCCTGGGCAAGCGCCGCCTGCCCTGCCGCATAGGCAATGATTTTGACCGTTCCGACCAAGGTGCCAGCCTTGACGCGCTGCATCGCAGGCAAAGTGGCCAGCGTGATCGCAGGATCCACAAGGTTCAGCGCAAGAACTGCAGCCAGATCAAGTTGTACGATCCCCGGCCCCACAGCCTTCAGGTTGACCCGACCGGTTGACGCCACTGTCATGGTCAGGCCTTGCCCGATCGGGTCCGGCACCAACGCCAAAGCAATCGCACGCGCCGCGTCATCTTCGGTCACGTCGCCGGGGTCAAGCCGCGCCACGGTCACCTCTGTCAGCCCCCAATCCGCCAGGCGGTCCAGATCGTCCGGCGTCAACACGACACCTTTGCGCAACCGCACCTCCCCGGACCCCACGGAATGCGCCAGCACCGTGCCCACGGCCTCGGACAACGGCACCGCGCCAAACTTCATCCGCGCCTCAAGATCATCGTCATCTCTGCCATGATCGACACGGCAATTTCGGCAGGCGATCTTGCCCCGATATCAAGGCCGGCCGGGGCGTGGATACGGGCAAGATCGGCTTGGGAAAAACCCTCGGCCATCAAGCGTTCGACACGTTTTGCATGGGTGCGTTTGGACCCCAGACAGCCAAGGTAGAACGCCTTGGACCGCAACGCGACGCGAATCGCCGGGTCGTCCAGCTTGGGGTCATGGGTCAGCGTGACAATCGCCGTGCGCGTATCCGGAGCCAATGCAGCCAGCGCCTCGTCCGGCCAGTCTTCGGCGATCACCTCACCGGGAAACCGCGCCTGCGATCCGAACGCGCTTCGTGGGTCAATCAGCACCGGGTCATAGCCGCAGGCCCGCGCCATCGGCAACAGGCTTTGCGCGATATGCACCGCCCCCACCACGATCAGCCGCAGCGGCGGATTGTGCACCGCGACCAGCCGGCCGTCGTCAACCCTGGTCTTGTCCGAGCGCAGCCGTTCGGCGACCTCCGGCCCATTGGTCAACTGATGCGAAAAGTCTGTCAGGTCCGTGACCAGGGCCACCGTCCTTTTGTCGGCCCGTGCAGCGACCAGTGCCTCCAGCACCTCGACGGGCAAGGCGGCACCAACCGGTTCAACCAGCACCCGGATCGTCCCGCCGCAGGCAAGACCTACTGCGAATGCCGCATCGTCGCTGACCCCGAAGGTCAGCAACCGCGGCTTTCCGTCGGCCAGCGCCGCCTCGGCCTCTGTCACCACCGCGCCTTCGACGCACCCGCCCGACACCGATCCCATCATCTGCGTGGCCCCAGACGCATCAGGGCCAGACACCACCAGAAGGCTGCCTGCCGGTCGCGGTGCCGACCCCCAGGTTTCGACCACGGTTGCCAGCACCGCGCCACGGCCCGCGCGGTGCCAAGCCAGAGCCGTCTCGGGGATGTCATCGGTGCTTTCGGTCATGATGGCATGATGCACCGACTTTTTCATCAAAGCCAGTCCTTCGCCCCAATGTTGGTCGCAACGCAGGCGCTGGAACAAGGGGACAGAATCCCCCGGTCGGGGTCGCGCGACACCCGCAGTGCGGTCCGGCGAGCCGATGCAACACAAGGCCAAGCCCCGCCAACCTGACCCTCTGTCGACCCGGCAGATGGCGCAACCGGCCCGCCAACGGCTGGCCGGTTGCAGACCTACTTCGACGCCACGCTCAACAGCGGCGTTATAATGCGCACCGCGACCCGGCGGTTTGCGCGTTCGTCGCCCTGCGTGTCGATCCGAAGTTCCTTTTCGCCATAACCCTGAACCAAGAGGTTTTCCGGCGGCACATCGAAGTATTCGGTCAAGGCAAGCGCCACCGATTCGGCACGCCGGTCTGACAGGGCAAGGTTGGCACCGCCCCCGCCGACCGCATCGGTGTGACCCTCGATCAGAAAAACCTCTCCGGGATTGGCGTCAATCAGTTCGGTGATAAGACCACCCAGATCGGCAAGCTTTTCCGCCTCGCTGGCCTTGATCGCCGAGGATCCGCTGTCAAACGTGATACTGTCGACATCAATCGTCGCTGCCAGATCGCGAACAGGCGCAATCTCGCGGATCTGGCGCAAACTGAAACTGCGGCCGATCTCTGCTGCTTCGCGCGCCGCCAGCCGCGCCTTCAACGCTGCATTCTCGTCATTGGTCAAGATGGTCAGCCGCCCCGGCCGGGCGCGTGGCAAGTCGGTCACGATGATCGGGCGCTCGGGTTGCAAATCGTCGAACAGCACCAGTTCGCGGCCCGCGCTGTCATAGTTTGCACGGCGCAGCACCCGGCCCGAGGCATCGCGAACCGTCACGATCTGCGTGCCATTGTCGCGTTGCACGATGGTTCGGGTCGAGCCGTCATTATAGGTTTCGGTGCGGACCTTCGATCCTGGCCGCCGCAGGATGGCGTCGTCGTCCTTGTAGATCTGATAGGTGCCATCCGGGCGCTTCACCACAACCCGGTCGCCGCTGTTCGACACGACTTCTTGCCGGTTCTTCTTGTTGTTTTCGTTGATAACGGCCCCGACAACCAGCGCACCCAAGGCGACAAGGCCGACCTTTTCAAGATCGGAAAGTCCAGACTTCTTGCCGTCGCCGACCGCGACCGGGGCTTCGGTAAACTCTTCGGACGAGGATCTGGCATCGGCATCACTTATGGTCTGCGTGGTCACGACTGCGTCGGAGGGCGCCGCAATATCGGACGGTTGCGTGCCATCGGGCGGCGGCGCGGCACTTGCTGCGGCAGCCTCGGCGATCGGCGCTGCAAGCTCTGTCGCACCCTCGGTTGCAGCGGGTTCTTGCAGGGCAGTCGTCAGACCCAGGACCGCCGTTTCTGCGGGCGCCAGCGTTTCCACCGGCACATCCGGGACGGTTTCGGTTGCGAGAACGGCGGCGGCATCCGCGGCCGCTTGCGCAGCAGCTGCGGACGCGGCATCGCTGGCAGCAAGTGCGGCGGCAGCAGCGTCAGCCTCTGCCTGTGCAGCGGCAGCCGCGTCAGCATCGGCAGCTGCGTCAGCCTCGGCCTGTGCAGCGGCAGCTGCGTCAGCCTCGGCCTGTGCGGCGGCGTCAGCCTCGGCCTGCGCGGCGGCTGCAGCGTCAGCCTCGGCCTGTGCGGCTGCTGCTGCGTCAGCCTCGGCCTGTGCGGCGGCTGCAGCGGCAGCCTCGGCCTGTGCGGCGGCTGCAGCGTCAGCCTCGGCCTGCGCGACGGCGGCGGCAGCCTCGGCCTTGATCGCTTCAAGATCGCAGACCCCCGCCGTTGCAGGATCGCACAATACCGTGCCGTCTGCCGCCACGACTTTGCCGTCTTCGGCCAGAGACTGGGCTCTCAGCGGCATCGGCGGCGTAAAGGCCAGCGCCACGGACAGCGCCGTGGTCGTCGTAAGCAGTCGCTTCATGGATAGTTCCTTTCAGGGCGTCTGACTACACCAGGACCCGAATCGCACTACTGGAACATGCGGGGTCTCGGGTTCAACGTTTGGTCGAAGTCTTGTTGCTATGCGATAACACATGCAAAGAGACGCACTTGCCTGGGCATGTTGTCGCCGAGCCTTGACCGAGTGTCGTCCAGCCTGCCGGTCACGCATTCTGCAGCGCCCCCGAAGCCGCCGATGGACAGTGCGCCGATGGACAGTGCGCCGATGCGCCGCTACGCCTTGTTTCCGGGGGCAGATCATGCGGGCACTTGCGATCCTGACAGTCAAGAACGAGGCGGCCTTCCTGTTGGACTGGCTGGCGCACCACCGTGCCTGCGGCTTTACCGACTTTCTGGTTTTTTCCAACGATTGCAGCGACGGCACCGGTGCGATGCTGGACAGGCTCGCGGCGATGGGCGAACTGACACATCTGCGCAACGACAGCGAGGCACCCGAAGGCCCGCAATGGTCCGCCCTGAAAACCGCCGATCGTCACCCGCTGGTGCGCGAAGCCGACTGGATTCTGGTCTGTGACATCGACGAATATGTGAACATTCATACGGGAAACCGCACCTTGTCTGCCTTGCTGGCAACCCTGCCGCAGGCGACGGCCATCCCGCTGACCTGGCGGATGTTCGGAAATGCCGGCGTGATCGAATATGTCGATCAACCCGTTACCAGGCAATTCACCCGCTGCGCACCCGCGACTTTGGCCTGGCCTTGGCGGGCGCAACTCTTCAAGACGCTGTTTCGCAACGATGGAACCTATCGCAAGCTTGGTGTCCATCGGCCGCGCAGTCCTGACCCCCATCGACTTGCCAGCCAGCTCTGGTGCGACGGATCAGGCAGGACACTGCCCGAACGGCTGCATACAACTGGGATCATCGCAGACTACCGGCATGACACCTGCGAACTTGTGCAATTGAACCACTATGCGTTGGGGGCGGCGGAAAGCTATGTCGTCAAATGTGACAGAGGCCGGGCCAATCGCGACAGTGCGCCCTTTGACATGGGCTATTGGGTGGATCGCAACTTTGACGCGGTGACCGACAGAACGATCCTGTCCCTGAACAGCGATGCACAACGGGACGCCTATCGTGCCGACGCAATGCTTGCAGAATTGCACGCAAAGTCGGTCGAATGGCGCCATGCCCGTTTTGCCTTTCTGATGACCAAAGAGCCATGGCGCGCCCTTTTCGGCCGGCTGTTGATGTGCCCGGCCTCTAACGCGCTGACGCCGCACACCGCGGCCCGCCTTCTGCGTCACATCCCCCGCCACACGTGACCCGATCCTTGGTGGCGCGAAACAATCCGGGCAGACTTTCCCCGGCGGACAAGTAATCCAGCACCGTATTTTCTTGTTTGCCACCTGCATTTGCCCGAAGATGCATGGTGGTGCGAATGCAAAAATTAATATTTTAGGCGCATTGTGCAAATTGCCTGCAACAGAGAAGTCCAATGTCCGACACCGTCCTGAATGAAACCGCACCTGTAACCAAAGAAGACTGGCTTGCCCGGCTTGATGCGATTGGCGAAGACAAAGGGTACCTGCAAACCATTGGCCCGCGCCACTGGGCCCTGTTCGTGGATGAGGCCCCGACCCTGCTCGTCAGTTTTGAAACCGTCGATCAGGTCCGCGCACGGCCTGGCGCGCTGCCAGTGGCGCACGGCATTGCAGCACGGCACGGCTGGTCGCATCTGTGCCTGATCGCCGATGGCAACACATGGTACCGCGATCCGGCCGTCTATGGCTATTTCGACCGGCTGGTGGATGATGCGTTCTTTGAGGATTTCGACCGCGTGCTGTTTTATGGCGCGGGCATGGGCGGATATGCGGCGGCGGCATTTTCAGTGACCGCGCCGGGCGCGTCCGTTCTTCTGGTCAACCCGCGTGCGACGCTCGATCCTGCGATCGCCGGGTGGGACCACAGGGATGTCGCGGCGCGCCGGCTGAATTTTACCAGCCGCTATGGTTATGCGCCCGACATGATCGAAGGCGCGGGCAAGGTCTTTGTGCTGCACGACCCGACCAGTGCGCTGGATGCAATGCATGCAGCCCTGTTTCACGCACCCTATGTGACGCAGCTGGCCGCGCGACTGCTGGGCGATCGGCTCGATTGGGCACTGGCGCATATGGGTGTGCTTGACGGGTTGATCGAGGCTGCGATCGAAGATCAGTTGACCCCTGCACTTTGGGCTTCGGCCTGGCGCAAGCGGCGCGACTTTGGCCCCTATTTGCGGGCGATTTTGCAACGCAGCGCAACTGCGGGCCGCGTCAAGCACGAGGCGATGATCTGCCGATCCGTTGTTGGCCGCCTCAATGCACCGCGGTTCCGAAAGCGGCTTGCCGAGATCACGTCCTGACCGGACGCTAATAACCGCGACCGATCTCCCACAGATCCACCGCCCTTTGCCGCGTAAGCCGGGCCTTGCATCCGGAATATGCCAAGGGCTGTCCGGAACCGCCGGCCCAGATATAAGCCTCTGCCAGGCAGGCCTGATCGCGAAAGGTGATCCAGGCGCGCTGTCCGTCACGCAAGGCCACTTCAGCGCCGCGTTGGGTCGCAGGCAAATCGGCATCTATCCGCCGCATCATCTCGCGCGCCATCTTGTAAGCAAGGTTCAGATCGTCATCGGCCGCCTGAAAATTCCGCTCGGCGCAGAAGTTCAATTCGACCTGGGCAACTGCATTCGCGCAGTCAACCTGCTGGGCTGCCGCCGGGCCGGCGAAGGTTGCCAGAATGATCAGCATCAGTTGTTTCCTGCACAGACCCATGACCCGCAGGCAAACGCCAACGCCCGACGTCCCGGTGTCGACTGGACGCCACCGCCAGTTTCGCTTGCTTGAACACCGCCGCATCGCCACCCCCATGCTTGCAACTGCCAATTTTGCCGATCGGGGTGCTTTCGTCCAGCCAGGATCGGCCCCATCCCGCTTTCGCATCTGGAAAAGCTACTCTTGATAGGCTAACCGGCGTTGATGACCAGACTGACGATCCGCCTTCCCGACGACATGCACCTGCATCTGCGTGATGGCGCGATGCTGCGGGGCGTGCTGCCTGAAACGGCGCGTCATTTCGCCCGCGCCCTGGTGATGCCCAACCTCGTGCCGCCGGTGGTCACCGCAGCACAGGCATCTTCCTATCATGCGCGCATTCTGGCGGCCCGGCCAGAGGGATCAAGCTTTGTGCCGCTGATGACGCTATACCTGACCGAAGACACTGATCCCGAGGATGTGGCCGCCGCGGCAAAGGCCGGGTTGGTCCGGGCAGTCAAGCTTTATCCCGCAGGTGCCACCACCAATTCCCACGCCGGTGTGCATGACCTGGCCCGTGTGCGCGCTGTCCTTGACCGGATGGCCGAAATCGACCTGCCGCTCTGCGTGCATGGCGAAGTGATAACACCATCGGTAGACATTTTCGACCGCGAGGCCGTGTTTGTCGACAGCGTGCTTGCCCCCTTGCGCCAAACCCATCCCGATTTGCGCATCGTGATGGAGCATATCACGACCGCGCATTCCGTCGATTGGATCCGCGCGCAGGACGCGAAAACCGCAGCCACAATCACGCCACACCACCTGATCCTGAACCGCAACCATTTGCTGGCAGGCGGCATTCGACCGCATTACTACTGCCTGCCTGTTGCCAAACGCGAAACCCAGCGTCAGGCCCTGATCGAAGCTGCAACAAGTGGCGAGCGGCAGTTTTTTCTGGGCACCGACAGCGCCCCGCATGTGGATGCGGCCAAAGAGCAGGCCTGCGGCTGTGCCGGCTGTTTCACGGCGACCAACGCAATTGCCTTGTTGGCCCATATCTTTGACGAACAGGGCAAACTTGCTTGCCTTGAAGGGTTTACCAGCCTTCACGGGGCAGGTTTCTATCGGTTGCCTGTGACCGACGCTTGTCTGACTTTGACAAAACATGACCACCCGCAGTCTTTCCCGGAAAAAATCCTGACCGAAGCCGGCCCTGTCACCGTATTCAACCCCGGCTTTCCCGTGCATTGGCATGTCGAAGCCTGATCTAGGCTTGTCTCGACGATCCGCCCAAGGCGCTTGCCGGATGGGCAGGACGCTCCGCGGGGGATATTTGAACCAAGCTGAAAGCCGCAGAACAAAGGATGCCGTCGATGATGCCCTCAAGCTTTCCTCCAGCCGCCGAAATTGCCCGCCTGACCGCGCGCGCGCTGCTTGAAATTCAGGCTGTGCATTTCAACGCCGAGACGCCGTTCGTGCTGGCATCCGGATTGCCATCGCCGACTTACATCGATTGCCGCAAACTGATCTCTTATCCCCGCATCCGCGCAGCGTTGATGGATTTTCTGACGATGACCGTGATCCGCAACGCGGGTTTCGAAGCGTTCGACAATATCGCCGGTGGCGAGACGGCCGGCATTCCTTTTGCCGCCCTCGTCGCCGAACGGTTGGCTTTGCCGATGACATATGTGCGCAAGAAGCCCAAGGGCCACGGCCGAAACGCCCGGATCGAGGGGGCCATGACCCATGGTCAGCGGGTGTTGCTGGTTGAAGACCTGGCCACCGACGGCGGCAGCAAGTTGTCCTTTGTGGACGCAATCCGGGAAACGGGTGCAATCTGCGCGCACACGGCGGTGATCTTCTATTACGGCATTTTTCCGGAAACCGAGCAGCGGCTGGCAGATCATGGCATCGCCCTGCATCATCTTTGCACGTGGTGGGACGTGCTGGCCGAAGCCCGCGCACAAGGATCCTTCGATGCCGCAACATTGACGGAAGTTGAGAGCTTTCTGCATGACCCCCGGTCCTGGCAGGCGTTGCGCGCCGCCCGTTGACCTTGCGTCAATCTGTTAAAATCCTGTGGACGCAGATGGGGGCACTTTGGGGAAAACCCGGTTCCGAATCGTTCCGGAGGTAGAAATTCTCTCGTCTTTCTACAAGATGTGGTAGGATACCCCAGCGCAAAACCGAGCCTCGACCGCCTTATCCCCAGACTTTCGCAGGACTTGCGGCATCCGGTCAGATCGGGCACCCAAGACTACCAACTTCCGGTCGCCGACGCCGGGCCAATCGCAGGACGCCACGCCATGAACGAGATCGCAACGCTGCGCACAATCATTCCGGGCATGCCTGCCCTGTCCCCCGAGCCTGACACGTTGCCCCACAACATCGAGGCCGAACAACAGCTACTGGGCGCCATCCTGACCAACAACGACGTCTACGACCGGATTTCCTCGGTTGTGAAGCCTGTGCATTTCTTCGACCCCGTGCACCAGCGCATCTTTGAACGCGCCGCGGCCCGTATCGTGAAGAATGCCCTTGCTTCTCCTGTTACGCTGAAGCCGTTTTTCGAAGACGATGCGGGGCTCAAGGAACTCGGCGGCCCGGCGTATATGGTGCGCCTCGCCGGGGCTGCGATTTCTGCCTATGCCGCGCGCGACTATGCCCAGATGATTTATGACCTCGCGGTGCGACGGGAACTTATCAGCCTTGGGCGTGACATCGCATCTGCCGCTGCAAAGGTAGAAATCGAAAATGAGCCGAAAGACCAGATCATCGAGGCCGAACAGCGGCTTTACAAGCTCGCCGAGCAGGGTTCGGCGGAACGCGGTTTCCAGTCGTTCCTGAAAGCAGCACTTGATTCCGTCAACATGGCCAACGCGGCCCATCAGCGTGGCGGCGGTCTGGCAGGAATTTCGACCGGTCTGATCGACCTCGACAAAAAACTCGGCGGTCTTCACCCTTCCGACCTTCTGATCCTCGCCGGCCGGCCGTCGATGGGCAAGACGTCACTGGCCACCAACATTGCGTTCAATGTTGCGAAAGCCCACAAGCATGGTCGCCTTCCGGATGGCACCGAAGGTTCGGTCGAAGGGGGAATTGTCGGCTTCTTCTCGCTGGAGATGAGTTCGGAACAATTGGCGTCACGCGTCTTGTCGGAGGCATCCGAAGTCCCATCGGAACTCATTCGCCGAGGCGACTTGACCGACGATCAAATGCGAAAGTTCATCGAAGCGGCGAAAGACCTGGAGTCATGCCCTCTCTACATCGACGACACGCCGGCCTTGCCGATAAACCAGGTTGCTGCCAGGGCGCGGCGATTGAAACGCACCCATGGGTTGGATGTCCTGATCATCGACTACCTTCAGTTGCTCAAGGGGTCTTCAAAGGAAAACCGCGTGCAGGAAGTCTCTGAAATCACTCAAGGGCTGAAGGCCATCGCAAAGGAGTTGAACATCCCGGTCATCGCATTGTCGCAGCTCTCGCGGCAAGTCGAGAGCCGTGAAGACAAGCGCCCGCAACTCAGCGATCTGCGCGAGTCAGGCTCGATCGAACAGGACGCGGATGTGGTGATGTTCGTCTTCCGGGAGGAATACTACGTCGAGCGCGAAAAGCCTTCAGAACACGATGACAGCAAGGACGGACAGTCCAAGTACAACGCATGGGCAGACAAGCTCCAGAAATGTGGGGGCAAAGCCGAAGTCATCATCGGCAAACAACGTCACGGACCGATCGGCACCGTAGAACTCGCCTTCGAAGGCCGATTCACCCGATTTTCGAACCTGGCCCAAGCCTGGCAAAACGGCCGTGAAGACGTGGGGTTCTGACCCGGTCCGTTCAGCCCAAGTTTGCGTTTCCCGATCGCCAGTTTCCAAATATCCCCGCCGGAGGCACCCGGCCTTGCAGCGGCACAACGCATCGGGTCGGGTCCGCGGCAGCGCCGGTGGGGGGGGCTCGAGGCCCACCGCAACGGCACCCGTCGTCAGATACCCCTTGACCCTGCCCGCCCGCCTGTCAAAACCCCCCTATGGCCAGCGGAACCCTTACAATCGACCTTGACGCCATCGCCATCAACTGGCGGGCACTTGACCGCGCTTCAGCCTCCGGCGTTCAGACGGCTGCTGTGGTCAAGGCGAACGGCTATGGGCTTGGCACTGCGCGCGTAGCACAAACTCTTGCCCGCGCCGGGGCGCGCAGGTTTTTTGTGGCCCTCGCCGAAGAGGGTGCCGCCCTGCGGCAGGCCCTTGGCCCCGGTCCGCAGATTTGTGTTCTGTCGGGCCATATGGCAGGCGGCACCGGGATGATCGGCGACCTTGATCTGACCCCGATGCTCAACGCGCTCGACCAGGTCACCCGGCATCTCGAAGCGTTACCGGGCCATGCTTTCGGCGTTCAACTTGACACCGGAATGAATCGGCTTGGGATGGAGACTGCCGAATGGGAGGCTCTCGCACCCTACCTGCTCGAGGCTGGCCCCGAAGTTCTGATGTCGCATCTGGCCTGCGCCGATGATCCTGACCATCCGATGAATGAGCGGCAACTCGCCCAATTCCATGCCATGACGGATGGCACGGGGGTGCCAAGGTCGTTCGCTGCGACCGGCGGCATCCTTCTGGGTCCGCGCTATCACTTTGATCTGACGCGACCGGGGATCGGCCTTTATGGGGGGCGTCCCTATGAAGGTGCGGCGCCGGTTGTCACTCTGTCGCTGCCTGTGATCCAGACCCGGCAGGTGGAACCGGATGAAGTGGTGGGCTATGCCGCCACATGGACCGCCGAAGCCCCCAGCATGATCGCCACTGTCGCTGCCGGCTATGCCGATGGTCTGTTGCGGGGCCTGTCGAACATGGCCGTCTTGTGGGCCGGGCATGTGCCTTGCCCGCTTGTGGGGCGTGTGTCGATGGATCTGATCACGGTAGACATCAGCCACCTGGCGCATGTGCCCGTCAGCCTTGACATCCTGGGTCCTCACCAGAGTGTCGATGACCTAGCCGACGCCGCCGGCACAATCGGATACGAGGTTCTGACCAGCCTTGGTGCGCGGTATGCGCGCCGCTATATCGAGCCTGCGACATGACCCTGATCACCAGCCTTGCAGCACTTGGCCGCTCTGCGCATCTGGCCCTGGCAGGCATCGGCCGCGTCAGCCGGTTTGCCGGGTCCATCCTTGGTCACATGCTGCGCCCGCCGTTCTACTTTCGCGAATTCGGCCATGCCCTGTTGCAGATCGGCTGGTTTTCCTTGCCGGTCGTCGGGCTGACTGCGTTGTTCACCGGTGGTGCCCTGGCGCTGCAGATCTATTCGGGCGGCGCGCGGTTCAACGCGGAATCCGTGGTGCCGTCAATTGTAGCAATTGGCATGGCACGCGAGCTTGGGCCGGTGTTGGGCGGTTTGATGGTGGCCGCACGGGTTGCGTCCTCGATTGCAGCAGAGATCGGGACGATGAAAGTCACCGAGCAGATCGACGCACTGGTGACGCTTTCGACAAACCCGCTGAAATACCTCGCGGTGCCGCGGGTTCTGGCTGCCACTTTGGCAGTGCCGGTTCTGGTGGCGGTCGGCGATTCGATCGGGATCATGGGTGGCTGGCTGGTTGGCATAACGCGGCTTGATTTCAACTCGGCCACCTATCTGAAAAACACCGTCGATTTCCTTGAAGGATGGGATGTCTGGTCGGGCATGATCAAGGGCGCGGCTTTCGGGTTCATTGTGGCGTTGATGGGGTGTTACTTCGGCATGACCTCGGGGCGTGGGGCACAGGGCGTGGGCGCTGCCACGAAATCTGCCGTGGTTGCGGCATCGGTCATGATCCTTGCCGCCAACTATGTGCTGACCGAGGTGTTTTTCACCTCATGATCGAGCTGCGGGGCGTTCAGAAAACTTTCGGGGAAAATCGGGTGTTGCGCGGTATCGACCTGACTTTGCCCCGCGGGCAGTCGATGGTGGTGATTGGCGGGTCAGGGACCGGCAAGTCAGTGCTGCTGAAATGCATCCTCGGGTTGGTCAACCCTGACAAAGGGACCATTTCGCTTGACGGTCAGGATGTAGCGAGAGCCGAACGTGACGCCTTCCTGGCCCGCTTCGGGATGCTGTTTCAGGGCGGTGCGCTGTTTGACTCGCTGAAGGTCTGGGAAAACGTCGCGTTCCGTCTGATGCGTGGCGCAAGAGCACTGCCCAAGGATCAGGCCCGCGCCGTGGCGCTTGAAAAACTGCGCCGCGTCGGTTTGACACCCGCAGTGGCAGACCAGTTTCCGGCAGAACTGTCAGGCGGCATGCAAAAGCGCGTGGGCCTGGCCCGCGCCATTGCAGCAGAACCCGAGATCATCTTTTTCGATGAACCCACGACGGGACTTGATCCGATCATGTCCGGTGTAATCAACGCCCTGATCCGCGAGATCGTGGTTGAAATGGGTGCTACGGCCATGACGATCACCCATGACATGTCGTCGGTCCGCGCCATTGCCGACCGGGTGGCCATGCTGCACGAAGGCCTTATTCAATGGACCGGTCCGGTGGCGGACATGGACACCGCGGAGGACCCCTATCTGCAACAATTCATCCATGGCCGCGCCGATGGCCCGATAGCCTCAGTACGCTGACTTGACCCCGGCACGCGCAACCCGCACCTTGCGTCGATGAAATACGCAAACCTGGCCTTGATGATCCTGTTTCCGGTGGCCTGGTTCGCCCCCTTGATGCGCGCAGCCTTGTTGCCCGTGTTCGGATTGGACGAAATCTCGGTCATTTCTGGCTTGCAGTCCTTGTGGGGCAGCGACGTCGTGCTTGCGCTGACTGTCACGGTGTGCGCGATCTTTGCACCTTGGCTGAAAACGATCGGACTTGCTTTGCTTCACTTCGGCCTTTTGTCGCCGAAGACCCTGCCGGTGCTGCACATCCTTGGCAAACTCGCCATGGCGGATGTCTTTCTGATCGCACTTTACATCGTGCTGGCAAAGGGCATCGGTCTGGCCACCATCGAGGTCGCCTGGGGGATGTACCTGTTCACGGCCTGCATCCTTGCCTCGCTCGCCATCTCGATTCTGACGGCGCGAGATCTGAAACCATGAGCAAGTCGCCGTCCTTTACCTGCACCGCGTGTGGGGCCGCACACCGCAAATGGATCGGCAAATGCGAAGCTTGCGGAGGCTGGAACACAATTGTTGAAGAAGCACCCCTGTCAAGCGGCCCGAAATCCCTTGGCGGCAAGGGCAAGTCCATCGCGCTGACGGATCTGGCAACAACAGAGGCCCCCAGCCTGCGCACCTCGTCCGGGATTGACGAGTTGGACCGCGTGCTGGGTGGCGGTCTCGTGCAGGCATCGGCGATCCTTGTGGGGGGTGATCCAGGTATCGGCAAATCGACGTTGCTCTTGCAGGCTGCGGCATCTTTCGCCCGGCGCGGCACGTCCGTCATGTACATCTCGGGCGAAGAGGCCGCAGCGCAGGTTCGGATGCGCGCGCAGCGGCTTGGCCTGACCGATGCGAAAGTCAGCCTTGGTGCAGAAACCAATCTGCGTGACATCCTGACGACACTCGACACCCACCGCCCCGCACTGTGCGTGATCGATTCCATTCAGACAATGTGGCTCGATACCCTGGAAGCCGCTCCGGGATCGGTCAGTCAGGTCCGTGCGGCGGCACACGAGTTGGTCACTTTTGCCAAAAAGCGCGGCGTGTCGGTGATCCTTGTGGGTCACGTCACCAAGGACGGACAGATCGCCGGGCCAAGGGTCGTCGAGCATATGGTCGATACCGTACTTTATTTCGAGGGCGAACGCGGCCATCAGTTCCGGATCCTGCGCGCGGTGAAGAACCGCTTTGGCCCGGCGGACGAGATCGGCGTGTTCGAGATGACGGGCGACGGGCTGCAACAGGTCGCCAATCCCTCGGCACTGTTTTTGTCCGATCGCGGGGCCGCAACGCCGGGCTCTGCGGTTTTTGCGGGGATCGAAGGCACCCGCCCGGTTTTGACCGAAATTCAGGCGCTGGTTGCACCTTCCCCCTTGGGAACCCCGCGCCGCACGGTTGTCGGTCTGGACGGGGGGCGCCTGTCCACGATTCTAGCGGTGCTTGAGGCGCGCTGCGGCATCAGTTTTGCCGGGCTGGATGTCTTCGTGAACGTGGCAGGAGGAATGCGGGTATCGGAACCCGCCGCCGATCTTGCAGTGGCAGGTGCCATCCTTTCTGCGCGCGAGGATGTGGCAATTCCGCCAGACATGGTGCTTTTTGGCGAAATCAGCCTGTCGGGGGCCCTGCGTCCGGTCACTCAGACTGAAAACCGGTTGAAAGAAGCGTCGAAACTTGGTTTTACGCAGGCGATTGCTCCGACCCGGTCGAAGATGGGACAGGGGACCGGCATGACGATGCGCGAGATGCCCGATCTGGTAGCGTTCGTTGGGGAAATATTCGGCGCAGGCTAAAGCGTCTGGAGGCAGGAATGGAAGGCTTTACTGTGGTCGACGCCGTCGTGGCGGGGTTGATCGTCTTGTCTGCGATCCTGGCCTATTCTCGTGGCTTTGTGCGCGAGGCAATGGCGATTGCCGGTTGGGTGGGGGCGGCCATTCTGGCATTCATCTTTGCCCCTTCCGCCCAACCTTTGATCAAGGAACTGCCAGTGGTCGGAGAGTTCCTTTCGGAAAGCTGCGAATTGTCGATGATTGGGGCCTTTGCCGCGGTTTTCACCGTCGGTCTTGTGGTCGCATCTTTGTTCACGCCTTTGTTTTCGTCAGTCGTGCAGCGTTCCGCACTTGGCGGGATTGATCAGGGGCTGGGCTTTCTGTTTGGGGTGGCGCGCGGGGCGTTGCTGGTCGGGGTGGCGTTTCTGGTATATGACCGCGCCTTGTCGTCCAACGCCGTGCCGATGATCGACGACAGCCGGTCGGCGAAAGTGTTCGCGAGCTTCCAGAATTCGATCGATGCCCTTGTGCCGGAAGACGCCCCAAGCTGGATCGTGGATCGCTATACCGACCTGACCGCCGCCTGCGCACCCTCAGTCGCGCCCGCACCTGTGGCACCCGCCCCTTCCACAGGCGGCTAAAGCCCACCCACATCCGATCCGCACCGATCGGATGATGACTCGTTGCCTGGTTCGGATTATGCCAATCCGAACCCAATTCGATCCGGAGCGCGCCGTTGACCAATCTTCCGCATTCCGTCCACGGATTTCGCGCCCATCCTTTTGACGACGACAAGTTGAAAGAGGAATGCGGCGTGTTTGGTGTGATCGGCGCATCGGACGCCGCCAATTTTGTGGCCCTTGGCCTGCATGCCCTACAACATCGCGGTCAAGAGGCGGGTGGGATCGTCAGTTATGACCCCTTGTCCGGATTCAACTCGGCCCGCCGGTTCGGCTATGTGCGCGACAACTTCACCAGCCATGACGTGATGAAAACCCTGCCAGGCGCGCTGGCCATCGGCCATGTGCGCTATTCCACAGCCGGGTCCAAGGGGGCGACGGCTATTCGCGACGTGCAGCCGTTCTTTGGCGAATTCTCGATGGGCGGGGCCGCCATCGCCCATAATGGCAATCTGACCAATGCCGCGCAGTTGCGCCGCGAACTGATCGAGCGGGGCAGCATTTTCCAGTCTTCAAGCGATTCTGAATGCTTCATCCTCCTGATGGCGCGGTCGATCCAGAAAACCATCGCAGAACGGATGAAAGACGCCCTGCGCCGCGTCGAAGGCGCGTTTTCGGTGGTCGCCATGACCCGCACCAAACTGATCGGCGTGCGTGACCCGCTTGGGGTACGTCCGTTGGTCCTTGGCCGCATCTCGGATCATGGCTGGGCACTCGCCTCTGAAACCTGCGCGCTCGACATCATCGGGGCCGAGTTCATCCGCGAAATCGAACCGGGCGAAATGGTTGTGATCGAGGATAACGAGGTCGCGTCAACGCGCCCCTTCGCCCCGGCCAGATCCCGGTTCTGCATTTTCGAGCAGGTCTATTTCAGCCGGCCCGACAGCATCCTTGGCGGGCGTTCCGTTTATGAAACCCGCCGCCAGATCGGCGTGGAACTCGCGATCGAGGCGCCGGTCGATGCAGACCTCGTCTGCCCCGTCCCCGACAGCGGCACACCCGCCGCCATTGGATTCAGCCAGCAATCCGGCATCCCCTATGCCATGGGCATCATCCGCAACCAATACATGGGCCGCACCTTCATCGAGCCCACTGAGTCCATCCGCAACATGGGGGTGCGGCTGAAACTCAACGTCAATCGCGCGCTGATCAAGGGCAAACGGGTGATCCTGGTGGACGACAGCGTGGTGCGCGGCACCACCAGCCGCAAGATCAAGGACATGATCCTTGAAGCCGGCGCTGCCGAGGTGCATTTCCGCATCGCATCCCCCCCCACCGCCTGGCCGTGCTTTTACGGCGTCGATACGCCAGAGCGCAGCAAACTTCTGGCTGCCACGATGTCCGAAGAGGAAATGCGCGACTGGATCGGCGTCAACAGCCTCAAATTCGTGACGCTCGACGGCCTTTACCGCGCGGCGGGCGAGGTCGCGGGCCGCGACGCCGCCAAACCGCAGTTCTGCGATGCCTGCTTCTCTGGCGACTATCCGGTCGCGCCCTCGGATAAGATCGAAGAAGGCTTTCAGATGAAAGCCGCCGAATGACGGCCGAGGTGGACGCCTACCTCGCCGCCCTGCCGCCGGATCAAGCCAAAACTCTGCAAGACCTGCGATGCCTGATCCGCGCCCATCTGCCCAACGCGACCGAGTGCCTGTCTTATGCGATGCCCGGTTTCAGGATGCCGAACGGCAAGATGGCCGCAGGCTATGCCGCCTTCAAACGCCACCTCGGGCTTTATCCGCATTCCGGCAGCATCATCCCGCGCATCGACTGCACCCCGTTCAAGACCTCGAAATCGGGCGTCCTGTTCACACCCGACACGCCCTTGCCGCCACAGTTGATCCTGCAGATCATCGACGCCCGGCTTGCCGAAATCGCTGACGGAACCGCGCGACAGGGCCGCCCACCCTTGCCCCTTTAGGGCCAGGGTGGCATAGACCGCGCCATGAACACACATCCCCGCACCGCCCTTGTCACCGGCGCATCCCGAGGTTTCGGGGCCGCCATGGCTGAACAGCTGGCCCTGCAAGGCTGGCACGTCGTCGCTGTCGCGCGCACTGTCGGCGGTCTGGAAGAGCTGGACGACCGCGTGCGTTCGGCCAGACTGCCCGGTGCAGGGGCGCTGACGCTGGCCCCGATGGACATCGCCAACGACGAAGCGATGCGCCATCTGTGCCGGTCCATCTACGACCGGTGGGGCGGCCTTAGCCTTTGGGTTCATGCGGCAGTGCACGCAGCCCCCCTTGCACCGGCGGGATCGCTCGACAGCAAGGATTGGGACAAATCCATCGCAACTAACACCCGCGCCACCGGCCTCTTGATCCCGATGGTCGAACCGCTGCTGCGCGCGCATCAGGGCACGGCGCTGTTTCTCGACGACCCCCGCGCCGGCGCGAAATTCTTTGGCGCTTACGGCGCGACCAAAGCAGCCCAGATCGCCCTTGCCCGCTCATGGGCCGCAGAAACCACCAAGGTCGGCCCGCGCGTCATCATCGCCACCCCGGCCCCGATGCCCACGGCGACACGCGCGCGCTTCTTTCCCGGTGAAGACCGTAGCAAACTGGCCGACCCCCGGGCCGAGGCCGCCCGCATCCTCGCCACGCTCTGACCCCTGGCATCATCTGTTCATTAGAGCGCGTCGTCGGTCATCCGATTCAGGATTCCGAAGGTGAGAGGTTTGTGATTCCCTATCTTTGCCAGATGTAGGGGGTCATGATGGGCAAATCACATCCTATGGAACTTCGAACCCGCGTCGTTGCTTTCGTCGAG
>JANNPZ010000078.1:0-139363 GCA_031400505.1 Paracoccaceae bacterium | reverse complement strand
GATTGTCCCTGTTCCGCATCGTCCCACAACACGCGGTGGAAGGTCGATCCGTCCAGGAAATCGGCAGTGGTCGAGGTGCACATCGGATGCCGCAGCAGCGATTTCGGCGTCATCAGGATCAGCGGTTTGCGGTAGTCGCGGTGCAACTGCCGGCGCAGGATGTGGAAGTAGTTGGCCGGTGTGGTGCAGTTCGCCACGATCCAGTTGTCATGCGCCGACATCGGCAGGAACCGTTCCAGCCGGGCAGAACTATGTTCCGGCCCCTGACCTTCCCAGCCGTGCGGCAGCAGGCAGACAAGGCCCGACATCCGCAGCCATTTGGACTCGCCCGAGTTGATGAACTGGTCGAACATGATCTGCGCGCCGTTGGCGAAATCGCCGAACTGCGCCTCCCACATCACGAGCGCGTTGGGTTCCGAGAGCGAATAGCCGTACTCAAACCCGAGGACGGCGTATTCCGACAGCATCGAGTCGATCACCTCATACCGGGCTTGCCCCGCGCGGATGTGGTTCAGCGGGTAGTGGCGTTCCTCGGTCGTCTGATCGACAAAGGCCGAGTGGCGTTGGCTGAACGTGCCGCGCGTGCAGTCCTGACCCGACAGGCGCACAGGGAATCCTTCGGTCACGAGGCTGCCAAAGGCCAGAGCCTCTGCCGTGGCCCAATCGAAGCCCTTGCCGGTTTCGAACATTTTCGCCTTGGCATCCAACTGACGCGCCACGGTCTTGTGCAAATCGAACCCTTCGGGCACGCGGGTCAGGGCTGCGCCCACCTCGGCCATCGTGTCGGGTTTGATCCAGGTGTCGCCGCGCTGATAATTGTCGAGATCCTTCGGCGTCATCGACTTCCAGCGGCCATCCAGCCAGTCGGCCTTGTTCGGCTTGTAGTCGCGGCCCACTTCGAACTCTTCGTTCAGCTTTGCCTGAAACGCCGCCTTCATATCCTCGATCTCGCCTTCGGGGATCAAGCCGTCGCGCACGAGGCGTTCGGTGTAAAGCTGCAGCGTGGTCTTCTGCTTGCGGATCGTTGCGTACATCGCGGGGTTGGTGAACATCGGCTCGTCGCCTTCGTTGTGACCAAAGCGGCGATAGCAGAAGATATCCAGCACGACGTCCTTGTGGAACTTCTGGCGAAACTCGATGGCGACGCGGGCGGCATGGACCACCGCCTCGGGGTCGTCACCGTTGACGTGAAAGATTGGCGCCTCGACCATCAGCGCAATGTCGGTGGGGTAGGGCGAAGAGCGGCTGAACGAGGGCGCAGTGGTAAAGCCGATCTGGTTGTTCACGATAATATGGATCGTGCCCCCCGTGCGGTGGCCGCGCAGACCCGACAGCCCGAAACACTCGGCCACAACGCCCTGACCCGCAAAGGCCGCATCGCCGTGCAGCAGGATGGGCAGCACCTGATGGCGGTCGGTATCGCTCATCTGGTCTTGCTTGGCGCGGACCTTGCCCAGAACCACCGGGTTCACCGCCTCAAGGTGGCTAGGGTTCGCCGTCAGTGACAGGTGCACGGTGTTGCCGTCAAAGGTGCGGTCGGAACTGGCGCCAAGGTGATACTTCACATCGCCCGAACCATCGACATCTTCGGGTTTGAAACTGCCGCCCTGAAACTCGTTGAAGATCGCGCGGTAAGGTTTCATCAGCACATTGGCCAGAACCGACAGGCGGCCACGGTGCGGCATGCCCATGACAATCTCGCGCACGCCCAGATTGCCGCCGCGCTTGATGATCTGCTCCATCGCCGGGATCAGGCTTTCGCCGCCATCCAGACCAAACCGCTTGGTCCCCATGTATTTGACATGCAGGAACTTTTCATAGCCCTCGGCCTCGACCAGCTTGTTCAGGATCGCGCGGCGGCCTTCACGGGTGAAGGCGATTTCCTTGCCGTAGCCTTCGATCCGCTCTTTCAGCCAGGCCGCCTGTTCGGGGTTGGAGATATGCATGTATTGCAGCGCGAAGGTGCCGCAGTAGGTGCGTTTGACGATCTCGACGATCTGGCGCATCGAGGCGTGGACAAGGCCCAGCACGTTGTCGATGAAGATCGGGCGGTCCATGTCAGCGTCGGTAAAGCCGTAGGACGCGGGGTCCAGTTCGGGATGCGCCGACTTGGCGGCCATGCCAAGCGGGTCAAGGTCGGCGGCCAGATGGCCCCGGATACGGTAGGCGCGGATGATCATGATGGCGCGGATGCTGTCGAGAACGGCGCGCTGGATCTGTTCCTGGCTGACCGAGGCCCCGGTTTCGGCCGCCTTTTCGGTGATCTTTCTGGCAGCACCCTTGGCTTCGGGGGCCGCCGCGGGCCATTCGCCGGTCAACGCCGACGTCAGATCATCCAGCGGCTGCGGCGGCCAATCGCGCCGCGCCCAGGACGGGCCTTGCGCCTGCCGCCGGGCGTCCTGCTCGCTGTCACCAAGCGAGGCAAAGAACGCAGCCCAGGCGGCATCGACCGAGGCCGGGTCAGCGGCATGTTTCGCC
Source organism: Paracoccaceae bacterium (assembly GCA_031400505.1). GTDB lineage: Bacteria > Pseudomonadota > Alphaproteobacteria > Rhodobacterales > Rhodobacteraceae > JAIYDJ01. The sequence continues at coordinate 136,885 of JANNPZ010000078.1, read as the reverse complement.
GCCAGTTGGTCGATGTACTCGGCATTCGCCCCGTCCATGAAAGAGCCGGCTGTGAAGGCAGCGGTGGGGGAGTGTTCGGTCATGAGGTGCCTCTTGAAGGTTGGTGAGTCGGGGCAAACCCCGACCTACGCTTTGATCGCTTTCAGAACCGCCTCGCCCAGCGTCGCGGGGCTGTCGGCCACGATGATGCCTGCAGATTTCATAGCCTCGATCTTGCTTTCCGCGTCGCCCTTGCCGCCCGAGACGATGGCCCCGGCGTGGCCCATCCGGCGCCCTGCAGGTGCGGTGCGGCCGGCGATGAAGCCAGCGGTTGGTTTCCAGCGGCCCTTTTTGCGTTCGTCGGCGAGGAATTGTGCTGCGTCTTCTTCGGCGGCGCCGCCGATTTCGCCGATCATGATGATCGAATGGGTTTCAGGGTCGGCCAGAAACATCTCGAGGATATCAATGTGTTCGCTGCCCTTGATGGGGTCGCCGCCGATGCCGATGGCGCTCGACTGGCCGAGGCCCACATCGGTGGTCTGCTTGACAGCCTCATAGGTCAGGGTGCCCGAACGGCTGACCACACCGACCGAGCCTTTGGAAAAGATCGACCCCGGCATGATTCCGATCTTGCACTCGCCGGGCGTCATCACGCCGGGGCAGTTCGGCCCGATCAGACGGGATTTCGAATTTGCCAGCGCGCGCTTCACCTTCATCATGTCCAGCACCGGGATGCCTTCGGTGATGCAGACGATCAACTCCATCTCGGCATCAATCGCCTCGAGGATACTGTCGGCAGCAAAGGGCGGCGGCACATAGATCACGCTCGCATTGGCCTGCGTGGCCGCCATCGCCTCATGCACCGAGTCGAAGATCGGCAGGTCCAGATGGGTGCCGCCCCCTTTGCCGGGGGTGACACCGCCGACCATCTTGGTGCCATAGGCGATGGCCTGTTCGGAATGGAACGTGCCTTGGCTGCCCGTGAAGCCCTGGCAAATTACGCGGGTGTTGGAATTGACGAGAATGGACATGGTTTGGTCTCCGTAGGGCAGGCTTCACCCCGCCATGTGTAAGGGCGAAGGCGGGGTCAACCCCGCCCTACGGTTATCCTTTGACGGCTTTCACGATCTTCTCTGCCCCATCCTTGAGGTCATCGGCCGCGATCACATCAAGCCCCGACTTGCGGATGATGTCCTTGCCGAGGTCCACGTTCGTGCCCTCAAGCCGCACCACCAGCGGCACCTTAAGGCCGACCTCCTTCACCGCCGCGATGATGCCTTCGGCGATGATGTCACAGCGCATGATGCCGCCAAAGATGTTGACGAGGATGCCTTTGACCTGGGGGTCAGAGGTGATGATCTTGAACGCCTCGGTCACCTTTTCCTTGGTCGCCCCGCCGCCCACATCCAGGAAGTTGGCGGGCTCGGCCCCGTAAAGCTTGATGATGTCCATCGTGGCCATCGCCAACCCGGCGCCGTTCACCATGCAGCCGATTTCGCCATCAAGGGCGATGTAGTTCAGATCGAATTTCGACGCGGCAAGCTCTTTGGGGTCTTCCTCGGTCTCGTCGCGCAGTGCTGCGATGTCGGCGTGGCGGTAGATCGCGTTGCCGTCAAACGACATCTTGGCATCCAGCAGTTTCATGTTGCCGTCGGTCATCACCACAAGCGGGTTGATTTCCAGCATCTCCATGTCTTTTTCGGTGAACATCTTGTAAAGCGTCTTGATGATCGTGACGCACTGCTTGACCTGATTGCCTTCGAGCCCCAGGGCGAAGGCGACGCGGCGGCCGTGGAAATCGGAATAGCCCGTGGCGGGGTCGATGTCGAAGGTCAGGATCTTTTCGGGCGTGTCATGCGCCACATCCTCGATCGACATGCCGCCTTCGGTCGAACAGACGATGGAAATCCGGCTGGTGGCGCGGTCGATCAGCATGGCGAGGTATAACTCGCGGGCGATGTCGCTGCCGTCTTCGATGTAGATGCGGTTCACCTGCTTGCCCGCGGGTCCGGTCTGCACCGTAACAAGCGTGCGGCCAAGCATCTGGCGGGCAAACTCTGCGGCCTCGCCAACCGAGCGGGCCAGCCGGACGCCGCCCTTTTCACCCGCCTCGGGTTCCTTGAAGCGGCCCTTGCCACGGCCCCCGGCGTGGATCTGCGCCTTGACGACCCAAAGCGGCCCGTCAAGCTCTCCTGCTGCCGTCTTGGCCTCTTCGGCGCGCAGAACGGCGCGGCCATCGGACACCGGAATGCCATAGCTGCGCAAAAGGGCCTTGGCTTGATATTCGTGGATGTTCATGTTTGGCCCCATTCCAGGATGATTTGGCGTCATGGCAGGTCTGTTGCCAGCCTGATTGCATGAAAACGGGCAGAGTCAAAACGGGAATTGCCTGCAATCCTAGAAAAGCGACATATGTGATCACAGGGAAAAATTATGTGATCACAAAGACTCCAGCGGATATCATGGGTGCGCTGGACGAGGTGGTCGTGGTCAGGCCGCGGGCCGTGCGTGACGAGGTTCAGCAAATCCACCGGCGCCGCGCCAATTCATCGTCGCGAAGGGCTCAACAGAACAAACCCGGCCCGAACGCGGAAACTCGTGTGCATAATTGAAAAAACTTCAGAGTATGATATCATAATTGTGCAATGGTGCACAATCATGAATTCGTGGCAACATTGTGTCTTTTTTGTGAACGTCGCTCCACTCGCGGTTGAGAATCGCTGTGACAAGCGACCCTATAGGGAGTTTCTGAAATGCAAAGGTACATTCTGCCCCTGATCTTGGCCTCGACGATGAGTATGACTGCGGCTTCGGCGGCGACGCTGGATTTCGTGGCCGAGGCAAACAACAATGGGGAACGGGGCATCGCAAACGGTGTCCCGGTCACGATCGATGGGGTCGAAGTGACGTTCAACGCCGGCCCAGGCGTGGCCTATCTTGACGCCTCCAGCGTCGCAGAAGTCAATGCTGGCGGCGGGGCCGGTCTGGGCGTTTGCAGCACAGGCCTGACCTCGAAAGACCAATGCGTCGTGTCCAGTGACGACAACGTCACTATGGGCGAAGCCGTCACGCTGACTTTCGATACTGCGCAGACCCTGTCGAACCTGTTGTTTAACGCCGAAGGCCACATAGCATTGATCAGCGATACGCTGACCCTGCTGTTTGGCATCAACGGAGGGGCAACATCCAGCTACACCTTCGCCGACCTGATGACCCAGACCTTCGATGATGTGCTGACCGTCACCTTCGCCTATGGCGGGGACAATCCCGACCAATACTATGTATCGGCGATCACGGTCGCTCCGGTGCCGTTGCCGGCGACGCTGCCGCTTTTGCTGGCGGGGCTGACCTTCCTGGGCTTTCGCGCAAAGCGTCGGCGCAAGCTGGCGGCCTGAACCATCTTTCATCAACCAGAGAGGGCGGCAGTTCTGGACTGCCGCCCTCCTTTATTTTGCACGCGATGTGGTATCACGCCAGCGACGGGTCGATGGCGCGGCAGGCGGCCAGCAGGCCCTGCACGGCGGCCACCGACTTGTCGAACATCGCCTGTTCGGCGGCGTTCATCGTGATCCCGACGATCCGTTCGATCCCGCCCGCGCCGATGATCGTAGGCACGCCGACATACATGCCGTTCAGCCCGAAGTGACCGTCTACGTAAGCTGCGCAGGGCAGCAGGCGTTTTTGGTCCTTGAGGTATGCTTCGGCCATTTCGATGGCCGATGTTGCCGGCGCGTAGTAGGCCGAACCGGTTTTCAGAAGTCCGACGATTTCTGCCCCGCCATCGCGGGTGCGTTGCACGATGCCGTCAAGCCGTTCCTGCGTCGTCCAGCCCATTGCCACCAGATCGGGCAGCGGCACGCCGCCGACAGTGGAATAGCGGGTCAGCGGTACCATCGTGTCGCCGTGCCCGCCCAGCACGAAAGCCGTCACATCGCGCATCGAGACGTTGAACTCGACACTCAGGAAATGGCGGAAGCGGGCGCTGTCCAGCACGCCCGCCATGCCGACGACCATGTGATGCGGCAGGCCGGAAAACTCGCGCAAGGCCCAGACCATCGCATCCAGCGGGTTGGTGATGCAGATCACAAAGGCGTTCGGGGCATGTTCGCGGATCCCCTCGCCGACCGATTTCATCACCTTCAGGTTGATGCCCAACAGGTCGTCCCGGCTCATCCCTGGTTTGCGCGCGACACCGGCGGTCACGATGCAGACATCGGCCCCGGCGATATCGGCATAGGAATTAGCCCCCTTCATCGCAGCGTCGAAGCCTTCGGACGGGCCGGACTGTGCGATGTCCAGCGCCTTGCCCTGCGGCGTGCCTTCGGCGATGTCGAACAAAATGACGTCGCCAAGTTCCTTGATCGCGGCAAGATGAGCGAGCGTGCCGCCGATCTGTCCCGCGCCGATCAGTGCAATCCGGGGTCTGGCCATGGGTTTGATCCTCGTGTCAGGTGAAAACTGCCTTTGGGTAAGCCCAAACCGACCCCGCGCGCAAGGCTGCCGCGTGCATGATTTGGATTGGCGGGATGGTCGATCCGCAGTGTTTGCGCTAATAGCGCCCGGTTGAGGCAGGGGGACGCATGGACGGAGGAGTTTTCTGGGCACTTGCGGCGCTTGCGGCGGCTTTGGTCGGGCTGTCCAAGGGTGGGTTGCCGGTCGTGGGGATGCTGGGTGTACCGGTGCTGAGCCTTGCCATCTCGCCCGTGCTGGCGGCCGGGTTGCTGCTGCCGGTGTTCGTGGTGTCGGACATGTTCGGGCTTTACGCGTACCGCCGGGCGTTTGATGCGCGGGTGGTGGGATTGGCGGTGATTGGCGGGACCATCGGCGTGGCGTTTGGGTGGGTCACGGCGTCGGTGGTGTCAGAACGGGTCGTGACCGTTCTGGTGGGCCTGATCGGGCTGACGTTTTCGGCGTACTTGCTGCTACGCGCTCCGGGCCCGGCGCAGCGCAAGACGGCAAAGATCGGGCCGGGGCTTTTCTGGACTGCGATTGCCGGCTTTACCAGCTTTGTAAGCCATGCCGGCGCACCGCCGTTTCAGGTCTTTGTGCTGCCGCTGGGCCTGCCCAAAGCCGTGTTTGCAGGCACAGCGACGCTGTCATTTGCCTATATCAACGCGATCAAGCAGATCCCCTACCATGCGCTTGGACAGTTGAGCCTGACCAATCTGCGTGTGTCGGCGCTGTTGGCGCCGGTCGCGGTTCTGGGCGTGTTTGCCGGTGTGCGTCTGGTGCGGGTACTGCCAGAGGCGCTGTTCTTTCGGCTGATTGCCTGGGCCTTGTTCGCGGTGTCGGTCAAGCTGGTCTGGGATGGCGTGGCCGGTTAGGCCGGCGCGCCCTTTGCCGGCTGTTCTTCTGCCACGGGTTCATAGCCTTGACCGGTTGCCATCAGGCAGGTCAGGCCGTCCGGCCTGGTAACCGCAATGGTCCAGGTTCCGGTTTCCGTGCTGGCAAAGATCTCCATCACCGTGTTGTTGGCGGCAATGCCGATGCTGCGGCGGGTCTCGCCGTATTTCCGGGACAGGATATCGATCACTTGCGGGCGGTTGGCGCATTGTGGGCCGGTGTCAGCCTGCGACGGCTGGGTCGCGAGGATCAGCCCGGCAAAGCCGAGCGACAGGGCGAGAATCACGCGGGTCATTTTCTGCCTTTCTTGGCCCGGTGCAGGGCCACTGCTGTTCGGCGCTTGTTTGGCGTCAGTGTTCAGCCTGCGCCCGAGTCCATCAGAAATGATTAACGCGGCGGGCTTGGAGGTTTCTGCTGCATTGCAGCATTTTACCACTTGCCAATAGTGCCAAAATCTGTCCGATTTACGCAATAAAATTGCGGAGAAGAATCATGCCCCCTGTGTCGCGTCCGTTCCGGTCAGTACTGTACATTCCCGGATCGAATGCGCGGGCCTTGCAAAAGGCGTGCGAGGTGGCCGCGGATGCGCTGATCCTTGATCTGGAGGACGCCGTGGCGCCCGAGGAAAAAGACGCAGCGCGGCTTCTTTTGGGGCAGGTGCTGGCGAACACCGATTATGGCGCACGCACCCGGATCGTGCGGATCAACGGATTCGATACAGGTTGGGGGCGGCATGATGCCTTGGCTTTCGCTGCACACCCGGGGGTTGACGCGGTGCTGGTGCCAAAGGTTGCACGGCCCGCCGATCTGGATGCGGTCGCAGCGCTGGTTCCGGGCAAACCTTTGTGGGCCATGCTGGAAACGGCGCGGGGCTGTTTGAACGCTGCTGCGATTGCGGCGCATCCGGCGTTGCAGGGACTGGTGATGGGCACGAATGATCTGGCGCGCGAATTGGGCGCGCGGATGCGGCAAGATCGTTTGGCGTTGTTGCCCGCCTTGGGGACATGCCTGCTCGCGGCACGGGCCGAAGGCAAGGTGATCGTGGACGGGGTCTACAACGCATTTCGTGACGAGGCGGGGCTGCTGGCCGAGGCAGAGCAGGGCCGCGATCTGGGGTTTGACGGCAAGACCTTGATCCATCCAGCGCAAGTGGCAGGGGCAAATGCCGTGTTCGCGCCGTCTGCTGATGACCTCGACCTGGCAATGCGGCAGATCACGGCTTTTGCCGCGGCGCAGAATGATGGCAAGGGTGTCGCCGTTCTGGATGGCAGGATCGTGGAAAATCTGCATATCGTGACTGCGCGGCAGACTCTGGCAAAGGCCGAGGCGATTGCCGCGATGAACCGGTAAGAGGCGGAACATGATCCTATTGAGTGCTGGAGTGGTTCTTTGGTGGGCCGCACATCTGTTCAAGCGCCTGGCCCCCGCGCGGCGTGCCGCGATGGGCGATCCGGGCAAAGGCGCGGTCGCGGGTGCCTTGTTGCTGTCGGTCGTGCTGATGGTGGTGGGCTATCGGTCCGCCGAATGGCAGCCGATCTATGCGCTGATTGCAGGAATGGGGCATCTGAACAACACGCTGATGCTGGTGTCAGTGTTCCTGTTTTCGGTTGGCGGCACCAAGGGGACGCTTTACACCCGGATGCGCCATCCGATGCTGTGGGGGACCGTGATCTGGGCCGCCGCGCATCTGCTGGTGAACGGCGATGTGGCGTCGGTGGTGCTGTTTGGTGGGATCGGGGCTTGGGCGCTGGTCGCCATGGCGGCCATCAACCGCGCCGGCCCATGGCAGCGGCCGGTGGGCGGGCGCGGGCTGAAGGGCGATGCGATGGGGCTGGCAGGGACGCTGGTGCTTTATGGCGTGATCGCGCTGGTGCACGCCTGGACCGGGCATTCGGTGTTTCTGGGGTCGTATTCCTGATGCAGCTCTACCGCTTCTTGTCGGACGACGACACTTCGGCTTTTTGTCACAAGGTGTCGGCTGCGCTGTCGAAGGGATGGGTGCTGCACGGCGGGCCGACCTATGGGTTTGATGCAGCGCGCGGCGTGATGCGCTGCTGGCCGGCGGTCATTAAGGATGTGCCGGGCATCTATGACCCTGACATGAAACTGGCAGAGGCATGACGCGACATGAAAACCAATTCGGGACGCTACTTCGAGGACTACCGGATTGGCGAGGTGATCAGTCACCCGGTGCCGCGCACCATTTCGGGCGGCGAGCGGGCATTGTACCATGCACTTTACCCGGCGCGGCATGCGCTGCAATCATCGGATGACTTTGCGCGCGCCTGCGGGCTTGCGGTCGCTCCGTTGGAGGATCTGATCACGTTTCATACGGTGTTCGGCAAGACGGTGCCGGATGTCAGTCTGAATGCCGTGGCGAACCTAGGTTATGCCGAAGGGCGATGGTTGCGCCCGGTCTATCCCGGCGAAACGCTGCGGGCGGTATCCACGGTGATCGGGCTGAAAGAAAACTCCAACCGCGCCAGCGGTGTCGTCTGGGTGCGCACCAAGGGTCTTGACGGGTCCGGGGTGCCGGTGCTGGACTATGTGCGTTGGGTCATGGTGCGCAAACAGCGGCACGAAGCAGCGGCACCCGCGCCGGTTGTGCCAGTTTTGGCTGCGGCCGTTGCAGCCCAAGATCTGGTGGTACCGCAGGGCCTTGATTTTACACGCTATGATTTCGCGCAGGCCGGAGAACGGCATCGCTGGGGCGATTATGCGCCCGGCGAGAGGATAGACCACATCGACGCTGTGACCGTCGAAGAGGCCGATCATCTGCTGGCGACGCGGCTGTGGCAGAACACTGCGAAAGTGCATTTCGATGTCACGCAGCGCCCCGATGGGCGGCGCTTGATCTATGGTGGGCATGTCATCAGCCTTGCGCGTGCGCTCAGCTTCAACGGGCTGGCGAACGCGCAGATGATCGTCGCCCTGAATGGCGGCAGCCATGCCAACCCGTGTTTTGCCGGTGACACGGTGCGGGCCTGGTCCGAGGTTCTGGACCGTGCCCCGACCACGGCCCCAGGTGTGGGGGCGATCCGGCTGCGCACGGTGGCGGTGAAGGCCGAGGCTGAAACGTTTGCCTTGCGTGGTCCGGACGCAAAGCACCTGCCGCAAGTGCTTTTGGAACTGGATTACTGGGCGCTGATGCCGGTTTGATCCGTTGTTTGGGGGGTATTCAAACGTGGGCTGCTGGTAGAAAACCATTTCCTTTTTGGTTCACTATGGAAATATCCGGCGATTTGTGATTGTTGCTGTGCAGGGAACAAGGAGTGCTTGGCATGGCAAGATCAGGTTTCGTGGTGCTGATGATGAGCCTGCTGTCAGGCGGCGCGGCGGCTGCACAGGATCTTTTTGTCTATGGCGGGGCCGCCATCGAGTATGAACGCGACCCGAACGGACCTGACACCGAGGACACGAGAGATTTCAACGCTTATGTAGAAGTAGAGAAATCGGGCTTCTTCGCCGGGGTCTGGGCTGAAAAATCTGCGAACAAACTGCGGGACAAGTCGGATGTCTACATCGGTTATCGCGGGGAAACCGATGCCGGGCTAAGTTATTACGTCGATGCGACGCGGCGCGACTTTTTCAACGATCTGGGCGACTACACCGTGTTCGATGCCGGGATCGGCTATGCCATCACCGACAAGATCTCGGGCAGTGTGGACTATGCGCATTACATCAACCCTGACCTCAACGATCTGTACTTGGCCCTTTCCTATGCGGCAACCGACCGCATTTCGCTGTCGGTCAGCTATGGCACCTACGGGGTGGATCAGGCCGAGGACCAGCAAGAATGGGATTTCGGGGTGACCTATGCTCTGGGCGACGAATCCGCCTTCGATCTGCGCTATTACGACGGCACCGAATATGTCGATGGCTATATCGGTGCGTCGCTGACCTGGGATACCACATTGCTGTCGCGCTAGGGGCTGCCGGTTCTGCCAGGGCCCAAGTGTGATCACAAAAAATTTGGCTGTGATCACAAATCGAAAAATCATCGCGTTTGATCTTTCCGGTGCCGCGATGCAGCGATTGAACCCGTGACACGCACAATTTGCGCGCTATGCTTGGGTCCGAGAGATCGGTGCGCGCGGCCAAAGTGTTTTTGCCCGCGCGAGCAGCAAGAAGGAACGCGACATGGCAGATGTAAAGCGGGCGGCGCGGCCGTTGTCACCGCATTTGCAAATCTATCGCCCGCAACTGACAGCGATCACTTCGATCCTGACGCGGATCACCGGCAATGCGCTAATCGTGGGGATCGTGCTGGCGGTGTGGTGGCTGTTGGCAGCAGCGACCAGTGCCGAGTATTTCGTCGTGGCCAATGCTGTTGCGACCAGTTGGTTTGGCGACCTTGTGTTCACCGGCTCGCTCTGGGCGGTTTGGTATCACTACCTTGCCGGTCTGCGGCACCTTTACTTCGATGCGGGCCACGGGCTGGACATTGCCACGGCGGAAAAGCTGGGCTGGGGCTGCATCGGCGGGTCGGTTGTGTTGACCATCCTGACCATTCTGATCATCTGAGGGGGCGGACATGCGGTATCTGACAGCGCGCAAGCGGGCGATGGGGCGCGGCGCCTCGCACACCGGGACGGCGCATCACTGGTCGATGACGGTCTCCTCGGTCGGCCTCGCTTTCCTTGTGCCGGTCTGGGTCTATGTGTTTGGTAGCGCGCTCGGGCAGGATCACGCGGCCGTGGTTGCGATCTTTGCGCGCCCGCTGCCTGCGATTCTGACGGCGATGATCCTGATCGTCGGCATGCGGCATTTTGCGATGGGGGCCACGGTGATGATCGAGGATTATACCCAAGGGACCAGGCGCAAGATGCTGGTGATCTTCGCGATTTCACTATCGACCGTGGTTACGGCGACCGGGCTGTTCGCCTTGGTCCGCATCGCGCTTTAAGGGGCTGACATGACTGCTTATCCGTATGAAGTGCACGACTATGACGTGGTGGTCGTGGGGGCCGGGGGCGCGGGTCTGCGCGCGACGCTGGGCATGGCAGAGCAGGGCTTGCGCACGGCTTGCGTGACCAAGGTGTTTCCGACGCGCAGCCACACGGTGGCAGCACAGGGCGGGATTGCGGCGTCGCTTGGCAACATGGGGCCGGATAGCTGGCAGTGGCACATGTACGACACCGTCAAGGGGTCGGACTGGCTGGGCGACAGCGACGCGATGGAGTATCTTGCGCGCGAGGCCCCGAAAGCGGTCTATGAGCTTGAACATTACGGTGTGCCGTTTTCGCGCACCGAAGAGGGCAAGATCTATCAGCGCCCCTTTGGCGGGCACACGACCGAGTTCGGCGAAGGCCCCCCGGTGCAGCGGACCTGTGCCGCCGCCGACCGCACGGGGCACGCGATCCTGCACACGCTTTACGGACAAAGCCTGAAGAACAATGCCGAGTTTTACATCGAATACTTCGCGCTTGATCTGATCATGACCGATGGGGCCTGCACCGGTGTTGTCGCGTGGAAGCTGGACGACGGCACGATCCATGTCTTCAACGCCAAGATGGTAGTGCTGGCCACGGGCGGCTATGGCCGGGCGTATTTCAGCGCTACGAGCGCCCATACCTGCACCGGCGATGGCGGAGGCATGGTGGCGCGCGCGGGATTGCCGCTGCAGGATATGGAGTTCGTGCAGTTCCACCCGACCGGCATCTATGGCTCGGGTTGCCTGATCACCGAAGGCGCGCGGGGCGAGGGCGGGTATCTGACCAACTCCGAAGGCGAGCGGTTCATGGAGCGCTATGCGCCGACCTACAAGGATCTGGCGTCGCGTGATGTGGTTTCGCGCTGCATGACGATCGAGATCCGCGAAGGCCGCGGCGTGGGGCCGAACAAGGACCATATCCATCTGAACCTGAACCACCTGCCCAAGGAAACGCTGGAACTGCGTCTGCCCGGCATCACGGAATCTGCCCGGATTTTTGCAGGTGTGGACCTGCTGAAGGAACCGATCCCGGTGATCCCGACCGTGCATTACAACATGGGCGGTATTCCGACCAACTATTGGGGCGAGGTGCTTAACCCCCAACCGGGTGCGCCCGACACGATCTTCCCCGGTCTGATGGCGGTGGGCGAGGCGGGCTGTGCATCGGTGCATGGCGCGAACCGGCTCGGCTCGAACAGCCTGATCGATCTGGTGGTGTTCGGACGGGCGGCGGCGATCAAGGCGGGGCAGGTGGTCGATCCGAAGGCGCCCATCGACCCGGTCAACAAAGCCGAGGTGGACAAGGCTTTGGCCCGGTTCGACGCAACGCGTCATGCGGCCGGTGCCGTGCCGACCGCGACGCTGCGGCTCGACATGCAGAAAACCATGCAGGCCGATGCGGCGGTGTTTCGCACCGACAAGACGCTGGCCGAAGGCGTGGTCAAGATGCAGGCAATTGCCACGCGGATGGACGACATCCACGTCACCGACCGTAGCCTGATCTGGAACAGCGACCTGATGGAAACGCTGGAGTTGCAGAACCTGATGCCGAACGCGCTGACCACAATTGTCGCCGCCGAAGCGCGCAAGGAATCGCGCGGGGCGCATGCGCAGGAAGACTATCCGAACCGCGACGATGCGAACTGGCGTGTCCACTCGCTGGCCTATGTGGAAGGCACATCGGTGCGGCTGGCCACCCGGCCCGTGCATCTTGACCCGCTGACCAAGCCCGAAGATGGCGGGATCGAGTTGAAGCGGATCGCACCGAAAGCCCGCGTGTATTGATGCGTGCAGCCGTGCTTGCCTTGCTGTTTCTGGCGGCCTGCGATCCGGCAGAGCTTGCAGACAAGGCAGTCCGACGCGCGGCGGAAACTGTGGTTCTGCCGGTGGTCAGCCGTGATCTGGCGGCAGGTCCGGCGCAATCGGCAACGGCTTGCGTGCTGGACGCCGCCAGCCCCGCCGAACAGCAGGCGCTGGCCCGCGATCTGGGGGTAGAGGCCGGAACGCTGACCGAACAGACCATTCGCACGATTGCTGCACGCCCGGCCGTCACGGCCTGTCTGGCCGCAGCGGGCCTTGGCCCGATCAGGATATGAAGCCATGACCAGACTTGCCCCGATGCTGGAGTTTCGGGATGTGCCGGTGGTGCCGGTGCGGTCTGTGGCGAGCCATGTGGCGCGCGGCGGCCCGATCTGGCCCGGGTTCGAGCAGCAGACGACGCCCCGCCATTGCCGCGACCGCCTGCCGGTGGACCGCTGCCCCGCAGCCCCGACGCGGACCAAACGTTTGCGCGAACCGGCGATCTGGGGCGGCTTTCTGGACCCGCAATTCGGCCACCTGATCGTCGAACAGGCCACCCGCCTGCCGCAGTCCCTGCACGAGCGTCCTGGCGATCTGGTGCTGTTCACCCCGCCACCGGGCATGACAGAAGCGTCGGTGCCCATCTGGATTTGGCAGGTGCTCGACTGGCACGGGGTTGCCCGCGACCGCTTGCGACTGGTTGACCGGGCCCTCGACGTGCGAAACCTTCGCGTGGCCGCACAAGGCGAGATGATGGGCACGAACGCTACGGACGAAGCCTATCTTGACCTGCTGGATCAGACGACGGTGCCGCGCCTGCCGCAGGGCCAGCCGTCCGGTGTGGTCTTTGTCACGCGCGCCGGAATGGTGGCGCAAGGCCAGGGTGGACACGCCGGCGAGGCCTATCTTGTGCAGGAATTGACCCGCGCCGGGGTGCGGGTGATCGATCCGGCAAGCCTGCCAGTTGACCGCCAACTGGCGATTTACGCCGGGGCGCAGGTCTTGGTGTTCTCCGAAGGCTCTGCCCAGCATGGCCGGCTGCTGCTGGGGCGACTGCAGCAGACCATTCACGTGCTGCGCCGCCGCCCGAACCGCGATCTTGCCGCCGAACAATTGGCCCCGCGCTGTGACGATCTGCGCTATCACGCCACGGTGGGCCGCCGCCTCGGGGCGCGGATGCCGGGGGGCACCACCCGCCAAGACCTGACGGCGGCGCTTTACGACCTTGATGTGGTGTTCGACCTCTTTGCATCGCTCGGCCACGATCTGCGCCGCGATTGGGATGATGCCGCTTACCGCGCCGCCGTGCAGGCCGACCTTCGCGGCTGGCTTGTGGCCTGCCAGACCGACGCCGAACAGCGCCAGACCAACCTCGCCCTTCTGGCGGCAGCGGGCTTGCCCATCGACCCGACCAGCCTGCCGCCTTCTCCCAACGCCCAAATGCTGCACTGAAAGGACAGACCATGGTTCAGTTCACCCTGCCCAAGAATTCGAAAATCCGGACCGGCAAAACCTGGCCAAAGCCCGCCGGTGATCAGGTCCGCAAGGTGCAGGTCTATCGCTGGACCCCGGATGACGGCGAAAACCCGCGTCTGGATACCTATTTCGTCGATCTTGCCACCTGCGGGCCGATGGTTCTGGACGCGTTGATCAAGATCAAGACCGAGATCGACCCCACCTTGACCTTCCGCCGGTCTTGCCGTGAAGGGATCTGCGGGTCCTGCGCGATGAACATCGACGGCATCAACACGCTCGCCTGCCTTTATGGTCTCGACGAGGTGAAGGGCGACATCAAGATTTACCCGTTGCCGCACATGCCGGTGATCAAGGATTTGGTCCCCGACCTCACCCATTTCTACGCCCAGCACGCCAGCATCATGCCTTGGCTGGAAACCAAGACCAACCGACCCGCCAAGGAATGGCGCCAGTCGATCGAAGATCGCGAGAAACTCGACGGCCTTTATGAATGCGTGATGTGCGCCTGCTGTTCCACCTCCTGCCCCAGCTACTGGTGGAACTCGGATCGCTACCTCGGCCCCGCAGCCTTGCTGCATGCCTACCGCTGGATCATCGACAGCCGTGACGAGGCAACCGGAGACCGGCTCGACGCCTTGGAAGACCCGTTCAAGCTTTACCGCTGCCACACGATCATGAACTGCACGAAAACCTGCCCCAAGGGTCTGAACCCCGCCAAGGCTATCGCGCAGATCAAACATATGATGGTTGACCGGGTGGTGTGATTTCTATCATCATCTGTTCATAGATATCCCGGGGGGCCCGGGGGCCGGCCCCCGGTTGCGCAGGCCCAAGATTGCGCAAGGGTGGCAGAGGCGGACAGAGGGACCCCGCACCCTGGTTCTGAAAGGTTCAAAACGATGTCGCTTGTGCAACTGACCTATGCTTCGCGCCCATTCGGGTTTGATGCCGGCAACCTGGCGGGGATACTGCTTGACGCGCGGCGGTGCAATGCGCGCGATCACGTCACAGGCGCGCTGATCTGTCGGGACGATCTCTATCTTCAACTGCTCGAGGGGCCGCCGGACGCGGTGGATGCGGCCTATGCCCGGATCCGCCGAGACGACCGGCACATCGAGGTGCGGCCCCTCACCCGAACCACCGCCATGGATCGGCTTTTCGGGACCTGGGCGATGCGCGACGACCCGGCTCAGTCTTGGGTCTGGTCACGTGAAGCGGTCCATAATGGCGTCGCAGAACGGGCCTCCGAGGCCGAGGTTTTGTCCATCTTTCAACGCCTGGCCGCTGGCGATGCGTGATCGGTGTCAACTGTAACGCTCGACGCTCATTGCAGTTTCGGTTCCATAGCGGTCGCCATGCGCCCAGCCCACGGGCAGCAGGCGGGCAATCGCGCTGCGGTCTTCGGCAGTCAAGGTCAACTCCGACGCGCCGGCCCAATCCATCAGGTGATCCGCCGTCCGGGTCCCCGGGATCGGGATCAGATGCGGTCCTTGATCAAGGATCCATGCCATGGCCAGCGCTGGAACGGCCACGCCCCGCTCGGCGGCATAGGCCCGAAACGCGGTCAGGCGTGCCTGATTGAGCGCCCAGTCCGGGGCGTGGAACCGCGGGATGACGGCGCGGAAATCGCCTGGCGCGAAAGTGGACACATCCAGTGGATCGCGCCCCAGCACACCACGCGCCAGCGGCGAAAACGGCACGAAAGCGGTGCCGAGTTCCGCGCAGGTCTGCAAAAGGCCAAGCTCCGGCTGGCGTGTCCACAAAGAGTATTCGTTCTGCACCGCCATGCAGGGATGTACCGCATGGGCGCGTCGCAACGTCCCCGGGGATATTTCCGACAGCCCATAGCCACCGATCTTGCCTTCGGCAATCAGGGCCTGCAGGGTCTGCACCACCTCTTCGACGGGGCGTTCCTGCTCTCGGCGGTGAATGTAGAACAGCGTTACATGATCCACGCCCATGCGCTTCAGCGACCCTTCCAGTTCGCTGCGCAGATGGCTTGCAGAGTTATCGAACCGCCGGTTCTGCCCGCTGACGATCGACGCTTTGGTGGCGATGTGGACACCACGTTTGCGGGTGGCAAGCCATTGCCCCATCACGGTTTCAGATACGCCCATGCCATAGATGTTGGCCGTGTCGAGAAAGTCGATCCCGGCGTCCCATGCAGCATCCAGGCATCGCAGGCTTTCATCGGTCGTGGTCGCGCCAAAGATGCCTCCGAACGACATGCAGCCCAGACCAATTGCAGAAACGCGCGGACCGGCGACCCCAAGCTGACGGGTTTTCATGGCGCCTCCCTTGGTGCAAACGCGGCGGTCAATGCCAGCTCCACCATGGTGCCAAAGCTGCGTTCGCGCTGATCGGCGGGCAGCGCCTCTCCGGTCAGGATGTGATCGGACATGGTCAGAATTGACAGCGCGCGTGCTTTGTGGCGCGCGGCGAGGGTGTAAAGCTCGGCGGTTTCCATCTCGACGCACAGGCAGTTGTGGCGCTGCAACTGCGCAGAATGGTCGGCGCGTTCGTCGTAAAAGGCATCCGATGTATAGATGCCGCCGACATGTGTTGGTGTTTGCAGGGATTTGGCAGCCATATATGCCGCCATCAACAGCCCGAAATCAGCGGCCGGAGCAAAGTTCAGACCGTGGAACAGCTTGGCCGACGGCATGTCATAGCTGCTGGCGGTCTGGGCCAAAACCAGATCGCGCACCGCGATGTGAGGCTGCAAAGCGCCGGCAGACCCAATGCGGATCAGTGTTGTCGCACCAAAATCCACCATCAGTTCCTGCGCATAGATCGCAATTGACGGCTGACCCATGCCGCTGCCGTGGATCGTCACCCGGTGCCCGTGCCAGGTGCCGGTATAGCCCAACATCCCGCGCACCTCGTTCACCAGAACGGCGTCTTGCAGATAGGTCTGTGCAGCCCACCTGGCGCGGTAGGGGTCGCCGGGCAGAAGGACAGTGTCGGCGATGTCGCCGGTCTTTGCGCCGATATGGACGGTCATCGCGTTGGCTTTCAAATTGCTGGGGCCAGCCTGTGATAGCCGCGAAAGAGCCGGCTCGACCAGCCCAAAATGCTATTGTGCCGCAAGCTCGGGGCGGTCAACCAAGGCGACGATATCGAACATGATGCGGTTCAGCTCGAAATCCTTGGGGGTATAGACTGCCGCCACGCCCATGCCGCGCAAAGTTGTAGCGTCCGCTTCGGGGATGATGCCTCCAACGATCACCGGGATCGTCAGATGTTCCGCGTTCAGGCGGGTAAGCAGATCGGCCACCAGTGCTATATGGCTACCCGACAGGATGGAAAGGCCGATGACATGCGGCTGCTCGGCCACCGCTTGGGCCACAATCTGTTCAGGGGTGAGGCGGATGCCTTCATAGTGGATTTCCATGCCGCAATCCCGGGCGCGGGCAGCGATCTGTTCTGCCCCGTTGGAATGGCCATCCAGCCCCGGTTTGCCCATCAACAGCTTTAGCGGGCGGCCAAGCTTGGCCGCGGCGACTGCCACGGCTTCGCGGATCGGCTCCAGTCCTTCGGTGCGGTTGGATGGGTGTCGTGACACGCCGGTCGGTGCACGGTATTCGCCGAAGGCTTCCCGGATCGCATTGCCCCATTCGCCGGTGGTGACGCCTGCGCGGGCAGCGGCGATCGAGGGCGGCATGATGTTGGTGCCCGTCGCTGCGGCCTGGCGCAAGGCGGCGAGGGCGGTTTGCACGGCATTCTGGTCGCGGGTGCTGCGCCAAAGAGCCAGACGCGCCAACTGGTCCGCTTCTGCGTCCGGGTCGGATTGCATGATCGATCCATCGCCTGCGGTAAGCGGGCTTGGCGTCGTCTCGACCCAGCGGTTGACGCCGACCACCACCGTTTGCTTCGTTTCGATCCGCCCGATCCGTTCGGCGTTCGACTCGACCAGTCGCCCCTTCATGTATGCAATCGCAGCGACCGCCCCGCCCATCGCGTCGATCTGCGCCAGTTCCTGCCATGCGCCGTCTTTGAGTGCAGCAACCTTTCGGTCGATGGCGGGGTTGCCGTCAAACAGGTCGTCGTATTCCAGAAGGTCGGTTTCATAGGCGAGGATTTGCTGCATGCGCAGCGACCATTGCTGATCCCAGGGGCGGGGCAGGCCAAGAGCCTCGTTCCAGGCAGGCAATTGCACGGCGCGGGCGCGGGCGTTTTTCGACAGGGTGACGGCCAGCATTTCCAGCAGGATGCGGTAGACGTTGTTTTCGGGCTGCTGTTCGGTCAGGCCAAGGCTGTTCACCTGCACCCCGTAGCGGAAGCGACGGAAGCGCGTATCGGCGATGCCGTATCGGGTTTCGCACAGTTCGTCCCAAAGTTCCGTAAACGCCCGCATCTTGCAGAGTTCTGTCACAAAGCGAATTCCGGCGTTTACAAAAAACGATATCCTGCCGACCATCGACGGAAAATCTTCTGCAGAGACTTTCCCTTTCAGATCATCCAGCACGGCGCAGGCGGTTGCCAGCGCAAAGGCCAATTCCTGCTCTGGTGTCGCACCGGCCTCTTGCAGGTGATAGGAACACACATTCATCGGGTTCCATTTCGGCAGATGCTTTTGCGTGTAGGCGGCGATGTCTGTGATCATCCGCAGGCTGGGCTTTGGCGGACAGATATAGGTGCCCCGGCTGAGGTATTCCTTGATGATGTCGTTTTGCACCGTGCCTTGCAGGGCGGCGATATCCGCGCCTTGTTCTTCTGCGACCGCGATATACAGCGCCAGCAACCATGGCGCCGTTGCGTTGATGGTCATCGATGTGTTCATCTGATCCAGCGGGATGTCGGCAAACAGGGCCCGCATGTCACCCAGATGGGCCACCGGCACGCCAACCTTGCCGACTTCGCCGCGCGCCAGGATATGGTCGCTGTCGTATCCGGTTTGCGTCGGCAGATCGAAGGCGACCGACAACCCGGTTTGCCCTTTGGCCAGGTTGCCACGATACAAGGCGTTGGATGCAGACGCCGTCGAATGACCGGCATAGGTCCGAAACAGCCAGGGGGCGTCTTTGCTGGGTGAAGTCACGGCAGGCACCTCGGACAATAGCGCAACAAAGTTGCGATTTCCGCGTAAGTATTCGAGGTTTTATGACCGTGTCAATTGCTGCGCCGCAGTATTTCCGCGCCCGAGCCTTGGGCGCGGATGATCGAATGTCGTGGCCTGTCAGGCTTTGCGGCGGCGTGCGACCGTCAGCAACGCGATGCCACCCGCCAACAGCAAGCCGCCCGCGGGCAGGGGGATCGGGGCGATCGTCACATCCGTCGAAAACGCGATATTGTCGGCAAAAACCGATCCGACAAAGCTGGGACCGGTCGAGCCGAACACGACATAGCTGATGCCGGAAGCCGACACGCTGAGGGTTTCAAGCGCCTCGACCCCGGTGCCGATGGTCACACTGACCGATCCGATCAGAATATCCAACGGGCTGTATGCATTCAGAAACATCTCGTCTGCATCGCCGCTGAAGTCGCCGAGTTCAACGCTGAACGACGACACCAGATCCGCAAAGTCCGCCCGAAAATTCGACCCCGAAAACGGTGAGCCAGAGATCGAACGCGTGCTGTTCCCCTCTGGTACCAGATCACGGACCCGCACTTTGTCCGAGTTGGTGCGGGTCAAGGAAATGCCGCCCAGATCAACGCCGGTCAGATCGGTTTCCACATCATAGGCTTCGAAATCGATTGTCACTGGGGCCGCAATTGCGTGTCCGGCCAAAAGCAAAGCCGCAACTGCAACGGCCGGTTGAATGAAATTTTTCATGGGGTCCTCGCCAAATTACAACCAGGAAGAGAATATCACGAGATCACTTCAATTTAGTCGCAAAAAAATATGCATCGGCGGAAAGATGGCAGGCTGCTTGGACGTTTCTGATCGTGCTGGCCGCGTTTTGTAGGTGTCTGCCAGGGGTGCGTTGTCTTGCAAAACGCATCAGCGCGCGATCGGCTTCGACAGATAGTGGTGCTGCAGGGAGGCGAAGAAGCAGTTTTCTGCTCTGTTTCTGGATATTCTGCAACGCAGCAGAAACAAAATTACAAATTGTACCCCAAATGTATTGCAAAGTTGCGTAAACATTTTTACCCATGGCAGCAGAAGCCGATTCTGCGCCGCAGCAAACTTGGGAGAACACGCCATGGCACTCGACACCACTCCGGCCATCGCCCCGTACGAGGCCCCGATCAAGGAACTGTACGCTGTCGGCGAAATGCCGCCGCTGGGCCATGTTCCGGCGCAGATGCACGCCTGGGCCATCCGTCGCGACAGGCACGGAGAGCCGGACACCGCCATGCTGCTGGAAGTGGTGGACACCCCATCGATCGACAGCAACGAAGTGCTGGTGTTGGTGATGGCGGCAGGGGTCAACTACAATGGCGTATGGGCCGGTTTGGGCGTGCCCATCAGCCCGTTTGACAGCCACAAGCAGCCCTACCACATCGCGGGGTCCGATGCGTCTGGCATCGTTTGGGCCGTAGGTGACAAGGTGAAACGCTGGAAAGTCGGCGACGAGGTGGTTGTCCACTGCAATCAGGACGACGGCGACGACGAGGAGTGTAACGGCGGCGATCCGATGTTCTCTCCGACGCAGCGCATTTGGGGGTACGAGACGCCGGATGGATCCTTTGCACAGTTTACCCGTGTGCAGGCGCAGCAACTGATGCACCGACCGCGTCATCTGACATGGGAAGAGTCCGCCTGCTATACGCTGACCCTGGCGACCGCCTACCGGATGCTGTTCGGGCACGAGCCGCATGACCTGAAACCGGGGCAGAACGTGCTGGTCTGGGGTGCTTCGGGTGGTCTTGGGTCCTATGCGATCCAGTTGATCAACACCGCCGGGGCCAATGCAATCGGAGTGATCAGCGACGAGTCAAAGCGCGACTTCGTCATGGCGCTGGGGGCAAAGGGCGTCATCAACCGCAACGACTTCAAGTGTTGGGGCCAGTTGCCCACCGTCAACACTCCCGAATACAATGACTGGCTGAAAGAGGCGCGGCGGTTCGGCAAGGCGATCTGGGACATTACCGGCAAAGGCATCAGCGTGGATATGGTCTTCGAACATCCAGGCGAGGCAACCTTTCCGGTCAGCGCGCTGGTGTGCAAAAAGGGTGGCATGGTCGTCATCTGCGCCGGAACGACCGGGTTCAACTGCACATTTGACGTTCGCTATATGTGGATGCACCAGAAACGCCTGCAGGGGTCGCATTTCGCGCATTTGAAGCAAGCGTCGGCGGCCAACAAGCTGATGCTGGAGCGTCGACTTGACCCCTGCATGTCAGAGGTTTTCCCATGGGCCGAGATTCCGGCAGCCCATGTCAAGATGCGGCGCAACGAGCACAAACCGGGCAACATGGCTGTGCTAGTGCAGGCGCCGTTGACCGGGTTGCGGACATTCGAAGACACACTTGAGGCGAGCCGCGGGGCCTAACGCCCGCATTTTGCGGCCATTACGGCAAGCCACGATTGAAGGTGTGATCACGCCAATCACGCACGACAGTCGCCATGGGGCGTCGTGCAGCTGGGCTTGATGCCACAGGTCAGGATCACTCCGCGGCAAGCTGCGCCGGAAGGTGCAAGGCGCCAAATTGTCAGCCGGCCTGCGATATGGGGAAAGTCAGGCGTCGAGGCGTGGTCCTTGGGCGGCCAGGCCCTTAGATGTCTTGCGAAGGTCCATATCCGCGATCTCGGGGGCAGGATGCAGGTTGACTGTGCGCTTGCCATATTTTTGATCAACGGGTTACGCCGAATTCAGCCGAGACGAAATTAAATTGATTCCGTGTTTACCATTCTGTGGATACCTTCGGCTGCAAGGAAAATTTGGTTCATCGCTGCGAGGCAATGCATCCGGCAAGGGGTCTGAATGCGTCACGATTGGATCTTTGACGTACTGTTGGATTTGCGGACCTATGCATTGGCGCACGGGATGGCAACGCTCGCGCAAAAGGCTGAAGAAGCGTTGCTGGCCGCGCGTGACGAGGTTGCGCGTGAAGATGAGCGACTGGCACCGCGGGCCAGCCCGATGCGAGGGTCGAATTCGCAGTAGTGCGACAGGGCGCTCTGGCCTCTGGACGGTGTGTCGCCTATGCTGGTGGCCATGAATGACATGGTGCCCGTGCTCACGTTTTCAGATGATCAGGCCGAAGCGTTTGACCGCCTCGCGGCGGAATTGCTGGCAATGGGCATTGATCTGGACAACGGATTGACTCCGCAGGCAGAGGGTCGGGCGTCAGTTATTGCTGTGATCGGCAAGGCGGGGTCGGGGAAGACCATGCTGCTGGGGGCCTTGTATCGTGCGCTGCTGGCTGCGGGCGTGGATGTCGTTTCGGGCGATTATGAAGGGCGGCGGCGCAAGGATCGCCGCACGCTGGCCGTTCTGGCGCCAACCAACAAGGCGGCCAGCGTTTTGCGGCTGCGCGGCGTGCCTGCAACCACCATACACCGGATCTTGTACACACCAGTCTATGACCCGCAATATGAGCGCATCGCGGAATGGCTGACCGGGCAGGGCACACGGCCTGCGGTAGAGGGGCTGACCGAAGTGGCGCTGGACCGGGCGCAGGCGTTTTACGCACAGGTTGCGTCAATTCCGGGTGCACTGGCGGCCGCCGGTTTGAAGGGCAGCGATTTCATCAAAGGCTGGAAGCGGCGGGAAGAGCCGCTGGATGTTGGGTTCGTGGACGAATCCTCGATGCTGGACGAGAGGCAGTTCGAAGATCTGAAAGAGATATTTCCGACCCTGGTGCTGTTTGGCGATCCGGCGCAGCTTGCTCCGGTCGGATTGTCGGGACAAATGGTGTTCGACCGGCTGTCCGAGGGGCGGCGGCTGGTCTTGAGCCGCATCCACCGGCAGGCCGATGACAACCCCATTCTGGACCTTGCCCACGCGCTTTCGGATGATCGGCTGCGGTTTGAGGACTTTGAGGCGATGGTCCAGGACGCGGCAGCGCGGGACGACCGTGTGGTCTGGGCGGAACGGGTGGATGCAGGTTTGATGGCGCGCTCTCCGGTGCTGGTGTGGCGCAACGCGACGCGGGTGCGGTTGATCGCGGCGTTTCGCGGGGCGTTCGGTGCGCCCGAGGATGCTTTGCTGCCCGGAGAGCCGTTGATCTGCGACGGGATTGAGCTGCCGCTGAAACACCGCAAGAAGCGGATCGATCTGGAGGCGCGCGGGTTGATCAAGGGGGCACAGGTGATCTATCTCGGGACGGGCAATCGGCCCGGTTTTGCCCGCCTGCACGTGGTGGGGGCCGAAGATCCGCAGGTTTCCGCCGCCTCGATCATCAAGATTGAAAAACCGAACGAAGAAGAGCCGTTCATCCCGTCAGCCGCCACGATGGGGGCCACGTTCCTGCATGGAGCGGCGGTGACCATCCACAAGGCGCAGGGCAGCCAGTGGCCTGACGTTCAGGTTTTTGCGCCGGATCTTTATGCCGCAGCACAATCGGGGCGCAGCGAGGCGGGCTTGCCACTGTGGAAGCGGTTGGCCTATGTCGCAATCACCCGGGCGGAAAAGCGGTTGCTTTGGGTGGTACGCAACCGGCTGGGCTTGCCGAAGGCGGCGTTGGGGGTGAACGATCTGGCGCGCGTGCCGAGCGTATTGGAATTGCAACCTGAGGGGGATCCGGAATGATCTGTGTGTTTGTGCAGTTCCGCTGTGTGCCGGGGCAGACCTATGCGGTGGCCACGGCGGTCTATGACCGCGAAGTGGTCAGCGAGTTGTATTCCACCAGCGGGGAATATGACCTGATCGCAAAGGTCTACATCCCCGACGGTGAAGATGTGGGGCGCTATCTTTCTGATCGGTTGTTCGATGTTCCGGGCATCATGCGGACGCTGACCACGATGACCTTCAGGGCGTTCTGAGGGCGACAAAGCAGGGGGGCTGTCCGCTCCCCTTTGTCTGCGGCATTCGCCCCCCGAGGACATTTTTGAACAGATGAAAGGGTCAGAGCCATTGGGCGCGGTCAAGGCCCGTGACCTGGGCAACGTTGGAAAAACCGTCGCGGGCCAGCAGCGCATCAAGGCCGTTTGCGAGGCGGGGGATCAATCCGATGCCTTCGTAGACCATCGCGGTGTAAAGTTGGACTGCCGAAGCCCCGGCGCGCAGTTTGGCCAGGGCCTGTTCGGGCGTCGTGACCCCGCCCACGCCGATCAGCGGCAGTTTGCCGTCAGTCAGCATGGACAGCTGGGCGAGAATCCGGGTGGAGCGTTCGAACAAGGGTGCGCCAGAGAGGCCGCCGGGTTGTGGGGCGTGGTGACTGCGCAGGCCGGTACGGTCAAGCGTCGTGTTGGTGGCGATGATCCCGTGGATGCCCGAGGCCAACGCGGTTTCTGCGAGTTCTGCCAGGCTTTCGGGGTCAAGGTCCGGCGCGATTTTCAGGAAGATCGGGATCGGTTTTGCTAGCGTACTGCGGGTTTCCATCACCCGGGCGAGAAGGCCCGTCAGGGCCGCCGAGCCCTGCAGGTCGCGCAGTTGCCGGGTGTTGGGGCTGGAGACGTTGACGGTGGCGAAATCGATAAAAGGCCCGCAACTTGCCAGAACAGCTGCGAAATCGGCGGCGCGATCAGCGCTGTCCTTGTTGGCACCAAGGTTCAGGCCCACCGGGACCGGCCCTGTTGTTCGCGCGTGTAGGCGGGTCGCAATCGGGGCGGCACCCTGATTGTTGAAACCAAAGCGGTTGATCGCAGCGCGGTCTTCGGTCAGCCGATACAAGCGTGGGCGAGGGTTGCCGTCTTGTGGCAGAGGCGTGGCTGCACCCACTTCGAGAAAGCCGAAACCGGCTTCCGACAGAGGCGCCAGGGCGGTGGCGTTCTTGTCATAGCCTGCGGCAAGGCCGATCGGGTTCAGGATCGGCAGGCCTGCAAGTGTTGTAGCCAAGCGCGGCGTCCGGACCGGGCCCGGCAGCGGTACAATGCCGGCTTGCAATGCGCGCAGTGACCAGCCATGCGCCCTTTCCGGATCGAGCCGGTGCAGGATCGCAAGACCTGCGCGTTCGTAAAGGCTCACCACAGGCCTTCGGGGAAGATATGACCGGTGGCGCCCAGCGGCAGGGATTTATCCCAAACCACATCCGTCAGCGCCAAGGCGCGGTAAAGGTGGGGAAACAATGCACCACCCCGAGAGGCTTCCCATTTCAGATCGGGACCGAGTTTCGCGGCATCGCAAGCCACGAGAACCAGATCGCTTTCGGCGGCGAAGTGCCGCGCCGCAGTTTCGGCCACTTGGGCTGCGGTCGAAAAGTGGACAAAGCCATCGGCAAGATCAACAGGCGCGCCCAGAGTGCTGCCATTGTCACGCAAGGCATTCCATTCTGAACGACGAAGGATTTTCAGGATCAGCATGGCGGTTGAATGCCTGTTGCCGACCCCGTGGTCAATGGTTTGTGCGCCGGGCTGCAAGTCTTTGCAGTATCCCATTGGCGTCGTCATCGGGATTTCACGCAGATCGGGTAAAAGAAGTCCTGCCGGGATTGGACAAATTCAAGGTGTCCGGGGCACCCGTTTTTGCGTCACATTCGCCAACCAAGCAAAGGGAGTTTTGCATGCTTCGCCTTCGTCACACCCTCGCCATCAGTTGCCTGTCGGCCACATGCCTCGCTCCGCCGGTGATGGCCGATCCGATCAAGCTGACCCTTCTTGGCATCGGCGACATCTATAATTTTGCCGGAGATGGCGATCAGGGTGGATTTGCCCGGCTGAACGCGGTGGCCCTGGCGGAACGCGCCGCGAACCCGAACATGATCTATGCGTTCGATGGCGACATGCTGTCGCCGTCGATCCTGTCGGGGTTCGACAAGGGGCAGAACACCATCGATCTGACCAATCTTGTGCCGTTCGACATCGCCGTGCCGGGCAACCACGAGTTTGATTTCGGGCCGGAGAATTTCTTCGAGAAGATGAAAGCATCGAAGTATCCTTGGGCGGCGATCAACATCACCCATGGCGACGGCGCGCCCATCGAAGGACTGGGCGGGGTGATGGTCAAGGAAATCGCCGGGCTGAAGATCGCGCTGATCCCGGTTGCGCAAGATACTTCGCCAGAGGTGTCATCCACCGGGTCGTTGAAGTTCGGCCCGACAGTCGAGATGGGGATTGCTGCGGCGCAGGCAGCGCGGGGCGAAGGTGCCGATTTGGTGGTCGGTATCGTGCAGACCAACATGGCCAATGACCGGGCGCTGATTGCGTCCAAGGCGTTTGATGTGATCCTGTCTGGCGATGACCACAGCTATGCCACCAGCTATGACGGGATCACTGCCTATGTCGAAACCTCGATCGACGGGCGGTATCTGTCGCCTTTGGACCTGACTGTCGAGGTTGAAGAAAAAGACGGCAAGCGCAGCGTCAAATGGACGCCGATGTTCCGCTTTATCGACACTGCCAATGTCACGCCGCACCCCGAGTCACAGGCGATGGTCGATGCGTTCAATGCGGACCTTGATGCGAAGCTGAACATCGAGATCGGAACGACGCAGAACGCGCTGGACAGCCGCCGCAATGTGGTGCGCGGGCAGGAATCCGCGATGGGCAACCTGATTGCCGACGCGATGCGCGCGGCGGTGGAGGCCGATATCGGGCTGACCAATGGCGGCGGAATCCGGGCGGACCGGACCTATGACGCGGGTGCCAAGTTGACGCGCCGCGACATCCTGACCGAACTGCCGTTCGGCAACGCAACGGTGTTGACCGAACTGCCGGGCACGCAGATCCTTCTTGCGTTGGAAAATGGCGTGAGCCAGGTCGAGAAAGGTTCGGGTCGCTTTCCGCAGGTTTCGGGTATGACCTTCGTGTTCGATCCGACGGCACCCGCTGGTTCGCGGGTGTCCGAGGTGATGGTCGGCGGGGCGCCGCTGGAGTTGGACCGGGTCTACAAGGTCGCCACCAACGACTACATCTTGGGTGGTGGCGATGGATATGCGGCCCTCGGCGGGGGTCGTGTCGTGGTCAATGGTGGCAATGGCAATCTGATCGCCAATGACGTCATGGCATATGTCGAAGCTGCGGGAACGGTGACTGTGTCTGTCGAAGGCCGCATCAAGGTTCTGGGTCAGTAGACGATCGAAGCACTGCAAAAGGCCGCCTATGTGGGGCGGCCCTTTGCCTGCAATCACCGAAGCTTCAGCCGTCCAGTTCCGGGGCGCGGGTCAGAACCATTGGCCCGGTTCCATCAGACCCAGATCCATCAATTGCTGTGAATGCCACTGAAATTCGGTGGAGTTGTGCCACTGAAACGTGTGAATATCGAACATCGAACCCGCGTTCGTGCGCAAAGCCTTGGCGGTGCGGAACGACACGATTGCCGTTGTGATGTTGTGGTGCCACGGACAGGCATAGGTGTTGTATTCTTCATCCGAGAAGGTGAAGTCGGGGCGCAGGCGCAGGCCGGGTTTGGCGCGAAACAATGCGATTCGATCGATTTTCCGGCGGGGCGCAGGGATATGTTCTTCAAACCGCCAGCGCAGGCCACCGAAGAAATCCAGTTGTCTTTCGCGAGGATGGTTGTGGTTCGCAGGATCAGGGCGGCCCAAGGCATAGTAGCCCGACTTGTCCATCTGCGCGCCTTCCAGCGACACCGCGTTCGGATGACGGTGCAGATCTGGTGCATAGAGATCCACAACATAGCTCAGCACCGCCTCACGGCGCTCTTCGCTGTGAAAGGCCAGCAGTTCGCGGATGTTGCGGGTTTCACAAAACGGGTGGAACAGATATTCGGTGTTGTAGCAGTAGTACATCCACAAACCCGGAGCCGCCTCGATCAGTTTGTTGATCGCTGTCATCAGCGCCGCTTCTGCGTGCACATCGTGGCTGATCCGGCAGATCTTCGCCTCGACATCGGCGGGCACTTCAACGACGTCATCGGCCAGCAACAAGACAGGGGCAAATCCCGCTGCGATGTGATGGCGCAGCGTCGTATCCACCTCGACCCCGTCTTCTGCCATGATGATGGCTACGGGACCTTTTGCCAGGGTCCCGGCGGCAGTGGTCAGAAACTGATCAAGGCTGGTGTATCGCATGGCGTCCGATGGTCGTTCAGGTCTGCCGCAGAATCGGTTAACAGGGCACTTATTGCAAGCCTCGCAGGGCGATATGTTGCGAAAGACCGGGGATTGGACTAGGCAGATCAGCCAAGGAGTGCCTGCCATGACCGACCCCAAGAAGCTGTTCCTGAAAACCTATGGCTGTCAGATGAATGTCTATGACAGCGAGCGGATGGCCGAAACCATGGCGGCGGACGGTTATGTTCTGACCGCGGTGGCGGAAGAGGCTGATCTGGTGTTGCTCAACACCTGTCACATCCGTGAAAAGGCTTCGGAAAAGCTATACTCCGATCTGGGGCGCCTGCGGCCCCTGAAGGCGGCCAAGCCGGGGATGAAAATCGGTGTGGCGGGCTGTGTGGCGCAGGCCGAAGGGGCCGAGATCAAACGGCGGATGCCGCTGGTCGATCTTGTGGTCGGCAGTCAGGCGTACCACCGGCTTCCTGCGATGGTGCGCGGCGATGGCGCGCTGATCGATACCGACTTCCCGACGGTTGACAAGTTTGACCTGCTGCCCGCGCGCAGTGGCAAACGAGGTCCGGTTGCGTTTCTGACAGTTCAGGAAGGCTGCGACAAATTCTGCGCGTTTTGCGTGGTTCCCTACACGCGCGGCGCAGAAATCAGTCGCCCGGCGGAACGCATTCTGGACGAGGCCCGCGATCTGGTTGCGCGCGGCGTTCGCGACATCACGCTGCTTGGGCAGAACGTCAATGCCTATCACGGTCAGGGACCTGGCGGGGATTGGACGCTGGCACGCCTACTGCGCGGGTTGGCGCAAATCGACGGACTTGCCCGACTGCGCTACACCACCAGCCACCCGAACGATATGGACGAAGATCTTGTCGCGGCGCATGGCAATCTGCCAAAGCTGATGCCGTATCTGCATCTGCCCGTGCAGTCGGGTTCTGATCGTATTTTGCGCGCGATGAACCGCAAGCATAGCGCAGGGGATTATTTGGCGCTGGTGGCGCGGATAAGGGCCGCCCGACCTGATATCCTGTTAAGCTCGGACTTTATCGTAGGGTTTCCCGGCGAGACGGATCAGGATTTTGAAGACACGCTGGCCCTGATTCGGGATGTCGGGTTCGGCGCCGCCTACAGTTTCAAATATTCGCCGCGCCCCGGGACCCCGGCTGCCGAAAAAGCCGAGGTTGACCCGGACGAGGCGGATGCCCGGCTACAGCGGCTTCAGGCATTGATCACGACGCAACAGCGCGCGGCGCAGGACGCGATGGTCGGGCGCACGGTCGGCGTGCTCTACGAAAAACCGGGGCGGATGCCGGGACAGATGGTGGGCAAGTCGGATCATTTACAGGCCGTGCATGTGACCGACGCAATGGGGCAAGTCGGTGAACTGGTACAGGTTCGCGTCTCAGCTTCGTCTTCCAACTCTTTGGCGGGGGAACGTATTCTGACTTAGGCTTTCGGTGAGGTCGCCGCCGCGTCAGTTTACCCTACTGGAAATCCGTCAGTTTCCGGCCTGAACCCAATCGCGCAAAAGCCGCATGTCTGTTGGCAGATCGGAAACCCAGCGGTGTCTAAGTCCCCAATAAGCATGAGATTTTGCTTTACTTTGCGACCCGCGCTCTGCATTTCTTGAACGATAAATTCAAATCACGACAAAAGTTAATGTGTAGGGACGGGAGGACTGTAGCGGTGGGGTTGTTTACCATGGCACTGCGGATTGTGGTGGCTGCGGCCGTTCTGGCGGTTGTGGTGTCGGGCACAGTCACACAGACATTTGCCCAGACCAAGCCAGAGATCGCAGGCAAGATCGAATGGGGCATCTGGGTCGACGATGACGGGTGCATGCATTGGTGGGCAGATGGTGGTCTTGAAGGTTACACGCTTGACCGTGTGAACCCGAAAACCGGCAAACCGGTTTGCTTGAAGCGCAACACTTGCCTGGTCGAAAACACCGATACGCTGTTTGCGACCGACAGCCACAAGCTGACAGCGCATGGCCGCAAGTATTTGACCGGGTTTTTCCAGAAGGCGGGCGCGTTTGGCTATGCGATTTACGGTCATACCGACAGCCGAGCTTCGGATGAATACAACATCCGTCTGTCTGAACGGCGGGCCAAGTCCGTGGCCGATGTGGCCCGGTCGGTTGGCGGGATGGTCGAACGCGAGATTGGATATGGCGAGCGGCAACCGCGCGCGACCAACGGAACGGCTGCCGGCATGCAGCAAAACCGTCGTGTCGAAGTCGTTTGCTATAGGTGGTGAGCATGATGACGAACAGAACGACGCTGTCTTTGGCGACGCTGCTTGGGGCGCTTTTGGTTTCGGGCTGCGAAATCGGCTATGAAAGCGGGCTGGTTCCGTATCGGCAAAGCCCTGATACGGTCATCGCCACGGCTTATGATGGCGGGCGCGACTCCGGGGTTCTGGAAGAGGGGGGCGCCGCGATCGCCTATGACCCGGACGGGTGCCAGGGTTGGATCATCGATGACGGGGTGGAAGGCTATTCCGGCCGCCGCTATGATCCGGTTTCCGGCCTGCCGGTGTGCAACAATCAGTTCCCGCCGGGCACCGTGGTAAAGAACTATCAATCGCAAAGCCCCGGACTGAACGATTATGTGCCGCGATCGGGCAAACCTGCGAAGTGATCGACCTTTCGTGAGCAAGAAACGGCCGCAGAACCAGCTGCGGCCGTTTTGCATTTTTGCATTTCTGCCCCATTTGTCATCTTACTGGCATAAAGCGCCGCCACATTTGCTACATGCGGTAGATGAGTCTTGCCAGACCGCTAGAAGGGCCGCACACTGAAGCGGTCATCTGACCAGAAGGAGATCTCCTTGGGCATCAGCGCGCTGACCCCCCCGACCCGTTCCGAAGACATCGTGGAAACGCTCATTGAATTTCCCGACAATCGGATTTTGATCGATCTGTGTGGCGAGTTCGATCGCAACCTCAGTCAGATCGAGCACCAGATGGGGGTGCACGTGCTGCGACGGGGCAACCGTCTTGCCGTCATCGGTGACAAATCGGCGCGTGATCAGGCAGCGGCAGTTCTACGCAGCCTCTATGCGCGGCTCGAAGGAGGGCGGCCTGTGACCGCAGGAGATATCGACGGCGCGATGCGGATGGGCAAGCCGATGCCCGATTCGTTGCGGGCCCCCGGCGAACAGATCGAAATGTTCAACGGCCCGGTAGAGTTGCGCACCCGCAAAAAGGCGATCGAGGCGCGGACCGAGGCACAGAAAACATATGTGCAAAACCTGTTCAGCCACGAATTGGGCTTTGGCATCGGACCTGCCGGGACGGGGAAAACCTATCTGGCGGTGGCTGTTGGCGTGACGATGTTCATCTCGGGGGCGGTCGAAAAGATCATCCTCAGCCGTCCGGCGGTTGAAGCGGGCGAAAGGCTTGGATTTTTGCCCGGCGACATGAAGGAAAAGATCGATCCCTACATGCAGCCGCTTTACGACGCGCTGAACGACTTTCTGCCGCAAAAGCAGGTGCAAAAGTTGATCGAGGAAAAGCGGATCGAGATTGCTCCGCTGGCTTTCATGCGGGGACGCACGCTGTCGAACGCATTCATCGTGCTGGACGAGGCGCAAAACGCAACGGCGATGCAGATGAAGATGTTCCTGACCCGTCTTGGCGAAGGCAGCCGCATGGTGGTCACCGGGGATCGGACCCAGATCGACTTGCCGCGTGGGGTGCCGTCCGGTCTGCAAGAGGCAGAGCGCATCCTGAAAGGCGTCAAGGGCGTGACCTTCAACTACTTCACCTCGAAGGATGTGGTGCGTCACGCGCTGGTCGGCAGGATCATCGAAGCCTATGAAGCGCATGAAGGACAAGGTTGACGCGGCGTCGATTGCCGCCGTCAAACTCTCTCTTGCGGGTGGCGGTCTTGCGGCGTAGCCGTCTCGCTGGCGCAGTGCCCTGCGGCGGAAAGCAACGATGGAACCGCTTGTCGAAACCGTGATCGAAGATGTGCGCTGGCAGGACTTTGGGCTAGAGCTTTTGGTCACTCGTGCTGTTTTGGCCAGTCTGGATCATCTCGGCCTGCCTCTGGTCGGGCTGACAGTGTGCGTGATGGGCTGCGACGATGCCCGGATGGCAGAGCTGAACGGCGATTTTCGCGGCAAGGTCGGGCCGACCAATGTTCTGAGTTGGCCTGACGAACATCTGTCGTCGGATATCGAAGGCGGGATGCCTGCGCAGCCAACGGCCGGAACTGCCGCTGAACCGCAGAGTCTGGGCGACATTGCGATTGCCTTCGACACCTGTATGCGCGAGGCTAATGTAGCGGGAAAGCCGCCGGCAGATCACGTGACGCATCTGGTCGTGCACGGGCTGTTACATTTGATCGGATATGATCACGAACGCGACAGGGATGCCGCACGGATGGAAGCGGCCGAGGTGGCGATACTTGCAAGCCTCGGCATTTCTGACCCATACTGATGATCGACGCCGCAACGTGCGGCTGTAGTCTGGACAAAGGACCAATGGGAAGTAGCAACGACGGATCTCTGACCGCGCAGAGTGCGCAAGGGATCAACGATGACGAGCCCGCCGAACCCGCGCCGCGCGGGTTGCTGAGCAGACTGCTGAACGCTTTTTCTCCGACGGAACCGGCCGAAGCTGCCCCGGCCGCGACCGGGGATGCGACCCCCGCAAATCCGGGCGGCGTCCTGGTCGGGATGGGCAACTTGCGCCGCCTGCGCGTTGACGATGTCGCGATCCCGAAAGTTGACATCGTGGCGGTGCCGCTGGACATCGGAAAAGACGAACTCGTGGCGGTTTTTCGCGAACACGGATTCAGCCGCCTGCCGGTCTACAAGGGAACGCTGGATCATCCGCAGGGTCTGGTGCTTCTGAAGGACCTGGCGCTTCAGCACGGTTTTGGTGCAACCACGCGCTTCAGTCTGCGGCGGCTCTTGCGCCCGATGCTATATGCGCCGCCCAGCATGCCGGTGGGTATTTTGCTGCAGAAGATGCAACGCGATCGCGTCCATATGGCGCTTGTTATCGACGAATATGGCGGCGTTGACGGGTTGGTCACAATCGAGGATCTGATCGAAACCATCATCGGAGAGATCGAGGACGAGCACGACGAAGAACTGGGTGCCTTGTGGAAGGAAGAAAAGGCGGGCGTCTTTCTGGTGCAATCGACCGCGCCATTGGGCGAGTTCGAGAATGCCGTGGGTATGCGGTTGCGGTCGGATGACGAGGATGAAGATATCGACACGATCGGCGGTCTTGTGTTCCTTCGAACCGGCAGGGTGCCTGCGCGGGGCGAGATCGTGGCGCATGAAAGCGGGGTTGAATTCGAGATTGTGGATGCCGATCCGCGCCGGATAAAACGCCTGCGTGTCCGTTTGCCCGGCGTGACCGGGGCTGCCGCAGAAGCAGCGGCAAGCGGGGCCGCGCAGGCCAGAACTGCCCCGAATGCGAAGGCCGTCGCGGCGCCTGATGCCGCTGCTGACGTTTCTTCGCAAGAAACCACTGATGCAGTTACGGCAAAATAGCGCCATGGCAGGCTGGCCCGGCGGACGGCAGGTCGGGCTTGGGTTTGTCCTTGGCGCGGCGATGGCATTGGGACAGGCACCGTTTGACGCGTGGTATCTGACGGTGCCCGCGCTCGCGGGACTTGTCTCAGTTGTCGCGCGGCAGCCGGGCATCCGGCAATCTGCATGGATCGGCTGGTTCGGGGGCGCGGGGTACTTTGCGCTGTCGTTAAGCTGGATTGTTGAGCCGTTCTTCATAGACTTTGCCCAAGATGGTTGGATGGCCCCTTTCGCGCCTGTTTTGATGGCGTTCGGGCTTGGGCTGTTCTGGGCCGCAGCGGGCGCTCTTGCGGGCTGGACGCGCAGGCCGGTATTGGGCATGTGGGTTGGTCTTGGCATTGCCGAACTCGCGCGGGGGTATGTGCTGACCGGATTTCCCTGGGCGTTGATCGGGCATGTCTGGATCGATACGCCGGTCGCGCAGCTTGCGGCTGCCGTCGGGCCGTCGGGCCTGACGCTGTTGACATTGGGGATTGCGGCGGGGTTGCAGCATCGGCGTCTGGTTCCGATGTCGCTGGCGGTCTTGGCGGCGGTCTGGGCGTTCGGGCTGTGGCAATTGCGGCTGCCAGACCCCGCCGAACCGGGCGTTACGGTCCGGCTGGCGCAACCCAACGCGGCGCAAGGGTCAAAGTGGGACCCTGACAACGCGCGGATGTTCTTTGACCGTTTGCTGGCGTTTTCGGCGGCCAAGCCTGCGGTCGATCTGGTGATCTGGCCTGAAACGGCTTTGCCGTACCTGCTGGAAAACAGTCCCGGATTGGCCGCGAACATCGCCGCTGCGGCCGGGGTGCCAGTTGTAGTGGGTTTGCAAAGGGTCGACGGCCCTCGCGTCTGGAACGGGTTGAAGGTGCTGGGGGCAGGCGGGGTCGTGATGGCAACCTATGACAAGCATCATCTGGTGCCTTTTGGTGAATACCTGCCGTTCGGCGATGTGCTGTTCGAATGGTTGGGCATTTCCGCTTTTGCCTCGCAGGCAGGGGCGGGCTATTCGGCGGGGCCGGGGCCGAAACTTTTGGATCTTGGGCCGAAGTTGGGGCGGGTCCTGCCGTTGATCTGCTATGAGGCAGTGTTTCCGCAAGGACTGCGGGGGGTGGGGCGGGCGGGCTGGCTGTTGCAGATCACCAATGACGCGTGGTTTGGCGCATTGACCGGGCCGTTTCAGCATGCGGCCCAGGCGCGGCTGCGGGCGATCGAACAGGGCCTGCCTTTGGTCCGGGTTGCCAATACCGGCATCACGGCCGTATTCGACGCGCGCGGGCGCGAAGTGGCGGCACTGCCGTTTCAAACCGCGGCCTACCTTGATGCCCGCCTGCCCGGGGCGTTAAAGCCAACGCTGTACGCGACATGGGGGGAACTGCCCGTGCTGGTGGTGCTGGCGGGACTCGCCGCCGGCCTTATTCGTCCCGGAAGGCGCCGAAGTAGCTTGACGCCCGAAGAAGTTCGGCGATAGACGCGAATCCAAACCGCCACAACGGCTTCCTGGCGTGGCGGGAAAGAAACACCGGAGCACTTCCCAATGAGCAGATCAAACTACACGTTCACCTCGGAATCCGTTTCCGAAGGTCATCCGGATAAACTCTGTGACCGGGTTTCGGACGCGGTTCTGGATGCGTTTCTGACAGAAGAGCCCAATGCGCGGGTGGCCTGCGAAACCTTTGCCACCACCGGCCGTGTCGTGGTCGGTGGCGAGGTCGGGTTGTCCGACAAGAAAAGGCTAAAGGCGACGATTGCCCGGGTCGAAGACATCGTGCGCGATTGTGTGCGCGACATTGGCTACGAACAGGACGAATTTCACTGGAACACGCTGAAAGTGCAGAACTATCTGCACAAGCAATCCGCCCATATCGCGCAAGGTGTCGACAAGGACGGGGCCGGTGATCAGGGCATCATGTTCGGCTATGCCTGCCGCGAGACGCCGGAACTGATGCCGGCACCGATCCAGTATGCGCATGCCATCCTGCGCCGCCTGGCAGAGGCGCGCAAATCGGGCGCAGAACCGCTGCTGCGCCCGGATGCTAAAAGTCAGCTTTCGGTGCGGTATGAGGACGGCAAACCGGTGGGGGTGACATCGATCGTGCTGTCGACACAGCACGCCAGCGCCGACCAGACCAGCGATGACATCCGCGCGATTGTCGAGCCTCACATCCGTGACGTCCTGCCGTCGGGCTGGATCACCGAGGCGACCGAATGGTGGGTAAATCCGACCGGGACCTTTGTGATCGGCGGTCCGGATGGCGATGCCGGCCTGACAGGTCGCAAGATCATCGTTGATACCTATGGTGGGGCAGCCCCGCATGGCGGCGGCGCGTTCAGCGGCAAGGACCCAACCAAGGTGGACCGTTCAGCCGCCTATGCCGCGCGCTATCTGGCAAAGAACGTGGTTGCAGCCGGCCTTGCCGACCGGTGTACCTTGCAGGTCAGTTACGCCATCGGTGTAGCGAGGCCCTTGTCGATTTATGTCGACACCCATGGCACCGGCAAAGTCGCGGCGCATGACATCGAGCGGGCCGTCGCAAAGTGCATGGACCTGACCCCGCGCGGCATTCGCACGCATCTGGGGTTGAACCGTCCAATCTATGCCCGCACCAGTGCCTATGGCCACTTTGGCCGGGCGCCGGAAGAAGACGGTGGGTTCAGCTGGGAGCGCACAGACCTGATGGCGGCCTTGAAGGCTGCTGTCTAGGGCGGGACAGCAAATGCGGGCGCCGGTCATTTGATGACTTACGAGCTGACATTGCGGTACCCTGCAAGCATCGGGTGAAAACGGGGCCGGATGGCCCCGCAACGCCGTGTCAGATCACAATAGGTTCCACTCTTCGGGCACCCAGGCAAAGGCGTTGCCCTTGACATCGACATGGCCCACGCCCGGGAACGGCAAGTGCGTGGCGCACACCGCCAGTTTGTCGGCGGCCAGCATGGTAAACAGTTTCTTGCGGGTTTCTGCGGCCATCGCGCCATCTGCGTCAAAGGCAATCCCCACGTCGGGATGTTGAAATTGCAAGGCGGCAAAAGCCGCGACATCGCCGAGGATCAGCAATTGATCATTGCCCGACGCCACTCGATAGCCCGTGTGGCCAATCGTGTGTCCGGGCAAGGCGATCGTTGACAGGCCGCCCCCCAGATCCGTGTCGCCATCAAACGTCATCACGCGGTCGCCATAGGCCGCTTTCAGGGACCGCGACAGTGCGAAGAACGTCTGCATCGCCTCGGGGGCTGCGGCGCCATTGGCCTCGTCGGTCCAGAACGCGAATTCCGTGGCGGCAACATGCAGCGAGGCATTGGCAAAACTGGCAACCTCGCCAGTGACCAGACCGCCGATGTGGTCGGGGTGCATATGGGTCAGCACGACCCGGTTGATTGCCTCGGGGGCGACACCCGCCGCGTCGAGCCCCGCCAGCAACCGACCCGCAGTCGGGCCGAACACCCCACCCGTTCCGCCGTCGACCAAGGTGATCTGGTCGCCGGACCGGATCAGATGCGTGCTGATCGCCAGGGGCAAAGGGGAGTTGGGGTCATGATACGCAGCGGCGAGGTTTTCCTTCACCAAAGCCGGGTCCATGTTGGTGATCAAGCCGAGATCGAGCTGAAAGTAGCCGTCCAGCATGGTCGTGACGCGGATATCGCCCACGCTGCGGTCATAAATCACCTGGCGCGCCGCGGGCACCGTGGCGGTTTGCGCGGCCACGATGCGCGGAGCGCCAAATGTACCAAGAACAGCGCCGCCAGCCAGCGTGCCAAGCAGGGTGCGACGGGAAATGTCTGAAACGTGCATGTGCTGCGTCCTTGACTGAGAGATGAGGAGGATCGACGACCCCGCAAGGTGTAGCGGTATTTTTGCAGCCGATAGGATCAAGTTGCCGTGTACGCCGGGATTGCCGTTCTGATCGTCAACAGAAAGGTGCCGCTTGACGCTGACAACACCGCTGGGTAGGCGCGGGGTCAAATGGGGGCGAGATGACCGAAGACCTTGGCATGGCCGAACGGCGCAATTTCTACGGACGGATTCGCGGGAAGACACTGCGCGCGAGCCAAAAGACCTACCTCGCCGAAGATCTGGGCGAATTGAGCCTGCAAGGCGTGCACCGCGACGACAATCAGGCGCGGTCGCCGGTCGATCTGTCACGGTTCGGGCAACGGCCGTTGTGGCTGGAGGTCGGATTTGGCGGTGGCGAGCACCTGGTTGCCATGGCGCAGCGCTATCCCGGTGTCGGCCTTGTCGGGTGCGAGCCTTTCGTCAACGGGATCGCGATGTTGCTGGGCAAGGTCCGCGCCGCTGGCCTTGAAAATCTGGCGATCCACCCCGGCGATGTGCGCGATCTGTTCGAAGTTCTGCCAGATGCGATCGTGCAGCGGGCCTTTCTGAACTATCCCGACCCGTGGCCAAAGAACCGCCACCATCGCCGCCGCTTCGTGACACCTGGATATTTGCGTGCTTTGGCGCGGGTAATGATGCCGGGGGCGGAATTCCGGATTGCCACCGACATCCCGGATTATGTGCGCCAAGCGTTGGTCGAGGTGCCGCGGGCGGGGTTCGAGTTGATGTCGCATTCGGGCGAGCCTTGGGACGACTGGCCTTCGACCCGTTACGAGCAAAAGGCGCTGCGCGAGGGGCGGGTTCCCGATTACCTGACGTATCAAAGAGTTGCGGGCGGCCATCAAATGGAGCGCTGACGCGCGGGTCTTTTTTTTCGCCTCTGGCCTGCGGCCAACCGGCTCGGGCGCTTCGCGGAGGATATTTGGGCCAAGATGAAAGTGCGCTGTGGTGGACGCTCGGCGGGTGTTCGGCTAACAGTCAGGTGACGGATTTCAAGGAGTGTTTCGATGTCTGGCCATGGTGTTGCCCAACCGATGATTGCCCGCAAGTCGGGCCCCTTGCGCGGCGTGGCGGAGGTGCCGGGCGACAAGTCGATCTCGCACCGCGCGTTGATCTTCGGGGCGATGGCGGTTGGCGAGACGCGGATTTCCGGGCTGCTTGAGGGGCAGGATGTGCTGGATACCGCCGCCGCGATGCGGGCGTTCGGGGCCGAAGTGGT
The DNA here is from genome assembly GCA_031400505.1 of Paracoccaceae bacterium. GTDB lineage: Bacteria > Pseudomonadota > Alphaproteobacteria > Rhodobacterales > Rhodobacteraceae > JAIYDJ01. The sequence continues at coordinate 98,756 of JANNPZ010000078.1, read as the reverse complement.
GCAGCACGGATCGGGGGACTGGTCAGTGCACGGGGTTGGGGTTGGGGGATTTTCCGAGCCTTCGGATGTGATCGACTGCGGCAATTCCGGTACCGGAGTGCGGCTGATCATGGGCTGCATGGCGACTCACGCGATGACGGCGACGTTTACGGGCGATGCCAGTTTGCGCAAAAGACCGATGGGCCGGGTGACCGATCCTTTGTCGCTGTTCGGGGCGCAGGCGTTTGGGCGGCAAGGCGGGCGGTTGCCGATGACCGTGGTGGGGGCGGCGCAGCCGGTACCGGTGCGCTATGCGTTGCCAGTGGCGTCGGCGCAGGTGAAGTCGGCGGTGTTGCTGGCCGGGCTGAACGCGCCGGGGCAGACGGTGGTGATCGAAGCTGAGCCTACGCGGGATCATTCGGAACGGATGCTGCTGGGGTTCGGGGCGGTGTTGACGGTGGAAAAAACCAGCGAAGGCAATGTGATAACCCTGACAGGTCAGCCGGAGTTGCGCCCGCAGGTTGTTGCGGTGCCGCGCGATCCGTCCTCGGCAGCGTTTCCGGTTTGTGCGGCGCTGATCGTGCCGGGGTCAGACATTCTGGTGCCGGGAGTTTCACAGAACCTGACGCGGAACGGGCTTTATCTGACCTTGGTCGAGATGGGGGCCGACATCGAATTCCTGAATCCGCGCGAAGAGGGGGGGGAGCCTGTGGCGGACCTTCGCGTCAAATTCTCGGGCAATATGAAGGGGATAGAGGTTCCACCCGAACGAGCACCTTCGATGATCGACGAGTATCCGGTGCTGTCGGTGGTGGCGTCGTTTGCCAGCGGGCGGACGGTGATGCGGGGGGTCAAGGAGCTGCGGGTCAAGGAATGCGACCGGATCGACGCGATGGCGCGGGGGCTCGAGGCTTGTGGCGTGACGGTTGAAGAGGACGAGGATACGCTGATCGTTCACGGCATGGGGGCTGGGGGCGTGCCAGGGGGGGCGACTTGCGCGGTGCATCTGGACCACCGGATTGCGATGTCGTTTCTGGTATGCGGGATGGCGTCGGTGCAGCCGGTCAAGGTGGATGATGCCAGCCCGATCCTGACCTCGTTTCCAGTGTTCGAGGGGTTGATGCAGACGCTGGGGGCAAACTTGCAGCGGACGAACCATTAGCCACATGATTTTTATCCGAAAAATCGTGTCAGCTGCCGTGCACCCGCTGGCCACTTGGTGTGCGGGTGATCTGGTGAAGGATCCTGTGTCAGCCGAGTCGGGGACTTGGGGTCCAGCATGATCTTTACCGTTGCCATCGACGGTCCAGCGGCGGCTGGCAAAGGGACCATCGGGAGGGCGCTGGCGCTGCGCTTCGGGTTTGCGCATCTGGATACAGGGCTCTTGTATCGCGCGGTGGGGGCAATCGGCGGCGATCCGGTTGCGGCTGCACGGCGTTTGACGGCGGCCGACCTTGCGCGCGATGATCTGCGGTCGTTGCAGGCGGGGAAGGCGGCGAGTGTGGTGGCGGCGATCCCTGAGGTGCGCAGCGCGCTGATCGAGTTTCAGCGCCGGTTTGCGCGGACAGAGGGGGGGGCGGTGCTTGACGGGCGCGACATCGGCACGGTGATCTGCCCCGAGGCGGAACTGAAGCTGTATGTGACGGCGCACGCCGAGACGCGAGCCTACCGGCGTTGGCTTGAGGTCGGCGGGGACGCAGAGCGCGTTCTGCAAGAGGTGCTGGAACGGGACCGCAGGGACACCGAGCGCAGCGAGGCCCCGTTGAAGAAGGCGGCGGATGCGCATGTCATTGACACGTCTGTCCTGTCGGCGGATCAGGCGGTGGTTGCGGCTTGCGATCTGGTGGAGTCGGCGCTGCGGCGGTGATCCGCTGGGGGGACGGCTGCGTACTCCATTCAAACAGGAGGCTTTCATGCGGGCATTTTGGGTTGCAGCGGTAATGATGGGGGCAGGGATGGCGATGGCAGGAAGCGCGAAAGAAACGTTCAGCAGCATTGACGGCGGCACGATCGAGCTTGCCGCATTTGCAGGATCGCCGGTTCTGGTGGTAAACACCGCGTCGCAATGCGGGTTCACCGGGCAATATGACGGGATGCAGGCGCTTTATGACGCTTACCGCGACCGGGGCTTGATGGTGCTGGCGGTGCCGTCGGATGACTTCAATCAGGAACTGGCAAGCGGCGAGGACGTGAAAGAATTCTGCGCAGTGAATTTTTCGCTGACCTTGCCGATGACGGACATAACCCCTGTCACCGGACCGCAGGCGCATGCGTTTTTCGCGCGGGTCAAGGCCGAGACCGGCTTTGAGCCGGCGTGGAATTTCAACAAGGTGTTGCTGGACGGTGCAGGGCGGGTGGCCGGCACTTGGGGTTCCTCGGTCAAGCCGCAATCTTTGCAGATCACCGGTGCAATCGAGGCGCTGCTGAACTGACCTTGCGCGCAAGGGAATTTCGCGTTATGCGCACCCCGTGAAATGGCGGGAACGGCCATGATCTGGGCAAACTGGCAGGGTCGGATATCTCCGGCCCTTTGTCGTTTTCCTGAAACCCCGTTCAAGACCGGCGGAACCAACCGTCTGGCCCGTGACATACGACCCAAAAGGACCATATCTGAATGAGCGCTAAAGTAACGATGGAAGACTTCGAAGCCCTGCTGAAGGAAAGCTTTGAAATTGACACGCCCGAAGAGGGCACGGTTGTCAAAGGCACGGTCATCGCGATCGAAGCCGGACAGGCCATCATCGATGTCGGCTACAAGATGGAAGGCCGTATCGATCTGAAAGAATTCGCAGATCCCGGAGAGGAGATTCCGAACCTGAAGGTTGGGGATGTGGTCGAGGTGTATCTTGACCGCGTGGAAAACGCGCGCGGCGAGGCTCAGATCAGCCGCGAAAAGGCCCGCCGCGAGGAAGCCTGGGACCGGCTGGAGAAGGCCTATGCGTCCGAGACCCGCGTTGACGGCGCGATCTTTGGCCGCGTGAAGGGCGGGTTTACCGTTGATCTGGGCGGGGCGGTTGCGTTCCTTCCGGGGTCGCAGGTTGATGTTCGCCCCGTGCGCGATGCCGGCCCCCTGATGGGCATGAAGCAGCCGTTCCAGATCCTGAAGATGGACCGTCGCCGCGGCAACATCGTTGTCTCGCGTCGTGCGATCCTTGAAGAATCGCGGGCCGAGCAGCGCGCCGAGGTTATCGGCAACCTGACCGAGGGTCAGGCGATCGACGGCGTGGTCAAGAACATCACCGAATACGGTGCCTTCGTTGATCTGGGTGGCGTAGACGGTCTGCTCCATGTCACCGACATGGCGTGGCGCCGGGTGAACCACCCGTCCGAGATTCTGGCGATTGGCGAGACGGTCAAGGTGCAGGTGATCAAGATCAACAAGGAAACCCACCGGATTTCCCTGGGGATGAAGCAGTTGCAAGCCGATCCGTGGGATGCGGTGGAAACCGCCTATCCGCTGGAGTCCGTTCACAAGGGTCGGGTCACCAACATCACCGATTACGGCGCCTTCGTGGAGCTTGAGGCCGGCGTTGAAGGTCTGGTGCACGTGTCTGAAATGTCGTGGACCAAGAAGAACGTCCATCCCGGCAAGATCGTCTCGACCAGCCAGGAAGTCGAAGTCATGGTGCTGGAGATCGACAGCGCCAAGCGTCGGGTGTCTTTGGGGCTCAAGCAGACTCAGCGCAACCCGTGGGAAGTGTTCGCGGAAAACCACCCCGTTGGTTCGACCATCGAAGGCGAAGTCAAGAACATCACCGAATTCGGTCTGTTCGTGGGCTTGGACAACGATATCGACGGCATGGTGCATCTCAGCGACCTGTCCTGGGATCAGCGCGGCGAAGATGCCATTGCGAACTACCGCAAGGGCGACACCGTCAAGGCGTCGGTCACGGAAGTGGATGTCGAGAAAGAGCGTATCTCGCTGTCTGTCAAGGCGCTTGGCGATGACAGCTTCAGCGACGCGGTTGACGGCGTAAAGCGTGGCGGGATCATTACCGTCGTGGTGACGGTCGTTGAGGAAGGCGGCGTCGAGGTGGACTACAACGGCACCAAGTCGTTCATCCGCCGCAGCGACCTGTCTCGCGAACGGGCCGACCAGCGCCCCGAGCGGTTTGGCGTGGGCGACAAGATCGATGTGCGGGTAACCAACATCGATCCCAAGACGCGTCGCTTGGGACTGTCGATCAAGGCACGCGAGATTGCGGAAGAGAAAGAAGCCGTCGAGCAGTATGGCTCGTCTGATTCGGGTGCATCCTTGGGTGATATCCTGGGTGCGGCGCTGAAAGGCGATCGCAAGTAACCTTTCGTGACGCTGAAAAAGAGGGCCCCGTCGCAGGACTGGGCCCTCTTTGCATTGCGGGGTCGTCCGGTTTTAGGTTCGCCCGGCCATCACGCCGCCATCAACGTCGTGAACCGCGCCTGTCGTCCAGCCCGCCCGATCCGACAAGAGAAACGCGATATGCGCGGCAACATCCGCAGGCTGACCGACGCGGCCAACCGGGTGAAAGCTGTCGAACCCGCTGGTCAGGGTGCTTTCGATGGCTTCGGGCGCGATGAAGGCCCCATAGATCGGCGTCACGACAACGGCCGGAGCTACGGCGTTCACGCGGATTCCCTTCTCTGCAAGCTCCATCGCCAGATGCTGGGTCAAAGCATGCAACCCGGCTTTGGCCATCGAATAGGCCGAGGATGGCGTTGCCTTGACCGCCTGATGTGCCCACATCGACCCAATATTGACGATCGCGCCGCCTTTATGGCGCGCCATGTTGCGCGCGACCGCCTGCGTGGCGAAGAACGTTCCCCGGTTAAGGTCGCTATAGCTGTCATAGTCTCCGGGCAGATGGTCGAGAAAGCTTTTCGGAAAGAAAGTACCCGCGGCGTTGACGAGTTTGGCGATGTGGCGGGTGTCGGCGTCGATCTTGCGGATAAGCTCGGCGCGGCTGGCGTCGTCGCGCAAATCACTGACCGTCGTTTCAATCGATACGCCGTGCGTGGAGAGTTCGTGGCGGGCGGTCGCAAGTTTGGTAGCGTCGCGGCCGACAAGCCACAAACTGTGACCATCGCGGGCAAGCAGGTCAGCCGTGGCAAGTCCGATACCGGACGCTCCGCCGATGATCATGGACAGGGGTTCCGGGAACATGGATCTCTCCTTTGTGAGTATATCTATCAGTAGATAGAATTTAGCGGATTGAGCGGATCTGCGTCAAGGTCTATCTGTCCGGTAACAGGGGGCGCGCGATGACGTCGAGCGACATGCGCACACGAATACTGGATGCAGCCGAACGGCGGGCGCGCAGCGGCGGCTACAATGCGTTCAGCTTTCGCGACATTGCGCAGGATGTTTCAATAAAGAGCGCCAGCGTTCACTACTATTTTCCCGGGAAGGCCGACTTGGCGCGCGAGCTTGTGGAAAGATACGCGACCCGGATCGAGGCGCAGCTGGGCGACCCGGTCGGCCTTGATCCGGCAGAAGCGATCAGGCGGGTGACGGACGTCTTTCGGGCGGCTTTGGTCAAGGACGATCGAATGTGCTTGTGCGGCCTGTTCGGCGCAGAACGCGACACCTTGCCGCCTGATGTCAGTGCGGCGACGGCCGCGTTCTTTCGGATGATCATTGCGTTTCTTGAGACATCCTTCGGGAAGGACGGGTCTGCGGAACTCCCGTCGGCCCTTCTGGCGCGGTTGGAAGGCGCCCTTATTCTGGCGCGCAGCCTGAACACGCCCTCTCTCTTCGACCAAATCTGCGATCCAGGCGGTCTGCCCGACCGCCTATGACCCCGCAGGGGGTGTCTTCGGGCATCACCGCAGGTCTTTCATTCCGTCCCCCATGCCAGCAATTTCGTTTGTGCCGCCAGTTTTCTTCTCTATAGTCTAACGATAACGACATGTTGCGACCAAAGGCGCCGGTACAGGGCCCGGGCGCAATTGGGGGGACGTGACGGATGATCCGGTCTGAATTGATCCAGAAGATTGCGGACGAAAACCCGCACCTGACGCAGCGCCACGTAGAGCGCATCGTGAATACGGTGTTCGAAGAGATCATCGAGGCCCTTGCAAAGGGCGACCGGGTCGAACTGCGCGGCTTTGGCGCGTTTTCGGTCAAATCGCGTGATGCACGGGTCGGTCGAAATCCGCGCACCGGCGAGGCTGTCAAGGTTGACGACAAGAAGGTGCCGTTCTTCAAAACCGGCAAACTGCTGCGCGACCGGCTCAACGGCGGCTAAGCGTCGCTTGCGCATCCCGACCGGGCGGCCGATAGTCAATGCAGTGCTTGCAGGAGTAGCCCCATGATCCGGTATCTTCGCTATCTGTTTCTTGCTCTGCTGGCAGTTGTGCTGGTGACCGTCGCAATCGCCAACCGCGCGCCGGTCACTTTGCGAATGCTGCCAGAAGACATGGCAGTGGTATTGGGGTTCGGCGGCCAGATCGAAGTGCCGATGTTTCTTGTGATCTTTGGCGGCATCGTGGCGGGAGTGCTTATCGGTTTTGTCTGGGAGTGGTTTCGCGAATACAAGCACCGCACGACTGCTACGGTAAAGTCACGCGAAGTCGGAAAGCTGGAGCGTGAGCTGGCGGTTCTGCGCGACAGCAAAGGCGCACCGAAGGACGATGTGTTGGCAATTCTGGATCGCCGCAAGACCGGGTAATGGGACAGATTCGCGTCAAGATTTGCGGGCTGCGGTCGGCGGCAGATGTCCGTGCCGTGGCTGCAGCCGGTGCGGGCTATGCCGGGTTCGTGTTCGTTGAAAAAAGCGTCCGGTATGTGACACTCGCACAGGCAGCCTTGGCCACACTTGCAGCGCCGCCGGGTCTGGCCAAAGTGGCGTTGGTGGTGGATGCCGATGATGCGACGCTTGATGCGATTGTCGACGCCATGCCGCTGGACATGTTGCAGCTTCATGGACGCGAAACTCCCGAACGCGTAATGGAGGTCCGCACCCGCTATGGTCTTCCGGTGATGAAGGCGCTTGGGATCGCGGATGAAGGCGATCTTGCCGCCCTGATGGACTACTCTCTTGTGGCGGATCAACTGCTGATCGATGCCAAACCGCCGAAATCCGAGGCATTGCCGGGGGGGAACGGGCTGGCGTTTGACTGGCGGCTGCTGTGGGGGCGAAAATGGCTTCGACCTTGGATGCTGGCGGGCGGGTTGACGTCTGGGAATCTGGCCGAGGCGGTGCGTCTTACCGGTGCGCGACAGGTAGATCTGTCGTCTGGGGTGGAAAGCGCGCCGGGCGTGAAGGACTATTCTCTGATCGGCGAATTCATGGCGGCTGCACGGGCGCTGACAGATTGAACCACAACTCGGATTTCATCTTGGCTCAAATATCCCCGCCGGAGGCTCCCGAAGCCTCTGTAGAACGCTCCGCGGGGGATATTTGAGCCAAGATGAAATGCGCAGCAGTTTTCATTGCCAGAGGGCTGCGGTAAACAACGCGTGACAATGGGGGGTATCATGGCCGAAGACGGAATAAACAGTTTCATGACCGGGCCGGACGAGCAGGGTCGGTTTGGTCTGTTCGGCGGACGGTTTGTCAGTGAGACTCTGATGCCGCTGATCCTCGATCTTGAGGCGCGCTATGATTTCGCCAAGACCGATCCGGCATTCTGGGCCGAGATGGACTGGTTGTGGAAGCATTACGTCGGCCGGCCGAGCCCACTTTACTTCTCCGAACGCCTGACCCGCCATTTGGGCGGTGCGAAAATCTATCTGAAGCGCGACGAGTTGAACCACACCGGCGCGCACAAGATCAACAACGTGCTGGGGCAGATCATTCTGGCGCGGCGGATGGGCAAGACCCGCATCATCGCGGAAACCGGCGCGGGGCAGCATGGGGTGGCGACCGCCACGGTCTGTGCCAAGTTCGGGTTGCAATGCGTGGTCTACATGGGCGCGCATGATGTGGAACGCCAGGCCCCCAACGTGTTCCGGATGAAGCTGTTGGGGGCCGAGGTGATCCCGGTCACCTCCGGTCGCGGCACGCTGAAGGACGCGATGAACGATGCGTTGCGCGACTGGGTGACCAATGTGCGCGACACGTTCTATTGCATCGGCACGGTCGCGGGGCCGCATCCCTATCCGGCGATGGTGCGCGATTTCCAGTCGATCATCGGGAAAGAGGTCCGCTGGCAGATGGCCGAGCAAGAGGGCGAAGGGCGGCTGCCCGACACGCTGATTGCCGCGATCGGCGGTGGGTCGAACGCCATAGGGCTGTTTTATCCGTTCCTTGACGACCCGTCGGTGAACATCATCGGGGTCGAGGCGGGCGGCAAGGGCGTCGACGACCGGATGCAGCATTGTGCGTCCCTGACCGGGGGGCGTCCTGGGGTGTTGCATGGTAACAGAACTTACCTTTTGCAGGACCTGGATGGGCAGATTCTTGAGGGATTCTCGATCTCTGCCGGTCTGGATTACCCGGGTATCGGGCCGGAGCATGCCTGGCTGCACGACACGGGCCGGGCGAAATACGTCTCGATCACCGATGCCGAGGCGCTGGAGGCGTTTCAGCTGTGCTGCAAGCTGGAGGGAATCATCCCGGCACTGGAGCCTGCACACGCGTTGGCGCATGTGATGAAGATCGCGCCGGGTCTGCCGGCGGACCATATCATCGTGATGAACATGTGCGGGCGCGGCGACAAGGACATCTTTACGGTGGCCAAACATCTGGGTCAGGACATGAAAGTCTGATTTGCCGCGACGGTGGGTGGCACGGAAAAGGGGCCTCGGCCCCTTTTTTGCATTGATGGCCCTGAGGGCGTCCATAACCCCGGCATAAACCTGAGTTTAGCGGCACAAACCGGCGAGGTAGGACCGCTTTCCTAAACCCGGCGCCAGTATACGAATGGTCCCAAACGTCGCCTTCTGGTCTTGCCACCGACATCCGGTGGCGACGGGCGGCACCGCTGCCCTGTCGCACCCAACGCCGACATTCGGCATCACAGGAGACACGGACATGAAGAAACTGATGACCACCGCGACGGCTATCGTGCTGCTTTCCACGGTTGTGGCGCAGGCCGCCGTCGATACGCGGACCCTTGTCGAGGGCCTGCAGGCGGACGGCTATACCGTCACCGAGGTCAAGAGCGGGCCCAATCTGGTCAAGATCGAAGCGGTCAAGGACGGCCAGAAGCTGGAGAACGTCTATGACAGGTCCACCGGCGAGGTCGTGAAAAGTGAAATCGAGGCGATCGGTCCGGGCGATGACGATCTGTTGGACGACCGTCGTCAAGACCGCCGCGAAGACCGCCGTGAGGACCGCCGTGAGGACCGCCGCGACGATCGTCAGGATGATCGGGACGACGATCAGGATGACGATCAGGATGATGATCAGGACGACAGCGGGGATGACAGCGGCGATGACGGCGCGGACAGCGACAGCTCGGAGTCGTCCGACGATTAAGGCGTGATCGCTTTGTGAACTCAAGACACTTGGGCGGTCCGGGCTTGCCGGGCCGCACCTTTCTGGATCAAGATGGCAGAAATCAATGGACACTGCGCCATGCTGAGACATCCAAAGTTGCTTTCCCTGCTGTTGGCAGGGTTTCTGGCCGCACAACCGGCCTCTGCCCAGAGTTTGGCTGAAGACATTGCGTTGCAGATGACGCGGCTTGGCTTTGTCTCGGTGACGATCGATGGAACCTGGTTGGGCAGGGTCCGGGTGACGGGTACCCGCAACGGCACGTCCCGGGAAATCATCCTGAACCCCAATACCGGTGAGATTCTGCGCGATTTGTGGCTGGACGAAAATGGTCAGATGACCGCTGCGGACATCACTCTTTCCGTGAAAGAGGCCGTCACTGACGCCGTCCGGGACAGGGTCCAGGACAGGGTCGAAACCAATGTCGATGCACGCGAGGATGCACAGGATGACCGGCAGGATGCCAGGGACGACCGCCAGGATGCCAGAGATGACAGCACAGACAATTGACATGAAGAACCGCGCGGCAACAATCGGTGCGACGCCTCAAAGCTGCCGCTGGCACGCCGTTGCGTAAGATGCGCCGTCGCATTGCGCTGTTGGTTTTGCTGGTGCTGCAAGTGCTGTGCACCCTGTTCTTTGTGGCGGATATCCTGTCGGCCACGATGTCGATATTGCCCGGCCCGCTGTCTTGGGAAACCCGCGAGCTGATGGAAATCGGCGCCGTGATCGGGCTGCTGATCGGCCTGACCTTGGGTGTCGTCCTGTTTCGCCAGACCTTGCGCGAGCGCAACGACGCCGAAGATCGGCTGCGACGCGCATCGGGGGCGTTCATGGGGCTCTTGGAAGAGCGGTTTGGCGAATGGGCGCTGACCCCGGCGGAACGCGACGTGGCGCTGTTTGCGATCAAGGGGATGTCTACCGCCGAGATTGCCAGCCTGCGCGCGACGTCGGAGGGCACGGTCAAAGCGCAAACCAATGCGATCTATCGCAAGGCGGGGGTTACGGGGCGGTCGCAATTGCTGTCGCTGTTCATCGACGATCTGATGCGCGATGATGGCGCGCTGCGGCCCAAGCTGCCGCAATCGGCGGCCTAGGGCCGCGAAGAAATCCGACATGGCGGGAATAGGCGGCGCCCAATGGCGTTGTTTGTGCATGATCGCCCCGAGACATGTCCAGGCAGACGACGGGGCGGCTGGAGGGCGGGGCGGGTGCCTTGCCAACCTGTGCAACAGCACGGCCCGAGGGCCGGCGAAACCGAGGAGACGAAGATGAAACTCTTTGCAACGACGACTGCGCTGGTCATGACTCTTGCCGGGATCGGGTATGCAGCAGTGCAGACCGATGCGCCGCTGGGCGGTGAATTTGTGCCGATGTTTGGTCTGTTCGGGACCCTGCCCGAGGCCGCCCCTGCGGTGACCGATGCGGGCGCGATCTTGCTGGCGCAGGCTGCCCCGCTGCTCCCGCGCGGCCTGAATGCAGACGACGACCGGGACGACGACCAGGAGGATGATCAGGACGAACACGACGACCAGAATGACGACCAGGACGATGACGGTGGCGAAGGTGGCGGCGAAGGTGGCGGCGAAGGCGAGGGCGAAGGCAGCGACGACTGATCTTCGGGTGATCTCGGGGTGCGGGGCGGCCAATGATGCCGCCCCGTTTCCCGCACTCTTATGGGGCGACGTCCACAACGTAGCTTTGCAGCACTGCGAGCGGGACGATATCCAGAGTCCTCGCATGGGTGGCGGCAAGGTTGACGCGCGGCGCCGCCCCTTCGTCATGGGCCTGCAGGAACCGGGTGGCGCACAGGCACCAGCGGTCGCCGGGGTTCAGGCCGGCAAAACCGAACTCAAGGCGCGGGGTGGACAGGTCGTTGCCGAGGTATTTCGACAGCGCAAGGAATTCGGCCGTCATGACGGCGCAGACGGTGTGCAACCCGCGATCCATCGGGCCGGTGTCGCAGCAGCCGTTACGGAAAAATCCGGTTAGCGGTGCGGTGCTGCAGGTTTCGAGGGCGGTGCCCAGCACGTTTACGGATGGTTCTTTCATCGGTCACTCCTGTCCTTCTCCGAGTTTAGTGCGGCGCGCGGGTCTGTAAACCCGTGGACCGCTGGACGCCGCGCCGAGGCCGGCTTATAACGCGGCCATGTTTGGGCATCTGATGATCATACGGCGAATTACCGGCCCGGCGCGCTGAAATCCCGCGCCGGGAGCCGCTGTTTGCCCGCTGCGCGCTGCGCACCCTTCCCATTTCAAAGGATACCCCAGATGTCTGCCGAAACGCTTGACTACCGCGACAGTGTTTTTCTGCCCGAAACCGAATTTCCGATGCGCGCCGGCCTGCCCGCCCGCGAGCCTGAGTGGCTGGCACGGTGGGAGCGGATCGGGATCTATGACCGGTTGCGAGAGAAGACCGGCCGGGTGCCGTTCGTGTTCCACGACGGGCCGCCCTACGCCAACGGGCATCTGCATATCGGGCACGCGCTGAACAAGACGCTGAAGGACATGGTGGTCCGCTCGCAGCAGATGATGGGCCATGACGCGCGGTTCGTGCCCGGCTGGGATTGTCACGGCTTGCCGATCGAGTGGAAGATCGAAGAGCAGTACCGGGCCCGCGGGCTGGACAAGGACGCGGTGGACATAGTCGATTTCCGCGCCGAGTGTCGGCGGTTCGCCGAAGGCTGGGTCGATGTGCAGCGGGCTGAATTCAAGCGGTTGGGGGTGTCGGGCAACTGGGCCGATCCGTATCTGACCATGGCCTATCACGCCGAGGCGGTCATTGCCGACGAGTTCATGAAGTTCGTGATGAACGGGTCGCTGTATCAGGGATCAAAGCCGGTGATGTGGTCGCCGGTGGAAAAGACCGCGCTGGCCGAGGCCGAGGTCGAGTATCACGACGTGACCAGCCATATGGTCTGGGTGCGGTTTCCGGTGGTTTACGGTGGAGCCTCCGGCGGGGATATTTTTGCCAAGATGAAAGCCTGTGTGCTGATCTGGACCACGACGCCGTGGACCATCCCGCAGAACCGGGCGATCAGTTTCGGACCGGGGATTTCCTATGGATTGTACGAGGTTATCTGGCGCGCTGCAGATGCGCCGGTGACCATCGGCGAGCGGGTTCTGGTGGCGGACAAGCTGGCCGAGGAGGTGTTTGCCAAGGCGAAGCTTGCGGGGCCCGAGATGGTGCGGCGGCTTTGTGATGTGAGCGCCGAAGATCTGGCAGGGCTGGTTTGTGCGCATCCGTTCCGCGGGATCGAGGGCGGCGAGGCAGAGTGGGACTATGACGTGCCGATGCTGCCGGGCGAGCATGTGACGGATGATGCGGGCACGGGGTTTGTGCATACGGCACCGTCGCATGGCGATGACGACTATCAGATGGGCGTGAAGTTCAAGCTGCCGATGACCTATAACGTCGAGCCGGACGGGTCTTACCGGGCATCGCTGCCGCTGTTCGGGGGGCAGGCGATCTTGACGCCTGAGGGGAAAGAGGGACCGGCGAACGTGTCGGTCATCAAGCAGTTGGCCTATACCGGGGCGCTTTTTGCCAAGGGCAAGCTGAAGCATTCCTATCCGCATTCATGGCGTTCGAAAGCCCCCTTGATCTATCGCAACACGCCGCAGTGGTTTGTCGCCATCGACAAGCCGCTTGGCGACGGGATGGATGCGCATGGCGCGACGATCCGGGAACGGGCGCTGACCAGCATCGATACATTGGTAGAGTGGACGCCGGCCATGGGGCGCAACCGATTGTATTCGATGATCGCGGCGCGGCCTGATTGGGTGCTTTCGCGGCAGCGGGCCTGGGGCGTGCCCTTAACGTGTTTTGTCAAGACCGGCGCGCAACCCACGGATCCTGATTTCCTTTTGCGTGATGTCGCCGTGAACGCCCGCATCAGGGATGAATTCGAAGGTCACGGCGCGGACATCTGGTATGCGGCGGATTTCAAGGAACGGGTCTTGGGCGGGTTGCACGATCCGCGAGCGTATACGCAAGTGTTCGACGTGCTGGATGTGTGGTTTGACAGCGGATCAACCCATGCATTCGTGCTGCGTGACCGGGCTGACGGCAGCCCGGACGGGATCGCGGACCTCTATCTGGAGGGAACCGATCAACATCGCGGATGGTTCCATTCCTCGATGTTGCAGGCCTGCGGTACGATCGGGCGTGCGCCCTATCGCGCGGTTGCCACGCATGGCTTTACGCTGGACGAAAAGGGCATGAAGATGTCCAAATCGATCGGCAATACCATTGCCCCGCAAGAGATCATCGACGAATACGGCGCGGATATTCTGCGGCTTTGGGTGGCGCAGACCGACTTCACCGCTGATCAGCGGATCGGCCGTGAAATCCTGAAAGGCACCGCAGACAGCTATCGCCGCCTGCGCAACACGCTGCGCTTCATGTTGGGCAACCTTGCCGGGTTCACCGATGCCGAGCGGGTGGATGCGGCGGACATGCCGGAGTTGGAGCGGTGGGTGCTGCACCGGTTGGCAGAACTGGACGGCGAGGTGCGCAGCGGCTATTCGGCCTTTGAATTTCAGGGCGTTTTTCAAAAGCTGTTCACCTTTGCCACGACCGACCTGTCGGCGGTCTATTTCGATATCCGCAAGGACGCGCTTTACTGCGATGCGCCGGGCAGTCTGACCCGGCGGGCGGCGCGCACCGTGCTTGATCTGTTGTTCCACCGGCTGGTCACCTGGCTTGCCCCGGTTCTTGTGTTCACCATGGAGGAAGTCTGGTTGTGCCGTTTCCCGGGTGAGGAGTCGTCGGTGCATCTGATGGACATGCCGCAGACGCCCGCAGGGTGGCGTGACGATGCGCTGGCTGCGAAATGGGCGCAGCTTCGGCAGGTGCGGCGCGTGGTGACGGCAGCGCTGGAGGTACAGCGGACGGCCAAGGTGATCGGGGCGAGCCTGGAAGCGGCCCCGGTCGTGCATGTCGAGGACGCTGCGATGCTGATGGCGGTGCGGGGGGCAGAATTTGCCGATCTGTGCATCACGTCGGGGATTTTGGTGACGCAGGACCCGGTGCCGGCAGAGGCGTTTCGCTTGCCGGACGTGGCCGGGGTCGGCGTCGTGTTCGAGATGGCAGAGGGCGAAAAATGTCAGCGCTGCTGGAAGATCCTGCCGGATGTGGGCAGCCACAAGCATGCGCATACATGTGCGCGGTGCGACGCGGTGTTGGGGTGAGGCATGCGCGCGCAGAAAAAAACCTGCGCGCGGTTCGTGGCGTTGCGGGGGCTGTTGCGTCGTTGCCGCGGGCGGGCTAGGCGAACGTCATGATCACGCAGAAGATGAAATACGCGCTAAAGGCCCTGCTGACGCTTGCCGATGAAGCGGCAAAGCCCGCGCCCGAGGCATTGACGATCGAGGCTATTGCCAAACGCTCCGGTGCACCCAAGCGGTTTCTGGAGCATATCTTGCTGGAAATCCGCAATGCCGGGATCATCACCTCGACGCGCGGACGGTCGGGGGGGTATCAATTGAAGGTTGATCCTGGATCCGTGTCGATTTCCGAGTTGCTGCGGATGATCGATGGGCCGATTGCCCCGTTGCCCTGCCTGTCGCGCAGTGCCTATCAGCGCTGCGAGGATTGCAACGATGAGGATGCCTGTCGGATTCGCAAGGTTTTTGCCGAAGTCTTTTGGTCATATCTTGTTCTGATCGAGTCGCTGACTTTGGCCGACATTCTGCGTGCAGGTTCAAAACGGGAATTGGAGTAGCGACATGTCGGACAAGGTCCTGGTTACAGGCGGCGCGGGTTACATCGGCGCACATGCCTGCAAGGCGTTGGCGCAGGCCGGTTTTGTGCCGGTCGCGTTCGACAATCTGGCAACCGGTTGGCGCGAGGCGGTCAAGTACGGGCCACTGGTTGTCGGCGACTTGATGGACCGCGCGGCTGTGGATGCGGCGTTTGCAGAGCATCGCCCGGTGGCGGTCATGCATTTTGCGGCATTGTCGCTTGTGGGCGATTCGATGAAGGACCCAGGGCGCTATTGGCGGGTCAATGTGGGGGGTGCGCTCAACCTGATCGAGGCGGCAGTGGCTGCGGGGTGTTTGCAGTTCGTGTTTTCCAGCACCTGCGCCACCTATGGCGATCAGGACGGTGTGGTTCTGGACGAGGATACGGCGCAGCATCCGATCAATGCCTATGGGGCGAGCAAGCTCGCGATTGAACAAATCGTACAGAACTTTGGGGCAAGTCATGGGTTGCGGCATGTGATCTTCAGGTATTTCAATGTTGCCGGTGCCGATCCCGAGGGCGAGATCGGCGAGCAGCATGTGCCAGAGACGCATCTGATCCCGCTGATGCTGGATGCGATTGAGGGGCGGCGTCCGGCGTTGACACTGTTCGGGACGGATTATCCGACGCCGGACGGGACTTGCGTGCGCGACTATGTTCATGTGAGCGACCTGGCGGCGGCGCATGTGCTGGGTTTGAACTGGTTGCGGGACGGGCGGGCGAACCGTGTGTTCTGCCTTGGGTCCGGCACCGGGTTTTCGGTGCGCGAGGTGGTGGAGGCGAGCCGGACGGTGACCAACCGCGAAGTGCCGCTGGTGATCGGCGAGCGCCGGGCTGGGGATGCGTCGGCGCTGGTCTCGGGCTCTGCCCGGGCGGTCGAGGAGTTGGGCTGGCGGCCCGAGCGGTCGAGCCTGCCGTTGATGATCGGAGATGCGCTGGCCTGGAGCAGGGCCAGGCGGTTCGAACGCTAGTGGCACGGCACGGCGTTCCGCCGCAAGATGCTTGAGGCGCGCGAGAGGCGCGCCACAGGGGCCTCCGGCGGGGATATTTGGGCCAAGATGAAGGGGCCGATCAGCGCAGGATCGGGCGGTAATCCTGCGCCTGCATCGACAGGAGTTTCGGGTCGGGGGTAGGCAGGTCGGCCACCAGCAGCGCAGGGGTGCGGCCCGCCAGGGCCAGTGTTTCGCCGTCGGGGCCCACGATGATCGAGCCGCCAGAATAGGTCAGATCGCCTTCGACCCCGCAGTAATTCGCGTAGACGATGCTGACGGCGTGGTGGGCGGACATCGCGGGCACGCTCATCCGGCTGACAAAGGTGAAGGGCAGCATGTTGGCGGTGGCGGTCAGGATTAGGGTGACGCCCAGTGCAGCCAGGGCTGCGACATGGCCGGCAAACTCGATATCATAGCAGATCAGCAGGGCGGTTCGGGTGCCGTTCAGGTTGAAGGTCGTATAGGTGTCGCCGGGCCGGTAGATCGCTTTTTCCCGCGGGCCATAAAGCTGTATCTTACGGTAATGGGCGATTTCTTCGCCCGCTGCGTCAAAGGCAACCTAGGCGTTGAAAAGGTCTGCTCCGCCACGCTCAGCGTAGCCGACGATCAGGCCACACCGCGCATCACGACATGTGTCCGCCAGCGCGCGGTGCCAGACGCCGCCGCGCGGTTGGGCGCAGGCAGCAATGTCGGGATGGTTGTAGCCGGGCAGGAAGACCTCTGGGGCGACGAGGGTTGTGGCGCCCAAGCTACCCGCTGCGTGCAGGGCTTCACGAAGGGTTTGCAGGGCTTGGACGGTGTCGCCCTCCGGCGAGGGGCCCTGCCACAGGGCGAGGCGCGGGGGTTTTGCGGTTTCGGTCATTGCGGCACCTTTGATCTAATGGCTTAGGGTGGCGCAGGATCGGGCCGAAGACAACCGCTCAGGCGGCGGGGTTTGCGAGGTTGCCGCGCAGGGTGGTGACGGCTTCGAACTGCGACAGGAACACTTGGCCCTTGAAATGCTGCAGGAAATCCGAGCGTTTGAGGGCGTCCATCACGGGACCCTTCACCTCGGACAGGTGGAAGCCGACCCCGGCTGATCCGAGGCGGTGGGCGATAGCCTCAAGGCTTTCGAGGCCGGAGGCGTCGATCGCGTTGATTGCGGGGCACATCAGGATGACATGTTTCAGCGCGGGCTGGTCTGCGATATGATCGTAGATCGCATCCTCAAGCGCGCGGGAGTTGGCGAAATACAGGCTTTCGTCAACCCGGATCGTCAGGATCGCAGGGTCGGTTATCACGTGGTGGCGGTCGATGTTGCGAAAATGCTCTGTACCCGGAACCTGGCCCACGATGGCCATGTGCGGGCGCGAGGTGCGCCACAAGAAGAGGGCGAGTGACAGCAAAACGCCGGCGGAAATGCCCTCTTCGACCCCCACCAGCAGAACGGTCAGGATGGTGGCGGCCATCGCGGCGAAATCTGATTTGGAATAGGCGAAGGTACGGCGGATGGCGCCGATATCGACCAGCGAAAGGACGGCCACGATGATGGTTGCGGCGAGCACTGCCTGGGGCAGGTGGCGGAACAGCGGGGTCAGAAGCAGCGTTGAGGCGAGGATGCCTGCCGCCGTAAAAGCCCCGGCCAGCGGGGTTTCCGCGCCGGCGTCAAAATTCACCACGGATCGTGCGAAGCCACCCGTCACCGGGTACCCCCCTGACAGCGCCGAGGCGATGTTGGCGGCCCCGAGTGCTGTCAGCTCCTGATTGGGCACGATGCGCTGGCGGCGTTTGGCGGCCAGGGTTTGCGCCACCGACGCCGACTCGACAAAGCCCACAAGGCTGATCAGCAGGGCGGGAAGGGCCAGCTGCTGCCAAAGGCCAAGGTTGAAAGAGGGCAGGGCGAAAGGCGGAAAGCCTGCGGGGATGTCGCCCACGATTTTCACGCCGCGGTCTGCGAGGTCGAACTGCACGACGAGCAGGACTGACACGACGATGGCGGCAACCGGACCAGCCTTGGCCACAAGGTCGGCCATACGGGGATGAAGGCCTTGCGCCAACAGCAGGGGTTTCAACCGCTTGCGGGTCCAGAACAAGAAAGCGATGGTCATGCCGCCGATGGTCAGCGTGATCAGGTTGGTGTGTCCAAGGCCGCGCAGCAGGCCAGCCAGCAGGTCAGGCAGCGCGTCGCCTTCGACGCTGATGCCGAGGACATGTTTGATCTGGCTTGTGGCGATCAGGATGCCGGAGGCGGTGATAAAGCCGGAAATCACCGGATGGCTAAGGAAGTTCGCCAAGAACCCTAGGCGCAAGGCCGACATCGCCACAAGGATCAGGCCGGACAAGAAGGCGAGTGTGATGGCTGCTGTGAGATAGTCGGGTGATCCGGGGGCAGCGATCTGACCGACGCTGGCGGCGGTCATCAACGAGACGACGGCAACCGGGCCCACGGCCAGCGCGCGGCTGGTGCCGAACAGGGCGTAGGCGATCAGCGGCAGGATGGAGGCGTAGAGCCCGACTTGGGGCGGCAGGCCTGCGAGCATTGCATAGGCGAGGCTTTGCGGCACCAGCATGATCGTCACGATCACCGCTGCGACAAGATCGCTTTGGGCATCCGTCTTGGTGTAAGTCGGGATCCAGCCAAGAATGGGCAGGATGTTCCTGAGGAATGTCAAGTGCTTGGCCTTTCGAACTCGATTTGCATCATGACCCGTTTCTTGAGGCCCGGCACCTAGCAAGCTTTAGAGGCCGTTGATCGGCACCTTCAGGAACCGTTTGCCACCCTCGTCCGGGGGCGGCAGGTCGCCGCCGCGCATGTTGATCTGCAAGGACGGGATGATCAGTCGCGGCATGGGCAGGGTGGCGTCGCGGGCCTCGCGCAGGGTCACGAACTGGTCTTCGGTGATGCCGTCATGCACATGGATGTTGTGGGCGGTCTGTTCGGCAACCGTGGTTTCCCAGCGGATGTCGCGGCCATTCGGGCCGTAGTCGTGGCACATGAACAGGCGCATGTCGGCGGGCATCGAGAGCACGCGTTTGATGGATCGGTAAAGGGTGCGCGCGTCGCCACCCGGAAAGTCGGCGCGGGCCGATCCGCCGTCGGGCATGAAAAGGGTATCACCGACAAAGGCGGCATTGCCCACCACATGCGTCATGCAGGCCGGGGTGTGGCCTGGCGTGTGCAACACCTGAACGGTCATGGTGCCGATGCTGTAGATGTCGCCGTCGCGGAACAGCCGGTCGAATTGGCTGCCATCCCGTTGAAACTCGGTGCCTTCGTTGAACACCTTGCCGAACGTGTCCTGGACGACCGTGATGTTTTCACCGATCCCGATCTTGCCGCCAAGCTTGCCCTGAATGTAGGGCGCGCCCGACAAATGATCGGCGTGGACATGCGTTTCAATCAGCCATTCCAACGTCAGGCCATGGTTGCGAACATGCGCGATCACTGCGTCGGCAGAGGCATAGGTGATGCGGCCGGCGGCATAGTCGATGTCCATCACGCTGTCGATTACGGCGCAGGACGTGCTGGCGGGGTCGCGCACGACATAGGTGACGGTGTTGGTGGGGGCGTCGAAAAAGGCGGTGACCTCGGGTTTCACTGACAGATCAATGGGGTGCGGGATGTGGGTCATGAGGGTTTCCAATCAAGCATCAGCAGTCTGGCGCCGGGGCAGCGTTTGTAGCCAGCGGGCCAGCAAGATGCCCGCCCCCATCGCGATCAGGAAAAGGGCGGTCGGCCAGGGTGCAAAGCCGAGCGCCGGGATTGCCCCGCCGGGGCAAAATCCCGAAATGCCCCAACCGACGCCGAACAGGGCCGAACCGCCGATCAGTTTGGTGTCGATGGTTTTTGCTGTCGGCAGGTGAAATGCGGTGTCGAACAGCGGGGCTGTGGCACGTCCAAAGATCACCCTGTACCCGATGGCGGTGGTGATCAGAGCACCGCCCATCACAAAGGCAAGGCTTGGGTCCCATGTGCCGAAGACATCGAAGAAATTCATTACTTTGGCTGGGTTGCCCATGCCCGAAATGGCGATGCCAAGGCCAAAGATCAGGCCGGCGGCGACGGCGGAAAGGATGCGGTTCATGTGCTCAGCCTTCAAAGCCGTGGCGGATCAGGGTGACGGTGGCAAATGCCGTGGCCATGAAGGTCGCTGTTGCCACGATCGACCGGGGCGACAGGCGCGCAATACCGCAGACGCCATGCCCCGATGTGCAGCCAGATCCATAGGTCACGCCGACGCCGACGATCACACCGCCAAGGGCCAGCAGCAGACCCGTGCTGGGCGAGGCGAAGGCGAACTCGGCCCCGGCAAGGGTTGCAAGCAGCGGGGCCACAACCGCACCGGCCAGAAAGGCCAGCCGCCAGCGGCCGGTCGGATTTGCAGGTTCCAGGACGCCGCCGAGTATGGCCGTCATGCCGGCAATGCGGCCGTTGAATGCCATCAGCAGCACGGCAGATAGCCCGATCAGGGCGCCGCCGAACAAAGACGCGTAGGGGGTGAAGTCTGTGATCACGCGATGTATCTCCTTGGGCTACGGTCTTGTCCGGCTGGTTCGGTTGTGCCGGAGCGTCAGGCCGACTGCAGGTTCTTGTTGATAATAATATTCGAAAGTGCTAAAATATCAAGTATGAATTTAGCCACTCTCCCAACCGCCCTGCCCGACCTTGAGGCCAAAGCCGAAGAGGTTGCAGCCATGCTGACCTCGATGGCCAACCCGAAACGGCTTGTTGTGCTGTGTACCTTGCTTGCGGGCGAAAAATCGGTTGGCGATCTGGCGGGGATTGTCAGCCTCAGTTCGGCTGCGCTGTCGCAGCATCTGGGCAAGATGCGCGCACTGCGGTTGGTTGCGACCCGACGCAGCGGCCAGACCGTTTACTATCGTCTGGCCAGCGCAGAAGTGCGCGCGGTGCTGGAAACCCTGTACCGGGTCTATTGCGCCCCCGAGTAGGGAACACCAGGTGTTTGGGTTGCGGGTTGGCTGTGCTCGCGCTGTTGGTCATGGTGCAAGCGCAGGCTGTTTGCAGAACGCGCCACCACCTCGGCAATCTGGGTCAACTGGCGGGCAAGGGGGCTTGACTTGCGCCAGACCATGCCGATGGTCCGCCGCGGGGCCGGGGCTGCGAACCGCGCCACCGAAACCGCATTTGACCGCGCCTCCAGCGCCAGTGCCATTTCAGGGATCAGCGTGACGCCGATGCCTGCGCCGACCATCTGCACCAACGTGGTCAGCGAACTGCCGTCCAGCAATTCGCGCGGCGAGGACGCCTGCATGTTGCAAAACGACAGCGCCTGATCGCGAAAACAATGCCCCTCTTCCAACAGCAACAGGCGCATCTCGCGCAGCATCTCGCCATTCGGTACCGGCTTGTCGGCATCGACCGCAGGGCGGACCAGAACGAAATCCTCGGCAAAAAGCGGCACTTCCGTCAGTGTTGGTTCCGACACCGGCAGCGCGACAATTGCCGTATCAAGCCGCCCCTCTGCCAGATCCGTCAGCAGTTTTGGCGTTACGGTTTCGCGAACGTGAATGTCAAGATCAGCGTTGGCCAGGGTCAGATTTCCGATGATCGTGGGCAGCAGATAGGGGGCTACTGTGGGAATCACCCCGATGCGCAACCGCCCCGCCAGTCGGTCCCTCGATGCCCTTGCGAGGTCTTCCAACTCGTCTACCGCGCGCAGGATTTCGCGCAGCCGCAACGCCAGTTCCTCTCCGAATCCTGTCAGCCGCACAGACCGTGCCCCGCGTTCGAACAGGGTCGTGCCAAGCATGTCTTCCATCTCTTTGATCCGCATCGACAAGGCCGGTTGAGAGATGGCGCAGGCCGCTGCGGCAAGGCCGAAATGGCCGTGGCGCGCAAGTGCCTCGAAATAGCGGAACTGCTTGAAGGTGAGATTTATCATAACTAATTCTTATCACGCCGATCAGAAAATACAACTTATCCTAATCGCCGGAACTTGCTAGACAGTGGCCAATCCTTGGTCTGACATGCGTTGAAATCGCGCATTGCAGACCACAGGTAGCAGCCAGAGCGCAGTAATATCGCAGCCAGATTGGAGAGCACCATGGACGGAAACGACAAGCCGAGCGTCGGAAAATGCCCTGTCATGCACGGCGTCGGGGCAAATGCCGTATCAACCACGATGTCGGCGCGCGATTGGTGGCCGAACCAATTGAACCTGAAGATTTTGCATCAGCATTCAGCCCTGTCCAATCCGATGGGCACGGGGTTCAGCTATTCCAAGGCGTTCAAGACGCTGGACCTGGCTGCGGTAAAAGCCGATCTGGTCGCGCTGATGCGCACGTCGCAGGACTGGTGGCCGGCGGATTACGGGCACTATGGGCCGTTCTTCATCCGTATGGCGTGGCATTCGGCGGGCACCTACCGCACGGCCGATGGCCGCGGCGGGGCAGGATCGGGGTCACAGCGCTTTGCGCCGCTGAATTCTTGGCCCGACAACGGCAACCTCGATAAGGCGCGGCGTCTGCTGTGGCCCATCAAGGCGAAATACGGCGCGGCATTGTCCTGGGCTGATCTGTTGATCTATGCGGGAAATGTCGCACTTGAGGATATGGGGTTCCAGACTTTCGGCTTCGGCGGAGGCCGTTCGGATACATGGGAGCCGGCAGAGGACATCTATTGGGGTTCCGAAGGCACCTGGCTGGACGACAAGCGTTATAGCGGCGAACGCGAATTGGAAAACCCGTTGGCGGCTGTGCAGATGGGTCTGATCTACGTCAACCCCGAGGGCCCGAACGGCACGCCCGATCCGCTGGCCTCGGCGCGTGACATCCGCGAGACATTCGGCCGGATGGCGATGAACGACGCGGAAACCGTGGCGCTGATTGCGGGCGGGCACACGTTCGGCAAGGCACATGGCGCGGGCGATCCGGCGCTGGTCGGGGCGGAACCGGAAGGGGCCCCGATGCAGGAAATGGGTCTGGGCTGGAAGAACGCCTTTGGCACCGGCACGGGGGTGCACACCACCACCAGCGGGTTGGAAGGCGCCTGGACGCCGACGCCTACAACCTGGGACAACAGCTATTTCGACACGCTGTTCGGGTTCGAATGGGTGCAGACCAAAAGCCCGGCAGGGGCCACGCAGTGGATCCCGACGGATGCCGATGCGGCGGGCCTCGTGCCCGACGCGCATGACCCTGCCCGCCGCCACGCGCCGGTGATGTTCACCTCAGATCTCGCGTTGCGGATGGACCCGGTCTATGGCCCGATTTCCAAGCGGTTTCACGAACACCCCGAGGAGTTGGCCGATGCATTTGCCCGCGCCTGGTTCAAGCTGACCCACCGCGATATGGGGCCGCGCGCGCTTTACCTCGGCGGGCTTGTTCCGGCGGAAGTCCTGATCTGGCAGGACCCGGTGCCGCAGGGTCCGGCCCTTTCGGACGCCGATATGACCGTGCTGAAGTCGCACATCGCGGCGTCGGGGCTGAGCGTGGCGCAGATGGTCACAACGGCTTGGGCCTCGGCGTCCAGCTTCCGCGGGTCGGACAAGCGGGGCGGGGCCAATGGCGCGCGCCTGCGTCTGGCACCGCAGAAGGACTGGGAGGTCAACACAGGCACGCAGCCGGTGATTGCGGTGCTGGAAGGCATCCAGACCGCCTTTGCCGCAACCGGCAAGGCGGTCTCGCTGGCCGATCTGGTCGTGCTTGCGGGCGGGGTCGGCATCGAGATGGCGGCATCGGCCGCGGGGCATGACGTGACCGTGCCGTTCAAGCCGGGGCGCGGCGATGCGACGCAAGAGCAGACTGATGTCGATAGCTTTGGCGTGATGGAGCCGATCGCAGACGGGTTCCGCAATTACCTGAAAGGCGATTTCAGCGTCAGCGCCGAAGAACTGCTGGTGGACCGTGCGCAACTGATGACGCTGACCGCGCCCGAAATGACGGTGTTGGTCGGCGGGTTGCGGGTGCTGGGGGCGAACTGGGACGGGTCGGCGCATGGGGTGTTGACCAGCCGTCCGGGGGTGTTGACGGCGGATTTCTATGCCAATTTGCTGGACATCGGTACGGTCTGGACCCCGACGGATGCCCGCGAGAACGCCTTTTCCGGAACCGACCGCGCGACGGGGGCGCCCAAGTGGACGGCAACGCGGGCGGACCTGGTGTTCGGGTCAAACTCGCAACTGCGCGCAATCGCAGAGGTTTATGGCTGCGCCGACGGCGCAGCGATGTTCCTGCGCGACTTCGTGGTCGCCTGGACCAAGGTGATGATGCTGGACCGGTTCGATCTGGCGTAAGCCAGCGCACAGACCCTCGGCGCGGCGGAGCAATCCGCCGCGCCTTCGCTTTGGGCGTATGACATCGGTACACCCCCTATGCATACTCTGTGCATACGGTTTGGGCATACCTCTCGCAGTCGTAGACCCTCGGTCAACCACCAAGTCCGAACCAATTGCCCGATGCAACTTGGGTAAAAACCTCAGTAGCCCAGCCTGTACCCTCGCCGACAACTTCTTGAACAGCGTCGACCCCTTTGTCGATCTTGACGGCCGCATCCGCGACGTCCACGGCCCTTTCGAGAGCGCCCTTCTTTTTGCGAGGCTCAATTTCGGCGTCATGCATCGCCCTAGCACCGCGAGGGACCACCGCCTTCATGAAATACCACGCCGCCTGCTTTTCTTTCGCACTCCGGTCGGGGTCGCTGACAACCGAAATGGCCAACATCGCGCTGGCTTGCAACCAGCCCTTGCTGTCTGCTGCCATGCCCGAACACAGACGGATGGCCTGCGATAGCTGGCCCTGTTTGAGCAACTCGAACTCGACGGCATTTCTGCTCTTGACGGTTTCAAGAACGGACGGGGCCGCGCCAGCGATGTCGAACGCTTGACGATCAAGCGTGCCGATCAATCGGAACAACACACCCTCTTGGGGGATGGCGGCACGCTGGGCCGTCCGTGCCGATCAATCGGAACAACACACCCTCTTGGGGGATGGCGGCACGCTGGGCCGTCGCTTGCAACTCGCGGCAGGTATCCTCTAGCGCATCGAACAAACGAAGCGGATTGTCGCGATAGCGCCTCATATCTCGTCGCAGGTCGTCGATCACCGGCGCCGAAAGCCGCAACACCTCTGTGCCGAACCCGTTCGGGTTGGTGTCGCGTTTGCACCGCGAGGCAAAGTCGGCGAGGGCCGTTCGGATTGCCTTGATGACTGCATCCAGATCCGGCGACTCGACGGGTTGGCCCACGAGTTTTCTACTGATGGCTTCGACGAACACGTCCATCGCATAGGGATTGGCCGCAACGAACGCATCGACGAGATACGGCGTTTCAATCCCGGCAATCGCCTCGGCCACCGGTCCCGGTCCGGCGTTCCAGACGTCGTTGCCGACCTTTACGGCGATGTCGTGTTGCAGGTCCCAGTTCAGCGGTTTGCCGGCCAGAACGCCGTCCCACCAGCGGGTCCAGAAGGCCCAGTGGGATGCCGGGTCCTTGGCCCAGATCGCGCGCATTTCGGCGTCGGCTTTGATGAACCAGTCCGGCGAGCTGTCTTGCCAAAGGGGCCGCGCGAACGGGTCTTCGTTGCGCCACAGGATGAATGCATCATTTCTGATTTCGCTCCAGTTGGTGTACGTGCGGTCGATTGTTGGAAAGACCATGCTAGTGGCGCTGCGGACGGCACGCGTGACGGACCGTTCGTCCTCAGCATAAGCAGCACGTGCTGATGTGCGGGCAGCGTAAACAGCGCGATTGGTTAGGTGAGTCACCTCGTTGGTGTGGTCGAGGGCATTGGCTGGCGCATCGCTGTAGGCAGAGCTGGCGGCTGCCCGCGTCTCGGGGTTTTGATGTTTGTTGGCGACACCTGAGATCAGAACACACCGCAGCAATGGCAGGGATTTCAACTCAGCTTTGTTTAACCCGTCTTGGTCCATCTCACGACCCCACAGCGGCAGCACTCGCAGTGCTGCCCGTTGAGCGATGGCGATGCTGTCGGCCCGTGGCCGGGTTACCAGCCACGCCGCAAGGCTCTCCTGATCCTTGATCTCTTCGATGCCTGCCACGCCTGCCCCCTTTGCCCCTGCAATTCATGGCTGGCGGGGGGGCTGTGTGCAAGGGGGCGGGGGCGTCGTGCATGCAGGTGATTGCCGTCTCGACAGCGGCGCGCGGTTCGACCAGCATGGGGGGGGAGGCACATCATGCGGATTGATCTGAACGCGGATCTGGGCGAGGGGTTTGGCCCTTGGGCTGTGGGCGATGACGAGGCGATGCTGGACCTTGTCACCTCGGCCAGTATCGCCTGTGGCGGGCATGCGGGCGACCCCGAAGTGATGTTTGCGACCCTGCACGCGGCGGTGCGGCGCGGGGTCGTGGTGGGGGCGCATCCGGGCTATGCCGACCTTGCGGGCTTTGGCCGCCGGGTGATCCCGATGTCGGCGGCGGAAGTGGGGCGGATGGTGGCGGCACAGATCGGCGCGCTGATCGGGGTGGCCGGGCTGGCGGGCGCGCGGGTGGCCTATCTCAAGCCGCACGGCGCGCTGGCAAACCTCGCGGCAGAGGATGCGGCCGTGGCGGCGGCGATTGCCGAGGCGGTGCGGGCGGTGTCGCGCGATCTTGCGGTGCTCGCGATGTCGGGCACCGTGCTGGAACAGGTGGCGCGGGCGGCGGGACTGCGCGTTTATTCCGAAGTCTTTGCCGACCGCGCCTATCTGCCCGATGGTCGGTTGGTGCCACGCGCGCGCGCCGACGCCCTGATCCATGATCCCGAAGCGGCAGCGGCGCGGCTGCTGGCGTTTCTGGGGTCCGGCCTGATGCCGGTGATTGGCGGGGCGCCGGTGCGGCTGCGGGCGGACTCGGTCTGTGTGCACGGTGACAGTCCCGGGGCGGTGGTCATGGCGCGCACATTGCGCGCGCGGCTGGCCGCTGGCGGGGTGGTCGTTGCGCCGTTTCTGGCGGGGTAGGCGATGTTCCCCCGGTTTCGCCCCATCGCCGATCACGGCCTGCTGGTTGAATTCGCCGATCACGCGAGCCCGGTTGCGCTGGATGGCGTGCGGGCGCTGGACCGGGCCTTGGCGGCGCAGCCGTTCGTAGGCTTTGCCGAGGCGGTTCCGGCCTTTGTCACACTCGCGGTCGTCTTTGATCCGCTGCTTGCCGACCATGCCCTTGTCGAGACGCATCTGCGCGCGCTGGTGTCACAGCCGGCTTTGAACCCGCGCGTGGTTGCCGAACGGATTGTCGAGGTCTGCTATGACGCGGAAGTTGCCCCTGACCTTGCCGCTGTTGCCGCCCAGACCGGCCTTTCGCCCGAGGCTGTGATCAACGCGCATCTTTGCGGGCAATACGAGGTGGTGATGTACGGCTTTGCCCCCGGCTATGCCTATCTGACCGGCCTGCCAGCGCTGCTGCACCTGGACCGCAAGGCAGCGGCGGTGCGGGGGGTGGCGGCGGGCAGCGTGATCACTGCGGGCGCGCAGTGTCTGGTGACCACGCTGACCATGCCGACGGGGTGGTGGGTGATCGGGCGGTCGCCGACGCGGGTGCTGACAGGGGATGCCGGTCGGCCGTTTCTGTTCGACGTGGGCGACCGGGTGGTGTTTCGCCGGATCACGCGCGACGCGCTGGCGGGGGGGTGATCGGTGGCGGTGTTGCGCGTTGTTGCGGCGGGTCCCTTGGTGTCGGTACAGGATGGCGGGCGGGCAGGCGCGCTGCGGTTCGGGGTGCCGGGATCGGGGCCGATGGACCCCAAGAGCCTGGCGATTGCCAATTGCGCCTTGGGCAATCCGGTGGGGGCTGCGGGGATCGAGGTGTCGCGGGGCGGCCTGACACTTGACTGTGTGGCGGGGGCGGTGACGGTGGCCATCGCGGGTGGCGGGTTCGTGGTGCAGATCGGGGACGATCTTTTGGGGTCGTGGCGTGTGCTGACGCTGCGGGCGGGGCAGCGGATGGCGGTGCGACCGGGGCCTTGGGGCAGTTGGACGGCGCTGGCTTTTGGCGGGGCCTTGCAGGTGCCGCAGTGGCTGGGCAGTGCCGCCACTCATGCGCTGTCAGGCTTGGGGGGCGGGATGCTGGTGGCGGGGCAAGAGATTTCGGTTGCCGAAACCCGGCTGCTGGGCGACCGCGCGATCCCCTGTCCGGTCTGGGCGCGACCGCGTGGGGTGCTGCATGCGGTGCCTGGACCGCAGGACCGGTTTTTTGCGTCTGATGTGATGAAAGAGTTTTTCAACGCAACCTTCCGGGTGACCGATGCCGCAGATCGCATGGGGGTGCGGCTGCGCGGGCCGAACCTTGCGCCGGATGCGGCGCTAAACCTGCCGTCGCAGGCGATCCTGCGCGGGTCGGTGCAGGTGGCGGGCGACGGGGTGCCGGTGGTGCTGATGGCCGATCACCAGACCACCGGCGGCTATCCCAAGATCGCCACGGTTCTGTCCGACGATCTGGACGGCTTTGCCCAACTGCGCCCGCAGGACCCGGTGCGCTTCGTGCCGATCGACGCAGGCACGGCAGTGCGCATGGCCCGCCAGCGGGCGCAGGCGGTGGCAAGTTTCATGGACCGGCTTGCGACGTCCTAGTGGCCATGCCCGGCGTGGCTATGGGCCGTGGCACCGGCAGCGCCGATTTCGACATGCGCCTCAAGCACTTCGGCGCCGACCTTGACCATGACCTCTAGTTCGGCCCCTTCGACAAGGTCCATCGGCACCGCCTGCCAACGCAGGGCAAGCACCTTGGGTTCCAGCAGCACCTCGGCACCTGCGGGCACGGGCAGACCGGGCAGGACGGTCCAAGTGTCGCCCGACGTGCCATAGCTGAACCCGACCAGATCGAGCGGCGCGTCCATGGCGGTGCCGCCCTGCAGCATCGCCTCGGCCGCTGAGGTGTTTTCGACATCCATGTAGATCAGCGCATCCGCGCCTTGCGTGATCGCCGGGGTCCAGGCGTGCAGAACGCGCAGGCCGTTGGCCTCGGACAAATGGTCGATTTCGGCAAGGGATGGTGTGGCGAGCAGGGCAAAAGTGAGGAGGGAGTAACGAATTGAAAACCTCTTTCAGTTACGAAGATCAGCGAGAAGTGGGCGGCGCACCGCCAGCCAACCGGGAAGCAGCGCAAGGATCAGCGTCAGGCTGACAAAGCCCGCCACGAGATGAACCTCGGGCCAGGACAGTGCCGCACGCACCAGCACATCGGTGCGCGCGGTGATCACGCCCGAAATGGCGCGCGCCGCGACCCAGCCAAGCGCCAGACCCAAGCCGGCCCCGGTCACGATCAGCGCGGCGGAATACGCCCAGACGACTGCAAACACGAACCGCAGCGGCGCCCCAATGGCGCGCAAAAGGGCCAGACTGCGCGCGATAAGCCGCACCAGAATGACCAGCCCGATCACCACCGACAGCGTCACCAGCACCTGCGTCAGCACCGCCATCACCGACATAGCCGTGCGGATATCCCCCATCAACCCATGCAGTTGCGACAGCACGGTGCCCGGAAAGAACGCCATCAGGTCGCCCCGGGTGAATTGCGATTTCAGGGCGTAGTTTGCCCAAAGCTCGGTCG
This sequence comes from Paracoccaceae bacterium, assembly GCA_031400505.1. Lineage (GTDB taxonomy): Bacteria > Pseudomonadota > Alphaproteobacteria > Rhodobacterales > Rhodobacteraceae > JAIYDJ01. The sequence goes on along the minus strand of JANNPZ010000078.1, from coordinate 69,139 downwards.
CATGGACCAGCACCGCCGGGGTGCCGGGCATCAGGTCGGGCGCAAAGGGCGGGCCGATCTGGGTCTCGCCGGGGGGGTGGCCGTTGGACAGGCCATGGACCTGCCACACACCTTCAACCGGGACCAGAATAGCGCGGTCCCAGGGACTGCCGGTGGGGGCCATCCGCCCCGTGACCATATAGCCAAAGCCTGCGTGCGCGTCGCCTTCGGCTGCTGCGCCGTGGCCGTGGGCGGGCGAGAACGTCTCGCCCACTGTGACGGGGGCAAAGGCCCCGGCGACCGCTTCGCTGGCGGTGGCAAAAAGGCGCCCCTCGGCCAGCGGGCCAGCGAGATGCGTCACGAAATCGGTCGTGGTGCCGACCACAGGCGCGCCCAGATGGCTGTCGCCAAAGGCGATCGGGGCAGCAAGGGCCACGCCTTTGGCCCCGGCAATCTCGGCATACTGCGGGCCTGTCACCAGTGCCATGTCGGACGCCTGCAGATAGACCGCCGCCAGCATCACTGTCACTTCGCTGCCCGGGGCTGCCACGATCAGATCGAATTTTTCCGCCGCCTGAGCCGAGCCTTGCCTGAGCCCGCGTTCCTGCGCCAGAAGACCCACGCCAAGCCCGACCGAAACCGCGATTAGCGCCACGAAGAGCAGGTTCACCGGCGCAAACCGCCGCAGCATCGCCCCTACCAGTGGCAGCGGGCGCAGGCCGCGCAGCACGACGGCCCCGGCGATCAGGCCCGGACAGAACAGCAGCAGCGCGAACAGGATATCCTGTGCCAGCGGCGGCAGGTTGGCCCAAAGGTCAGCCATGACTGTCCTCGACGATCCGGCCATCGGCAAGCGTGATGGTCCGCGCCATCCGCGCAGCGAGTGGGGCGTCATGCGTGACGGTGATCAGCGTGCGCCCGCCCGCTGCCGCCAGTGCCACCAGATCGGCCCCCAGCGTGTCGGCATTGGTGCGGTCCAACGCCGCAGTGGGTTCATCCGCCAGGATCACCGGCGGTCCGGCGGCGAGGGCGCGCGCGACGGCGATGCGCTGCCGCTCGCCGCCCGAAAAGCTGTCAACCGCGCGCGATCCGGCTTTGCCAAGACCCAGTGCCGCCAACCATTGCGCCGCCCCGTCGCGCAAGGCAGCCCGGTCGGCGCGGGGTGCAAAGGCACTGATCAGGGCGGCGTTGCCCTGCGCGGACAGTTCTTCGAACAGATGGCAGTCCTGAAAGATCAGGCCCAGTGTCTGCCGCCGGAATGCCGCCCGGGCGTCTTCGGTCAGGCCCGCGATGTCGTGCCCGCCCCAGACCACACGGCCCGCAGTGGGGCGCACCAACCCCGACAGCGCGTGCAGCAGCGTCGATTTTCCCGCCCCCGACGCCCCGCGCAGCGCAACTGTCTGCCCTGCGGGCACCGCCAGCCGATCCACCTGCACCAGAACCTGCCCTTCGCGGCTGATCACCCGCAGGCCTTCGACCAGCAGGGCAGGGGTCGCCATCTTTCAGGCCCGCGCATAAGTGGCGTCAACCAGCCGCACTTTTGAATAGAACCCAAGCTCGGGGTCCACGTGATCCCCCAGTTCCAGCACCCCGGTGACCACGATGGGCACGTTGAACGGGATCACATCGACCACCCGCTTGGCATAGACCGCCAGAATGTCATCGGGCCAGGGCGAGCCGGGTTCACAGAACGGGCAAACCGCCATCGGAAGTTTGGTCAGCACGAAAAACACCGACTCCGCCTTCAGCGGCGGCGCCATGAAGCCTGCGATGCCGACCCGCGAGCCTTGGCGCGACAGGGCGATCTGCGAAAAGCTCATGTCCTTTTCATAGAGGTCGCGTAGCTTGATCGGCGCGTCGTCGGCAGCCCGCACGGGCAACGTCAGCAGACCGGCGGGCAGCGCGAGCAGAAAGGTCCGGCGAATCATTCTGAACTCCTATTCTGTGATAGTATAACGCCCGCGCAAGACGCCTGTGTAAATGAAACAGGCCCCGGTTTCCCGGGGCCTGCGGCACTATGGACAGCGATTACTGGGCGCTGACGGCGTGGTTCATCACGTGGAAGATGTAGTTCTGTTCGACCACACCGCCGAACAGGTGTGCCCATGGGCCGCGGGCGAAGAGGGCAACGTCCTCACCCGAGTGGGTTTCCGAGGTCATCGGGATCAGCGCCTGCTGCAGGTAGTCCGGGTCGATGGCCTGCTCTTCGGTCAGGTCGGGACGCGAGCCGGCAAAAGTCTTGTCTGCCTGTTCGATCAGTACCGAACCTGCACCGTTCAGATAGCCTGCAACGGTGTAGGGCTTGCCATCGGCGGCCAGTTCCGGCTCGCCGGTGTGCTCGATGCCGTTGGGGTTTTCCTTCATGCACAGACCGGTGATTTTGGACCCGCGACCGCAGTAGCCGTTGAAGGCGATTGCGTGTTCGTGGTCGGCGGTCACGATGATCAGCGTGTCTTCGGCGTTGGTCATCTCCATCGCCTTGGCAATCGCGTCGGCAAAGGCTTTGCCATCGACAACGGCGCGGTGCAGGTTGCCTGCGTGGTTTGCATGGTCAACCCGGCCGCCTTCGATCGAGATGAAGAAGCCGTTTTCGTTGGTCGACAGTGCCTTGATCGTGGCTTCGGTCATTTCGGCCAGCGACGGCTCGCCCGAACGATCCTGTTCGTATTTCATGTGGCTGGCCTCAAACAGACCCAGAACCGGAGCGTTGTCGCCCATGGTCAGTGCGGTGAAGTCGTCCGCGCCGAACACGACCTTTGCGCCTGCAGCGGTCGCTTCGTCCACGAGGTTGCGACCGTCGGTGCGCTTGCCTTCCTTGTCTTCCACGTCCTTCACGCCTGCGGGCAGGAAGTGCTGGCGACCGCCACCAAGGGCGATGTCGACAACACCGGCCTTCATCTGGTCGAGCAACTGGTCGGCGATGTCTTTCTGGGTGCAGCCTTCGGGCAGCGTCGAGTTGTCTTCGAAGTCGCGGTTGACCGAGCGGGCATAGACAGCCGCAGGGGTCGCATGGGTGATGCGGGCGGTCGAGATGACGCCGACCGACTTGCCCATTTCCGAAACGATTTCGGCGAAGGTCTTGGCGCCAGCGGTGGCACCGGCTGCGCAGTCATCGACGTTGACGGTGTCGAGGACGTTGATCATGCCGTTCTTGGTCTTCACGCCGCTGTTCATCGCAGCAGCGGTAGGAGCCGAGTCCGGGGTCTGGCCGTTGGACGAATAGGTTTTCACCAGGGCAGCATGCGGGAAAGTTTCCTGCGGCTGAACATAGTCGTCGCCCAATCCGCCGGCCAGCTGGCCCGAGTAAATGCGGACGGCGTAGTTCGACCCGACGCCATTGCCGTCAGCGGTGAACAGGATCACGTTCTTGGCCTTGGCGGTGATTGGCTGCACGGCCAGACGTTCGGCGATCTTGGCCTGACCGGCCACGAACCACGGGCTGGCTGCCTGCGGCAGGTCCTGGGCCGAGGTGGCCACGGTCATTGCAAGAACGGCAACGCCAGAGAGAAGGATTTTTTTCATGAGAGCGCTCCACTGCTAAAGTACAGATGGATTGCTAGCAGTCCGCCATGACGGAAAAGCTACGTGTCAATGACGAACCGATGACGTCAGAAACATGTGTATAGTATAACATTTCGTTGTCTGCCAGTCAACTGCGAAACTGCGCCGGTGCCTTGCGCCCGAACTAGGTCAGCTCTGCGATAGGGCGCACAGGAGATTTCTTGCGCGCGTTGCGGCTGATCGTGTAAGTCGCAGCGCCCAACACCAGAACCGCGCCCAGAATGGTCGAAATCCCTGGCACCTCGGCATAGAACCACCATCCCGCCACCGCCATCATCAACAACCGGACATAGTGCAGGGGGGCCAGCGCCGAGGTCTCTCCCAACCGCAACGCCGCCGTCATCAGCCACATGCCGGCGGTAAAGATGATCGCCATCACCGCAAGAATCCCGGCCTGTGCCAAAGTGGGCGTCACCCAGACCCAAAGGGCCACGGGTGTGACAAGCGCCAGCACGACCATGTTCTGCCAGAACAGCACCGTCTCGATCCGGTCGCCTTCGGCCCCAAAGCGCAGGATCACCATGTTGACCGCCCCGAAGCCCGCCCCGAGCAGCGCCACCCATGCATAAGGGTCAACACCCGCCCCGAACGGGCGCATCATGATCGCCACCCCGACAAAGCCCACGACGGTCGCGGTCCAGCGCCGCCAGCCCACCGGTTCGTGCAGGATCAGCGCTGCAAGGGCGGTGGCAAAGATCACTTCGGCCATCTGAATGGCCGTCGCATCGGCAAACGGGATCAGGATGACCGAGGACAGCCCGCAGACCATGCCGCCCACCATCGTCACGCCGCGCAAGGCATGCAGGCCAAGGCCCTGTGGCCTGCGGATCGCGGGCCAACTGCGCCAAAACAAGGGGGCCAACAGCACCATCGACAGGGCCTGACGGACAAGGATCATCTGGATGACGGGGATGTCATCACTGATCGACCGGGCCAGAATCGCCATGAGCGAGAAGATCACGAAAGCCGCGATCATCAGGCCCGAGGCCCGCAGGTTGGGCGATATCTGCGGAGGGTTGACTATGCAGGCACCATTTGCAGCGCGGCCAGAGGGGCTGCCTCGATACGTTTGCCAGTATCGGCATCAAAGAGATGAACCGATGTGGCTGGAATGTGCAAGCCCACCGGCGTGCCCGGTGCCAGCGTTTGCCGGTCATTGGCCAGCACCGCAATCGTCAGGTCTTCGAACAACAGGCTGTAGAGCCGTCCCGCGCCCAGTTCTTCGACAAACTCGAAAGTCGCGTTCAGTGTGCCTTGGCCGGCGGGAACCATTGTCATTCCTTCGGGGCGAATGCCGATCTGGACCAGCTTGCCGTGGTGGCGTGTGGCGATACTGGTGGCAATCTCGACCCGGTCGCCGTTGGCGAGTTTGACCGAAGATGTACCGCGATCCACTTGCCCCGACAGGAAATTCATCGCAGGCGAGCCGATGAAGCCGCCGACATAGACCGAAGCCGGGTGATCGTAGATTTCCGACGGTGTGCCGACCTGTTCGATCACGCCCTTGTTCATCACCACCAGCCGGTCAGCCAGTGTCATGCCTTCCTGCTGGTCATGGGTCACGAAGACGGATGTCGCCGAGATGCGGTTGTGGATGCGGCGGATCTCGTGGCGCATCTGGACGCGGAGTTTCGCGTCAAGGTTCGACAGCGGCTCGTCAAACAGGAACACCCGCGGCTCGCGGATGATGGCGCGGGCCATGGCGACGCGTTGACGCTGGCCGCCGGACAACTGCCCGGGGCGGCGATCCATGAACTCGGTCAGACCAACCGAGGCGCCGACTTTTGCCACTCGCTCCATCCGTTCGGCTTTGGGCACGCGCGCCACTTTCAGCGCGTAGCCAATGTTTTCGGCCACCGTCATGTGCGGATAAAGCGCGTAGTTCTGGAACACCATCGCACAGCCCCGCTCGCGTGGTTCCAGATCGTTCACCACGATGTCGGCAATCGAGATCTGGCCCGCTGTGATGGTTTCCAGCCCCGCGATCATCCGCAGCAGAGTGGATTTGCCGCAGCCCGATGGCCCCAGCACCACGATGAATTCGCCATTGGCAATTTCGAGGTTGACCCCGTGCACCACCTGATCCTTGCCATAGGATTTGCGCACGTCACGGATAGAGATTTTGGCCATGGCAGGCTCCTATTTGTCGGTGTTGATAAGGCCGCGCACGAACCAGCGCTGCATCAGGACGACGACGGCGATCGGGGGAAGCATGACGACCAGCGTCGCCGCCATCGCCAGATGCCATGTGGGCGTACCGCCGCCGGTGGTTTGCTGATCGGGGATCAGATCGGACAGCTGCACCACGACCAGCCCGTAATTCGCGCGGTCAGTGATGACCAGCAGGGGCCAGAGATACTGGTTCCACGCATAGACGAACATGATGGTGGCCAGCGCCGCGATGTTCGTCTTTGACAGCGGGATCAGCACATCCCACAGGAACCGCAGGGGGCCTGCGCCGTCCATCCGCGCGGCCTCGACCAATTCATCGGGGATGGTCAGGAAGAACTGGCGATATAGAAAGGTGCCTGTAGCGGTCGCGACAAGCGGCAGGATCAGGCCGGTGTAGCTGTTCAGCAGGTTCCATTCCAGCGACACCTCGATGCCCGAGACGGTGTTGATCAGCCATGTCAGGCCGGTGGCATCCATGATGGTCTGGAACGGCGACAGCGCGTTCGCCGCCACCGCGTAGGTCGGCACGATGCGCACTTCCAAAGGCAGCATCAGCGTGATGAAGATCATCCAGAAGATCAGCATCCGCCCGCGAAAGTTGAAGAACACCAGCGCAAAGGCGGTGATGCAGGCCAGCGTGATCTTGCCCACCACCACCGATGTCGCCACGATCAGGGTATTCAGAAACTTGGTGCCGAAGTCCGACAGCAACCAGGCCTCTTGCAGGTTCACCCAAAGCTGATCGCTTGGCCAAAGCTCGATTGGGGCCGAGTTGACCTGCTGCAGGGTCAGGGTGGCCGCCACGAAGGCCAGCCAGATCGGCACGATGATGATGATCAGCCCCGACAGCAGGATCACATGGGTGGCGATGTTCAGAAACGGCGTGCGTTCGATCATGGGAGCCCCGTCAGGTATAATGAACGCGACGCTCGATGTAACGGAACTGAACAAAGGTCAGCGCCATGACAAGCAGCATCAGGATGATGGATTGCGCGGCAGCCCCCGAGTAATCGAGGCTGCGGAAGCCGTCGGTGTAGATCTTGTAAACCATCAGATCGGTCGAGCGGAACGGCCCGCCCCCGGTCAGCGTATCGACGATGCCGAAGCTGTCGGTAAAACTGTCGGTGATGTTGATGACCAAGAGGAAGAAGAACGTCGGCGTCAGCAGTGGCAGTTGAAGGTCGATCATCCGGCGCAGCGGGCGCGCGCCATCCATGACGGCGGCCTCGGACAGGCTGCGGGGGATGGCCTGCAAGGCGGCCAGAAAGAAGATGAAGCTGTAGGCGACCTGTTTCCATGCACCTGCGATCACGATCGAGGCGATGGCCTGCGACGGATAAACCGACGGGTCCCAAACCCCCGGCGACAGGGTGTTGAGGTAGGAAAAAATGCCAGCGCCGGGATTGAACACGAACTGGAACGACAGGCCCACGGCGGGGGCGGCCACGGCGTAGGGCCAGATCAACCCGATGCGGTAGGCGCGGTAGCCAGCCAGTTGGCGGTCGGCGAAGAGTGCCAGTATCAGCGCCATGCTCATCGCCAGAGCCGTGGTCGCCAGCGCATAGATCACCGACACCCGCACCGATCCCCAGTAGTATTCGTCCGACAGCACGTTCTGAAAATTCTCGAACCCGACCCAGGTGTTGCCGCCGCCCCAGGGCTGTTCCAGCGTGAAAGCCCAGTACAGCGCCTGCGCCGAGGGCCAGTAGAAGAACACGAAGATGATCATCAATTGCGGGGCCAGCAGCGCCGCCGCGATCCAGCTGAACTTGAAGTAGGCGCGGCGCATCGCAGTCTCCGGTCATAAAGATGGGCGCGGCAGGGGTTGCCGCGCCCTTTGGTTGGGTCAGGTCCGCTTACGGGAACGACTTGCCTTCGTAGGTCTTGGCAAAGCGCGCCAGGATGTCGTTGCCGCGTGCGGCGGCGGTGTCCAGCGCCTCTTTCATGGTCTTCTGCCCGGCCAGAGCGGCTTCAACTTCAGCGGTCCACTCAGCGCGGATCTGGATGAAGCCACCAAGACGGATGCCACGGGTCAGCTCGGTCGGCTCGGTATAGGTCAGCGACTTCATGGCGAGATCACGGTTGATGAAGGGCTCTTTGGTGTAGAAGCCTTCGGCCAAGAGCGCGTCATAGGTCGATTTGGTCACCGGGATGTAGCCCGAGTTTTCCAGCAGGAACTGCTGCTCCGGCTTGGAGGCGAGGACGGCCAGATAGGTCGCGGCGGCCTTGTACTCTTCCGGGGTCTTGCCCGACAGAACCCACAGCGAGGCCCCGCCGACGACGGTGTTGTGACGCTCCACACCTTCATAGGTCGGGATGATCTGCACATCCCATGCGAAGGCCGGGGCCAGCTTGTGCACGGTGGCGTGGTCAGCGATCGATGAGAAGAACACAGCACACTCGCCTTCGACAAAGCTGTCACGGGCGGATTTGCCAGCGGCGGCGGTGCGGATCGAGGCAAAGCCACCTTCGATCCAGCGCTGGATGTTTTCCATGTGCTTGACGTGCAGGGTGGTGTTGTACAGCATTTCGGTGTTCAGACCGTCATAGCCGTTGTTGTTGGACGCGACGGGCACGTTATGCGCCATCGAGAACTGCTCCATGTCGATCCACGACGACGGCGCATAAGCCAGACCGCAAGCGGCGCCAGACTCCTTCAGCTTGACGAGGGCGGCTTCCATGCCTTCCCAGGTCAGCGGGGCTTCGGTCAGACCGGCCTTGGCGAACATGTCCTTGTTGAAATAGTACATCGGCGTGGAAGAGTTCCACGGCATCGAGAAGAATTCGCCCTTGGACGACGAGTAGTAGTTGGCGATCCCCGGGAAATAGTCTGCCCAGTCGATGGTGACGCCAGTGTCAGCCATCAGTTGGGTGACCGGGTAGAACTCGCCCGACAGCATCAGGTCAGCGGTGCCAGCGTCGAACGACTGCAGCAGCGTCGGGTGCTTTTCTGCACGGAACGCGGCGATGGTGTTCTGCACGGCCTTCTCGTAGCCGTCCTGGCCGACGCAAACGGCCTCATACTCGGCCTGTGCCGCGTTGAAGCGGTTGCAGGTTTCCAGAACCACGGCGCCCAGATCGCCGGTAAGGCCGTACCAATACTCGAACTTCACTTTTTCAGCAGCGGCGGCAGAGCCGACCAGGGCCAGGCCCAAAGCTGCGACGCTTGTCATCGTCCGGTTCATGTCAATCTCCCCAAGGGTGCCCTCGCACGGGATGCGAGCCTTGGTCTGCCTAAGAGGATTAGTTGACAGTCATTCGAAGGACTCGCGACAATTCAGAGTCCATCAGGTGACAATTTGGTAACAACGCCTGTGCAAATCTTTGAAATATTTAGATTTTACTGCAAGTTACAAGAAAGCCCCCACCGCCGAAGCGATGGGGGTACTATTAAAAAAAACACGCACAATGACTTGGTCGAATGTCAGTCGTTCGAATGAAAAATCTCGGCATTGCCATCGATGAAATCCTCGAACAGCACGGTTGTCACGTGCGGCTCGCCGATCACCACGGCCATCTGCCCCGGGCCGGACAATGCGCGGTAGGGCAGGTTCGGCGCATCGACGTTGAACGACACCGAATAGTGCCCCCCCGCCAGCGTGGTGAACGGTATGCCGTGATAGATCGCGGTCGAGGTCAGATGCACATGCCCTGCGATGACCTGACGGACATCGCCATGCGTCTTGAGTGCGGCGATGAACGGCGCATCGTCGATCAGCTTGATGCTGTCCACGGCCGTATGCAGCGCATTGGCGTGATGATGCAGCACCACGACCACCGGACGATCCTTCGCCTCGGCAAGCCTAGCCACGAGCCAGTCGATCTGGGCCGGTTCCAACACCCCGTCCACCCGCCCGGGTTCCGAACTGTCAAGCACGATCACCCGGTAGCCCTTGGCGTCGATCACATGGTTGACGCATCCGGTTTCATCGGCGCAGCCCGCCCCGAAGACGCGCAGATAGGTCGGGCGGTCATCGTGGTTGCCAAGCGTGACATAGGCCGGGATCGTCAGCCCCGCCAGGATCGACTGCAACCGCAGATAAGCCGCCTCTTCCCCCAGATCCGCCAGATCGCCCGCCACCACGACGAAATCGGCATCGCCATAGCGCGCGTTGATCGTTGCCACGCAGGTTTGCAACCGTACGGCGGTATCGAGCGTCATCGAGGTCTGCCCTTCGGCCACCAGATGCAGGTCGCTGATCACAAGAAACTTCAGCATCACTGCCCCAAACCGTGTGCCGCGAGATATGCCATCGAGGCTGGAATATCAGACTTGTCGCGCAGTTCCAGCAGCAGGCGTGGCTTGACGGTCAATGCCCCGATGGCGCGGAAAACGCTCGTCCACAGGATGTTGCCCTCGCCGATCCCCCAATGCCTGTCAGCATGGCCATCGGCGTCCTGCAGGTGGATATGGTCCAGCATCTCACCCGCCAGCCGCACGAAGTAGTCCACAGGCGGCGCGCCGGTGCTGCCATGGGCGTATTGCGCATGGCCGGTGTCAACCGACAGCTTCAACGCCGCCGAGCCAAAGCTTTCGCACAGCCGCTTGCGGTCCAAGGGGTCGATATCCTCGATGTTCTCCATCACCAGCGTGACACCCTGATTTTCGGCCCGCGCCACGATGGCATCCAGCGTCAGATGCGTGTTGGTGAACAGCCGGTCGCGCTGCCCTTCCATCATGTCGAGGTTGTTGTAATCCCAAGTGGTGAAGGGCGAGTGAATGACCATCTGCGTGGCGCCAACAGCCTCGCATACATCCAACCCCTGCATCAGCCGCCTTTGCACCACGGCGCGCACGTCCATATCCGACGAATGCACCGTAAAGCCCCAGAACGGCCCGTGAATCCCCAAACGCCCCTGATAGCCGTCCAGCAAGCGCTTCGCCTCTGCCGCCAGTGGTGCCCAGTCGCCGTTCAGCGCTTCGGCAGTGTGAAACGACTGCAGTTCGACATCGCGGTGCTTTTCCAGCACCCAGTCGCGATAGGTAGCCAGCTCGGATACGGACAGTGCGGCGCCGATCAAAGGCAGATCGTTGGACATCGATGTTCTCCATGCATGATCACGGTTCCTGCTATTTGGCGCGCGTAACCCTGCGATGACACTTGCGCAAAACCTGCGTGTCAAAGTGCTGCGTCCCGCCTTGTCATCGCTGCGTCACATGCCCATGATCCACCCCGAAAAACCCGAACCGGAGCTAGCAATGCCCGTCCACATCGAGCCGCCCCGGATGGGCGAACCTTGGCTTCTGACGCCGGGTCCGCTGTCCACGTCCTATGCCGTCAAGGCGGCGATGCTGACCGACTGGGGCAGCTGGGATGCCGATTTCCGCGCCATGACCGCCGAGATGCGCACCCGGCTGGTGGCCTTGCTGGGGGATGGCGGCGAGGCCTACACTTGCGTGCCGATGCAAGGCTCGGGCAGCTATTGCGTCGAGGCGATGCTGGGCACTTTCATGCCGAAGGGCGGCCATGCGCTGGTGCTGGCCAACGGCGCCTACGGTCAACGCGCCGCCAAACAACTGGCGCAGATGGGCCGGGCCTGCACGCTGCTGGACAAGGGCGATTACCTGCCGCCGCGTGGGGCCGAGATTGCGGCGATCCTTGCGGGCGATCCGACGATCACGCATGTCGTGGCGATCCACTGCGAAACCTCGTCCGGGATCCTCAACCCCCTGACGGAAATCGCAAAAGGCACCGAAGCCGCCGGTCGCCGCCTGCTGATCGACAGCATGTCGGCGTTTGGCGCGGACCCGGTGCTGCCTGCCGAGATTGCCTTTGACGCGGTGGTCAGTTCGGCAAACAAATGCATCGAAGGTGTGCCCGGTTTCGGGTTCGTGCTGGCGCGGCGCGACGTGCTGCAGGCGGCGGCGGGCAACGCGCACTCCCTCTCGCTCGACCTGCACGCGCAATGGGCCGAGATGGAGCGGTCGGGCCAATGGCGCTATACCCCGCCGACCCATGCCGTCGCGGCCTTCCTGCAGGCCTTGCGCGAACATGAAGACGAAGGCGGCGTCGCGGCCCGGGGCGCGCGCTACGCCGCCAACCGCAACCGGCTGGTCGGGGGCATGCGGCAGTTGGGGTTCGAAACCCTGCTGGCCGATGAATGGCTGTCGCCGATCATCACAACCTTCTTTTGCCCCGCCGATCCGGCCTTCGCTTTCCCCGAGTTTTATGACCGGATGAAAGCCAAAGGCTTCATCCTTTACCCCGGAAAACTGACCGCGGTCGACAGCTTCCGCATCGGCACCATCGGGCGCTTTGACACGGGTGTGATCGACCAGGTCGTCGCTGCCGCCCGCGAGGCGCTGAACGAGATGGGCGTTACATCTGCCGCCCCACCCGCCAAATCCCTGATCGAGCGCGCCAATTTCCTGAAAGAGGTCTCGCCATGAACTTCAAAGCTGTGGTCTTCGACTGGGCCGGCACCACCATCGACTTCGGCAGTTTCGCCCCGATGGGCGTCTTCGTCGAGGCTTTCGCGCGTTTCGGCATCACTGCCACCGTCGAACAGGCGAGGCAGCCCATGGGCATGCCGAAATGGAACCACATCCGAACGATGCTCAACGACCCAACACTTGCGGCGCAATGGGAAACAGCCCAAGGCTCCCCCGCCGATGACGCTGCAACGGACGCCATCTACAAGGTTTTCGTCCCGATGAATGAAGAGGTTGTCGCAAACTACGCCACCCTCGTCCCCGGAGGGCGCGAGGCCATCGACTCCCTGCGCGCCATGGGCCTGAAAATCGGCTCGACCACCGGCTATACCCGTTCGATCATGGAGCGCGTCCTGCCCGTCGCCGCAGCCCAAGGTTACGCCCCCGACAACCTCGTCTGCGCCGATGACCTGCCCGAAGGCCGCCCCGGCCCGCTGCAGATGTATCAGACGTTCATCGACCTGCGCGTCTATCCCCCCAGTGCCGTCATCAAGGTCGATGACACCGAACCCGGCATCGCCGAAGGCGTCGCCGCCGGCTGCCTGACCGTAGGCGTGGCAATGTCCGGCAACATCGTCGGCCTTACGCCCGAAGCCCTCGCCGCCACCCCGCCCGCCGAAGTCGCCCGCCTGCGCGCAATGGCCACAGCCAGGCTCAAGGCCGCCGGCGCCGATCACGTGATTGACACGATCGCCGATCTCCCCGCTCTGATCGAACGTCTTACAGGCTGATCTTCATCATCTGTTCACAAATATCTTGCGGGGGTGTGGGGGTGTGAAACCCCCACCTCCACCTTACCCCCAATGCACGCCAGCGGCAGGGACAACCACCCCGTCAAACGCCACTGCCTCGGCGTCATAGTTGAACAAGAAGCGCACGCCGCCCGATCGCCGTTGCCGCAGGCCCTCGGGCATCTCGACCACAGCGATCCCTTGGCTCTCGCACAATCCGGCCAGGATCCGCCCCCAGGTCGCCGCATCCGGCCACCCGGCCAGATAGTGCAGCCCGCCCGCCCGCACCAAAGCCGGGAACCCGTCACGGCACGCCTCGATCACCACTGCCGACCCCTCCAGCTTTTCGCGCCAATGCAGGAACTGCCCGCCTGCCGCCAAAGGCACTGCTACATCCGGTGGCAGGCTTTCCATTCGCATGACGCGCGCGTCAAGGCCCGGCAAATTGGGTGCCAATGGCACCGGTGTCGCGAATTCCGCCGTCTTTGCGTTGCTGCGCGGCCCGACCAGCGCCGTGCCCGCAAACGACGCCAAAGCCCCCAGCAGGGCAGGGGACAACGTCGCCACGCCCGGCACCAGCACCAATTTGTAGCCCGCGAGATCCGTCACATCGGGGGGCAGAATGTCGATGTTGACGCCAAGCCGCCGCAGCGCGCGATAGGCTTCGAACACAAGGCGGAAATAGCTGAAATCCCGGCCCTGCGGCTGCACCTCCCAGGCCCAGGCGGATGCATAGTCGAAGACCAGCGCCACCTCAGCCTGCTCCACGGGCACGTCCGGCATCAACGCCAGTTCGCCCGCCACCTGATCGGCCTCGCCAAAGGCCGGGGCCGCCACCGAATCCGGCCGCAACAGCCCCGCGTGCATCTGTTCTTGCGCAAACGGTGCCTGCCGCCAGCGGAAATAACAGACAGCCTCCGCCCCGTGCGCAAAGGCCTCCCAGGTCCATAGCCGTGCCATCCCGGGCAAAGGATCGGCGTTCCACGGCGCCCAGTTCACCGGACCGGGCTGCTGCTCCATGATCCACCAACGGCCCCGGCCCACGGCGCGATAAAGGTCATGGTGAAACGCCTGAAAATCCGGATCCCCCTGCCGCACGAACCGCCGCCGATGCTCTGGCGTGGCAGGCAAACGGTCGGAAAGAAATCCCAACGGGTAGGAATCCCACGACGCTATGTCGAGGTCCGCCCCCAACGCGAAATGGTCGAAATCGGTGATCTGCCCCATATAATTGTGCGCGATCGGGGCGTCTGAAAACCGTCGCAGGATATCGACCTGCAGGCGGTTGAATCCCGCCACCTCGGCACTGGCAAAGCGGCGAAACGCCATGGCATGCGCCGGATTTGCCTCGGTTACGGTCTGGTTCGGCAGGCCGATCTCGTCGAAACTGCTGTACTCCATCGACCAGAACACGTTGCCCCACGCGCGGTTGAGTGCCTGAGTGGACTGGTACCGTTGCGCCAGCCATTCCCGAAACGCCCCCAAGGCAGCCGCAGAATAAGACAGCACCGTATCGTGGCAGGCATATTCATTGTCGGTCTGCCATGCCGCAACATGCGGGTTCCGCCCGTATCGCTTGGCCATTTCCGTCACGATCCGCGCGCATTCAGCGCGATAGGGCCTTGACGAAAAGCAATAATGCCGCCGCGAACCAAAGCCTCTTACCCGGCCTTCCTTGTCCAAAGCCAACATATCGGGGTGTTTTGTCAGCAGCCAGCGCGGTGGCGTTGCGGTCGGCGTGCCCAGCACGACCTTCAACCCTGCCGCCCCCAGAACCGCAATCGCGCGGTCCAGCCAGCCCCAGTCGTAGACCCCTTCCACAGGTTCCATCCGCGCCCAGGCGAACTCGCCGATCCGCACCCAGGTCAGCCCCAAGGCGGCCATCCGCGCGGCGTCTTCTGCCCAAACCGCCTCGTCCCACTGTTCGGGATAATAGCAGACGCCCAACGTGCGTTTCACAGGATCACCCTTTGCTCTTGCAACCCGCGCACCACATCCGCGACGCCAAAGGTCATGCCCCCCGCAGGCTGCGCTGTCCGCGCGGCCTCTGACATCCCTTCCAGCGCTGTGGTGCAGAACAACGTCGTCAACCCCTCGCCGCCAAAGGCCGGACACGAGGTATGCGGCGCGTCAAACCCGATGCTGCGCAACAGCGTCCCGTCGGGCGCATAGCAGACGACACGGGACGACCCCCACTGCGCAAGCCACATGTTGCCGGCCGCATCACACACCGCGCCGTCCGGCAGCAACGCATCGCGAGACAGGTCCAGATACACCGACGGCTGACCGACTGGCCAACCCATCGCGTCCAGCGCCACACGCATCACCTTGTGGGTCAAGGTATCGCTGAAGTGAGCCGTCCTGCCATCCGCCGAAAAACACATCGAGTTCGGAATTGTTATGCCAGAGAACAGCCGCCGCACCTCGCCGTCATGATAGCGGTAGATCGCCCCTGCGCCGGCGTCGAGGCCGCCACGCTTGCTCATCGTGCCGAACCAGAACCCCCCCTGCTGGTCGGCACGGCCATCATTCGACCGGGTCAGCGGATTGCCCGCCTCTACCTCGGCCACCACGTCGCGTGCGCCTGTGACAAGGTGAAAGCGGAACAGACCGGTTTCGGACGCGATCAGCAATTCGTCGGCGCTGATCCAACCCGCGGCAGAGACCCTTTCCGAGAAATGCCATTCCTGGGGGCCTTCGATTGTCTGCGACAGCATTCGGTTTCCGATGATATCAAACCAGAACAACTGCTTGCGTTCCGGGTGCCACAGCGGACCCTCGCCCAGCTCGCAGCGGCGGGTGTCAAAAATCATCGCAACGCCTCATCATAAGCGGCAACGATCTGAGCCGCGCGCGCTGCGACATCCTCAGCCGTCAGTCCGGGTGTGTAAAGTGCCGTACCCAACCCAAATCCATCGGCCCCAGCCGCAATCCACGCGCCAAAGTTCGCAGGACCAGCGCCGCCGACTGCGTAAACCTGACAGCCCACTGGCAGCACGGCCCGAATGGCGCGCAGCCCTTCGGGGCCGATGAGAATTGCTGGAAAGATCTTCAAACCATCCGCCCCTGCACCAAGTGCCGCGAAACACTCGGTCGGCGTCATCACCCCGGGCCAACTCGCAAGCCCCAGCGCCTTGGTTCGCGCGATGACCGCAGGATCGCAGTTTGGCGACACGATCAGCTGACCGCCATGCGCCGCGACCGCATCGACCTGTGCTGGTGTCAGCACGGTCCCCGCGCCGATCTGGGCCTGCGCCGAAAACGCGGCCGCCATCGCCGCAATCGACTGCAACGGATCGGGCGAGTTCATCGGCACCTCGATCCGGGTGATGCCGGCCTGGATCAGAACCTGCGCAATCGCTAAGGATTCGGAGGGTGTGATGCCGCGCAAAATCGCGATCAGGGGGCGGTGTGTCATTGAATTTCCTTTTGTTGCCATGCCTGTGACAACCCGGCCAAAGTGCATTCCGTTGCCGGCAAAACCTGCGCCGACAACCCTTGCATGGCCAGCGCGCGGGCGTAAAGCGTTGAAATTGCCGGCGCGCCCACCAGCGTTATCGCCTGTCCCAACCAATAGGGTTTCGTCGCTGCCAACTCGATCCCGATCAGCAGCCCGGACAGCCTGGCGCGGGCGGCTGCCGGCGCAAGTTCGCCAAGCAACCCTTCGGCACGCAGGGAAAACAGCCGCGCGGCAATCTTTTCGGGACGCGACAGCGCATCCGACAGCCCGATGTCAAAGGCTGCATCCTCGAACCCGTCGCCCGTCATGCCGTGTCGCAAGACCGAATGTTCTGACAGCAGCGCAAACAATTCGCCCGTCATGCAGGTCTGAAAGCTTGCGACTTCGCCCGCGCTGATCAGCGCCCATTTCGAATGTGTGCCGGGCAGGCAGATCACCCCGTCGCGCGCACCCAAGGCCATTGCGCCGGCAATCTGCGTCTCTTCGCCGCGCATCACATCGTAGGGGGATGCCTGCTTCAAACCTGGCGCGATCTTCATTGATATCCGCGGATCGCGTAAGGGAACCGTTACCGCGAAGGCCACATCCAGCGGCGTGCAGGGTACGGCGCGATAGGGCGCCTCGTGCCAGCCCTGGCGACTGCCGACCATCCCGCAGGCAAACACAGGCGTGGCGCCGGGGCCGAGCCAAGCGTCGATCAGGTCCAGCAGCGCGCCTTCAAACTGGTCGCGCGCAAGCTTGCCCATCCCGGCGTCAGACTGTGCCTGCGCCAATATGCCAGAGGGTCCCATCGCCCAGACCCGAAGATTGGACGTACCCCAGTCAACCGCGATCCAGTCCGGCTGCATCGCGTGTCACGCCGCGCGACGCGGTTGCAGCCATGACGGCATCCAGGCCCCATGTGCGGCAATCAGGTCATCCACCATGCGGCGGATCTGGCGCAGATCCAGCTCGGCCGCGGTATGCGGGTCAAGACAGGCTGCGTGATAGATATGCTCGCGGTCTTCGGTCATCAGTGCGGCGACTGTAAGTTCCTGCACGTTGATGTTTGTCCGCATCAAGGCGACAAGCTGAGGCGGAATGCCGGTCACATTCGTCGGCTGCAAACCATTGGCATCGACCAGCACCGGAACTTCGACGGCGGCGCCTTCGGGCAGTTGCGGGATATAGCTGCGGTTCGGGATATTGCCGTAGATTACCGACGGCGCACCTGTCACGATCGAGTTCATGATGGTGGCCGCGTATTCATGGCTCGGCTTGACTTCGATTGTTGCCGCGTTGCGCAGTTCGGCCGCCTGAAGTTCCCACTTTGCAATCTGCTCTTCGCAGCGGGTCGGGTATTCGTCCAGCGGGATGCCAAAGCTTTCGATCAGATCGGGGCGGTTGTCCTTGATGAACCACGGCACGTATTCGGCGAAATGCTCAGAGCTTTCGGTAACGAAATAGCCCAGATGCGTCATTACCTCGTAGCGCACTTTGTTGGGGCAACGGTCGTTCCAGTGCGACGGTTTGGGCATGCGGCCCGCCGCATAGCCTGCGCGTAGATCGGGGTAAAGATCGCGGTAGGTGCCGTCCTGCTGGCGCGCTTCAAAGTTCAGATAGAACGCCATGTGGTTGATGCCTGCCGCACGATACCGCAGATCGGCCACCGGGATGTCCAGATCGCGGGCCAGCTCTGCCGCCGTTCCCTGAACCGAGTGGCACAGCCCGACCTGTTTGATTTTCGGATATTTTGCGCCCAATGCCCACGTGTTTATCGCCATCGGGTTGACATATTGCAACATAACCGCATCCGGGCAGACTTCGGCCATATCCGCCGCCAGCGACCACAGATGCGGGACCGTCCGCAGGCCGCGCATGATGCCGCCGATGCCAAGCGTATCTGCAATCGTCTGGCGCAGGCCGTAGGCTTTGGGGATTTCGAAATCCGTCACCGTGCAGGGCTTGTAGCCACCGATCTGAAACGCGACGATCACGAAATCCGCGCCGGCAATCGCGCGGCGCTGATCGGTATGGGTTTCCAGCCGTGCCGGGACCCCCAAGGTTGCGATCATCTTGGCGCAGACCATTTCGGACTCCGCCAGCCGCTTTGGATCAATATCCATAAGGGCGATCGTGGACCCGGCCAGCGCGGGCATCGAAAGGGCATCGCCGATGAGGTTCTTCATGAAAACGGTCGATCCAGCGCCGATGAAGGCAATCCTGATCATTTCACTGCTCCGAGGGTTAGACCGGCAATAAAGTGCTTTTGCATCAGGAAGAACATGATCACAGGCGGCAGCGCGGCGATGATCGACCCTGCGGAAATCAGATGCCAGGCCGCGATGTATTGCCCGTTCAAAGATGACAGACCCGCCGTGACCGGCTGAGTTTCGGCACTGGTCGTCAGCACGGTCGCCCAAAAGAAATCGTTCCAGATGAAGGTGAACACCAGCACCGACAGCGCCGCGATGGCCGGGCGCATCAGGGGCACCACGATGAACCAGAAGATGCGGATTTCGGTTACGCCTTCAACCCGCGCGGCCTCGATCAACTCAAATGGCAACGCCTTGATGAAGTTGCGCATGAACAGGGTGCAGAACCCGGTCTGAAACGCGATGTGAAACAGCGCCAGCCCCATGGAAGAATTGTACAGCCCCAAGCTTAGCGTGAAATCGCGAACCGGCACCATCAGGATCTGGAACGGCACGAAGTTGCCGGCCACAAACAGAAAGAAGATCAAGAGGTTGGACTTGAACTTGTAGATCGCCAGTGCAAATCCGGTCATCGTCGACAGGACTAGGCAGCCGATCACGGTGGGGATCGTAACCTTGAACGAATTCAGCATGTATTGCGCGATCGGCGAGTTGCGGAACACCTCGATGTAGTTTTCGTAGGCAAAATAGCTGGGCATTCCAAAGTAGTTGCCCTGTGCCAGATCCGACGCTGGCCGAACGGATGTCAACGCGACACCGATCAAAGGCAGCAGCCACAGAAAAAGGGCTACGGGCAGGGCCATCTTGTAGGCCAGTTGAGCTGCGGGCGATGCCTGCGCAATCGGTCTTGGGAACATGCTATCTCTCCGTCTCGTCGCGCCACATCTTCCAGATGAAGCCCGAGATGAATATCATCATGATGGCAAACAGCACGACCGCGATGGTGGCCCCGTATCCCATCCTGTAGCCGTATTCGCTAAGCGCTTGCTCATACATGTAGAACGACAGCACGCGGGACGATCCGTATGGCCCGCCATTGGTCATGATCGACACAAGGTCGAACGACCGCAGGGCGCCGATCACCGTCACCACCACGGCGATAAAGGTCGCCGGGCGAAGCTGCGGGATGATCACATACCACAGCATTTTCCAACCCTTGGCCCCATCCAGCCGCGCGGCTTCGATCTGGTCGGGTGCGACATTGTTCAGACCCGTCAGGTACAGGATCATCACATAGGCAATCTGCGGCCAGAGGCCGGCCACGATGATGCCATAGGTGACAAACCGTTCATCCGCCAGAATGGCGATCTTTTGACCGGTCAGGGTTTCGATCAACTGGTAAAGCAGCCCGAAATTTGGCGCGTAAAACCAGGCAAAAATCAGGCCGACCACGACTTGCGAGATCACGAAAGGAAAGAAGAACAAAGACTTGTAAGCCCGCATCCCCCAAACCGTCTGATTGAGGAAAATAGCGATCATCAGACCAGCCGGCACCGCCAGCAAAAACAGCAGCAGCCAGAGCAGGTTGTTCCACAGCGAGGTGTAAAAGGCGTCATCGTCGACCAGTTCGACATAGTTCGCCCCGCCGATCCATTCTGCCTGACCCAACCCGTCCCAGTCATAGAACGAAATCGCCATCGATTGAAAAATCGGGATGATCACGTAGACCGCAAACATGATCATGCCGGGGGCCAGAAACAGCCACGGTGCGAGTTTGCGCTGGTTTGCTTTCCAATAGGCGGCCATCGAACACCTCTTGCAGGAAAAATTGGCCCCGGTCACGCTATGCAACCGGGGCCGGAAGGGTCGGCGGGGGAGGTCCGCCGAGCCGGTGTTACTTGTAGGCCTGACCGCGGACCTTTTCCAGACGATCAAGGATTTCCGGCAGACGCTCAGGCTTCACCATGAACTCCTGGAAGCCTTCCATGCCGGCCTTTGCCATTTCGGCAGGCGCGTCACGGTCAAAGAACTGCGCCAGGGCATAGGCCGTAGAGACAGTCTCGAAACCAGCCTTGATGAACGGATCGTCGCCAACGGTGGAGTTCTTGTTGGTCGGCAACTGGCCAATCGCAATGTTGTACTTGGTCTGCGCATCAGCACTTGCTACGTACGCAATGAACGTCTTTGCGTCTTCCACATTCTTTGCGCCCGAGGTGATATGGATGGTATCAGTCGGGGCTTCTTCGGCGCGCGGAATGCCGGGGGTGATTTCCGGGAACACCATGAAGCCGAGATTGTCGTTGGTCATTCCGCCTTCCTTGAAGACGGCCACGGCAAAGTTGCCCATGACGTAGTTCGCAGCCTTGCCCTGCGTCAAGAGTGCTGCCGCGTCCTGCCAGTCGATGGCGGCATGGTTGGCAGTGATGTAGGGCTGAACCTTGGCCCATTCGGCGAAGGTCGCCTTCACCTTGTCATCGGTCCACGCCACTTTGCCAGCGGTGAGGTCCATGTGGAACTCATAGCCGTTGGTGCGCATGTTAATGTAGTCGAAGATGCCTGCTGCGGGCCACAGGGCGGACGTCCCGGTGGTCAGGCAGTCGATGCCCGCCGCCTGGAACTTGGCGCAGTTTTCGACAAAGCCGGCCCAGGTCGTCGGCACTTCCACACCGGCCGCCTTGTAAGCGTCGCGGTTATAATAGATGCCCCACTGGTAGTAGGTGAAGGGCACGCCCCACTGCTTGCCGTCGATGGTCATCGAGGCCTTGGCCGCGGCCAGGCTGTCGCCCAGACCATTGGCTTCCCAGACATCGGTGATGTCCATGAACTGGCCTGCTTCAACGAAGGGAGCCATCCGGTTGCCAGCATACCAGTTCGCCAGATCGGGCGAATCCGCCGTCAGGAAGTTGCGAATGGCGGTCTTGTAGCCTTCGTGATCGAAGTTCTGCAACTGAACGTCGATTTCGGGATTGGCCGCTTCGAAATCAGCGATCAGGGCTTCCATGCCAGCAAGCGGCGCCGGATCGAAGTCTCCGTAGTAGGTCACGACGCGCTGTTGCGCAAAGGCAGACGTCGTCATCAGCAGCGCCGCCGTAAAGGCCAGCGCGCCCGTCTTTAGATGGACCATGGTTTCCTCCCGTTTGGTTCCATTATTCGAAACTTAGTCTTGAATAATGAAAACTATGCTGCGTATCATCTGCCCTGTCAACCGAGTCGAACGAGGAACAAATGGGCGAAGCGGGAAACCAGGACGGTACGGTGGGCAAGGCGCTCGACGTGCTGGACATGGTTGCGCAAGCCGGGCGTCCCGTAAGGTTCAGTGATCTTATGGCCAACAGTTCCTACCCCAAGGCCACACTATACCGGTTTTTGCAAACCCTGACCAGTCAAGGCATGCTGACGCTCGATCCGGATCGGGGCACCTATGCGCTTGGCGTTCGCCTTGTCCGTCTTGCCCATGCAGCATGGCAGCAGTCCTCGCTCGCTCCGCTCGCTCGTCCTGAACTTGACGCACTGGCCGCCCAAACCGGTGAAACCATCCATCTTGCGCAGATGGACATGGGGCAGGTCCTTTACGTCGACAAACGAAATGCCGCCCGCCCGGTCGAGATGTTCTCGCAAGCCGGCAAGGTTGGCCCTGCCTACTGTACCGGAGTTGGCAAGGCGATGCTGGCCTACCTGCCGGACGACCAGTTGCAGGCGGTCCTCGCGCGCCAGTCCTTTCACGTCTTCACGCCCAATACCTATGCGACCCCCGCCGCCCTGATCGCCGAATTGCACGCCATCCGGGCGCGCGGCTATGCCTTTGACCGAGAAGAACACGAACCCGGCATCATCTGCGTGGCGGTGCCGATCCTGACGCGACAAGGCCGGGTCATTGGCGCGATTTCGGTCACATCGACCACGCAGCGCACCACTTTATGCGCGTTGGAAGCCTGCTCGGATCAGATCAAACAGACGGCAGGCAAAATCGCCGCCGAGGCGGAAAGCTGGCGCTTTCCCGAACAGAACGGATAGGGAGGAACAGATGTCCGGCGTAACCCTGAACAAGGTGATCAAGAAATACGGCGACGCTCAGGTGATCCACGGCGTCGATCTGACGATCGAAGATGGAGAGTTCTGCGTGTTCGTCGGCCCTTCGGGCTGTGGAAAATCCACGCTGTTGCGGATGGTCGCGGGGCTGGAGGAAACCACCGGCGGTGCGATCCGCATCGGGTCACGCGATGTGACCAAAGCCGACCCGAGCGAGCGCGGCGTGGCGATGGTGTTTCAGACCTACGCGCTTTACCCCCATATGACGGTCGCCGAAAACATGGGCTTTGGCCTTAAGATGACCGGCCACCCGGCACCCGAGATCGCGTCAAAGGTCAAGGAAGCCAGCCGCATCCTGAAACTCGACGACTACCTCTCCCGCAAACCGAAAGCCTTGTCAGGCGGCCAGCGCCAGCGCGTCGCCATCGGACGCGCCATCGTGCGGGGGCCCGAGGTGTTCTTGTTCGACGAACCGCTGTCGAACCTCGATGCCGAATTGCGCGTCGAGATGCGGGTTGAAATCTCGCGCCTGCACCGCGAAATCGGCGCGACGATGATCTATGTGACCCATGATCAGGTCGAGGCGATGACACTTGCCGACAAGATCGTGGTTCTGCGCGCGGGCCGCGTCGAACAGGTCGGCCGTCCGCTCGATTTGTACCGCGACCCCGACAACCGCTTCGTTGCAGGGTTCATCGGTTCGCCAGCAATGAACTTCGTCGCGGCAAGCGTGGATGGCCCCGGGCAGGCCACAGCGCCCGGCCTGTCGGCTTCTGTGCCGATGACCGTCGCCTTGCCCGGCGCAGGGGCCGGCGTCACAATCGGTCTGCGCCCGCAGCATCTGGCGATCAACCTCACCGGTACCACCCACAAGGTAGAGATGACCGAAGCGCTGGGCGGCACCTCCTTCATCCACCTTTCTGCCGCCACAGGGGAAAAACTGGTGGTCGAGGCGCATGACGACATCGTGCTCGCCCACGGCACAAAGGTCGGCGTGGTGTTTGACCCTGCCCATGTCCTTGCATTCACGGCAGAAACCGGATTGCGCATCCGCTAGCCGCTTCATCTTGGCGAAAATATCCCACGGGGGTGCGGGGGTGTGTAACCCCCGCTTTTCCCCGATTTAAATCGCAGACTGCCCGCAGCCTGGCCTTACCATACCGATCTGTCTGGCCCTACGCCCGTGCCCGGCTATGCCCGACACTTCGCCAAAACACCGGAGTCCGCGATGAACGATCTCACCCCGCCCAACGACATCTCTCACATCGTTGCTGCCGACCGTGCCCACATCTGGCACCACCTGATCCAGCACAAACCCTTCGAGACAATCGACCCCCGCATCATCGTCGAAGGCAAGGGCATGCGGGTCTGGGACGCCAAGGGCCGCGAGCATATCGACGCCGTCTCGGGCGGGGTTTGGACGGTCAATGTGGGGTACGGCCGCGAAAGCATCGCCAAGGCCGTCTATGACCAACTGGTGAAAATGAACTACTTCGCCGGGTCCGCCGGATCGATCCCCGGCGCGATCTTTGCCGAACGCCTGATCGAAAAAATGCCCGGCCTCGCCCGCGTCTACTATTCCAATTCGGGATCAGAGGCGAATGAGAAGGTCTACAAGATGGTCCGCCAGATCGCAGCGCGCCATCATGGGGGCCGCAAGCACAAGATCCTGTTTCGTGAACGCGATTACCACGGCACCACGATCACCGCGCTCTCTTCTGCAGGACAACCGCAACGCGCCCTGCAATACGGCCCCTTCACTCCGGGTTTCGTCGAAGTCCCGCATTGCCTGCAATACCGCGCGCAATGGGATGGTCCCGACTACGGCATCCGCGCCGCGAACGCGATCGAAGAGGTGATCTTACGCGAAGGCCCCGATACGGTCGGCGCAATCGTGCTTGAACCCGTAACCGCAGGCGGAGGCGTGATCGTTCCGCCCGACGGCTATTGGCCGCGCGTTCAGGAAATCTGCCGAAAATACAATGTCTTGTTGCACATCGACGAAGTTGTTTGCGGGGTGGGGCGCACCGGCACCTGGTTTGGCTATCAGCACTTCGGGATCGAGCCGGACTTCGTGACCATGGCCAAGGGCGTTGCCTCGGGCTATGCCGCCATCGCCTGCACCGTGACGACCGAGGCGATCTTCGAGATGTTCAAGGACGACGCCGCGGATCCCTTGGGTTACTTCCGCGACATTTCGACCTTTGGCGGCTGCACGGCTGGCCCGGCTGCCGCCATCGAAAACATGCGGATCATCGAAGATGAAGGGCTGCTCGACAATACCACCGCCATGGGTATGCGACTGATCGACAACCTCAACGCGCTGGCTGAAAAGCACAAGGTCATCGGCGATGTGCGCGGCAAGGGCCTGTTTTGCGGTGCCGAACTGGTCGCAGACCGTGTCACCAAAGAGCCGGCCGACGAGAAGAAGGTGCAGGCCGTTGTCGCCGATTGCATGTCCCAGGCCGTGATCATCGGCGCAACGAACCGGTCAATCCCCGGGTTCAACAACACGCTTTGCCTGTCTCCGGCACTGATTGCGACCGCTGACGATATCGATGCGATCACCCATGCCATCGACGGCGCATTGACGCGGGTTTTTGGCTGATTGACTTATCGCGGGCGGGGCTGTCCCAGTAGGGCCAAGCCCGCCCTGCGATAGGTCCAGCATGCTGATCCCCGTCGAGACGTTTTTTCTGGCTCCCGCGACAGCGGGCACGCTTCAGCAACGCATCCGCCAGATCATCGCTGACGGTATCCTGACGGGTCGTTTTCGCCCGGGCGACAAGATGCCCTCGTCACGCGGACTGGCAACCCAATTGTCCGTCAGCCGCATCACGGTGACACTGGCCTATGCCGATCTTGTCAGTTCGGACTACCTGTCGCCGCGTGGTCGGTCAGGATATTTCGTCTCGAACACCGCCCCCAGCCCGCCGCAGTTTGCTCCAACCCCCCATCAGCGCGAGGCGGTGGACTATGGCGCGCTTACCCTCGGGCGTTTCACCGATCTCGAACCTGTCGCCAAACCCGCGGACTGGCGCGACTACCCCTATCCCTTCATCTACGGCCAACCCGATGCGGGCTTGTTCGACCATCAGAACTGGCGGGCTTGCGCCTTGCGCGCGCTGGGAAAGCGCGACTTTGCGGCGATGACCACCGACTACATCGACGCCGACGATCCGCTGCTGATTGCGGCGCTGATTCGAACCCTGTTGCCCCGTCGCGGAATCGAGGCGCAGCCCGATCAGGTTCTGCTGACTTTGGGCGCGCAGAACGGCCTTTGGCTGGCCGCACAGGTTCTTTTGGCCCCAGGACGCCGTGCCGTCATTGAAAACCCCTGCTATCCGGGGCTTAGGCAGGTGCTTGGACTGACCGAAGCTTCGGTTTTGGACGTCGATGTCGATGCCATGGGTTTGGCGCCAGACATGATACCCCCAACAGATGTGGTCTTTACCACGGCCAGCCACCACTGCCCGACCAACGCAACCATGCCGCTTGACCGCCGGATGGCGTTTCTTGACGCGGCATCACAGCAGAATTTCATCATCGTCGAGGATGACTACGAATTCGAGATGTCTTTCCTGAAATCCGTCTCTCCCTCTCTCAAATCGCTGGATGCCGAGGGTCGGGTCATTCACGCGGGGTCATTCTCCAAATCGCTGTTTCCGGGTTTGCGCCTGGGTTACCTTGTCGGGCCGGCGAGCTTCATCCGGCAGGCCCGCGCGCTGCGCACGGCGGTTTTGCGCCATCCGCCGGGCCACATCCAACGCACGACGGCCTATTTTCTGACGCTGGGCCACTACGATACGCTGATCAACCGCATGCAGGCCGCTTATCGCCGTCGCCGCCTGATCATGGAGGATGCGATTTCGGATGCCGGTCTGCGCGTGGCCGGGCGCGGTGACTTTGGCGGGTCGAGTTTCTGGATGGAGGCGCACGATACGGTCGACACTGTCGCACTGGCGGCAAAGTTGCGAAAGTACGGCGTGCTGATCGAACCGGGGCGGGTGTTTTACGGCGCCAATGGTCCGAACCGGTTCTACCGGCTTGCCTATTCTTCGATTGCCCCCGCAAAGATCCCCGAAGGTATCGCGCGCATCGGGCAAGCTTTGGCCTTATCCGCATGAACGCTCTGGCCCTACGGTGCCGTCACATGCCCTCCTAGACTGCGGCAAACCAAAAGGAAGCGCCCGATGAAGATGACCACCGAAGAAGCCTTTGTGAAAACACTGCAAATGCATGGCATCGCGCATGCGTTCGGGATCATCGGTTCGGCCTTCATGCCGATTTCGGATCTGTTCCCCAAGGCTGGCATCACCTTCTGGGATTGCGCGCATGAAGGGTCGGGCGGGATGATGGCAGATGGCTATACCCGCGCCAGTGGCCGCATGAGCATGATGATTGCGCAGAACGGGCCGGGCATCACCAACTTCGTCACAGCCGTGAAAACCGCCTACTGGAACCACACCCCCTTGCTGCTGGTCACACCCCAGGCCGCCAACAAGACCATCGGCATGGGCGGCTTTCAGGAAGTCGAACAGATGGCGTTGTTCGCCGACATGGTTGCCTATCAGGAAGAGGTGCGCGATCCGTCGCGCGTGGCCGAAGTGCTCAACCGTGTCATCCTCGCGGCCAAACGCGCCTCTGCTCCGGCCCAGATCAACATGCCGCGTGATTACTGGACGCAAGTTATTGACATCGATCTTCCGGCGATCGTTGATTTCGAACGTCCCAGTGGCGGGGATGCAGCGATTGCCGAGGCCGCACGCCTTTTGTCTTCTGCCCGCTTCCCGGTCATTCTGAATGGCGCCGGTGTTATCCTGGCGGGGGCTATTCCGGCATCGATGGCCCTTGCAGAACGGCTCGATGCGCCGGTTTGCGTCGGATATCAGCACAACGATGCTTTCCCCGGATCGCACCCGCTGTTCGCCGGGCCGCTTGGCTACAATGGGTCGAAAGCCGCGATGGAGTTGATTTCTGCTGCAGATGTGGTACTGTGCCTTGGAACCCGGCTTAATCCGTTTTCAACGTTACCGGGCTACGGGCTGGACTACTGGCCGAAAATGGCCAGCATTATTCAAGTCGACATCAACCCGGACCGGATCGGGCTGACAAAAAAGGTGACTGTTGGCATCGTCGGCGACGCATCGAAGGTCGCCGAGGCGATTTTAGCGCGTTTGTCGGACGCTGCTGGCGATGCGGACCGCAGCGCGCGAAAAGGCAAGATCGCACAGACCAAATCCGCCTGGGCGCAGGCGCTGTCATCGATGGACCACGAAAACGACGACCCCGGCACCAGCTGGAACCATCGCGCCCGGACTGCCAAGCCCGACTGGATGAGCCCCCGCATGGCCTGGCGGGCGATCCAGTCCGCCCTGCCGCAAGACGCCATCATCAGCAGCGACATCGGCAACAACTGCGCCATCGGCAACGCCTACCCGACATTCGAGAAAGGGCGAAAATACCTTGCCCCCGGGTTGTTTGGCCCCTGTGGCTACGGCCTGCCTTCAGTGGTTGGCGCAAAAATCGCCTGCCCCGACACTCCGGTTGTGGGCTTTTCGGGCGACGGCGCATTCGGCATCGCCGTCACCGAACTGACCGCCATCGGCCGCCCCGAATGGCCCGCGATCACCCAAGTGGTCTTTCGCAACTATCAATGGGGTGCGGAAAAGCGCAACTCGACCCTGTGGTATGATGACAACTTCGTGGGAACCGAACTTGACACCGGCGTGTCCTACGCAGCCATTGCCCGCGCTTGCGGCCTGCAAGGCGTCGTCGCCCGCACGATGGACGAACTGACCGCCGCCCTGGCGCAGGCCATTAACGACCAGATGGACCATGGCAAGACCACGCTGATCGAGGCGATGATCAACCAGGAACTCGGCGAACCCTTCCGCCGCGACGCCATGAAAAAACCCGTGGCCGTCGCTGGCATCGACCCCGCTGACATGCGCATGCAGGCATGATCTTATCATCTGTTCGTAAATGTCCCACGGGGGGTCCGGGGGTGTGAAACCCCCCGGCCGTTCCGCAATCCCATAGCCCTCATGCCGCTTCCCTTCGACCTTTCCCCGCCGACCGCCGTTTTCATGGCTCTGGCCTTCCTGACCGCTGCCTTTGTGCGCGGCTACTCTGGGTTTGGCTTTTCGGCTCTGGTCGTGGCGGCCTCGGCTTTGGTCACCAACCCGCTGAACTTCGTGGCGGTCGTGATGTTTTGCGAGTTTGCCATGACGTTTCAGCAATGGTCAGGAGTTTGGCGGGATGTGGCGTGGCGCCGTGTGATCGCGCTGATGGGGGGCGCGGTGCTTGGTCTGCCCCTCGGTCTTTGGGCGCTGACCGGCATCGGGGTGGACGGGGCCCGCGCAGTGGTTGCGTTGTATGTTCTTTCCATGTGCGCTGTGATGCTGATGGGCTGGCGTATCAAGCGGCCGCACGGGGATCTCGGTCATCTTGCCATTGGCTTTGCGTCGGGCCTTGCCAACGCGCCCGGCATGGGTGGTCTGCCCGTTGCCACCTATTTTACCGCGCAAAGCATGCCCGCCGCCTCATTCCGCGCCACTTTGATTGCCTATTTCGCGGTGCTGGACGTGTATTCCGCGCCTGTGATGTGGGGGCATGGATTGGTCACATGGGACACGCTTTATGCCGCTGCGCTGTCAGCCCCGATCATTGTGCTGGGAACCTGGGCAGGTGGGCGGCACTTCCTGCGCACTGACCCGCAGGATTTCCGCCGCTTTGCGATCTTCTTGCTGGCCGGCCTCGCCGCGATGGGGCTGTTGAAATCCGTCCTTTAGGCCGGAGGTCACCCCGGCCTTCGCACCCGCGCCGCCACCCAAGCGAGCCCATGCGCCGCCAACCCCGCAAGCAGCCCCCAGAACGCGGCCCCGATGCCGAACGCCGCCACCCCCGACCCGGTCACCGCCAGCGTCAGCACCGCGGCAAACCGCGTCTCGACCGGCACAAAGGCCCCGGTCAGCGCCCCCATCAGCGGCCCGAGCAGCGCCAGCCCGACCAGCCCGATCATCAGGGGCTTGGGCAGCGCCGCCAGCAGCGGCAGGATCACCGGGCTGAGCAGACCCAGCGCCACCCAGAACCCGCCATAGACCAGCCCGACCTTCCAGCGCTGGTTGCGGTCGGGGTGAACGTCGTCGCCCATGCAGATCGCCGCCGTGATTGCCGCCATGCTGGTGGTATGCGCACCGAACAGCCCCGACAGCGCCGACAGCCCGCCCGTTGCGATCAGCGCGGTCCGCACCGGCGGCACAAATCCCGCCGCACGCTGCGTCGCAAACCCGGGCAGGTTCTGCGACGCCATCGTGACCAGATACAGGGGCAGCCCCAGCCCGATCAGCACGTCGGCCCGGAACGCGGGCTGGATGAAGTCCAGCACCGGCACGGGGCGGGGAAGTGCTGGCCAATCTGCTAACCCTGAGCCAAAGGCCAGCGTCAGGCCCAGCCCCAGCGCCGCCAGCACCGCCACCGCCGGATTGACCAGCCGCACCAGAACGAATACCGCGATCATCGGCAGCAGCACCCCCGGCAGGGCCTGCGCCGCCAGGGCCCCCTTCAGACAGAACGGCAGCAACACCCCCGCCAGCATCCCCGCCGCGACTCCGTCGGGGATCAGCGCCACCGCCCGCCCCAGGGGCCGTACCACCCCGGTCAGGGCGATCAACGCCCCCGCGAGCACAAAGGCCCCCACCGCTTCGGCCATGCTCACCCCTGTCGTGGCGGCAATCAGCGCGGCCCCCGGTGTCGACCAGGCCAGCACCACCGGCACACGGGTCGCGAAACTTAGGCCCGCCGACCCCGCTGCCTTGGCCAGACTGACCGCTAGCACCCAGCTTGCCGTTTGCGCGGGCGTGGCCCCGACCGCCGCCGCTGCCGACAGCACAAGCGCGATCGTGCTGCCATAGCCGACCAGTGCGGCGACCAGCGCCGCCGAAATCATGGAAATCCGCATGAAACGCCCCGACAAATCCGCGCCACCCTATCGGGCGGGCCATCGGCTGCAAGGGCAGAAGGGTGCGGCGACCCCAGGGAGGAGGAGAGGGCCGCCGCTGATTTGATCGACCCCAGGGAGGAGGAGGGGGCCGCTCAAACGCCGTTCAGGGCAAACTGCCCCGTGTCCAAGTGCAGCGGCCCCAGGGAGGAGGAGGGGGCCGCTGCGGATCTGATCGCACCAGGGAGGGGGGCGCGACCAAAGGATCACCGGACACAGCAGTCCGGCTAGAAAATACGGCGACGCCAGGGAGGAGGAAAGCGCCGCCGCCTTTGCCATCGGTCTCCGGGAGGAGGTAGAGACCAGACAAAAACCTTATTTGCCGTAGGCCGCGGCCCGTGCCACGTCTTCGATGCTCAGCCGAGAGATACCAAGATCGGCCAACTCACGGTTGGTCAGGCTGTGCAATTCCCGCACTGTGCGTTCATAGACGGCCCGACGCAGCGCCGCCTGCCGCAAAGAGTTCACCCAGCCCGCGATGCGATCCGCAATTCCGTTGCCCGATACGCGGGTGCTATTCACATATGCCATTTTCAGCCTCACATTTCTTTTGCAGACCAGTCGGGACGCTTCACTGGGTCCGATCCTGTTCTGTTAGGGCAAACATGGGCCAATTGCCGCGACTGCACAATCGCCCGATGCGCAATGCTGCCATGCAGCAATTGCATGGCTTTCCTTCACAAATACGTCAAGAAAAACAGGCGCTTCGACGAATTTTTGAGCATTTGGTAAAGCAGAGCTTGCCCTTTGCCGCAATCCGAACAAGCTTGATTACAGATCGTGCAAAGGAGGAAGACATGTCTGTGACACGCGAAGACGTCCTGCGGGTGCTGTCGCAGATTTCCACGGTCGATGGCAGCACGCTTGGGGCGTCCGACCTGATTCGTGCGTTCAGCTTTGACGGTGGCCAAGTGCGTTTCGTAATCGAGGCGCCAACCCCCGAGGCGGCAAGGTTGCTGGCCCCGGTGCAGGCCGCGGCCGAGGCTGCGTTGCGCGCGCTGCCGGGGGTGACGGGCGTGCAGGCGGTCATGACTGCCCATGGTCCTGCGGCCAAAGCCCCAAGCCTGAAGATCGGCCAGCACCCGACGCCGCAACAAGGCGGCCCGCAACGTGTGACCGGGGTAGACCGGATCATTGCCATTGGCTCTGGCAAAGGTGGGGTCGGGAAGTCCACCTTGTCGTCAAACCTTGCCGTAGCGCTGGCCCGGCAAGGGCGCAGGGTCGGGTTGCTGGACGCCGACATCTACGGCCCGTCGCAACCGCGCATGATGGGCGTCACGAAACGCCCGGCCTCGCCCGACGGCAAAACCATCGAACCGCTGCACGCACACGGCGTCACGATGATGTCGATCGGCCTGATGTTGAAAGAGGACGAAGCCGTGATCTGGCGCGGTCCGATGATCATGGGTGCGTTGCAGCAGTTGATCACGCAAGTGGACTGGGGCCGTCTTGATATTCTGATCATCGATCTGCCGCCGGGCACGGGGGACATCCAGTTGACCCTGTGCCAGCGCACGCAACTGACCGGCGCAATCGTGATTTCCACGCCCCAGGACGTGGCGCTGCTGGATGCCCGCAAGGCGCTGGACATGTTCGTCAAGCTGAAGACCCCGGTGCTGGGGTTGGTCGAGAACATGTCCACCTATATCTGCCCGAATTGCGGGCACGAAGCGCATCTCTTTGGCCACGGTGGCGTTGCGGCAGAAGCACAGAAGTTGGGTCTGCCGTTCCTCGGGGAAATCCCCTTGGCGTTGGAGGTGCGGTTGGCAGGCGACGCAGGCGTACCAATCGCGGCCGGGCAGGGTCCGATTGCGGACGCCTATGCGCGCCTCGCGGCACGTCTTGTTGCGGGTGGAATGGCCTAGACTGCCGGCCCATTGCACCGAATGCAGGGTTTCTGCCGCCATGGATGGGATTGCATGGGGCATAGGCCGCAGCGAATCACTTTTGCAGGGATTAGATGGAAAACCGGGGGCATTCCACGGTTTCTTCACACCTCTGCAGCATTCAACTTCGGAAATACATTCACCGGATCACCGATGGCTGTGCATAGCTGAAAAAAAGCCAGCTTAGGGTGACCCCGCACACCCACTCTATATCTAGCGTTCGTCCCGCCAAAGTTTCGCGAACTTGCCTATATCTGGATTTTCAGCACACCAAATGCTGCGCCGAAGGCAGCTGTCAAACAAGATATTCGGTGTCTTGCCCAAAAATTTCCATTGAATACCATCCAATACCATGGCATCCCTTTATCACGAACGATGGGACGGCAAACAAGGCAGGGGCGGCCGAAGACCCCGAACAGGCGAAAAAAAAGACAGGCTCATACAGGCAGCCGTCCCATTGAAATTACAGAGATCCGGCACGCGGGCGAGCAGCATCTCCCCCAGGTGGCGCGTGTGCATGGACGCCCGGCGACGGGACAGTGGCGGATTGGGCAGTGGCAGCGACCCAATCCGCCTTTTCCCATTTTTAGCAGGGCTTTAGAGGCAGAATTTAAGGAGCCGCAAGGCCCATGTCAACCGAGGCGTTCAGAGGGACCTTCCACCAGAAAGTGGATAGCAAGGCGCGGGTGTCAATCCCCGCCGCTCTTCGTCGCAAGCTTGACCTTGAAGATCCCGTGACCTCCGACGCCCCGAAAACCCGCATCGTCATGGTTTACGGTGGACGCAAACGGAACTTCGTTGAATGCTATACCATCGCCGGGGCCGAAGCCCTGGCGGCCGATATTGACGCCATGCCGATGGGCGATGATCGCCTGCGTTCCGAACGCGACTTGCTGATGCACACGGCGACCGTCGAGATCGACGACGACGGGCGCATCGTGCTGCCGCCTCAGGTGCGCAAGAAGATGGGTTTTGTCGGCGACGATCTGGAAAAGGGCGGCATGGCCAGCTTTGCCGGGGTGTCGAACCGCTTCAAGCTTTACCGTCAAGAGGTTCTCGAGGCCGAACTCGCAGCGCTGGACGACGACGAAGGGGAAGACAGCGAAGATCCTCTGGTGCGCGTCGGCAAATACAAGACCCGAGGCTGATCGTGACCCCAAGCGATCCATATCCAGATCGCAGCCCCCATGTCCCGGTGTTGTTGCGCCCCCTTCTTGCCGCCGTGGCCCCAGTGAGCGGCACCTGGCTTGATGGCACATTTGGCGCGGGCGGCTATGCGCGGGGGCTGCTTGCGGCGGGGGCGGATCGGGTGATCGGGATCGACCGCGACCCGCTCGCGTTGCAGATGGCTGCCGCCTGGGCGGGCGACTATGGCGACCGTCTGACACTGGTTCACTGCAATTTTTCCGATCTTTCCGATCATGCGCCGCTGGACGGGATCGTGCTGGATCTTGGCGTGTCCTCGATGCAACTCGATTTGCCAGAGCGCGGCTTTTCGTTCCAGAAAGATGGCCCGCTTGACATGCGGATGTCGCAAGACGGGCCCTCGGCGGCTGATCTGGTCAACACCGCATCGGAAGAAACACTCGCCGACATCATCTACAACTTTGGGGAAGATCACGCCTCGCGCCGCATCGCCGCAGCCATTGTGCGTGCCCGCGAGACCGCGGCAATCACCACGACGTTGCAGTTGTCCGAGGTGATTTCCTCTGTGCTGCCACGCCCCAAGCCCGGGCAAAGTCACCCGGCGACCCGCAGCTTTCAGGCGATCCGAATTGCGGTCAACACCGAGTTCGCCGAATTGGCGGATGGGCTTGCAGCCGCCGAGAAAGCGCTGAAACCCGGTGGCCAACTGGCGGTCGTGACGTTTCACAGTCTGGAGGACCGCATCGTAAAGCGTTTCTTCCAATTGCGCTCGGGTGCCGAGGCGCAAACCAATCGTTATGCCCCCGAAAGAGCCGAAGATGCGGCGCGCTTTGCCCTGAAAACACGCCGGGCAGTAACGGCCGATGACGCAGAACTGGCCGAAAATCCTCGTGCTCGGTCCGCCAAGTTGCGCATCGGGACCCGCACCGCAGCCCCGGCAGGCCGTGCCGAGGACGCCGCTTTGGCTGTGCCGACATTGCCCCACAAACCTCGTGCCGAAACGTCAAGAAAAGGACGCCGCTGACCATGCGCTCGCTTTTGTACATTGCCAGTGCTTTGGCCGTGATGGCGCTGGCCTTTTGGGCCTATCAGGAAAACTATGCCACCCAGCAGGCGCTTCGTGACCGCGACGCGCTGGAAAGCGGGATTGACGTGCTGCAAGACGCCCTGGCGGTACAGCGCGCGGAATGGGCCTATCTGAACCGCCCGAACCGTTTGCGTGAACTGGCGACCGTCAACTTTGACGCCTTGGGTCTGTTGCCATTGGAGCCCGGTCAATTGGGCAGCACCGCCGAGGTCGTCTATCCCGCGCCGCCGGTACTTGACGTGGAAAACCCGGTCGATGTGATCGGCGATCAGGAAGACCCGCTATGACCCGCACACCTTTGCGCCCACTTGCCCGCATCCTGCAAGCCCGTGCGAAGGGTGAAAATCCCGACGGTATCGAACGCGAAAACCTGCGGCTGCGCAACGACGCCACCCGTGACCGCGACCGCACCCGTGCACAAATCCGGTTGCTGATGCTGTCTGCGGGGTTTCTTGCGGCGTTCTCTACAATCGGCGTCCAGATGGGCAGCTTGGCCGCTTCGGTTCCGGTAGAGCCGCGCCGCGCCGGTGCCGGGGTCGAAGTCAGCGCCACGCGGGCCGATATCCTCGATCGCGGCGGTCGCATTCTGGCGACCAACATGTTGACCCATGCGCTTTATGCGCATCCCAAAGACATGATAGATCCCAAGGGAACCGCCGAGAAACTGGTGGCGATCTTTCCGGAAATGAAGGCGCCCGACCTGCAACGCCGGTTCTCTGATGGGCGCAACTTCATGTGGCTGCGCCGCGTCCTGTCACCCGAACAGATGCAGGCGGTCCATGACATCGGCGATCCGGGCCTGCTGTTTGGCCCGCGTGAGATGCGGCTTTACCCCAACGGCACGCTTGCAGCCCATGTTCTGGGCGGAGCGGCATTCGGGGGCGAATCTGTGCGCAGTGCCGAGGTCATCGGCACAGCCGGGATCGAACTCGCGATGGATGCCCGCCTGCGCGACCCCTTGCAGGCCACGACTCCGTTGTCCCTGTCGATTGACCTGACGGTTCAGGCCACGATGGAGGAAATCCTGTCTGCCGGAATGACCATGATGAACGCCAAGGGTGCGGCAGGCATCCTGATGGACGTCAAATCGGGCGAGATCCTGGCCTTGGCCTCTTATCCGACGTTTGACCCCAACGACCGTCCCAACCCGGTGTTGGCCAAAGATGCCGAACCCGGCGACAACCCTTTGTTCAACCGTGCGGTTCAGGGGCTTTATGAACTGGGGTCGACCTTCAAGATATTCGCTGCGGCCCAAGGCATGGATCTTGGCCTTGTGGGACCCGAGACGCTGGTGGATGCCAATGCGCCGATGTATTGGGGCAAGCACAAGATCAAGGAATTCGAAGGCAAGAACTACGGCCCGATGCTTTCGGTTTCCGATATCATCACCAAATCGTCGAACGTCGGCACGGCCCATATCGCACTGATGATCGGTGGGGTCCGGCAGCAAGCCTTTCTGCGCAGCCTTGGCCTGATGGACCCCTCGCCCATCGAGCTGGCCGAAGCACCCAAGGTCAAACCGCTGATACCCCCAAAATGGCCCGATATTGTAACGATCACCGCAAGTTACGGCCATGGCATGTCTTCCAGCCCGATCAACCTCGCGGCGGCCTATGCCACGATTTCAAATGGCGGGTTCAAGGTTTCACCCACCCTGCTGCACAGCACTGACCGCCCGGCCCAGCAACGGGTGCTGGGCGAAGCGGCATCGCGCGCGGCTGTTGCGATGCTGCGTCGCGTGGTCACTGACGGCACCGCGAGCCTTGGTGAAGTGCCAGGCTATGCGGTGGCCGGCAAGACCGGCACCGCCGACAAACCCCGGCGCGGCGGGGGCTACTATGATGACAAGGTGATCAACACCTTTGCGTCAGTGTTTCCCGCCGACAATCCGGCTTATGTTCTGATCGTGACGCTGGATGAACCGGTTGAAACCACGGGGCCAAAACCGCGCCGCACTGCCGGTTGGACCGCCGTTCCGGTCGCCGCCGAAATCATCCGCCGCACGGCGCCCTTGCTGGGTCTGCGGCCCCAAGTCGAACCGGGCCCCTTTGACGGCATCGCAGTCGTCAAACAATAAGGGGAGGCGATGGCGATGCAGGGCAAATCACTTGTTGATCTGGGCCTGACCGCCCGGTCGGGGCGCAATGTCACGATCGCGGGGCTTGCGGTTGACAGCCGCCAAGTTCAGCCAGGTTTTCTGTTTGCCGCCCTGCCGGGCAGTGCTGTGCATGGTGCGGCCTATATCGATGTCGCGATTGCCCAAGGGGCTGCCGCGATCCTGACGGATGTGCGCGGAGCGGCCCTTGGCGCACAATTGCTGAACGCGTCGGATGTCGCCGTGGTCATCGCCGAGGACCCGCGCGAAGCCTTGGCGCGGGCGGCCAGTCTGTGGTTTGCAAACCAGCCCGCCACGATGATCGCCGTCACCGGAACCAACGGCAAGACATCCGTGGCCAGCTTCGCCCGCCAGATCTGGACCGCACTCGGCCATGCCGCGATCAATATCGGCACGACAGGGGTCGAGGGCGCATGGGAGGCACCAAGCGCCCACACCACCCCCGATCCGATCACGTTGCATGCCATGCTTTCGGCTGCTGCGGCGGCAGGCGTCACCCATGCCGCGATGGAGGCATCTTCGCACGGCCTTGACCAGCGCCGCCTTGACGGAGTGCGCCTGAAGGCTGCGGGTTTTACCAACCTGACCCAGGATCATCTGGATTATCACGGCACGTTCGAGGCCTACTTTGCTGCCAAAGCGGCGCTGTTCGACCGGGTTTTGCCCGATGACGGCGCGGCGGTGATCAACATGTCCGATCCGCGTGGCCATGACATGGCGATCATCGCCACGGCGCGCGGGCAGCATCTGTTGACCGTCGGCCCCGGTGCGGGTACCGATCTGCACCTTGCAGGCCAGCGTTTTGATGCGACGGGGCAGGATGTGCGGTTGGTCTGGAAGGGCAAGCCGTATCAGGTTCACCTGAACCTTGTCGGGGGTTTTCAGGCCGAGAACGTGGCGATGGCCGCTGGTCTCGTCATTGCGGCGGGCGCTGTTCCGGCCGATGTGATGGCGGTGCTGCCGCAGCTTTCCGGGGTGCGGGGGCGCATGCAACTGGCCGCCAAGCGCCGCAATGGGGCGGCGGTCTATGTCGATTACGCGCATACCCCGGATGCCATCGCAACGGCTTTGCGGGCCTTGCGCCCGCATGTGATGGGGCGGATCGTCATCGTGTTCGGTGCGGGCGGCGACCGCGACCGCGGCAAGCGTCCGCTGATGGGTCAGGCCGCAGCCGCCCACGCCGATGTGCTTTACGTGACCGATGACAACCCAAGGTCCGAAGACCCGGCCGCAATCCGCGCCGCAGTCCTTGCCGCCTGTCCTGAGGCAAACGAGGTCGGCGACCGCGCCGAGGCTATCTTGTTGGGCGTCGATGCGCTTGGCCCTGGCGATGCGCTGCTGATCGCGGGCAAGGGACATGAAACCGGGCAGACAATCGCGGGTCAGGTCTATCCATTCGACGACGTAGAGCAGGCCAGCATTGCCGTTGCGGCCCTGGACGGAGATCTTTGAATGCTGTGGACCTCGACTGACGCCGCCACTGCCACCGCTGGGCGCGCAACAACGGACTGGAGCGCCTCCGGCGTTTCGATCGACACCCGGACCCTGCAACCGGGTGATCTGTTTGTGGCCCTGACCGACGTTCGGGACGGGCATGATTTTGTCGCGGCTGCCCTGGCCAAAGGTGCCGCCGCCGCGCTGGTCAGCCGCATACCGGTTGGCGTCGCAGCCGATGCACCCCTGTTGATCGTTCCAGATGTCCTGCAAGCCCTTCAATCGCTGGCCAGATTTGCCCGGGCGCGTGCGCGGGCAAAGGTCGTGGGCGTGACGGGATCGGTCGGCAAGACATCGACCAAAGACATGCTGCGCGTCATCCTTGGCGGGCAGGGCCGTGTTCATGCCGCAGAGGCCAGTTACAACAACCACTGGGGCGTTCCCCTGACATTGGCCCGCCTGCCGGCAGATGCCGATTTTGCGGTGATCGAGATCGGCATGAACCACCCCGGAGAGATCGCACCGCTGGCGCGCCTTGCCCGCCCGCATGTAGCCCTGATCACCTCAGTCGGTGCCGCGCATCTGGAGGCTTTTGCATCGGTTGCAGAGATCGCAAGGGAAAAGGCCGCCATCCTTGATGGGCTTGAACCTGACGGAACCGCGATTCTGCCCGCCGATCTGGCCGAGACCCCGATCCTTGCCGCAGCGGCACAGGCAATTGGTGCGCGCGTGCTGCTGTTTGGGGCAGCACCAAACGCCGATTTCCGTCTTACCTCGGTTACGCAGAACAGCGATGCTACCATCGCAAAAGCCACCCGTCATGGAATAGCGGTCCTTTACAAGGTACGCTCGCCCGGCAAGCATTTTGCCGTCAACGCACTGGCAGCGCTTGCCTGCGCCGACGCGCTTGGGCTCGATTCTGCGATTGCCGTGGCAGACATCGGCAACTGGGCTCCGCCACCCGGACGCGGTACACGCCAGCGCATTCTGCTCGATCTGGTGGATGAAACCGCCTTCGATGTGATCGATGACGCGTTCAACGCCAATCCGACGTCAATGGCTGCAAGCCTTGATGTTTTGATCGCGTCGACCCCCGAACACGGGACGGGCAGCATCGGCGCGGGTCGCCGCATCGCCATCCTTGGTGACATGCTTGAACTTGGCCCAAGCGAACTTGACCTGCACCGCGCCATCGCAAACCACCCCGGTCTGGAGTGCATTGACCGCATCCATTGCGTCGGCCCCCGGATGAAGGCCCTGTGGCAGGTGCTTTCGCCCCGTCAGCGCGGTGAACACACCGAAACCGCAGCCGCCTTGGCCGCAAGGGCGCGCGGGCTGATCGACGCTGGGGACATTGTTCTGGTCAAGGGGTCAAAGGGGTCAAAAGTCAGTCTGGTCGTTGACGCTCTGCGCAAATTGGGGCAGGGCGACGCAACCAATGCCCAAGGAGAGGCGTAAATGTTGTACTGGCTGACCGAGTTTTCTGCGGGTGGTGATTTTTTCAACCTGTTTCGCTATATCACGTTCCGTGCAGGGGCCGCATTCCTGACTGCATTGACCTTCGGTTTCATCTTTGGCCAGCCATTGATAAACCTGCTTCGCCGCAAGCAGGGAAAGGGTCAACCGATCCGCGATGACGGTCCGGCGAGCCATTTCGCAAAGGCGGGCACGCCCACCATGGGTGGCCTTCTGATCCTGTCGGCGCTGGTTTTCTCGACCCTGTTGTGGGCGCGTCTGGACACGCCCTATGTCTGGATCGTGGTGCTGGTCACGCTTGCGTTCGGTCTGATCGGGTTTGCCGATGACTATGCCAAGGTGACCAAACAGAACACCAAGGGCGTGTCATCGCGCGTGCGCTTTGTGGCCGGGCTGATGATTGCGGGCCTTGCGACCTATGCGGCAACCGCTTTTCACCCCGCCGAACTGTCGCAGCAGCTTGCCGTGCCGCTGTTCAAGAACCTGTTGGTGAATCTTGGGATCTTTTTCATTCCCTTCGGAATGATCGTGATCGTGGGGTCGGCAAACGCCGTGAACCTGACTGACGGGCTGGATGGCTTGGCGATCATGCCGGTGATGATTGCGGGCGGCACGTTGGGGGTGATTTCCTATGTCGTCGGCAACGCAAATTTCTCTGACTATCTTGGCGTGCATTTCGTTCCCGGCACGGGCGAGCTTTTGGTGTTCGCCGCGGCCCTGTTCGGCGGCGGGCTTGGGTTCTTGTGGTACAACGCCCCGCCTGCGGCGGTGTTCATGGGCGACACGGGCTCGCTAGCTTTGGGTGGCGCGCTCGGCGCGATTGCGGTTTGCACCAAGCACGAGATCGTCCTGTCCATCGTCGGCGGGTTGTTCGTGGTCGAGGCATTGAGCGTGATCATTCAGGTTCTTTACTTCAAGCGCACTGGCAAACGTGTCTTCCTGATGGCCCCGATCCACCATCATTTCGAAAAAAAGGGCTGGGCCGAGCCGCAGATCGTGATCCGGTTCTGGATCATCAGCTTGATCCTTGCGATGATCGGCCTTGCCACGCTGAAAGTCCGCTGACTGACGCGAGGCCTACTTAGTCTGTCTTTGGGAATCCGGCTTTCGCTTTGACTTTTCCGGCATGCGGACGGGAAACACCTGCTGCCGCAGCGGTCATATACGGGTGCGCCAAGCCAGGTGATCTGGACCATGCGGTGACGCTCAGGCGCTTGTGTACAAGCCAGCGACACGCCCGCGCAGGGCAATCAGGGAAAGGACCGTGTCAATCGTCGGGGTCAATGTCGCGGTTATGCGGCCCAGCTCTTGCACCGATCGGACCAGCGCGTCGATTTCCATCGGGCGGCCCGCCTGCAGGTCCTGCAGCATCGAGGTGCGGTGCGCGCCCACCGCAGCGCCCCCATCAATGCGCCTTTCGACATCGATCGGAAAGGTCACGCCAAGTTTTTCGGCAATCACTTGTGCCTCGAGCATCATCCGGCGCGCCACATCGCGTGTGCCCGGATCGGTGCAAAGCACGTCCAGCGTCGCACATGTCAGCGCCGAAATCGGATTGAACGACAGGTTGCCCCAAAGCTTGACCCAGATTTCGTCGCGCAGCAGCGGGCGCACCGGCGCCTTGAGACCCGCCTGTTGCAGCGCCAGTGACAGTGCCGTCGCGCGGTCGGATCTTGATCCGTCAGGCTCGCCCAGCGAAAACCGGTTGCCTTCGACGTGCCGGATGGTGCCCGGTGCGCTGACTTCGGCTGCGGGATAGACCACGCACCCCAGCACCCTGTTCGGTCCGATACCGTCCCATTGAACATTTCCGGGATCGGTGCTGTGCAACCGCGTCCCTTCCAACGGGCCGCCGATCTTGTGAAAGTACCACCAGGGCAGGCCGTTCACCCCGCTGACGACAGTTGTATTTTCGCCGAACAAGGGCTGCATTGCGCCGATGACGGACGCCACGGAATGCGCCTTCAGCGTCACGATCACATAATCCTGCGCACCGAGGTCGGCTGCGGTGTCGCTGGCGCGGATCTTTACGGTTGCCGGCGCCAGGCCGTCTTCGATCAGGGTCAATCCCTGTGACTGGATGGCTGCAAGATGCGGCCCGCGTGCCACCAGGCTTACATCCGCACCGGCTTGCGCCAGCTTTGCCCCCATGTATCCGCCAATGGCCCCCGCGCCGAAGATGCAGATTTTCATCCCTTGCCCCCTTCCTGCCGCGTCAGTTCCGAGTGCCAAGGCCCAGCTTTTCAGCCAGGCCGATCCGCTGCACTTTGCCCGTAGCACCCTTCGGAATCTCGTCGAGGATCAGAACCCGTCGCGGCACCTTGAAATCGGCGATCCGACCGCCGGCAAAATCGCGGATGTCACGTTCGGTCGCGGTGTGGCCTTCGCGCAGCACCACGGCGGCGGCCACCTCTTCGCCCAGCTTGGGATGGGGTACTGCAAAGACCACGACCTGCGCGATGGCTGGATGATCGAGCAACACCCCGTCCACCTCCAGCGGGCTGATCTTTTCGCCGCCCCGGTTGATGATTTCCTTCAGCCGCCCGGTCAGGTGCAGATAGCCGTCGGCGTCAAGCGACCCCTGATCGCCGGTGCGGAACCATCGACGGCCATCAGCCAGAAAGAAGTTCCTGGCGTTGGCATCAGGATTGCTTTCATAGCCCGGGGTGACGTTCGGGCCTGAAATCACCACTTCGCCCGTGCCGTCGATCAGTCTGTTTTCCACCTCGTGCGCGATCCGCAGCATCGGCCCCGCCGCCACACCGACCGAGCCCGGCTTTTGTGCCCGGGGCGGCAAGGGGTTCGACGCCATCTGATGGGTGGCCTCGGTCATGCCATAGGACTCGATCACCGGCGCCCTGAACGTCTCGGCCAGGGCCAGCATCACCTGTGCCGGCAACGAGGCCGAGGAAGATCGCAGGAACCGCAGCGGATTTGCTGCGATCAGGTCCTGATTGCGCGCCGCACGCGACAGGATGGCCTGATGCATCGTTGGCACGGCGGTGTACCAGGTGGGTCGCGCGTCTTTCATCCAGCCAAAGAATTTCAGCGCATCAAACCCCGGTGCGCACCAGACCGAGGCCCCTGCCGCGAGCGATGCGCAAACGGCCGCAACCAGCCCGTGGATGTGGAACAACGGCATCACATTCAGGCAGCGGTCTGTCGGGCTCAGCGCCAGCGCGGCCCCGATATTGCGGGCAGAGGCGGCCAGGTTTGACTGCAAAAGCGGGACGATCTTGGGCCGCGATGTGGTGCCCGAGGTGTGCAGGATCAGGGCCGTCGCATCTGCGTCGGGGACCGTGCCCGCAGCCAGCGACGTAGCCGCCGGACCAGACAGGGTGAAATGGCCGGCCGGCCAATCCGCACGGGTTTCCAACCAAAGCACCGTCATGCCAACCGCTTGGGCTGCAAGCAGTGCCGGGCCGGCGTAGCCTTCCGGCACGACAAGGGCCTTGGCCTGCAGATCGGCAAGATAGAACGCATATTCTTCGCGCTGATAGGCCGGGTTCAAAGGGGCGGTAATGGCCGCCTGCGCGATTGTCAGGAAAGCCGAGGCCATTTCCGGCCCGTTTGGCAGCACGATCGCCACGCGGTCGCCCGCGCCTATACCAAAGCCGCGCAAAGCCCGACGAACCTCGGTTGCAAGGTCGCGCAACGCGCCAAAGCTTTGCCAGTCACGCCCGGGCGCCCCGATCGCCGGGGATTGCGGGTCGTGGTCAGCCAGAAGCGCGGCCAGTGTCATCTGCATGTTTTCAGTCTTTCCGTTTGATGCCCAGAATGGGCGC
The DNA here is from genome assembly GCA_031400505.1 of Paracoccaceae bacterium. Lineage (GTDB taxonomy): Bacteria > Pseudomonadota > Alphaproteobacteria > Rhodobacterales > Rhodobacteraceae > JAIYDJ01. Next base: position 25,707 of record JANNPZ010000078.1, on the reverse strand, counting down.
AACGCGACGCAAGGTTGGGTCTTGTCGTCCAGATTGCCCGAACACTGCCGACATTGCGAAAAGCCGGGGCGGAAAGAACAAGCAGGACAGGTCAGAACTTTGCCATCAGAAGATTTTGATAGTAAAGCGCGAACAGCCCGTGGCGGACGAGGATGAAAATCAAAGGTCGTCTGATGACGGCACCCAAGGGGTGCCATCGTCACGTTGGGTCAGCCCGCCGCCGAATGGCTAACCGCTACCGGATACGTCTCGCCCCTACCTTCGACGGACCGATGTTTGCGCCCCCGGCGCCCGCGGCAACCATCATCAGTGGCGTCAGCGATCACGTGGTCTGGAGCCAGAAGCGGCGATGCGGTAAGAACACTTTGCAGACCGCCGCGAAAAAGGTTCCACATGGCCGACTTCGTCCTTCCCGCACCGCCGATACCATCGATCCCGGCCAGTTCAGGTGGGGCATTTCCAGTGCACCGGGTCTATTGCATCGGCCGGAACTATGCCGCGCATGCGATTGAAATGGGGCATGACCCCAACCGCGAGCAACCTTTCTTCTTTCAGAAGAATCCCGGCAATCTGGATGCCTCGGGTGAGTTTCCCTATCCGCTGCATTCGTCCGATGTGCATCACGAAGTCGAACTGATCGTTGCACTGAAGTCCGGTGGGTCGGGCATTGCTGTTGCCGACGCGCTGGATCACGTCTGGGGCTATGCGGTTTCGCTGGACATGACCTGCCGCGATCTGCAGGCAGAGGCCAAGAAACAGGGTCGCCCCTGGGAAATCGCCAAGGCATTCGAGCGTTCGGCACCGGTGGGGTTGCTGCACCCGGTGTCCGAGGTGGGCCATCCGGCGCAAGGGCGGATAGCGCTGCAAGTCAACGGCGTGGCCCGCCAAGAGGGTGACTTGAACCAGATGATCTGGAAAGTGCCCGAGATGATCGCCTATCTGTCGAATTGCTTTCAGCTGCAATCTGGCGATGTCATCATGTCGGGCACGCCGTCCGGCGTCGGCGCGGTTGTGCGCGGTGACAGGATCGAGGCGACGATAGACGGGCTCGGCTGCCTGACCGTTTCGGTCATTTGACGCACAGAGGCTCGCATGTTCGGACTGCAATAGCGGTTACGTGGCAAACCCGACCAGCCCCGATGTTCGGACCTGCGACGGTGCTGTTCTTGTCAGGCGCGACGGTCTTTCACCCTGATCGGCTTCAGGAGCCACTGCTGGAACGGCCCTGAAATCCGGCGCACCAGGCTGCCGTAAGACCGGGCCGGCAGCCGCGTGCCCCTGCTGCATGCAAAGTCAGCCGTCGCCTGGAACGCCATAAGACGGCGCGCGCCCGGGGTCTTGCGCGCGCTGCACATAGGCGTCGATCTGCGGGTGATAGATGCGCCAGATCTGATCGAGGGCCGCAATCGGGCAGGCAGTTGTCCAGTCGCATCGTAGATCGACGATGGGCCAACTCAACCGATCCGCAACCAGAAGCCCCGCCGAATGGACGGGGCCCGCCTCGCCTCCTGCCAGCAGACCGGCCTTCAGCGCGGCCAAAAGGCGATTGCCAAGATGCCCCTCTGCAATGGCAAACGCGTCAACCATCGCTTGTGGTACGCTGGCATTGGCCAGAAGATTTCCCCCGGCGGCCACGGATGGCCCCTGCGCAACCCCCCAGACCCCCAGGACATGTGCGCCGGAATGCACGGCAGTCCGCCCCGCCGCATCCACCACCAGCACCTGACGATAGGCAAGGTTTTCTGATTGGGCTGCAATGGTTGTGACGGCTTGCGATGCGGATTGGCCCCTTGCCATCTGGTCCAGGATCAATGGGCCAAGCTCGGGATCCGTGATGTTCTGTGTCGCGACCGCGCCAACCCCTGCGCGCGCATGGGCGCAACGGGACGCAACTGCCGGCGAAGACGAGCTGACAGCCATCCCGAACATGCCTGTTGCGTCACATCGCGCCACGATTGAAAATGTCACGGCTTCAATCCGGGATGACAGCGGTTGCGTCGATTTCGACCAGCCATTCGGGGCGCGCCAGCGCAACCACCGTCAGGCCGGTGCAGACCGGGTGCACCGTCTTGATATAGGTGCCCATCGTCCGGTAAACCGCCTCGCGGTGGCGCACATCGGTCAGATAGACCACCAGTTTTACCAGATGTTCCATCTTGCCACCGGCTTCTGCCAAAAGCTGCTGGATGTTCTGCATCACCCTGTGAGTCTGCGCGACCGGGTCGCTGCTGTCGATGGTCTTCGCGGTATCAAGGTCTTGGGGACATTGGCCGCGCATCCAGACCGTGCTGCCGCCGCGTGTGACGACGGCATGGCACAGGTCGTTGTCAAGGTTCTGTTCGGGGTAGGTGCTGCGGGTGTTGAACGGGCGGATGCGGGTGTGGGCCATGGGTCCTCGGGTGGTTTGGTTCAGCGGGCTGGGAACTGGGATGGTCACGTGCGGGGTACGCCTTTGGGCGAGGCGAGGCGTTTCATGTAGCTGCGTTGCTTGGAAATATGGTCGGCCACATGTTTGGCATCGTACCAGACACCCCAGATAAAGCTGGATGCGCGCCGGGTCTGCCACGGCAGACCAAGAAAGTAGATACCCGGTTCTGTCGAGACGCCGCGCTGATGTTTGGGCTTGCCTGCGGCGTCGGTTACATCGAGCTTGAGCCAGCTGTAGTCCGCCGCATACCCCGTCGCCCAGACAATCGCGGAAATTCCCGCCGCGTCCAGGTCCAGCTTTCGGATCGGGTTGCTGACGCAGTCCGGATCGGGGCCGATCACATGCGCCTCCGGCTCTGCCGCAAGGTCGAGCCCATGGCGCAGTACAAAGTCATCGGCCTGTGCCAGCACCGAAAGATAATTCGCATCCCCCCGGCCAAGGTTCACCGCAAGGTCGCCGTCAAAGGACATCGCACCTTCATCAAAGCTGATCGCCGATCCGAGCAGAGTCATTCCCCGTTCCGCAAAGCGGCGAAAGTCCACCGTCGCTCCGCCATTGGCGCCACTGACCGCGATGGCGACATGGGCCGTGCCGGGCGCGGGGCTGTCGGCGTCCCATTTGTTCAACACGCCCAGCCACCAGCAGTAATCCTGCCCGCGATAGCGGCGCGGGGGGCGGTCATGGGCCCCGACCGACAGGTAAACCCGCTTGCCAGCGCGCAGAAGTTCATCGGCGATCTGTGCGCCCGATGATCCCGCCCCCACCACCAGCATCGCGCCCTGCGGCAACTGCGCCGGGTTGCGGTATGCGTTCGAGTGTACCTGCATGATCTTGTCACTGTCAGGGACCCATCCCGGGATCACGGGGCGCTGAAATGCACCAGTGGCCGCAACGATGCGCAGAGCCTCGATCACGCCGTGTGACGTTTCCACCCGAAAATCCGCACGCCCGGCAATCCTTTCGACGGACCTTACCTCGACCCCACATCGGATCGGGGCTGAAATCATCTTTGCATAGGCCGCAAAGTAGTCGGCAACCCGGTCTTTGGCCGGAAACGCATCGGGGCTGTCGTCGGCAAATTCCAAACCAGGAAAACGGTCATGCCAGGCCGGACCATTGGCCACCAGTGAATCCCACCGGCACGAGCGCCAGCGTTCGGCAATCCGCCCGCGTTCCAGCACCAGATGCGGCGCGCCGCAGGCGGTCAGATGCTCGCTCATTGCGACGCCGGCCTGACCCGCCCCTACGACAAGCGTGTCGATGTGTTCGATGTGATCGTCGGGCATCGCCTTTGTCCCCTGCAGCCTGTCACATGCAATGCGGCTGACCGCGGCAAGTCAACGGCAATTCCCCACCCATCAGGTTCGGCTCGCCAGCGCCCAGTCGCGAAAGGCCTGTGCCGCCGGGGCAAGCGCAGGGTCGGTCTGGATCCTGGTGATCAGGAAGTACGAATACTCGTCCAAAACGGTTATCTCGGACAAGAGAACCAGACGTCCGGCCTCGAGATCGTCGCGGATCATCGCCATCGGGCACAGGGCAACCCCCTGGCCAGACAGCGCGGCGGCGCGCAGCAGGTTGAAATCCTCAAAAACCGGCCCTGCCAGATCACTCTCGATGCCGACGCCCGCCTCGGCCAGCCACCGCAGCGATCCGGTTGAGTTTGTGTCATGCAGAAAACCCCAGCAGGCAAGCTGTGCGGGCGAAGGATCGCGGCTCATCCGGTTAGCAAGTGCTGGGCTTGCCACGGCAACGCTGTCTCCGGCAAAGAAGTGCTCGACCAGCGCATTGGGCACGCGCGGCGCCTTGTCGGCAAAGACAAAAGCCAGATGCACGGCGCGAAAGTCGATGTCATGGCCGTGGATCGCATAGACGATGTGCAACTCGATGTGAGGATGCAGCGCCCGAAACGCGGAAAGTCGCGGAATGAGCCAACACACCGCGACCGATGGAATGGCTGCGATCACAAGAGGTTGAGGTGCAGAGGCACTGCGAAGCCTTGTGCAGGCTTCGGTGATTTCGGACAAAGACCGGGTCAACGTGCGGGCCAGATGCACGGCCTGCGGCAGCAGGGCCGGGCGGCCCGTCGCGCGTTCGAAAAGGGGCGCGGCCAACCAGTTTTCAAGAAAGCGCATCTGATGGCTGACCGCAGATTGGGTCACACAAAGTTCGGTGGCGGCGGCTTTGAAACTGCCGGTCCGGGCGACCGCCTCAAAGGTGCGCAAGGCATTGAAAGGGGGATGTTCCATGAACGGATTTCCGGAAGGAGGGTATGAGCGTTTCTCATGCATGGCATGAAAAACCATCCTTTGACACCCGCAACCGCCATGCCAAGGTGCCAGTCCAAGGGCGACCGCACTCACAGCCGGGGACGAATTGATGGAACGCGAACGTTTTCAGGACTACACCAACAACGGCGAAAAGGTCACGCCGACCTTTTCGGCATCCGAGATGCAGCGGCGTCTGGGCCTGATCCGCGCACATATGGCAACCGCAAACATCGACGCGGCCCTGTTCACGTCCTATCACAACATCAATTACTACGCCGACTTCCTGTTTTGCTATTTCGGCCGGCGCTACGGGCTGGTGGTTGACCACTCCATGGCCACGTCGATCAGCGCAGGCATTGATGGCGGGCAACCGTGGCGGCGGACCTTTGGCAGCAATGTGACCTATACCGACTGGCAGAAGGACAACTACTTTCACGCAGTGCGGGCTTTGACCGGTGGGGTAAAGCGGCTTGGCATCGAATTTGATCACATCAACATCGACACGCTGAACCTGCTGAAGGCCGAGTTTCCGGGAATGGAATTTGTCGATATCGCAGCGCCGGCGATGCGGTTGCGGATGATCAAATCCGACGAAGAAATCGCCCATATCACCAAAATGACCCGGATCGCCGACCTTGGCGGGGCGGCCTGCGTCGAGGCGATTGCGGTTGGCGTGCCGGAACACGAGGTCGCCTTGCATTCGACCGCTGCCATGGTGCGAGAGATTGCCAGGATCTGGCCACATGGCGAGTTGCTGGACACCTGGACCTGGTTCCAGTCGGGGCTGAACACCGATGGGGCGCACAACCCGGTGACCAGCCGCAAGATCGAACGCGGCGATATCCTGTCGCTGAACTGTTTTCCGATGGTGGCCGGATACTATGTGGCGCTGGAGCGGACGCTGTTTGCCGAAACCGCGACCGACGAAAACATCCGTCTGTGGAACATCAACTGCAAGATCCATGACCGCGGCAAAGAACTTTTGGTCCCCGGCGCGCGGTGTTCGGATGTGGCCAAAGAGCTGAACGATATGTATGCCGCCGAAAACCTGCTGCAATACCGCAGCTTTGGCTATGGCCATTCCTTTGGCGTTCTTTGCCACTATTATGGCCGAGAGGCGGGACTTGAACTGCGCGAAGATTGCGACACCGTGCTGGAGCCGGGCATGGTCGTGTCGATGGAGCCGATGATCACCATCCCGAACCATTTGCCGGGATCAGGCGGCTATCGTGAACACGATATTCTGGTGATCACTTCTGATGACAATGTGGGCAACCGCAACATAACAGCGTTCCCCTACGGTCCCGAACATCTGATCGTCGGTTGATCAGGGGCATCGCACGTCATCCACGCCTTGCCAACCCTGTTGCAAAACGGTTCTGTTTGGCGTGGATATGACAGACGACCCGCGAGAGAGGAAAATCCGATTGCAAGCACCGAACACGTTCGTCGTCTTTGACAGGGTTCAAAAAAGCTATGATGGCGTGTCTCTGGTCGTCAAGGACTTGAACCTGTCAGTGGCAAAGGGCGAGTTTCTGACCATGCTCGGGCCGTCCGGGTCGGGCAAGACGACCTGCCTGATGATGCTTGCGGGGTTCGAAACAGCGACCAGCGGCGAGATTTTGCTGGCGGGCAAGCCGATCAACCAGGTGGCACCGCACAAGCGCGGCATCGGAATGGTGTTTCAGAACTACGCCCTGTTTCCGCACATGACGGTTGGGGAAAATCTGGCCTTTCCGCTGGAAGTGCGCGGCATCAGCAAGTCCGACCGCGAGGTCAAGATCAAGCGCGCGCTGGACATGGTGCAGATGCACGCCTTCATCAACCGCAGGCCGGCGCAACTGTCTGGTGGCCAGCAGCAGCGCATTGCCCTTGCCCGCGCGCTGGTGTTCGACCCGGCATTGGTCCTGATGGATGAACCGCTGGGCGCGCTGGACAAGCAGTTGCGCGAACACATGCAGTTCGAGATAAAGCACTTGCATGACAGCCTTGGCATCACGGTGGTTTATGTCACCCATGATCAGGGCGAGGCGCTGACGATGTCGGACCGGGTGGCAGTGTTCGACGACGGCCGAATTCAGCAACTGGCGACGCCGGCCGATCTGTATGAGCGCCCCGACAACAGTTTCGTGGCGCAGTTCATCGGTGAAAACAACCGCTTGCTTGGCACGATCGAAGAGATCGGAGGCGGCAAATGCACTGTCCGCCTCGCCACCGGCGAGGTGATTGACGCAACCCCGGTAAACGTGACGCAAAAGGGGGCGAAGACTTTGGTGTCGATCCGGCCCGAGAGGGTCGAATTCAAGCCCGAGATGATGCCACCTGGCGCCCATACCATCAGCGCCGAAGTGGTGGAAATGATCTACATGGGTGATATCCTGCGTGCAGTGTTGCGGGTTGCCGGGGCGGATGATTTCGTGATGAAAATGCGCAATACTCTGGGGCAGACCAAACTCGTCCCCGGACAGACCATCAAGATTGGCTGGCACCCGCAGGATGCCCGCGCGCTGGACCCTTGATGCGTTACGGCATGCCAGTTCGCATGACCTTTGGCCCGACCGTGCAAGCTACGGCCAAACCCAACAGAAGACTGCTTGTTCAACCTGGGAGCTAAGAATATGAAAAGACTACTGATCCTGTCCACAGCCCTGACTAGCTTCGCCTTTGCGGCGCAGGCTGAAATCACGCTCATGTCGTGGGGTGGTGCCTATGGCGCGGCCCAGACCGAGGGCCATCTGAAGCCCTATACGGCCGCCACAGGCGTTGCGACGGTGATGGTCGACAGCGACAACCCGGCCCAGCCGATCAAGGCGATGGTCGAGGCAAACAACGTCACCATCGACGTGGCGTCCGTCGAATATGCCGACGCGATCCGCCTGTGCGATGAAGGCCTGCTGGAGGCGATCAACGTGGCCGATCTGCCCGCAGGCAGCGATGGCACCCCGGCGGCAGAGGATTTTCTGGCCGGTGCCGTAACCGATTGTGGCGTTTCGACCGACATCTGGGCGACGATCTTTGCCTATGACACCACCAAATTCCCGTCGGGCGCCCCGACAACAGCGGCCGATTTCTTTGACCTCGAAAAATTCCCCGGCAAGCGCGGCATCCGCAGGGGTGCCAAGGCCGTTCTCGAATTTGCGCTGATGGCCGATGGCGTGCCCGCAGCCGAGGTTTACGCCGCCTTGGGTACGCCGGAAGGTGTGGACCGCGCGCTGGCCAAACTCGACACGATCAAATCCGAAGTGGTCTGGTGGGAAGCGGGCGCGCAGCCTCCGCAACTGCTGGCGGATGGCGAGGTCGTGATGACCACCGCCTATAATGGCCGGATCTTCAACGCGGCCATCGGCGAGGGCAAACCGTTCCAGATCGTCTGGGACGCCCAGGTCTATGAAAACGAGATGTATGTGATCCCGAAGGGCGCCGCAGACGTTGCCGGCGCGCTGGAATTCATCAAGTTCGCCACCTCTACCGAGGGGCTGCGCGCACAGGCACAGCACATCTCTTACGGCCCGGCGCGCAAATCCTCGATGCTGGAAGAACTGGTGTTCAGCGATGGCAAGACCGTCATGGCCCCGCACCTGCCCACGGCACCTGCAAACCTGACCAACGCGCTTGAATCGAACTTCGAGTTCTGGGTCGACAAAGACGCAGAACTGAACGAGCGTTTCAACGCCTGGCTTGCCGCCAACTAGGGCAAACCACTTCCGGGGGGCCTGATTTGCCCCCCGGTTGCTTTGCCGCCAAGTTTCTCAATGAAAGACCGCCCCCATGTCGCAGGCTTTGCTGACCACCTCTGACGGGCGCCCGCTGAAGGCGGCCCTGCAGCGTGCGCAAGGCCGGGCGCGGCGCAAGGCGTTTTTTCTGGTGGCGCCGCTGCTGGCCTTTGTCATCATCACCTTCATCTTGCCGATTGCGCAGATGCTGCACCGGTCGGTCTACCATGACGGGCTGTCGGCAAATGCCCCGGCAATCGTTGCATGGTTTGCCGCCAACCCTGCAGGTACTGCGCCGGATGAGGCGGCCTTTGCCGCGTTGGCGGAAGATTTCCGCAAGATGCAGGCCGAGAAAACCGCAGGCCTGGCTGGAACGCGGGTCAATTACACACTTCCCGAAACCCGGTCGCTGTTTACCAAAACCGCCCGCAACGCCGCCGATCTGGCCCCGCCCTACCGCGAGGCGTTTCTGGCGGCTGATGCGAAATGGGCTGATCCCGCCGTCTGGGTCGCCATGCGGTCCGCAGCACAGCCCTATACCAGCGATTTCTACCTGATCGCAGCGGACTATGAACGCAGCGCCGATGGCACGGTTCAGCGGGTACCTGAAAATCAGCAGATCTACATCAATCTGTTCATCAAAACCTTCATCCTGTCGGCGATCATTACCATCACCTGCCTTTTGATGGCCTTTCCCGTGGCCCATCTGCTGGCGACTTTGCCGATGGCCAAGGCAAATCTGTTGATGATCCTTGTGCTGTTGCCGTTCTGGACATCGCTTTTGGTACGCACGACCAGTTGGATCGTGCTGCTGCAGGGGCAAGGCGTGGTCAACAACAGTCTTTTTGCGCTGGGCGTCGTGCCGGACGAGGGACGGCTTGACATGATGTACAACCAGACCGGCACGATTATCGTGATGACGCACATCCTTTTGCCGTTCATGGTGCTGCCGCTGTATTCGGTGATGAAGGTGATCCCGCCTTCCTATGCCCGCGCCGCACGCTCGCTGGGGGCGACAAGCTGGACGACGTTCCGACGGATCTATCTGCCGCAAACCTTGCCGGGCATCGGGGCCGGCGCGCTGCTGGTTTTCATCCTGGCCGTCGGATACTACATCACCCCCGCCCTGGTCGGGGGGGCTGATGGGCAGCTGATTTCGAATTTCATCGATTTCCACATGGACAAGTCGAACTGGTCACTGGCGGCGGCGTTGTCTTCGCTTTTGCTGGGCGGCGTGTTGGTGCTTTATTGGCTTTACGACCGCCTGATCGGCATCGACAACCTCAAGCTGGGTTAAGGAGCACCGCTGATGGCCCTTCCGACATATGCAAGCCCGCTGGAGCGGCTTTGGCGCTATACCTATCTCGTGATCTGCGGGCTGGTGTTCCTGTTTCTGATCTCTCCGATCCTGATCGTGATCCCGCTGTCGTTCAACGCAGAGCCGTATTTCACGTTTACCGAAGCCATGATGACTTTCGATCCGGCCGGGTATTCGATGCGCTGGTACGACACCCTTCTGACCTTTGGCATGCAGGCCCCCGAAGCGGTTCGCGATGGCACCTGGTGGTCCGATGCCTGGACCAATGCAACCTGGGTCAAGGCCGCCAAGAACTCGATCATCATCGGGTTCTGGTCCACGATTCTGGCCACTTTTTTGGGTACGCTGGCGGCTCTCGGCTTGTCGCGGCCAGAGATGCCCTATCGGCGGCTGATCATGGCGATCCTGATCAGCCCGATGATCGTTCCGATCATCATCATCGCGACAGGTTTGTTCTTTTTCTATTCCAACCCCTGCAGCATCATCGGGGTCGATTGCGGGCGGCTAACGGCGACCTATCTGGGTATCGTCATGGCGCATGCAACGCTGGGAATACCGTTTGTGATCATCACTGTAACGGCCACGCTGACCGGATTTGACCAATCCCTGGTCCGCGCCGCTGCCAGTCTGGGGGCAAACCCGCGCGTAACATTCTTCAAGGTGATCATGCCGCTGATCCTGCCCGGTGTCATCGCGGGTGCGCTTTTTGCCTTTGTCACGTCGTTCGATGAAGTGGTGGCGGTGCTGTTCATTGCGGGTCCCGATCAGCAGACCATCCCGCGCCAGATGTGGAACGGCATTCGCGAGGCGATCAGTCCGGCCATTCTGGCGGTTGCAACGATTCTGGTCATCATCTCGATCGGAATGCTGGCAACGGTCGAGGCATTGCGCCGTCGGTCTGAACGGATCCGTGGCGTATCGCCCGCGTGAGGCGATGAGACTGCGCATCTTGGCCGACCATCTGCGTTGCGCACGGGTTGCAACGGCATGCGGTTTGTCAAGACCGCACTGGCATTGCAAGTGACCCCGGTGCCTTGGCAAGCGCTGTTGCGGGTCACTGGACTTTGCCAGGTACCCCGCCAAAGCGGTGCCGTCAGTCACCCCTTGGGACCCTGGCCACGGGCATAGATGTCGTCATATCGGACGATGTCATCTTCGCCCAGATAGGCCCCGGTCTGCACCTCGATCAACACCATCGACAGCTTGCCGGGATTGTGCAATCGATGCCTGACCCCCAGGGGAATGTAGACCGACTGGTTTTCGGCAATCAATTGGTCTGCGTCGCCGATCGTGACGTTTGCTGTGCCTTGCACCACGATCCAGTGCTCTGAACGGTGGTGATGGCTTTGCAGGCTAAGGCTGGCGCCCGGATGCACCACGATGCGTTTGACCTGAAAGCGCGGGCCAAGCACCAGCGTTTCAAACCAACCCCATGGCCGGTGGTCTTTGGGAAACTGCACGGCCTGCGCCGCCTTTTTTGCCTTCAGCGCATCGACCGCCTTTTTCACATCCTGCGCGCGGGACATGTCTGCCACAAGAACGGCGTCATTCATCGCAACAACGATGATGTTCGTCAGCCCGATGCCCACAAGCTGCAATCCATCACTGTCAGATCGCAACAGGCTTTCGTTGCAATCAATCGCGGTGACCTCCCCCGAAGTGGCAACACCCTGTCGGTCCTGTTCGCCTTCCGTCCAGACCGAGTCCCACCCCCCCAGATCTGACCAAGCGCCGGAATACGGCACCACCGACAAGTTCGAGGCGCGCTCCATCACGGCATAGTCAATCGAGATGTCCGGTGCTTTTGCCCAAGGACCGGCGGCAAGGCGCAAAAAGCCAAGGTCCACCTTCGCCTGGGCAAGCGCTGCGCGAACCGGTTCCAGAACCTCGGGGGCGTGGGCGGCAAAGGCGTCAATCATGTCAACCGCGCGGAACAGGAAGATCCCGGCATTCCAAAGGTAGACCCCGGCCAACAGCATCGCTTCGGCCTTTGCCGCGTCAGGTTTTTCGACAAACCGCCGCAGCGGGACGGGGTTGGCGTTGCTGTCGGGCGGGGTGGCGAGTTCGAGATAGCCGTAACCAGTTTCGGGCCGACTGGGCGCAATACCAAATGTCACGATCTGGCCCTGCGCAACGGCGGTCAGCCCGCGGGCAATCGCTGCGTGGAAAGCGGCGGTGTCGGGTATGGCGTGATCAGACGGGGCCACAAGCAAGACCGCCTCGGGGTCGATGGCCGCAACATGCAAGGCCGCCGTCAGAATTGCCGGGGCAGTGTTTCGCCCTTCGGGTTCGATGATCACGGCACCGGGGTTGATCCCCAGTTCCGCAAGTTGTTCGGTCACGATGAACCGGAAATCGGCATTGGTCAAAACGAGTGGCTCGGCAAATCCACTGCCGGTCAATCGGCGCGCCGAGGCCTGAAACAGCGTTTCATCACCTAGCAGCGGCACAAACTGTTTTGGATAGCTCTTGCGTGACAGGGGCCACAGCCGCGTGCCAGAGCCGCCACAGAGGATTGTCGGGTAGATCATTGTGACGCGCCTGCTTGAAGTAAGTAGCCAATAGGTGCCCGCGTGCTGCGGCAGTTGTATGACGCAGGTTGGGCACCGGCAAGAATGTGCTCTGCGCCCAGCCGGTCTTGCACCGCTTTGCTAACACAGTCTGGCGCTTGCGCAACAATCTTGTCGGCGGTCAGCTGGCCCATATTCCCCTTTTGCCAAAGCGGGTTTGCACCGCCACAGAGGCGCTTGCACGACGCGCCAACCGAGGGTCTTGCGAAGACGTGCTTGCAAGGGTATCACCACGCTGCGCGGGCATTGTGTAATGGTAAGACCTTAGCCTTCCAAACATATGGTCAAACCGTTAAATATGCTAACATTTCAAGCGTTTGACCATCAATAAAATCCCGCATCGTAGGTAAATCGTAGGTTACGAAAAAATCGTAGTGAGCGCGCTGCTCGGCCTTTGCGATGATCAAGAAGAAGGTGGAGCGGGCGACGCGGATTGAACGCGCGACATTCTGCTTGGAAGGCAGATGCTCTACCACTGAGCTACGCCCGCAACACTCTGAAGGTTTATGCGGCCCGGCGGCCTTGTGCAAGTGCCCAATCGAACCAGTCAGCAACGCGGCGGATGCGGTCGGGCGAGGTTGCGTTGCCCATGATCGAGTTGGCCTGATGCGACACCAGCACGACGTTGCCTGCGACATAACCACGGCGCGGGTCAATGCGGTCGAAGGAAAGCGAGTTGCGCTTCGGACCTTTCTTGTCCGCCTGCGTCACTCCCGGCAGATCAAACTCAACACCCAGAGCAGGACATGACCGTGACCAGACTACATCATCGAGCGAAAGGCTGAACTCGACGCCTGCCTTGCGGGCAGCATACTTCTTCATCGAAAGAAGCTGCCGTCTGCCGTCCCAGTTGTTCAGGCGGTAGCCTTCAATCTGCGGCAGTGCCTGCGCGCGTTCGATCATTGCGGCAGGGGTGAGGGTCATCCAGTCCGCTATCCGGTGAAGCTGGTCGGGTGTTGCGTCGAGTTTCGTCACATTGCAGAGTTGGCAAATCAGGCGGGCGTTGTCGCGGGATCGGATGCCGGGGATCAAGTGGTCAAAGGACGGCGAAGCGTTCCCACCCCGCTCGAACGTCACGCCGCAACATGGGCACTCAGGAACCCAGATCGACGCAAGGAACGCTTTTGACACACTGTCGAACTTGGTCCGAAGGTTGTCCATCAAGGCCCGTTCAAGCGGCAGGCCCTTGCGCTCGTTGTCCAGCACATAGCGTTCGACGCCTGCGGGGTCGAAGTAAAAGACATGGCCTGCGGCGAACGCCTGCGCCCGCTCGACGAAGGCGGTCGGCAGACCGAGTTCACCCATGCGATGCCGCGCCCACACTTTCTCCCGACACCAACCTATCAGCATTCCAACCTGCGCGCACTCGTTGCGGTCGCTCATGCGGCCATGCTTTCGGAACAACTCGTGGGCGAGGGTAACGGCTTCCTGCGGCGTTGGCTCCCAAGACGGGTTGCGGGCAATGACGGCCGTCCGGCCAGCCTCAATCTGTTCGGCGGTCAACGTGATCATCCACCGATCATTGCAGGTTCGCCCGCGCTACCTAACCGATGTCTGAGGTGTCGCCTTAATCGCGCCCAACTTGGTTGGCAGGTTCATCGAAAGAATACGGAGTAAGTACAGTGGGCGCAGTAAGAAAAATGTCGGACAGGCCCTACTGGCCGAACCTGATCGCCCGCGTCGAAGTGCTCGTAGCGAAAGGCATATCGCGTGATCAGATCAGTGAGATCGTCTTGAAGGAGTTTGGCCTTCCCCGTCAGTCGTTCAATATCGCTGTAAGGCGCGGTGATGTTCCGTCTATTGCTCCGAAGGAGCAGGCGCGTTTGATCGCCCGTAAGGCGGGCCAAACGACCTATCGCTCGAAACCTTGCGTCACATGCCGAGGTGATGTCCGCTATGTTGCTGACTACCGATGCGTTGCTTGCGAGAGAGCCTACAATCAAAGTGTCGCAAGTGCGACGGCGTGACAGGCTAAACCGCCCACTTCGGCAGCGCGTCGTAGAACGCCAGTTCCGCTCGAATGACAGGATCAAGCGCCTCGGGAAGCAACTCGCGCAATAGCTGCCATTCTTCTGACTTTTCGGAAACCTGCGGCGTTGGCACCGGTCGCTTGACCCAACCGTTGCGGACCCGATCCATGACGGTTGCGACTGACGTTTCGAGTAGGCCGCGCTGCGCCGTGTTCTTGATCAGCGCCTCCAGCAGATCGGCATAAGGTGCGATGGAGCCGAGATCGAGGAAGTTGTTGATCATCTCGCGCAACTCGGGATGGCGACTGGCGTAGTTGGTCTTCTTGCCGTTCGCCGTCGCAACGATGGAAAACGCAGCAGCAATCAAGCGGTCAGCCTTCCGACGCTCAAACGCTTGCAACTCGTCGATCTGGATAGGTCCGACGCGCTCGGCCTTCACCCAATCCGCAAGCGCCGGAAAGTAGTGCCGCCGTCGCGCGTCGATGCGGGATAGCAAGGGCGCGACGATGCGGTCCTCGTGATAGGGCAGGTTCTGGTTCGGGATGGTCAGAGAGTCATAGCGGACAAGCAAGGGCGGGTCGAACGTGTCGCCTTGCCGAAGGTAGCATGACAGCACGAGGGTTCGCTGTTCTCGCGAGGCTGCGACCGCCGCCTGATCAAGCACGAAGGCATTGCCGCGATGCCGCCGAATGACGTCTCGGAAGCTCTGTTTCAGGTTGTGCTGATCAAGGTGCGAGAAGACCCAAAGCAACGATATGCCCTCGCGGGCATAATGGAGGGTCCGGTCTGTCACCTCATTCTGAAAGGTGCTTGACCGCTGATACTCGACGACGAACGGGCGAACGCCTTGCAACTCGGCATAGACGTCGGGGTAGCGCCCGTGATCGCTCTCGACGGGCGGCAGGTAGTCGCCTCTCGTTGACCGAATGTAGCGCGGGTCTAGACGCACCAACTCGTCGATCAAGGCGCACATCTGCTCATGGGCAGCGGACACCTGTTGCCCATGATACTGCGCGGCCCGCGCGTCGTCTGGGGTCATCGTGTCACCCGTGAACCACGGGCAGTTGTGATCGGCATCTTTGTGGTGCGCGAACATTGGGCGGCTTACTTCACCTTGGGCGCGGACAGCTTTGACATAGACGGGTCCACCGCACTCATGGCACCGAAGCGATAGCCCTTCGCCTGTCTTGTTGAACCGGGTTGTTTCGTCGCGCAGGAAACCCCACTCGTCATCGTGCATGGCGAGAAGTTGGCCAGAGGTTAGTGGACCCCTGCCGTCAATGAAAACTTCTTCGATGGTTCGCTGTGGTGATCGCATCCCGCGACAGTAAATCAGGCAAGCGAAGCGGGCAAGGAACAGAGTGGGAACGCGTTTAAACGGCACCCGGTTTACACGCGCCGGGGAAAGGTCCGATAACTGAGTTATAGGTCAACCATTCTGACCTACTAGCAACGGAGACACACGATGACCACCGACATGACCACGATGACCAAAGCCGCCATCAACGCGCTGCTCGTCACCCCGCTAACCGCCTCCCAACTGAAAAAGACCTCCCACGCCGCCCTCGTCGCGATGTTCGATGCGATGTCCGCGACCGACGCCCTTGACGCTGACCTGCGCGAACGCGACGACACGCCGACCGACGTCCTCGACAACTCGTCCAGCCTGACACCCACCGAAGACGACGTGCTCGCGGTTCTCAAGACCCTGACCGCGCCGGAACAGCACCTGCTCGTCGCGTTCGCCCACTGCGAAAACACGGTGGTGAACGGCGCACCGAAACAGGCGACCTGCCCGGCTGACCTGACAACGTGGGTCTGGCTCGAAGATCGGAAAGTCGGTGACATGACGACCGCCCAGAAGAAAGGCGTTCTGTCGTCGCTCGTCAAGAAAGGCCTTGTCCACGTCACGCCCGACTCTGACGGTGACATGCTCGGTTGGTCCCGGCTTGGGTTCGATGTGGTGCAGTCCTTGCTCGGTCAGGAGCTGCCTGCGATGCCTGCCGCCAAGAAAGAGAAGCCCACGACGCGCGGCACCGAAGACCGCATACTCGTCAACCCGACAACCGACGTGTCGAAGATCAAGCCGATCCGTGCGGGCACAAAGCGTCACCTGATGGCCGTTGCCCTTGCCCGTGGAACGACGCTCGAACATCTGGCCGAGATCACGGGATGGTCGCGTTCGGTCGTGTCCGCCGCGATCTATACCGACTTCAAGACAGCGGGCCTCGGGATCGAGCGCAAAGCGGGCAAACTATTCCTGATCCTGCCCGAAGGCATCAAACGCCTGCCTGTGCGCGAGGCTGCGGCATCCACCCAAGATTCAATCGCTGCGTGTAAGTAGGCGGTTGCGACCAGAACCATGTTGCACCCGATGAACGAGACGGCCCGCCCGACGAGGCGGGCCTTTTCATTTGGGGGACTACCATGATCGCCGAAAACTTGATCGACCATTTAAACGCACAGGCTGCGCGCCGCATGTCCGAAAAGGTGCGCACAGGTCGCGTCGATGCGCTTGCTTCACTTCCGCGAACCTACATCGCAACCGTGACGCGCGACGGGCGGCAGACGCGAGAGATTACCTTCGACCGTCCACCGACCGCCAACGCGCTGGCAGACGCTGCGCCGGATCACTTCATCGTCGCCGTCCGCATGGCAAGGCGCAGCCTCAGAGAGCGCGTCACACAGGCGATTGCCGCCGAATAGGCATCATCACGCCCGAAAACCCGACACACCGCCTAGCACGCGATTTTTCGGGGGTCTATGGCGCGGTTGCAGGCTACCAGTAGCCACGCAGCCGCGTTTCGCCGATGAACGCGCCGACTGACCGATGATCTGACAAGGCGAAGGACATGGCAGCAGCCATTGCGATGTCCGCATGTCCTGCCCGCGTTCCGCCTTCGATCCGGACGCGACCTGCATCCGTCATGGTCATCTCGAAACTTTCCAACTCATGGCGAAGTTCGTCGCGGCCGGGGAATTCACCGATGCGCAGATCGCCCGTATGCAGCGCCGAGTTCAGGTTGCCGAGCAGCATGTTCTTGCCCACGTTCCAGAACGTCGTTGCCCGTTCCTTCGTCTCGTTCTCGTTGTCACCGCCGACAATCTGCATCCGCGTGTGCTGGACGCCCTTCGCGTTCAGCAGATCGCAGAAAGAACGACCGGGACCGCCCGCATCGACGACAAGATGGGCGCGACCGACAAGCGCGGGATCGGCCATCAGGTTTTTCACAACTTGCGCAAGGCGGGTGTAATCCATCTGCGGGATGCGTTCCGCCCGCACAATGGTTCGCGTCCGTGGTTTCAGGTATTGGCCGTTCTCGCCCCAAGCTGGTTCGCGGACGTCTTCGATGATCGCAAAGGCGTTCTGGTCGATGCTCTGAGCAATGTCGAGGCCGACGAGGAAACGGCGATAGCCGCGCACCACGGTCACGACGGGATCGAAGCACGGCAAGACAAGGTCTTCGCCCTGCGTGATGATTTCAGATGCCTGCATAGATGTTCCCCAGTTCGAGTTGCGGTCGCGCGACGAAGGCGTTGCTGATGGTCATGGAATCGAAGAACGGCGTCCCGCCCGCGCCCATCCACGCAAGGTCATGCTCGACGGCAAACTTGACGGGCGGCATATACCGACGGTCGAACGCCACCTTTTCGGCCATGCGTGGCAGGTCAGTCGAACGGGCGGTGATCTTTTCCACGTCGTCGTTCTCGGTCCAGAAGCGGTGCGCGACGCCGCCCTTCCGACCGGGCGTCGTGATGATCAAAATCCTGCCGCCGTCCTCGCGGATCGGCAGAGTCGCGTCATAGACGGCATCCGCGAGAAATGCGCCTTCCTCATAAACTAGGATACCGCCGTTTTTCACGCCATGCCCGCGCGCGGATTCGCCGTCCTGTCCTGCGGGGACGCAGACGATCTGAGACCCGTTTTCGAGTTCGAGGGCGGTCTGTGTCGCGCGGACAGCCTTGATCGGCAGCGCCATCTTCGACCAAGCCAGCAGGCATTTCTTGAACAGCAGTTGCGACTGCGACAGCGTAGTCGAAAGGATCAACACCGTCCGATCAGGTTCGGCAACGGTCTGGGCGGCAAGCACGCCCGTCGTCTGCGACTTGCCGATGCGCCGTGACGCCAAGCACATGACGAAGGGGCTAGTGGTGGTCAGCAACGCCTTCTGCCACGGGTCCGCAGGCGCACCGACGACACGCTCAAGCAGGTGCGTCGGGTCAACGCGTTCCTCGAGCGTCCGAAGAAAGAAATCGAGTTCATTCAAGGCGCAGGCGCTCCTGCCGCGCGAGGCGTTGGAAATCGTCGAACGCTTCGGGGTGATCTGCGAAGACGGCGCGCAGAACATTTTGCAAACGACTCCACTCGGGGTTTTCGTTGATCGACAGAACGATGGTCGTCCGCTCTTTCAACGCGGTGTAGCTTTTCAGCAGGCGTTCATAGGTTGCAGCCTGATCCCGCAGCCCCATCAGTGCACCGCCAAGGTCTTCTTCCGCCTTCAACTGCTCGATGATCTTCCGCTGTTCCGCGATGATCGACCGCAGGCCCGTCTGAATCTCGTCCTGGCCTTCGTTGATCGCCGTGTCGATGGCGTTCGCCTCTGCCTTCTGATCTTCGACGAGGACGATCTTCTTGACTTCTTCCGTGATGAATTTCTTCCGAAAACGGACGAGGGTTTCGACGTCCACGGCGCAGCGTTTCGCGATTTCGAGGAACGGGCGGCGCATCAAGACACAATCGACCACCACTTCCGCGACGTCCGAACGCATCCGAATGGTCGAGCGGCGACCGCCGCCCGACTCCTTCGGCAAGGCCCGCCTGATGCGCTCCATGTCCATGTTAGGTGACACCCGCGTTGACGGTCGAACCGGGCGTCGTTGGCGTGTTAGTGTCGGCTGTGTAGAAGGCGACACGCCGTCGCAACAGCGCCCATTCGTCACCGGAGATACCCAGCAAATGTTCGTAGATATCCTGTGCAGCCGCTTCCCCGACATTGAGCGCGACCAACTGATCGCGAATATCCGCGAGGGGGTGGCCGTTCAGGTGCGCCTGAAACGAGACCGCCATGAAGTGCAGAAAAGCGTTGTCGGGGCCTGACGGCTGCACGTCTTCGACCGACGTACTCGTGACGACCGTCAAACCGTCGCGACGGACGTATAGCTCCATGCCCATGTCACAGACAAAGATGCGATAGGCGAACTCGAGGGCCGCCCTCAGTTCAGGGGTTTGCATCGACGACCCCCTCGGGCAGGTTGTCGAAGGTCGCGATAGGCTGGAACCGCAGGTGTTCCCGCTTTGCCTGCTGTTCGAGTTTGACGAAGTTGCGGCGGTCGCGCATCGCCTCGCGGGTGGCATAAAGAACGCCGTCGTGGACGAGGTGCGTCTTGCCTTTCAGCGCATCGACGGTCGTCGGTTCGGCGCGGCGCAGGTTGCGCAATGCCTGATCGCCGTCCACGTCGGTCGTGATGCGGACGGACACACCGTTGGCTTTGGCAAGCGCATCTGCCTCGCGATAGGTCTGCGCGTTTCTTGCTTCTTCGCGCGACAAGTGAATGTCTTCGGTGATCTTGCGCGGGGTCGGTTTGTCGTCGGGCGCGAAGTCTGCCCGCTTCGCCAGCTTTTCGAGCAGTTCTTCGTTCTTCTTTTTCAGGCCCGAGATCGACGCGTCGATGTGTTCCGTCATCGCGGGTTTCAGAAGTTCGAGCAGAGTCGGGGCAAGGGCCTTTGCAAGCGCAAGCGCCTGCGTTTCGTTGTCGTCGGGCATGGTGATGCTCCTATGGTTGAACGCGGTAGGAATATTGAACGAGGCAGGCCATTTCTGACCTGCCCCTAGTGCGTTCAACACTCGAGCCGGGCCTCACCACGTCTGCAAGGTCACACTAAGCGACTGATATGGCTGTGAAAAGCACGCTTTCAGGTGGAGTTTCGAGGATTTAGGCAGCGATCAGTCGGGCGCGCAGTCGATAGGTGGCCGGGCCTATCTTTTCGACCAACCCGTCTGCGACCAAGCCGTCGCAATAGACGGCCACGTCGACTGGTGAAATCCGCGGTCGCAAACTAGCCGCAAGTTCTCGCGCACTGATTGGCCGCTGATCGAGGACGGACAGGATGCGCTCTTTGTGCGTCAGATTCCTTGGGTGCTTGAGGCTGGTCAGTGCGTACCAGCGGTATCCAATCGTCTCGACGAAACCTTCTTTGATTAGGGCGGCCAACCGTGCCTGCTTGATGGTCAGGTTGACGTCTTTCGGGACGGTGATATCTGCCAACTGGAAGGCCGCTTCCGTCGGTATCAGCGCGCGGAGGTCATCCGTTGAGAACGTATGCTTGACGTTACGCGGCTCCCGCGCCGGTTTACCCGCTTTCCCGGCGCGACGGAGCGACGCCTGCACATGTGCGGAATCAACGCCGATGGCATCACAGTATAAACGGCGGATATCCGCCCAAGCGCCCGTGCCGAAGAAGAACGAGTTAGCGTCACTTCGGATCACAGGATTTGGGTCGTCGAGGTCCGTGATCGCCTGTTCGATCACGGCGACCATTAGCGCAGCTTCCGGCGTCATGCGGCGGGCGGCATTTTCAGGATGGAGATGGGAAGCGACAGGTCGCCGCCTTCTTCCTCGATCATGTCCTTTTCATCGGCGTAGGAGCGATCCGCGCGGGCGATTTCCCCCTGTTGCAGGTTTTCGTAGAGCGTCTGCCGACTGATCGCGCCCGCCTGCCACAACTTCATCTGCGCGATGATGCCTGTGGGGTCCATCGAGACTTCGATAAAATCCCTCGAGAACGTCACTGACACGTCGTCAGGCCGTTCGCCCGTCCAGTCAGCAGCAAGGCGCAGCAGGCGCGTCAACGCCGCCTCGACCATCACGACGGTGGATTGCAGCAGGGACAGCTCAGACCGGGAGCGTTGGGTCGCTGTTGCAGTGGTTTCGTTTCGGTTCATCGACGCCGACAACATGCGCGCGCCGAGGCTTGCCATCTGGTCGAGTTTTTCCTGCATCAGTTCGCGGAAGGCTGTCATCGACGGGCCTTGGAATTCGAGCATCCCGACCTGTGTGCCTTCGGGCAGGTTCCACACGGTGCCGCTACCGATGCAGGTCGGCACCTTGTTCGCCGGCACGTTGCCCGCGATCCACGGGGTCGGCGTTGCCGTCAGAAACATTGCATGTTCGCGGTCGGCGCTGTTGCGGTAATGGCCGAGGTTCAGGTTGCACAGGTCGAGTAGCGGCGGTTTTTCGTCGTTCGGGTTCAGGTTCTTGTCGCTGATGAAAATGAACGGGATGAAGGACAGCGGTTTGCCCTTCACCATCGGAATGATTTCTTCTTCGATGTCCACGCGGGCCTTGATCGCCCCCTGTTCGATGAAACGACGGATCCGGTAAATGCCGTCTTCAAGACAAAGGTCGAGAAAGATCTGATCGCCGTCGAGGTCTTCATCCGAGGCCAGGATCACTCGCGTCAGTTCAAGCTGGCCGTCGATGTAGGCGACCTTGAAGTTGTCGATGGTTTCCGCTGTCCACGTCACGAAGTGCGGCGGGGTCAAGGCTGATGCGCCTTCGCGGGGGAAGTCGAGCATCAGGCCGAACCGCCCCATTGCCATCACCTCGCGCACCATTTGTTCGATCATGACCGAAAGCGGCGCGCGGTCGTTGGTAGCGGACAGGCGCAGGCTTTCGAGGCGCGGCGGCAGTTTGATCACGGGGTCTTTGCGCAGCGCGAGGCCGACGAGGGCGCGGAGTGTCGATTCCGCTGCGCCGTAGAATTGGGCGCGTTCCTTGTAGGCCTCATAGTTCTGCGTCGTCATCGCGTCAGGTTTTTTCAGGTAAAGCGTTCCCTGATCTTTGACCTGATCCTCGCCTTCGAGGCAGTCGCGGATTTTCTGGTATTGGGCGAGGCGTTGGTCGCGGCGTTTAAACATGGGGCGCGCCTTCGATGGCGAACAGGTGCGGCCACGGCAGGTCGAATTGACCTTGCGCTGTGCGGATCGACACGCCCTTTTCCGCGCGGACGATCTGCACCGGGCCTTGCTCGACTTCGTGCTTCTCGGGATCGGCGAGGAGCGTCGAAAGCAAGGCCGTCAGATCGCCTGCGCTCATCGGGATCGGGAACGCGGTGCTTTGGTGGTGTTCGGCTTTCGTGATGGTGCAGCCGGTAGGGGTCGATTGAATGGTGAAACGCATGGGCCGTCCTTTGATTAGGATGGGCGAGGCGCGCCCGATCAGAAGCCGCCTCGCCCGGTTGTGCGACTTGACCGCTTTCACTGACCATCGCAGGTTGACTTTAAAGCCCGTGGGGTGGTCCTCAAACCGGATAATGCGTTTCAGATCATGAGTTTAAGGTGGAGGGCGGGGGGGTCAGAAATGGTGCTGAGATATTTCCGAACCCGGTGCTGGGGTTCTGTATCTCGACGGAGGGGGTCCACTGCACCCGGATCAGCGCGTTGTGTGCTTCTGTCTGC
Organism: Paracoccaceae bacterium; assembly: GCA_031400505.1. GTDB lineage: Bacteria > Pseudomonadota > Alphaproteobacteria > Rhodobacterales > Rhodobacteraceae > JAIYDJ01. The sequence continues at coordinate 2,982 of JANNPZ010000078.1, read as the reverse complement.
GCCGCCACAACATCTATGGTTGGGTGTAGGACTCATGCGGCATGAACTAAAGTCATACGTTAGTTATGCTATAGTTATCAATGGTATGGTCAAATAATCGTAGGCGTTTCGTAGGCGAGGCGGTTGCTGTGGATCGAAAGCAGGTGGAGTAGATCGCCCGTATTCGGGACGACGTTGCCCGCCATCGAAGCGCAGACTGATACGCTGTTACGGAGTGTTACGGTTGATACGCCGCTACGAGAGAGAGATCATACAGACGCAAACACGCGCAAAACAGCCTTCACTGCTAATACTATCTCTATATCGAAATAAACGTAACAACCGTAACAGACATAGTTAAATGCCTTATTTCATTGACGTATCTAGGTGTTACGCCCCAGTCGAACAAAGCGTAACACGTTACGGAAAAGCGTCACACAATGCTCAACCGTAACGCAACGCCCTCAATCTGTGTGACGCTATTCCGTATCAACCGTATCCTCACCGAGGATGTGACGGAGCCGATCCGTATCAATCCGCAATGCTGTCACTCGCGGCGTGAGGCGCGGCACATATACAGTCCACCGATCTGCTTTCGGGTTCATCTTATGCAGCACGCCATTCCCCTGCATCCACTGGTATGCCTGCATCCGCGAGAAGCCTTTGCACAACTTCGAGAGCGCCTCGACGCGCAGGTAGACGAATTCATCCTCGAACCAGCCATCGCGTTCCTTGTAGGAATGCCCGACCTCGCCTTCGTCCTGACCGAACGGGCTATCCTCGCCGTCATGCTTATCCTTTGCCAACTCGATGATCGACACGCGGCGGTTACGCTCGATGAAGGTCAGCACGGCCTTGCCGATCTGGAAATCATCGTCGAACGCTTCGACCACATCCGCTGACCACTGCACCCAAATCTGATCCACCACCGCCGTGTCGATGCCCATGATCTCGCCGACGATCTTCAACTGTGCGAACACGCGCGCCGCCCGCCCGAGTTTCGGATCATCGCCCGCGTAGAGGGCAGCAGCGGCCCGCACATGCCGTTCTTTCAGGTCGGTCATGCCTGCAACCCGCCGCACGAACTCAGGCCCAGCCGTGCCGTAGTGCAGCATCAGCGTCGCCTCAAACTCGTTGACCGCACCCCCGTCGATGATCGGCAACCACTGCCGCATGTCGATGTCCACGAGGCGCGTGACCATGCCCGCCGCCTGCTTTTCTTCCAGCGCATCGAAGATCGCTTCGACCGACTTTTCAGACGACAGGAGCGAGTTGCACAACCACCGTCTGACGCGCTGCTGATCCGAGTTAGACTTCATCCTTTCCCGACCCATGCCATTGCCCGACATGTAGGCAAAGCCAGCGAGAAGATTGTTGTCTGCAAACTTCATCTCGTCGAGCGTCACCCCCATGTCATTGCCACCCTCGAATGTGTTTTCGAGGGCGTTGAGGGTCGTGTTGAACGATTTGAGGCACCCGGACGCGTCAGGACGGCCCCAGCAACCCGCAGCAGCCTTCAAGCCTGCCGTCTTTCCTGATCCCGACGAGCCGTAGGCATTGAACGCTGTGCCCGTGTCGATGCCCAGCGGGTGAAGCAGCACGGACGACAGCCCTACGAGGATGGCGAACAGCCACGCGGGCTTCTGCTTTGCCCGAGACAGCACTTCCTGTTCCCAGTCGGCAAACGTCGAACGCTGTTCATACCGAGTCCCTTCGCCACGCAGTACATGACCGACGCCAAGCAACACCGTGTCACCGACGACGAAAGCACCGTTTCGCTGCCACCCGTTGCGGGTGTAGCCGATCACGGGCGCAGGCCGCGTTTCCATGAACATGCGGGCGAGCAGGGGCAGGTGTTTCGGATTGAAGTATGCCTCGCGCCCAGCCAACCACTTGCCAATGTCCTGCGTCTGGATCAGGTCTTCACGCTTGACGGTCAGGTGACGGTTGTCGATGCGCACAAGCAAGCCTGACTCGCTCTCGGCGTCGATGGGGCGCACGACCCCCTCGATGTCGATGACCGACGAGGCCGCCCGCGTTGCTTCCCGATACGGCTTGCCGTCCTTCGTCACCTTGTTCTCGATGAACCACACGCCGTCGTCGCGCACTTCAACCTCGGTTTTGTCGTCGAGGGGATAACGCTTGATGACCACAGGCTCGGGTTTCAGGTCGTCAGGCGTCCGCTGAGTGATGTCTTCCATTACCATTTCTCCTCGCCGAAGAATTTCTCAACGGCGTCCTCGGCCATCTGACGGATGCGCGGGCGCAGCTTGCGCCAGTCGTCTTTCCGCAGGTGATCCGGGAAGTTGTTGTCGATGAAGGTCACGATGTCTGCGGGCGCGTAGCCCTTCGACACGAGCCATGCTGTGACGGTCAGCAGTGTCGGGTGGCGTGACCCGTCGTGCAGGCTGACAACCGCGCGCTGGGCTGCGTTGATGCCGTCCTTGCGCAGCGCCTCCCGCAATTCGCCATTGCCCGCCCAACCGACCTGCCGACCCGCTGTGTCGCGGGACACGAGAAGTGGGCTGATCGCTTCGAGCCATCCGCTGACCTGTTCCTGCGTGACCTCGGGCAAGTCGTTGGGCGTGACGTCAAGAAGCGAGTGGACAGGCCACTGATAATCCTTCTTCGTCGTCGGGTGCGTGCCGTAGATTGCAACCTGGCCTGACGATCCAAACACCTCGACCCCGTTGAGTTTCGTGGATCGCACCTCGCCTTTGAAGAACGCCATGACCTTCGGCGCGTTGCCGATGCGGAAGAAAGTGGAGCCGATGTTAAAGTCATAGATCGCGATCTCGCAGATGCGATGGTTCTTCGCGAAGTCCGTCACGTCGATGTCCAGCGCGACAAGGCGGCGGTGGCCGCCGAACACCATGCCCGTGAGGGGCATCTGTCCGAGCCGCCCGCGATACCACGACCGCAGCGTGTCGAGCGGGATGTCTTCGTGCTGATACTCGGCCCACTTGACGGCGGGTTTCTTCTGCCCGGTTTCGATGGTCAGGG